>CAJFMX010000015.1 GCA_904393115.1 uncultured Clostridia bacterium
GCAAAAGCAGCAAAGCCAGGTCTGAACCCCCTTAGCGCAAAGTGAACCCCCTAACGCCAAAGGGGGTTCATTTGTATCACAATTAGGGTCATTTTCCAACGGCGCGCATCGTTCAAGAAACGATGCGCGTCGTTTCTCTTTCCTGCGGCGCCCGGATCGGGAGCTGAATCCGCGCCGAGAACGCGTTTCCCTCCATACAGAAGTCCAGCGCGCCGCCCGCGCGCTCCACGATCCGCCGCATGCTCGAGATCCCCACGCCGTGGATTCCGTCCCCCTCCTTGCTGGAAAGGAAGCGGTCTCCCTGCATCTTGAGCGCATCCGGATTGGCCGCGTTTTCGCACACGATGAAGAAGAGATTCAGCGACTGCTGGAACTCCAGATGGACTTCCTTCTTCTGCTCCGGGCGCAGGCGGCCGACGCCCTCCATCGCGTTGTCCAGCAGGTTCCCCAGCACCGTGCACAGCTCCACGTCGTCCAGCGGGCACCCCTGCAGCGGATACGCCTGGAAGGAGAACGCAATCCCCTTTTCCTGCAGGATGCTGCGCTTTGCCGTCAGCAGCGCGTCCACCGCAAGGTTCCCCGTCAGGGCGGCCGCCCTGGGCTGATGCGCGCGGAATTGTTCCAGGTACTGCCGGCTTTCCGCGCACTCCCCCTGCTCCAGCATTCTCTCCACGACCTGGATCTGGTGCTTGAAGTCGTGCTGCATCTCCAGGATTTGCGCGTACAGGCCCTCCAATTCCCCCTGGTGCTGCGCGCTCAGTTTCAGGAACTGCACCTCCTGCGCCCGCAGCCGCTCCCGCTCCGCATAGGAGGAGAGCACCTCGTATTCCACCAGGGAGCTGATGGAAAAGAGCACGCCGAACAGGCTGGCCACCAGATAGACCCCGTCCAGGAACGGATCCCTCTGCTGGAAATAAAAGAAGGCCTCCAGCAAGAGCATGCAAAACGCATTCTGTGCGAGCAGAATCCGGAGGCCGTCCTGCGAGATGGGGCCCTTTCCCCTGCGGACCTTCACAAAGCAGAACAGCATCAGCGTGATGAGCAGGTTGACGCTCCCGACGAAGAGAATCCGCCCGGGGGTTTTTGTCAGCAGAAGCGAATTCCACTTGCCGGAGCCCGCCAGGGAGAAAAACACGATGCACAGATTCGTCATCGTGAGCATGACCACCGCCGTGATCAGCACCCAGAAGAGTTTTTCCATCCACCTGCCGCGCAGCGCGGAAATCGCGTAGAGAAAGGGGAAGAGAAACACCAGCGTATCGGTGACGCGGATGTCCCAAAAGAGATACAGCGTAAAGAATCCGGAAATCGCGAGGAAGCACAGCGCTTCTCTGCAGCCGACCGCCGCCTTGGCCTCCATCTGGCTCCGCAGAAAGGCGATCATCAGAAACGCCTGGTACGCATTGACCCCGATCTCAAAAATCGTCCACCCCAATGTGATTTTTCCCCCCTTGAAAGTAGCGGTACATGGCCGCCCGCACGCGCTCGGCATAGCTGCGGGAGACCGGGATCTCCGTCCCGTCTGCAAGCTCCATTTTGTCGTTCTCGAAGGTCCGTATGTAGATCAGGTTCACGAGAAAGCTCCGGTGCGTGCAGAGAAAGGTCTTGTCCTTCAGCTGCGCCTCGACGTCCAGCAGGCGCATCCGGATCGTCAAGGGCTCCGCCTGGCCCACCCGGTGCAGGAGCAGGCGATGCCCCTGAATCTCAAAATAGGTGATCTCGCGCAGGGGGAGGAACAGCTGCCTTCCCCCGGATTTCGCCGCAAAGTATTCCCCCGCCAGGGCGCCCGTCTGCGCGTAGACGAGGTCCAGCACCTCAAAGAGCTGCTGCCGCGCGACGGGTTTTGTGAAGTACCGAAGGGCGTTGACCGTATAGCCTTCCCGCCAAAACTCCATCGAATTGCTGACAAAGACGATCTGCATCCTCTGGTTCGTCTCCCGGATTCTCTGCGCCAATTCGTATCCGTTGAGCCCGTCCGGCATGCAAATATCCAGAAAGAGCAGGTCGCAGGAGAGCCCTCTTTCCAGCGCCTCCCACAGATCCTCCGCAGAGGCAAAGGATTGAACCAAAACGTCCTGGTGCCCGCGCATTGCCTTCCAATCGAGAATCTCCGCTGTGATCTTGGCCAGGAACTCCTGCTCATCCTCGCAAAGAATGATCTGTATCATCTCATTCTCCTCTATTCCAAACACGAATTGCTCTTGCTACCAAGATAGGCCATATCGTCTTTTTTGTCAAGCAGGACGAGAACCGGGACCGCACCCGGAATGGCATCCCGGTTTTTCAGCGCGGCAGCTCAGGGTTCTCCGGTAGGATCGTTTGTCATCCGAAGGAGCGTGGTCTTCCCCGAACCGCCGCGCGCCGTCTCCGATGGCAGTCTTGTGGATGATAGGAGTATATCCCCCGCCCCGTCCAGCGCGCGGCCCTGTCCCAAAAAGCGCAAAAAACAGCGCAAAATCGTATTGATTCATGAAGTTACGCAGTTATCCTCTCGAATCCTCGCGGTGCAATTCGCTTTCACGATTTGAGATATGCCGAATTTCATTGTTGCGCCTTCCCGAAAAATGCGCAAAAAAAGACCCGTCCGTCCAGGCGGGTCTTTTTTTGTATGCGCGTCAAACGCGGAGAAACAGCGCGCCGACGCCGGCGAGCACCAGCAGCACCACCAGGCAGACCGGCAGCAGCACGAGGAATGCGGAGATCAGCATGGCGGCGAGGTCTCCGCGCTCCAGCATGTGGGAGATGTCGTCCGGCTCCTGCTCCGCGCGGGGGTCGTACTCCTGGCCGCGCAGCGGGGCGTACTTGTCCCGGTCGGGGTCCTTCCGCTTGCGGCCGCGCTTTGCCGCGAGGTGGTCGAGCGCGCGCTCCACGCGCTTTTTATAGAGCATGTCTGCGCCCCCTCTCTAGGCCTTTCCGCCCTTTTGGCCGGCGCGGCCGAGCTTGTGGTGGCAGGCAACGAAGTGATTGGGCGCGATCTCCTCCCACTCCGGGACGACGTGCTTGCAGATGTCCGTGCAGTAGGCGCAGCGGGTGTGGAACTTGCAGCCCTTGGGCGGGTTGACCGGGCTGGGAATATCCCCCTCCAGGACCTGGAGCTCGCGCTTCTCCTCGTTTTCGGTGGTGGGGATGGCGCCCAGCAGGGCCTCGGTATAGGGATGGACGGGGTTGTCGAAGATCTCCTGGGAATCCGCCAGCTCCACCATGGTGCCCAGGTACATCACGCCGATGCGGTCCGAGATGTACTTGACGACGCTCAGGTCGTGGGTGATGAAGAGGTAGGTCAGGTCCTCCTGCTCCTTGAGGTCCTGCAGGAGGTTGATGATCTGCGCCTGGATGGAGACGTCCAGGGCGGATACGGCCTCGTCGCAGACGACGAACTTGGGCTTTGTCGCCAGGGCGCGGGCGATGCCGATGCGCTGGCGCTGGCCGCCGGAGAACTGGTGCGGGAAGCGGTGGAGGAAGTAGGGCGCAAGGCCGCACTGCTCCATGACCTGGAGCACCAGCTCCTGCATGCGCTCGTCCTTGCGCTTGATCATGCCGTGGGCGAGCATGCCCTCGCTGATGATCTGGCCGACGCTCATGCGCGGGTTCAGGGAGGAATACGGGTCCTGGAAGATGAGCTGCATGTCGCGGCGCAGGCGGCGCATCTCATTATAGCTCAGGCGCGCAAGGTCGATGCCGCTGTCGCGGTAGGCCTCGTACTTCTGGAACTCCGCGTCCTGGGCGTAGGGCTTGCGCATCTCGTCGATCTCCGCGTGGACCTTGCGGAGCGCGCTCCGGCAGTCGGCGATCTGCGCGTCGATCTTCTGGAGCTTTTCCCTGGCCGCCGCGAGCTTTCCGGAGTCGGCCTTCTGGGGCTTCTTCCTGGCGGCAAACTCCAGGTCGTCCACGTCGACCGCGGCGCTCTCCCGGCGCATCTCCAGGTCGCTGAGCTGCTTGGACTGCTGGTAGGCGCGCTCATAGACCTCCATGACGGGCTTCAGGTCCTTGGCCACGAGGAAGCCGCCGACGATCTTGGTGATGTTGAGCAGCGCGTCCTCGGCGAGCTTTCTCGCCTGGTCGAGCTCCCCGTGCTTGGCGTACTGCTCCTCCTCGGAAAGGGCGGCATACTGCGCCTCGAGCGCGTCGCGCTTCTTCTCGAGCTCGCGGAGCTTTTCGCGCAGCTTTGGCAGGTTGCGGATGGTCTCCAGCACATAGCGCGGGGCGAGGTCGTCCAGGGACATGCCGTAGTACATGGTGCGGCCGTAGGTCTGGTGGTAGAGCTGAAGGATGGTGCGCCCCAGCGTGGACTTGCCGCAGCCGGACTCGCCCACCAGGCCGAAGGTCTCGCCCTTGTAGATGTCCAGGGAGATGCCGTCGTTGGCCTTGACGGAGCCGCCGCCCTTCAGGGGAAAATACTGCTTGAGGTTGTCGATCCGAAGCAGGACCTCTCTCTTGTTATCCATGTCTGTCCTCCTTCCTCGGGTGGAAGCAGCGGATCTGCTGCTCCTCCGTGACGTGGATCAGCTCCGGCTCTTCCTGGCGGCAGCGCTCCGTGGCGTACTTGCAGCGGGGGGCGAACTTGCAGCCCTTGGGCAGGTCGAGCGGGTGCGGCACCGCGCCGGGGATCGCCTCCAAGCGGGTGTTGGCGGGCGTATCCAGCCGCGGGATGGAGGCCAGGAGCCCCTCGGTGTAGGGGTGGGAGTACGCGCCACCGTGGAAGATGGTCTTGGCCGGGGCGAACTCCACCACCTGGCCGCAGTACATGACGGCGACGTCGTCGGCCATCTGGTTGATGACGCCCAGGTCATGCGTGATGAAGAGGACCGCCGTGCCGTTCTTCTCCTTGAGCTCGTTCATGAGCTTGAGGATCTGCGCCTGGATGGTGACGTCCAGGGCGGTGGTGGGCTCGTCGGCGATGAGGATCTTGGGCTTGCAGGCCAGGGCCATGGCGATCATGACGCGCTGGCGCATGCCGCCGGAGAGCTGGTGGGGGTACTGCTTGGCCACGACCTCCGGGTTGGGGATCTTGACGTCCGACAGCAGGGTGACCGCCTGCTTCTTGGCCTCGGCCTTGCTCATGCCCTGGTGAATGCGCAGCGGCTCGCTCAGCTGCCGCTCCACGGTGAAGACGGGGTTCAGGCTCGTCATGGGCTCCTGGAAGATGACGGAGATCTCGTTGCCGCGGATCTTATACATCTCGCTCATGGGGAGCTTGGTCAGCTCCCGGCCCTCAAAGTAGATCTCGCCGCCGTCGATGTAGCCGTTGTTGTCCAGCAGGCGCAGAATGCTCATGGCCGAGACGCTCTTGCCCGATCCGGACTCGCCGACGACGCCCAGCACCTTGCCCGCGTCCACGGAATAGCTCACCCCGTTGACGGCCTTGACGGTGCCGCGCTTGCTGCGGAAGAAGGTCCTCAGGTCCCTCAGTTCCAATAATGCCATGGATCGTCCCTCCTTAGCGTTCAGCGGACTTCGGATCGAAGGCGTCCCGCAGGGCGTCGCCGATCAGGTTGATGCAGATGGTGCAGATGCCGAAGATCGCGGCCGGGAAGGCCCACCGCCACCAGTACTGCTGAATGACCACGGAGTTGTTGGCGCCGGTGAGCATGTTGCCCCAGGTCGGCGTGGGCGGCGAGATGCCAAAGCCCAGGTAGCTCAGCGTGGACTCGGTGAGCATGCAGGTGGCAAAGTCCAGCGTGGCCGTGACCAGGATCAAGCTCAGGACGTTGGGCAGGATGTGGCGGAAGACGATGGAGCCCTCCCGCACGCCCATGGCCTTGGCCGCGGTGACGTACTCCTGCTCCCTCTGGGAGAAGATCTGCGCGCGCACGAGGCGGCAGGTGCTCGGCCAGCTCAAGACGCCCAGGACCACCATGATCAAGTACATTCGCTGTTCCACGGAGATCTGTGTGCCGATGATGGCCGACAGGATCATGGCAAACGGCAGGAAGGGCAGGCCGGAGACGACCTCGGCAATGCGCATGATCGCCATGTCGATCCACCCGCCGAAATACCCGGAAATGCCGCCCAGCAGCACGCCGATGACCAGGGAGATGACGACGGACACCGCGCCGACGGTCATGGTGACGCGGCCGCCGTTGGCGATGCGGTTGAGGATGTCGCGGCCGTATTCATCCGTGCCCAGCAGGTAGCCGCGCAGGCCCCAGGTCTCCACCTCGCCCTCGGTCGTGACGGCGTAGTTCTGGTAGAAGCCCGCAAAAACGGTCTCGATGTCGCCCTCCTCCACGGCGGTGGGAACGACGCCCTGGTTGTGGGTGTTGTCGCCCCAGGAGACGACGTCGCCGTTCTCCAGCAGGGCGGTGTAGTGGTAGATGCCGCCGTAGAGCTCCACGGGCTTGGCCGCCATCTCCGGCACGGCGGTCTCGTTGTGGGAAGAGCTGCCCCAGACGATGACGTTGCCGTCCGCGTCCACGGCCGCGCAGGTCGTGCCGGTCGCCGCGATGTCCACGATGTTCGACGTGGCCGCCTCCGGCACGGCGCTGATGGCGTTTTCCCCCTGCAGGCCCGTGTAGGCCACGGAGCCGTCGTCCAGCAGGGCGATGTAGCTATAGGTGGTCAGGGCGATCTTCTTGATGTGGCCCTGGTAGGCGCGGCGCACGTCCAGGTCGCACATGTTCATGTTGCCCCAGAGGTAGAGCTCGCCGTCGGCCGTCAGCGCTGCGGAGAACTGGAACCCGGCCTCGATCTGGACGATGTCCAGCTTGTCCCCGCGGCGCATCGCGCGGGAGATCTCGTTGGGCAGGCGGTCCTGGCCCAGGCGCGTGTTGCCCCAGACGTAGACGCCGCCGTTCTCATCCAGGGCGACGATGTGGTCGTAGCCCGCGGCGACCTTGACGATCTTGGCCTGCTGGACCTCCTCGGGGATGTCCGCAAGGTCGATGGTGTCCGTGATGCGGGTGTGGCCCCAGGTGTAGACCTTGCCCTCGTCGGAGACGCCGACGGCATAGGTGGTGCCGGGCGCGATGTCCACGACGTGGCCCTTGAGCTCGTCGGGCAGGCTCATCATGCTCATGGTCGGGGGCACGTTGGACTGCGTGTTGTCCTGGTAGCCCAGGTCGAGCTGGAAGACCTGCGGCGCGATGAGCACGAACAGGAAGATCGCAAGGAACAGGATCAGGCCCGTCATGCCCAGCTTGTTGTGCAGAAAGTTGCGCAGAACGAGCCGGCCCGGGCTCTGGAGCTGCTCCTCTTCCAGGAAGCTCCGCTCCTTGTTCCTGTTCCCAAACAGGCGGGAAAGCAGGCTGAACCGGCGCTTTTTCGAGTTGTTTGCCATGGTGCTTCCCTCCTTACTTGTCCACGCGCACGCGCGGGTCGACCAGGCCGTAGCTCAGGTCCATGATCAGCGCGCCCACAAGGCTCACCACGCAGTAGAACATCTGGCAGGCGAGCGCGAGTTCATAGTCGCTGTTGCGCAGGGCCTGGTAATAGAGCTGGCCCATGCCGTTGAGGGTGAAGGTCGTCTCCACGATGACCGAGCCGGAAAAGATGCTCAGGAACCAGGAGATGATGACCGTGATGACCGGCAGCAGCGCGTTGCGCCAGGCGTGGGAATAGATGACGACCTTTTCCCGCAGGCCCTTTGCGCGCGCGGTGCGGATGCAGTCCATGCTCAGGGCGTCGATCATGGCCGAGCGCACGTAGCGCGTCATGCCGCCCAGGGACGCGAACGTCAGCACCAGCACCGGCAGCGTCAGGTAATAGCAGGTGTCCAGGAACGCGCGCAGGCCCGTGTAGCTCGAGCCCGGCGTCTCCATGCCGCTGACCGGGAACCATCGCAATACGACCGCAAACAGCCAGATGAACAGCAGCGCCACGATGTAGATGGGGATGGAATACCCGACGATCGTAAAGACCTGCACGGCCTTATCCACAAGGCCCCGCTTGTGCACGGCGCAGTAGATGCCCAGCGGAATCGTGATGCCCAGGGAGAGGATCGTGACAAAGATATTGATGAGCACGGTGTTCTTCATGCGCACGGGGATGACCTGGCTGACATCCTGCTTGAAGAACGAAGAATAGCCGAAATCCCCCTGCAGCATGCCGGAAAATTCGCCCGTCTGCTTCTCCGGGGCCAGGCCCATCCAGCGGGCATAGCGCACGAGGATCGGGTCGTTGAGGCCCATCTGCTCGCGCAGTTCGTTATAGCGCTGCTCGTACTCCTCGGGCCGCAGCGTGTTCTTTACCGACTCCAGCTGATTGCGAGCCGGGTCGCTCGGGATCAGATTGTAGAGAAAATACATGAGGATGGAGACGAGGAAGAACACAACGACCATATAGACGATGCGCTTCAGGATGTACTTCTTCATCGCAGCGTATTTCCCTCCTTACGTTGAGATTGGTGTGCATAGGTGGATCATCCCCGCAAAGAGGGGAAAAATCTTTCTCATTGTTGAAATAACGTTTTCCCCAGCATAGGGAAAAACGGCGGGGCGGATCGTCCGCCCTGCCGTTGTATCCAGTCTGGGTTCGTTTTGCGTAAGGCTTATTCCGCGTTCTCGATGGAGGCGTACAGCACCGCCTGCGAGAAGTCCCAGTAGCTGCTCTGGTCGTAGCCCTGCAGCCAATCCGGGAAGACGGTGTAGTAGATGTTGGAGTACAGGGGGACATCGGGCAGCAGCTCGTTCCAGCGGTCCATGAACTTCTGCCACATGTCGAGGTAGGCCGCATCGTCGCCGGCCTCAACGCCGTAGACCATGTCCCAAGCCAGCTGCGCCAGCTCGTCGTCCAGGATGAAGTTGTTGTTGTAGGTGCCCATGTAGGCCGGGTCCTCGGAGTAGGCGAAGGCCTGGTCGTACATCTGGGTGAAGCCGGTGGCCAGGTTGAACATGCCGTAGGTCGGCACGCCGTATCTCTCGTCCACGGTGGCGTCGCGGTACAGGTAGTTGAGCAGGTCGGTGAAGCTCATGACCGTCATCTCAATCTCCATGCCGGCGGCCGCCGTCTGCTCGCCGTTGGCCAGCATGACCGCCAGCAGCTCGGAGACGGGGTTGTCCTCGGAGGAGGCCCACATGATGTGCAGCGGCATCAGGATGCGGCCGTCGTCCAGGGTGACGTTGAGCGCGTAGTCGCCCGCTTCCTCGGCGGTGACTTCCTTATAACGCAGGCCGGTGCCGGAGTAGGGGGTGCCGTCCGCGTTCAGCGTCCAGCCGTCCGCCTCGAGGATCTCCACGGCGCGGTCGGGGTTGTAGGCATAGCTGTCGATGTTGTCCGCGAAGAACTCCTGGCTCTCCTTGTACATCCACATGCACAGGCCGTAGGGGCCGTCCACGACGGAGCCGTAGCCCGCGCAGAACTGGTTGGCGAACTCCTTGCGGTCCAGCAGCAGGGCGACCGCCTGGCGCACCGCGGGGAACTGGGTCGGGCCAAAGTCGCAGGCGAACTGCAGCTTGCCGTAGCCGTTGCGCTCGAAGGAGACGTAGTCATAGCCGCCCTCTTCCACCAGGTCCACGGCGGGGTTGATCTCCGTGTTGCCGTCGGACAGGGTGTCCAGCAGGTCGACAGCGCCGGTGCGCAGGGAGTCGATGGCCGTGGAAACCTCAGACTTGGTGATGACGATCGTCTGGATGCTGGGCTTCTGGCCCTCGAAGTTGCCCGCGTAGTTCGGGTTCAGCTCCAGGGTGGCCTGCAGGGTGCCGGTGTCCAGGCTGACCAGCGTGTAGGGGCCGGCGGAGACGGGGCTGTCGTACATGTAGCGGGTGGCGTTGATCTCGTCGGCCACCAGCTCGCCGCCGTCCAGGTACACGCCCTGGCCGTCGTCCTTGACCGTCAGCGGGGCGCTGGCGTACATGGGCAGGTACAGGGGCTTGAGGTTCGCGTAGTATTCCTCGAAGTAGTAGGGCAGCACGTCCGCGCTGACGGTGATGGCGTAGGTGTACTCGTCCACCAGGCGCAGGCCGCTGATGTAGTTGACGTCGCCGTTCTGGTACTCGGCAGAGCCCACGAGCTCCAGGGGAACCATGCCGGAGCCCGCCTCCTTGGCGGCTGGGGAGTAGGCAACCAGGGCGTAGGCGCAGTAGTCGGCGGCGGTGATGGGCTCGCCGTTGTTGTAGGTCAGGCCCTGCTTGATCTTCACGGTGAAGGTCTTGGAGCCGTCCTCGTTCTCCACGCTGGTGATCGCGCCGTCCAGGACGGAGGCGTTCTCCACCATGGCGCCGTCCTGGTCAAAGGTGACGACGTTGTAGTCGTTGATCAGGTCGCGGATCATCTGGTCGGTGGCGTTGTTCGTCCACCAGGCCTCCGGGCCGATGTCGCCGGAAACCTCCGTAGAAGAGCCGTAGATCAGGCGGTTGGGCCGGGTCTCGGCGGGCGCCTCGCTGGCCGCGGGGGTTTCAGTGGCCGCGGCGCCGTCATCGGTGGCCGCGGGGCTCTCCGTGGCGGTGGGGGTGCTGCTGCATCCGGCCAGCATGGTCATGCCCATGGCCAGGACGAGAAGCAGCGCAAGGATCTTCTTGCTACCCTTCATGTCATTTCCTCCTCAATTTGAACTATATCAGCGGGCCTTTTGGCCCATAGTTCGCAAAAACGCAGTTGCGCTCCCCGCAAAAATGCGGAGAGCTCCCTTGGCCGCGCCAAACGCCTGTACGCAAAACCCGCGCCGCGCGGCAGAGAAAAAACCTCCGGTTCGATGAAACCGACGGAGTCTCAGAAATTCAAAGACCATTAACATTATATAGAATACCCTCGCAATAGTCAACAAACTCTTGCAAATTTTCCTGGATTTCATGGAATTTCGGTTTCCTGCGGAAATCAATTTAATGTCTTCACAAAACATACATGATTTCTTCCTCCAAAACCGCGGCGTATTCGATAAAAAAGTGACGATTTCTTCTCAGACCCTTCTCCTGCCCGTCAAATTTTGAGGTTTCATTCTGTCGTTTTTTGAAAATGCGGGGGCTTTCTTTACAACCGGTGACATTTCGTCTCCCCGCTTTCGGGAACCCAAAACGGCTGAGCGATTTGCTTTTCCTTGAAACCCCCTTCTCCTGCGCCCGAAAGACAGGATTCCGTATGCGCCGGGTCTTCTGCCTTTTGCAGTCTTTCGACGGAAAAGCTGCATAAAAACGCCAAAAAGCCGGAGGAAATTCATTTCCTCCGGCTTTTTGGCCGCGCAGGGCGTCTGTTTCAGCGCGCGTTGTCCGTCAGCCACTGGGCGACCTCGCCGCCAACCTTGCGGATGCAGCCCGGCGCATAGGGCAGGCACAGCCCCGCGTCCTCCACGAGGGAGGCGAAGGTCTTCGCGCCGCCGCCGTCCACAAAGCGCAGGTAGCGCGCCCAGGCGCCGCCGCGGTCCGCAAGCGACGCCATCCAGAACTGGAAGGCGACGGTCTGCGCCATGCAGTAGTCGATGTAGTAGAGGGGGAAGAGGTAGATGTGCAGCTGCCGCTGCCAGCCCGCGCCGCGGCCGTAGAAGGGCAGGCCGCTCAGGTCCATCCAGGGGCGGTACTTCTTTTCCAGGTCGAGCCAGACCGCGTTGCGCTGCTCCGGGGTGAGGGTCGGGTTCTCGTACATTCTGTGCTGGAACTCGTCGACCATGCAGCCATAGGGGATGAAGGTCAGCGCGTCCTCGCAGTGGGCGAGCTCGTACTTGCGCACCGCGGGCCCGAAGAAGCGCTCGTGCCAGGGCGCGGTGAGGAACTCCATGGACATGGAGTGGACCTCGGCGGCGTCCATGGTCGGCGTCCAGAGGTCGGAGGGGATGCCCCGGCGCATGGCGCGGTAGGCGGCGAAGGCGTGGCCGGCCTCGTGCGTGAGCACGTCCACGTCGTCGCTGGTGCCGTTGAAGTTGGAGAAGATGAAGGGCGCGCCGTAGGCTGGGATCTCCGTGCAGTAGCCGCCGGGGGCCTTGCCCTCCTTGCTGCGCACGTCCAGCAGCTCGTTTCCCCAGAGGAAGTCGGCGAACTCGGCGGTCTCCGGGCTGAGCTCGCGGTACATCGCATGGCCCTTTTCCAGGATCTCCTCCGCGGTGCCCTGGGGCGCGGCGTTGCCGTCCGGGAAGCTGACGGTGCTGTCGTAGAGGGCCAGGCTCGTCAGGCCGAGCCTGCGGGCCTGCGCGGCGCGCACGCCGTTTACGATGGGCACGAGGTCCTGGGCGATCTGGTCGCGGAAGGCCTCGACCTCCTGGATGCCGTAGCAGTTGCGGCCGAGCCGGTCGTAGCCCAGGGGCAGGTAGGATTCGTGGCCCATGTTGCGGGCCTGCTGGGTGCGGTTGCGCACCAGGGCGTCGTAGAGGGCGTCCAGCTCCTCGCGGTGGGCGTCGAACCAGCGGCCCTCGGCCTCGTAGGCGCGGCGGCGCGTGGCGCGGTCCCCGCTCTGCTTGTAGGGCCCGAGCTTGGGCAGGGGGAGCTTTGCGCCCTCCCAGTCCGCAAGGGCCGAGGCGTAGAGCTTCTGGTATTCGCTCTGCAGGCGGTTTTCCTCCTGCATGAGGGCGAGGTTCTGGGGCGAAAAGCTGCGGACCTCGATCTCCAGGTTTGTAAAGAGCACCTCGCCCAGGCGGGCCTCCAGCTCCTTCCGGAACGGGGAGCGCAGCAGCGCCAGGTTCACGGCCTGCGCCATCTCCTTGACGACGGGCTCGTTCTCGTCCGCAAAGGCGTTTTCCGCGTCGTAGAACGCGTCGCGGGTGTCGATGCTGTGGCGGATGTAGGCCAGGGACGTCGCGGTCGCGTACTGCTGGGAGAGCGCGTCGGACTCGCGGTAGGCGCGCTCGGCCTCGTCCGCGCTCTGCGCGCCCTCGATCCGCGCGCGCAGGGCCTCGAGCTTCTCCCGCAGCGCGGGGATGTCCGGCCGCTGATACGGCATTTCGGAGAATTTCATGGAACACCTCTTTCCGCCGCCCGCGTTTGGGGCGGCTCCTTCCATGATACACCATCCGCGCAGAAAACGAAAGGGCGTCTTCACCGCGCGCGGAGCTTGCGGTTCATCCTGCGCGCGCTGATCCAGATGCTCAGGAAGATCGAGAGGTAGATCACGGCGTAGATCGCAAGGAACGTCGGGAACACGTAAACCAGCAGCGACAGCAGGCTGTCGGCATAGCCCAGGATGTAGGAGGCGGCGATGGTCACCAGCGAGCAGAGCGCCAGGTGCAGCGCCGTCGCCGCGGGCAGGGGGATGGCGTCCGCCTCGAATACCAGCGAAACCGCGCCGTAGAGCATCGAGGCGACCATCCAGACCGCGACCTGGCGCATGGTCTCGTTCGCGCCCTCGTTGAGCAGCAGGCAGACCGTCGTCACCAGGAACCCGATGGCCAGCCCTCTTTCCAGGTAGCAAAACACCTTTTTCATCTTCACTTGCCCTCCAATACATAGTTGCGGAAGTCGCGCATGTAGCTGCGGGAGATCGTCAGGCGCGTCTTCCCGTCGCGCAGGAGCGCCGTGTAGTTGCCGCTGAACTCGGCCTCCACCGCGCGCACGGCCTGCACGTTCACCACAATGCCCTTGCTGATCTGCACAAAGCCCTGCGGCCGCAGCGCCCGGCTCAGCTCGTAGAGGCGCAGGCGCGTCTCGTAGTCCTCGCCGCCGGCGCGGGCCAGCACGCCGCCCTCCCGCGCGGAAAAGTAGTCGATCTTCTCCGGCTCCAGCAGGTACTCCCGCTCCGTGCCCGCCTTGCGCAGCAGGAGCCGGCCCTGCCGGACCGCCGCCGTCTGCAGCGCCGCCAGGATCCGCGGCACCTCCGGGTCCCCGGGGTCGCCCCGCACGACGACCTCCGCCTCGCCTGCGCTGGGTTCAAAGGTTAGCTTCATTGTGAGTTCCCTCCTCTCTTCGGGTTTCAGTATATCGGGTTTTCCCCCGCTTGTCCCGCCGTTTTGGCCAACCGGGCGCAAAGCGCCGCCAAGCGGTCGAAAAGCGCCCGCAAAAAAACGCGAGGGGAGGGGGAAGAACGCGCTTCCCCCTCCCCCCGCGCGGGGCGATACCGCCCCCTCACGCCTGGCAGTCCACGGCCACCTTGATGACGCCGTCCCGCCGCGCGGCAAAGAGCGCATACGCCTCCTCGATGCGCGTCAGCGGGTAGGTGTGCGTCAGCAGCGGCTCGGTGTCCAGCTCCCCCGCCGCGATCCGCCGCAGGATCTCGCCGCAGTCGCAGCCGTCCACGCCGCCGGTCTTGAAGGTGAGGTTCTTGCCGTACATGTCGGGCAGGGGCAGGACCTGCGGCGCGTCGTAGAGCGCGACGATGGTCACCACCGCGTTGGGCCGCGCGCACAGCCAGGCCAGGCGGAAGCTCTCGGGCGAGCCCGCGACCTCGAACACCGCGTCCGCGCCGCCGTGCGCGCTGTTCGCGCGGACGGCCTCCACGACCTCCTCCGGCCCCACGGCCAGCGCCTGCGGGGCGAACGCGCGCACAAACGCCCGGCGCTGCGGGTCCTTTTCGCAGACGATGACGCGCCCCGGCGCGTGCAGCAGGGCGCAGAGCAGCGTGCACAGCCCGGTCGGGCCCGCGCCCAGGATCAGGACCGTGTCCCCCGGATGGATCTCCCCGATGCGCGCGGCCCAAAATCCCGTGGCGAGCACGTCCCCGACGAGCAGGGCCTTGCGGTCGGAGACGCCCTCCGGGATGCGGGTCAAGCCCTGGTTCGCGTACGGCACGCGGACGAACGCCGCCTGGCCGCCGTCGATCCGGCAGCCGAGGGCCCAGCCGCCGTTCGGGTCCGTGCAGTTGTTGACATAGCCGTGCTCGCAGAAGAAGCAGCGGCCGCAGAACGTCTCCACGTTGACGGCGACGCGGTCCCCGGGCCGCACGGCCGTGACCTGCGGCCCGACCGCCTCGACCACGCCCACCATCTCGTGGCCGACCGTGACGCCCGGCACCGCCCGGGGCACTGAGCCGTGCAGGATGTGCAGGTCGCTCGTGCAGATGCTGGCCAGCGTGACGCGCACGAGCGCGTCCTGCGGGTCCTGCAGGCGGGGGATCGCCTTCTCCCGCAGGGCGAACTTTCCCTTTTCCACATAGGTATACGCCAACATGATTTTTCCCTCCCTCTTCTCCACAGTATACGGCAGCGCGGGTCCGTGCGCAAGCGGGCCGGCGCTGCCGCATTCGATACTTTTTTCTCGTTTCAGCAGGATTTTTCCCGCTTCTAAGCGAATGAAAAAGCAAAGACATTTTCCAATGCAGAGGAATGGAGGGACCCTTGTGAAGAAATTGGAAGGCTACATGGCGGGCGTGAACCTGGGCGGCTGGCTCTCGCAGTACCTGGAGGGCAACCTGCAGCGCGATCCCGAGCACCACTTCGACCGCTTCATCACCAAGGAGGACATCGACCGCATCGCGGACTTCGGCTTCGACCACGTCCGCGTGCCCTTCGACTATCCCTTGATTGAGGACGACGACAAGCCCTTTGTCTACAAGGAGAGCGGGTTTGCGTATCTGGACAACTGCGTGAACTGGTGCAGGGCCGCGGGTCTCAACCTCGTGCTCGACCTGCACCGCGCCCCCGGCTTCTCCTTCAACGAGCCGGACAAGATCGTTCTCTTCGGCGACGCGGATATGCAGGCGCGGTTCCTGGCCATCTGGCAGGCCTTTGCCAAGCGCTACAAGGGCGAGGGGCACCTTCTCTTCGAGCTCCTCAACGAGATCGTGGAGCCGGACTCCACCCGCTGGAACGCGCTGGCCACGCGCGCCATCGCCGCCATCCGCGAAGTGGACGCGGACCACGCCATCGTCATCGGCGGCATCGACTACAACAACGTCTGGAAGCTCAAGGACATGCCCATTTTCGACGATCCGAAGGTCGTCTACAACTTCCACATGTACGAGCCCTTTGCCATGACGCATCAGCACGCGCATTGGAACGAGGAAGTGCTGCGCTTTGGCCGCGACGTGAGCTATCCTGCGCCCTTGGACGACTACCTGGACTTTGCCCGGGAAACCGGCCGCCGCATGGACCTCTATGAGGGCCTGACGTACATGGACCGCGACTTTGTCTATCGGTTCCTGCAGCCCGCGGCGGACTTCATCGCCGAGCACGACCTGCCGCTCTACTGCGGGGAATACGGCGTCATCGAAGAGGCCGACCCGGAGAGCCGCGCCGCCTGGACGCAGGACGTGGCCGCCTTCTGCACGCAGCACGGCATCGGCCGCGCGCTGTGGAGCTACCGCGGCATGAACTTCCGCCTCGTGGACGACGAGACGAAGCAGCCCGTCAGCGCCGCGCTCCTGCGCGCTGCCGTGCGCAGATAATCCCGAAAAAAACCGGCGCTGCGCAGGGGGAACCTCCCCTGTGCAGCGCCGGTTTGTTTTCGCCCTTTACAGGTCGTAGCGGTAGACAAAGTCGTCCATGAAGAAGCCTGCGCCGATGTCGTTCTTTTCCTCGCGGACGCGGACAAACCCCATCCGCTCATAGGCCCGCGCCGCGTCGTTGTCCCGATTGACGTTGAGCTCCACCGCGCCCAATCCCAGCGCGCGGGCGGATTCCAGCACAAAGCGCAGCATCTCCCAGGCGAGCCCCTTGCCGCGCCAGTCCTTCTGCAAATAGAACTTGCTCAGGTACAGCTCGTTTCCGCGGGGATAGAACGCGAGAAAGCCGATGCGCTCCCCCGCGTCCGTGCAGGCGAAGAAATACCGGTATCCGCTCTCCAGCTGACCGCGCAGGGCCGGCACGGACTGAAACTTCTCCAGCATGTAGTCGTTCTGCGCCTTGCCGATGATCGGGTCAAAGTGTTCCCGCACAATGGATGTGGCCAGCGCGGAGAGGGCCTGCACCTGCTCCTCGTCCGCCCGCTTCACTTCTTCAAACCGCATGGCGGCCTCCCTCCTCCTCCTTTGGTTCAGCGCAAGGGACTAGTCCAGCTCCAGGTACCAGAAGACGGCTTTCTCCCGGCTGCCAAAGCCGGCGTAGAGCAGCTCGTCCACGCCGCCGATGCGCATGCCGTACTTGCGGTAAAACCGGCAGGCGAGCAGGTTGTCGTCCTGGGTTTCGAGCATCAGGCCGTGCAGGCGGCGCTCCTGCGCCCAGGCCTTTGCGCAGTCCATCAGGCGCGTGCCGACGCCCCGGCCGCGCCATTCTCGGTCCACGGCGAGCTCGTGGACAAAGGCATAGCGGTTCCAGTACGCCTCGAGCAGGATAAGCCCGGCGCAGGTCTCCCCCTCCAGCGCCGCAAATCCCGCGCACGCCTCCTCCTCGAGGAAGCGCGCGCACGCCACGTCGTCCGGATAGACCTTTTCCCGCGGCTCGGGAAAGAGCTCCTCCTGCGCGGACCAGCGGCCGTCCCGGTACTCCGGCAAAAGGCGCCCGATCACGGCAAAGGGCTGGCGCAGCACGCCCGTGCAGCGGGCGAGGTTCTGCTGCGTCAGGCGCTCAATGCGCATCCGCGTCCCCTCCCCCGAGGACGTCGATCTGCACGCCGCGCAGCACGTCCATGGCCTTTGCGTGCAGCGCCGGGTCAAAGGAGCGGGTCAGCGCCTCGTTGACGGCGACGCGGCACTCGGGCAGGGCCGCCTTGCAGACCACGGCGTTGGAGAGCACGCACATGTTGGAGACCAGGCCGCACAGCTCGATCTCCTCCACCGGGTGGTCCATCAGGTACAGCAGGAGCTCGCGGCTGCCGAGCGCGCCCTTGCAGAAGCAGACGTCCTCCTCCCGGCGCAGGTCCGCAACCCGGCCGTAGAGGGCCCAGCCCGGCGTGCCCTCGATGCAGTGGGGCGTGGGCAGGCGGCGCCCCTCCTGCGTGCGCAGGTAGTCCGCGTGGTGCGTATCCAGCGTGAACCAGACCGCCCAACCCTCCTGCCGCGCGCGCTCGATCCGGCGGCACAGGGGCGCCTCCAGCGCCTCGGCGCCGGGGAAGCCCAGCGCGCCGTCCACAAAGTCCTTTTGAAAGTCCACGACGAGAAGCACCTTGCGCATCTTCGCTTCCTCCTATCGGTCGGGGGTCTTAGGGCTCGTCGTCAAAGTCGTCGGGGTCCATCTCCATCTGCTCGACCTCCGGGCCCTCCTCCTTGACGACCTCGATCTCCGCGGGCTCGCCGTCGTCGGCCTTGGGCGCCAGGAGCTTTTCGCGGATCATGGCCTCCAGCTCGTCGCAGACGTCCTTGTGGTCGATCAGGTACTGCCGCGCGTTCTCGCGGCCCTGGCCGATGCGCACGTCGCCGTAGTTGAACCACGCGCCGGACTTTTGGACGAAGTCGTTCTCCACCGCAAGGTCCAGGACCGAGCCCTCGTGCGAGATGCCCTTGCCGTAGAGGATGTCGAACTCGCAGGTCTTAAAGGGCGGCGCGACCTTGTTCTTGACGACCTTGATCTTGGTGCGGTTGCCGACGATCTCGTTGCCGGCCTTGAGCTGCTCGGAGCGGCGGATGTCCAGGCGGATGGTGGCGTAGAACTTGAGCGCCTTGCCGCCGGTGGTCGTCTCCGGATTGCCGAACATCACGCCCACCTTCTCGCGCAGCTGGTTGATGAACAGGCAGATGCAGTTCGTCTTGGAGATCAGGCCCGCGAGCTTGCGCAGGGCCTGGGACATCAGGCGCGCCTGCAGGCCCACGTGGCTGTCGCCCATGTCGCCGTCGATCTCGGCCTTGGGCACGAGCGCCGCGACCGAGTCGATGATGATGATGTCCACCGCGCCGGAGCGCACCAGCGCCTCGCAGATCTCCAGCGCCTGCTCGCCCGTGTCCGGCTGGGAGACGTAGAGGTCGTCGATGTTGACGCCCAGGGCCTTGGCGTAGACCGGGTCCAGCGCGTGCTCGGCGTCGATGAAGGCCGCCGTGCCGCCCAGCTTCTGCGCCTCGGCCACCATGTGCAGCGCGACCGTGGTCTTGCCCGAGGACTCCGGGCCGTAGATCTCGATGATGCGCCCGCGCGGCACGCCACCGACGCCCAGGGCGATGTCCAGCTCCAGGCACCCGGTGGGGATGGTCTGCACGTTCATGGCCGTGCGCTCCCCGAGCTTCATGATGGCGCCCTTGCCGTACTGCTTCTCGATCGCGCTCAGCGTGTTTGCCAGCGCCTTCTTCTTCTCCTCTTCATCCGTGATCTGCACAATCTGCGGATTCTTCGTTGCCTTGGCCATAGAGCTCAAACCTCCTTCAATTCCTCCTGGAGCATGCGCAGCGCGTGCTGCGCGGCCTGCGTGCGCACCTGCGTCCGGTCGCCCGGGAACACGCGCTTCTCCACGCGCGGCGCGCGCCCGCAGCACTGCACGGCCATGTACACCAGCCCCACGGGCTTTTCCTGCGTGCCGCCGTCCGGCCCCGCGATGCCCGTGACGGCGATTCCGCAATCGCTGCCCGTAGTATCGCAGATTCCATGCACCATTTCCAGTGCGCACTCCGCGCTGACCGCGCCAAAGTTCTGTAAAGTTTCTGTTAATACATGGAGCCGGCGCATCTTGGCGGCGTTGGAGTAGCAGACGCAGCCCTCCAACAGCGCGGCGCTGACGCCGGGGCAGTCGACCAGGGCGGAGGCGATCATGCCGCCCGTGCAGGACTCCGCCAGGGCGACGGTCTTTTTCTTATCCAACAGGAGCGCGACGACGCCGCGCGCGAGGGCAGAGAGCGCATCCACGCAAACCTCACTCCTTTTCCCTGAGAACCTGACGGTTCTTTACGATGTAGTCCACGCCCGACCAGATGGTGAAGACGACGGCCACGACCTCGGCGACCTTGTCCATGGGCAGGCCGATGAAGCGGAAGGGGAAGTTGTTGAGCAGGAGCAGCACGATGGCGATGATCTGCGTGGTGGTCTTGATCTTTCCCAGATAGCTCGCGGCGATGACCACGTGGTTGTCCGCGGCGATGAGCCGCAGGCCGCTGATGATGAACTCGCGCGAGAGGATGATGATGCAGCTCACCGCGCTCATGCGGCCGTCCCCGACCAGCAGGATGAAGGCCGAGGTCACCAGGAGCTTGTCCGCGATGGGGTCGATGAACTTGCCGAAGTTCGTGACCTCGTTGCGGCTGCGCGCAAGGTGCCCGTCGATCCAGTCCGTCATGGCCGCGACGACGAAGATCAGCGTGGGGAGGATGAGTCCGCCCGGTCCGTCAAAGAAGTAATAGCTCAGGATGAACAGCGGGATCAGGCAGATGCGCAGGATCGTCACCTTGCTGGCGATGGTGAGCTTCATTCCAGCACCCCCGTTATGTCATAGTCCTGCGCGTCGGTGATGCGCACGCGGACGAAGCTGCCCTCTTGCAGCCCTTCGGCGAGCTTGATGTAGACCTTGCCGTCGGTCTCCGGCGCCTCCCACTGGGAGCGGCCGTAGTAGAGGCCGTTTTCCTCCCGGCCCTCGACGAGCACCTCGCAGACGCTGCCGATGCGGCTCTCGTTGAAGGCGCGGGAGATCTTCTGCTGCGCGCGCATGATCTTGCCCTCGCGCGCCTTGCGCACGCGCATGGGCACCTGGTCCTGCCGCGCGGCGGCGGGGGTTCCCTCCTCCTCGGAATAGGCGAAGACGCCCAGCCGGTCGAACGGGCACGCCTGCACGAACTGGAGCAGCTCCTGGAACTCCTCCTCCGTCTCCCCGGGGAAGCCGGCGATGAGCGTGGTGCGCAGCGCAAAGCCGCCCAGGCCGCGGATCTTCCGGTAGAGGCCGCGGATGAGGGCGCCGTCGCCGCGGCGGTTCATCTCGCGCAGCACCTTGTCGTTGATGTGCTGCAGGGGGATGTCCAGGTAGGAACAGACCTTGGGCTCCTCCTTCATGACGGCAAGGAGCTCGTCGTCGATGAGCTCGGGGTAGCAGTAGAGCGCGCGCACCCAGTGCACGCCCTCCACCGCGGCGACGCGGCACAGGAGCTCGGCCAGCATGGGCTTGTGGTAGAGGTCCTTGCCGTAGTAGGTGGTGTCCTGCGCGACGAGCACGATCTCGCGCACGCCCTTTTCCGCAAGGGCGCGCACCTCGCGCTCGATGTTCTCCATCGTGCGGGAAACGTAGTTGCCGCGGATGTAGGGAATGGCGCAGAAGGCGCAGCGGTTGTTGCACCCGTCCGCGATCTTCACATAGGCGGTGTAGCCGGGGGTGGTCAGCACGCGGTCCACGTTTTCCAGGTAGCAGAAGCCCGCGTCCGCCTCCACGATGTGCGCGCCCGCGGCGCAGGCGCGCACGACCTGCGCGATCTTGTCCGTTTCGCCGATGCCAAGGAAGGCGTCCACCTCCGGCAGCTCCGGCGGGAGCTCCTTGGCATAGCGCTTGGAGAGGCACCCCGTGACGATGAGCGCCTTGCAGTTTTTCTTTTTGTACTCCGCCATCTCCAGGATCGCGTCGATGGACTCCTGCTTGGCGGCCTCGATGAAGCCACAGGTATTGACGATGATGGCGTCCGCCTTTTCCGGGTCGGATTCCAGCTCGAATCCCTCGCGCGCCAGCACGCCCAGCATCAGCTCTGCATCCACGCGGTTCTTCGCGCAGCCCAGGGAGACCATTCCAATTTTCATAGCCACTCTACTCCTCGTCGTCATGATAGGCCGGCGCGTTGGGTTCGACCCCGGCCAGTTGATAGAACTGCTCGCGCGTGATCCGCGTCTGCCGGGGCTTGGACCCCTCAAAGCCGGAGATGAACCCCCGCTTTTCCATCTGGTCCAGGATGCGGCCCGCGCGCGCGTAGCCCACGCGGTGCTTGCGCTGGATCATGGAGGCGGAGATCTGCCCCGCGTCCACGGCCAGCTCCACGCAGTCCATGAGCAGGGGATCGGTGTCCTCTTCCTCTTTTTCCTCGTCCTTTTGCTTCTTGTCGGCGGCGTCCGCGCGGTCCAGCGCCTCGATGACGCTCTCGTCGTAGCGCGCGGCGGCCTTTTCCTTGACGAAGTCGACCAGGTCCATGACCTCGTCGTCGCTGATGAAGGCGCCCTGCACGCGGATGGCCTTGCTCGCGCCGCTGGGGTCAAAGAGCATGTCGCCGCGGCCCAGGAGCTTTTCCGCCCCGCCGATGCCCAGGATCGTCCGGCTGTCGACCTGGGAGGCCACGGCAAAGGCGATGCGCGAGGGCACGTTTGCCTTGATTAGGCCCGTGATGACGTCCACGGACGGGCGCTGCGTGGCGATGACCAGGTGGATGCCCGCCGCGCGCGCCAGCTGCGTCAGGCGGCAGATCTTCTGCTCCACGTCGCCCTGCGCCACCATCATCAGGTCCGCCAGCTCGTCGATGATGACCACGATCTGCGGCAGGGGCTCCAGGCCGTTCTTGACGGCGTACTTGTTGTATCCCTTCAGGTCGCGGACCACCGCGCCCTCGAACCGCTTGTAGCGGTCCGTCATCTCCTGCACGGCCCAGCCCAGCGCGCCGGCGGCCTTCTTCGGGTCGGAGACCACGGGGATGAGCAGGTGCGGGATGCCGTTGTAGACGCTCAGCTCCACGACCTTGGGGTCGATGAGGATGAGCCGGACCTCGTCGGGCGTGGCCTTATAGAGGATCGAGGCGATGATGGAGTTGATGCACACGGATTTGCCCGATCCCGTCGCGCCCGCGATGAGCAGGTGCGGCATGCGCGCAAGGTCCGCCACGACCGGCGTGCCCGCGATGTCCTTGCCCAGGGCCACGGCGATTTTAGAGGGATGCTCCTGAAACTCCTTGCTCTCCAGCACCTCGCGCAGGGTGACGGTTGCGATGGTCGCGTTTGCGATCTCGATGCCCACGGCGGACTTGCCCGGCACGGGCGCCTCGATGCGCACGCCGCCCATGGCCGCCATGTTCAGCGCGATGTCGTCGGCAAGGCCCGTGATCTTGGAGACCTTGACGCCGCGCGCGGGCTGCAGCTCGTACCGCGTGATGGCCGGGCCGCGGGCCACGTTGATGACCCGGGCCTCGATGCCGAAGGAGAGCAGCGTCTCCTCCAGCAGCTCGATTTTCTGCTGCTGTTCCTCCTCCTGCTCGTGGTCGCGCACGGGGTCGGGGGCCTTTGCCGGGTTGAGCAGCGTCAGCGGCGGGAAGCGGTAGGGCGGCACGGCGTCCGGGTCGATGACGGGCGCGCTCTCCTCCGCGTACTGGTACTCGACCTCCTTGGCCGGGGAGATCTCCCGCGGCCGGCCCAGCACCAGGTTCGGCAGCTCGTGCGGGGGCTCGATGACGGCGTCGTCCTCCGGGTCGTCGTCAAAGTCGCTCACCGAGGGGTTGTGCACGATGGGGGTGAACTGCACGGCCTGCGCGCGGTCCGCCGCGCCCCTGGGCGGCTCCGGCATCAGGTCCGGCTCCGACGGGCCCTCTGCCGCGGGCTCTTCGGGCGCTATGGGCTCTATGGGCGCCTCCTCCTGCACGCGCACGGGCTGGATCACCGGCACGATCTCCACCGGCACGATGTCCTCCTCGTCCGCCGCGCCCGCGGTCGGGTCGTTGTGGTCGATCTCGATGGCGGGCTCTTCCTCGTCCTGTTTCTGCCGGCGCGCAAAGAGCTCCACGCGGGGCAGGGTCTTGCGCGGGGCCTCGTAGATCTCGCCCTCCTCGATCTCCTCTTCCCCGCGCGCCAGCGGGGTCATGAGCGGTTCCTTGGCCGGGTGCCTGGCCGGGCCGGTGACGCGCTCGTTGCGCAGCTCCGGGCGCTCGACCTCCTCGCTTCCGACGGCGTCCAGGTCCATGCGGACCTGCTCGGCCCGGCGCATCTCCTGGCGCAGGGCGCGCTCCTGGCTGTGGGTGCGGGCGCTCTCGCGCACGCGGCGGCTGGTGCTGACGGCGGCCTCGCTGACCTTCTGGGCGGTCGAGCGCATGGAGAGCTTGCCCAGCACGAACACGCAGCCGACGATGAGCGCGATGGTCAGAATCCAGCATCCGACGGCGCCCAGCAGCGCGCGCGCAGGGAAGGTCAGGATTCCCCCCAGCGCGCCGGAGCCGACGTGGTGGGCCTGTCCATAGGCGTAGGAGCCGACGATGTAGCCCCAATAGCCCACGCTCTCCCGCGTCTCGAGCACGGTCTGCTGCACGCGGCCATCCACCACCAGGTGGTTGATGACAAAGAGCATGAGCACCGTCACGCTCGTCAGGGCGAGCTTTCCGGGGTGCAGGCGCATGCGCTTTGCGATGAGCACGATCCAGCCGATGCACAGCAGCAGCAGCGGCACGACGTAGGCCCCCAGGCCGAACAGGCCGAACATCACGCCGGCGATGCTCTCGCCCAGCAGCCCGGCGCCGCCCATGACCACCGCCACAAAGGAAAAGATCCCCAACACCATGAGCGCAAAGCCGATGATTTCCTGCGTTGCGCCGGAGGCCTGCGCCTTCTTCTTCGCGCCCGCGCCGCCCTTGCGGCTGGTCGCGCGCGATGTCTTCTTCGCCGTCGCCATTTGCTCTCCCACACTCCTTCCCGCGCGGTCTTCTTCTCAAGGCTAACAAAAGTAACTGATAATTTTTCGACGTTTGGGGGAAAAAACCCTCTTGCGCGGCCTCAGACGCCGCCAAAGTCGATCAGGTCGTCCCCCTGCGTCTCCACGGGCATGAGCTTTGGCAGCTCCTCCAGGGAGGAGAGCGCAAAGTGCTGCAAGAACTTCTCCGTCGTCCCGTAGAGGATGGGGCGGCCGACCGTCTCCCTGCGGCCGCGCTCCTCGATCAGCCCCCAGTGGACGAGCGTGGCCATGGCGCGGTCGCACTGCACGCCGCGGATCTGCTCGACCTCCATGCGCGTGATGGGCTGGCGGTAGGCCACCACCGCCAGCGTCTCCAGCGCGGCCTGGGTGAGCGTCTGCTTGCGCACGGGCTGGAGCACCTTCTCCAGGATCTCGCGGTACTGCGGCCGGGTGCAGAGCTGCAGGCTCTCCTCGTAGCGCATCAGGCGGACGCCCCGCCCCTCGCCGTAGCGCAGGGCGAGGCCGCGCAGCACCGGCTCGAACTCCTCCGGCGCGATCTCCAGCGCCTGCAGGAGCGCGTCGATGCGCACCGGCTCCCCCGAGGCAAAGAGCACGGCCTCCGCGGCCGAAATCTGCTCCTCCAGCGTCACGTCCCCTCCCCCTTTCCTTCGGCGATCACGATGGGCGCGTAGATCTCCTCCTGCCGGAGGGTCACGCGGTTGGCCTTGAGCAGCTCCAGCAGCGCAAGGAACGTTGTGACGATCTCCGCGCGCGTGGCGTCCACGGGAAAGAGCTCGGAGAACTCCACCTGGCCGTAGACGAGCACGCGGTGCAGCACGCGCAGCATGCACTCCCCGATGGTGAAGTCGTCCCGGGGAATCTGCCGCGGCGCGGGCGGCGCCGCCTCATTGCGCTCCGCGCGCAGGAGCACGCGCAGCAGCGCCTCCTGCAGGGCGCGCAGCGAGAGGCTGCCAAGCTCCACGCGCGCGTCCGTCACGATCTCCATGGGCAGGCGCGCGACCATCTCCGCGGCCTCGGCCTCGTAGATGCGCAGCGCCTTGCTCGCCTCCTTGATCTGGCGGTACTCCTCCAGGCGGCGGAGCAGCTCCTCCTTGGGGTCCTCCTCCTCGTCCTTGGGGGGCTTGGGCAGCAGCGCGCGGGACTTGATCTCCATCAGGGTGGCCGCCATCTGCAAAAACTCGCTGGCCGCGTCCATGTCCAGCCCGCTCAGGTCCTGCACGGAGGCCAGGTACTGCTCCGTGATCTCGGAGACGAAGATGTCCTCGATGCGGACCTTCGCGCGGCCGATCAGGTGCAGGAGCAGGTCCAAGGGCCCTTCAAAGTCCTTGAGCTGCACGACATAGGCCATTTCCTCGCCCTCCCGTCAGAATATGCGCGCAAAGAGCTGCATGGCCGCAGCCTGCGCCGCGCCGAGGACCCGCCCCAGCACCCCAACGAGCGACAGCACCACCAGGATCACGATTCCGTAGCGCTGCAGCCAGGCCACCGCGCGGTAGGAGCGCAGCGGGATCAGCACCCGCACGACGGAAAAGCCGTCCAGCGGGGGCACGGGCAGCAGGTTCAGGAAGCAGAGCGTCAGGTTGACCGTCGCGCCGTAGTAGAAAAACCCGCTCCAGGACCCTGCGGGCAGGGCGTCCCACAGCGCGTAGCACGCCGCGGCCAGCAGGAAGTTGGACAGCGGCCCGGCCAGGGCCACCAGCGCCTCGCCCCACTTGCGCCCCTTGAGGTTTCCGGGCTGAATGTGCACGGGCCTTGCATAGCCCCATCCCAGCAGCACGAAGAGGAGCACGCCCACCCAGTCGATGTGCGCGGAGGGGTTGAGCGTCACGCGCTCCTCCAGGCGCGGCGTCGGGTCCCCGAGCCGCACCGCGGCAAAGGCATGGCTGAACTCGTGCAGGGTGAAGCCGAGCACCAGCGCCGGCAGCGTATAGATCAGGCCCAGGAGCCAGCTCCTCGGGTCCTGCAAAAGGCCCCACATCTTTCCTTCCCCCTCTCCGGCGGCGATTTTTCAACCCTATAAGTATAGCAAAAAAAGGCCCGCATGGCAAATCGTCCTCCCGCGGCTTTTCCGCGCGCGGGGCGCAAAAGGCCCTTGCGCATCCGCGCGCGGTTCGCTATAATACGTTTGTTGGGAATTGCGATGGAATGGCATTTTATGAACGGTTTTTGAACGCGTTTTTGCCCCCTTTCGCAAGAACATTTCCGCGCCGCGGACGGTTTTTCAAAAATTCGCGCCCGGCGCGGCAAAACCTGCCGCAAAGGAGATTCCCCCCCATGAAAAAGCTGCTCGCCCTCCTTCTCGTTCTCCTCTCGCTCCTGGCGCTGACCGCCTGCACGGACGGCCCGCTGGTCGTCACCGCGACGCCGGCGCCCACGCCCACCCCCACGCCTGCGCCCACGACCGAATCCACCTACCAGGAATACGTCTTCCTGCCCACGGACGAGGGCCTCGGCGCGCTGCTGCCCGAGTTCCCCTGCATGCTGGAGGTCCTCATGGAGACCGGCGACGAGTCGCTCTTTGCCGTCTTTGAGGAATACGACTCCAGCATCATCGACGACTACATCCAGGACCTCAAGGACGCGGGCTTCACCGTGATCGAGGAGGAGAGCGACATGTTCTTCTCCGCCTCCATGGAGGGCACGGACGGCCTGCTGCGCGTCAGCCTGATGTACGAGGCCGGCTACGGCACCCTGCAGGTCTACGACGACCGCGAGGATTGACGGGCAAAGGCGGAGCGGGGGATCTCTTCCCCCCGCCCCGCCTTTTTTAGACCTCGTCCTCCAGCAGCAGCAGCGCCAACAGCAGCACCAGCACGTCCTTTGGCCCCTCCTCCTTCTCGCCCTTGTTCAGCATCAGAAGGAGCAGCAGGAGCACTTGCCGGACCTCGCGCACGGACAATTCTCCCATTGCAAAACCCTCCCTTTCCGCAACAGTCTACGCCGGAAGGGAGGGTTTTGTCACAAGGGTCAGAGCTCGCGGATGCGGCCGTCGCGCATCTCCACGCGGCGGCGGCAGCGGCGCGCCACGCCCTCGTCGTGCGTGATGAGGACGATGGTCGTGCCGCCCTCGTGGAGCGACTCCACAAAGCGGAGGATCTCCCCGCCCGAGGCGCTGTCCAGGTTGCCCGTCGGCTCGTCCGCAAGCAGCAGGGGCGGCTGGGTGATCAGCGCCCGCGCGATGGCCACGCGCTGCTGCTGGCCGCCGCTCATCTCCGCGGGCAGGTGGCTGCGCCGGTGGTACAGGCCCACGTTCCGCAGCGCCTGCTCCGCGCGCTCCCGCCGCTCGCGCAGCGGCACGCCGAGGTACATCAGGGGCAGGGCCGCGTTCTCCAGCGCGGTCAGCCGCGGCAGCAGGTTGAAGTTCTGGAACACGAAGCCGATCTTCCGGCTGCGCACGCGCGCCAATCCGTCGCTGCCAAGGCGCGTCACGTCCTCGCCATCCAGGGCGTAATAGCCGCCGCTGGCCGCGTCCAGGCAGCCGAGGACGTTCATCAGGGTGGACTTCCCGCTGCCGGACGGCCCGACGATGGCGACAAAGTCCCCGTCGGCGACCTCCAGGCTCACCCCGCGCAGGGCCTCCACCGCGCAGCCCCCGCCGCTGTAGACCTTTTGCAGATTCCGCGTCACGATCAAACCGCCGCACCCCCTCTGCCCTTCAGCTTTCCCGCCGGGGGCCGGCCTCATTCCGGGGAATGCGGGGCTGCGGGCGCTTCCTCCCGCTCCAGGTCCGCAAGGTAGGCCTGCAGGATGTCCGCAAGCTCCCCGAGGCTCTGGGCGAGGTTCACGCGCACGCGCACCTGCGCGCTGCCGCGCAGGCCCTTGAGGTACCAGGCCGCGTGCTTGCGCATCTCGCGCAGGCCGATGTACTCGCCCTTGTGCGCGACGAGGGCGCGCGCGTGCGCGTGCGCCGTCTCGATGCGCTCGCGGGGCGAGGGCGCCGCCGGGGGCAGTCCCTGCCGCGCGCGCTGCCAGTCGCGGAAGATCCAGGGATTGCCCATCGCGCCGCGCCCGACCATGACGGCGTAGCAGCCCGTCTGCCGCAGCATCTCCTGCGCGTCCTGCGCACTCTCCACGTCCCCGTTGCCGATGACGGGGATCGAAAGGCGCGCGCTCAGCTCGGCGATGGCCTCCCAGTGCGCGCGGCCGGAATACATTTCGCTGCGCGTGCGCGCGTGGAGCGTCACGGCCGCGGCGCCGCAGTCCTGCGCCATTTTGCCGGCGTCCAGGTAGTTGACGGACGCTTCGTCCCAGCCCATGCGCATCTTGACCGTCACGGGCAGGGCGGCGTTCCTGACCACGGCGCGCAGCACGCGCTCGGCGTTTGGCAGGTCGCGCAGCATGGCGCTGCCGTCCCCGCCGGAGACGATCTTGGGCGCGGGGCAGCCCATGTTGACGTCCAGCGCAAAAAAGCGGTCCTCACAGAGCCGCTCCGCAGCGCGGCCCATGAAGTCCGCATCCGATCCAAAGATCTGCAGCGCGCACCGCTCGCCGGGGCTGGTCTCCCTTAGCTGCACGACCTCCTCCCGCTCCCGGGGCGTCAGGAGGTACCCCTTTGCCGAGACCATCTCCGTGACCGTGCCGTCCGCGCCAAAGCGCGTGCAGATCTCGCGATAGACCTTGTCCGTCACGCCCGCCATGGGCGCAAGGAGCAGGCTCCCCTTCTCAACCCACATCGGCGGCCTCCCCGGACGGAGCCGGCTCCTCCGACGCGGTCTTGACCACGTCGGTGATGATCCAGCGGTGCTCGGCGTCCTTCTGCAGCGTCAGCTCGTAGGTTCCGCCTTCCCAGGGCGGGGGCGGGATCTTGTTGGGGTCGGCCAGCTGCTCGGGCGTCTGCTTGCTGATGGGGAGCTCGCCGTCGATGGTCACGCTCTCGGTGACCACAACGGTCGCCGTGTTCTCCCAGGGCAGCGTGTGCAGGGATTCGACGTCGACCTGGGCGTCAAAGCTGTTGATCGTGTAGTCCAGGTAGGTCGTGTCCTTGAGCAGCTCGTCCCCGGCGAGGTAGTCCTCCGTAAAGAACTTGGTCAGCTCGCTCGCGTCGTTGTACCCAAGCACCACGCCCGCGCGCATCTTCATGCCGTCCGTGGCCAGGATCGTGACGTTGGCGTAGTCCATGGCAAACAGGAACACGCCCACCGAAAGCGCGAGCACCACCACCACGATGAGCGCCCAGCGGAGCACGCAAAGGAGGAAACGCAGAAAATATTCCATAAACACCCTCAATTCAGCGCGAAATCGTTCGTCCCTCTCCATTTTACACCAGGATGGGCGGAAAGTAAATCCAGGGCGCGCCCAAAAGCGCGCCCACGCCCTTTCCCCTATTTAACGCGCGTCTCTGTGTGCGCGTTCCCCCTTTAGAGCATGGCGCGCAGCGCGTCCAGCGCGTCGCCCACGCCGCCGATCTGGTCGATCAGGCCGCAGCGGACGGCGGCCTCGCCGTCCAGGATCGTGCCCACGTCGTTGGCCATGTCCTCCCGCGCCTCGAGCATGCGGTAGAAGGCCTCCTTTTGCAGGCCGGAGTGCGCGCACACAAAGCGCACCACGCGCTCCTGCATCTGCTTGAGGTAGTCGACGGACTGCGGCGCGTTGATGACCATGCCCGATACGCGCACCGGGTGCAGCGTCATGGTCGCGGTGGGCACGATGAAGGACCGGCGCGCGCAGACGGCCAGCGGCACGCCGATCGAGTGGCCGCCGCCGATGACCAGGGAGACCGAGGGCTTGCGCATCCCGGCGACCATCTCCGCGATGGCCAGGCCGGCCTCCACGTCCCCGCCGACGGTGTTGAGCACCAGCAGGAAGCCCTTTGTCTTCTCGCTCTGCTCGATGTTGACGAGCAGAGGCAGGATGTGTTCGTACTTGGTGGCCTTGCTCGTCTCCGGCAGGACCATGTGCCCCTCGATCTGTCCAATGATGGACACGCAGGCGATGGGGCTCTCCGGCGCCTCCGCTACGCCCAGCTGCGCGATGGATTCGGCGTTTGCCGCATTCTTGTTTTCCGGCATAAAAAGCACCTCCACAGGCAGTATGCCCGCAAAGGCGCTCGCCTATTTTTTTATGCGTCAAAACGCCGCAAAGGAGAGGGGCTGGCCCGCCCGGCCCACGACCGCCGTGCAGAACGGCGCGGAGAAGATGCGCCGCGCGACGTCGTTGACGTCGTCGCAGGTGGTCTTTTCGAGCCGGTCCAGGATCTCCTCGAAGGAGCGCGTCGTGTTGTAGAGCAGCAGGACGTTGCCGTTGCCGCGCATGCGCGAGGTATTGCTCTCCTGGCCCATGACAAAGGAGATCCGCGCGCTCTGGCGCGCCTTCTCGAACTCGTCCCGGCCGATTCCCTCCCGCAGGAGCTTGCGGACCTCCGCGCCCATCAGGTCCGCGACCTGCTGCGCGGTCTCGGGCGAGGTGCCGGCGTAGAGCTCCATCTCGCCCGCGCCGGAGTAGACGTTGACGTAGCTGTAGACCGAATAGGCCAGGCCGTTGCGCTCGCGGATGCTCTGGAAGAGGCGCGAGGACATGGACCCGCCAAAGAGCGTGGAGAGGATCAGCTGCGCGTAGGACTCCGGCGCGTTTCCGGCAAAGGCGGGATAGCCCACGCAGAGCTGCACCTGCTCGACGTCCTTGACGCGGACGAGGTGGTTCTGCAGGACGGGCGCGGGGGGCATGTTCCGCACGGGGGCGCCGCCCGCGGGCCAGGCGCCGAAGGCCTTTTCCAGCAGGTCCACGGCCTCCTGCCAGTCGTAGGCGCCGGCGATGGAGATCACGGTGTTCTCGGGCGTGTAGTGCGTCTGCAGGAAGCGGAAGAGCTTCTCGCGGGTGATGCCGCGGATGATCTCCTCCGTGCCGAGGATCGGCAGGCCCAGGGGATGGCCCTTGTACTGCGCGTCGGACAGGAGCTCATGGACCAGGTCCTCCGGGTTGTCCTCGCACATGGCGATCTCCTCGATGACGACGCCCTTCTCCCGCTCCAGGTCCTCCCCGGGGAACTCCGGGTGCAGAATCAGATCCTGCAAAAGGCGGATGCCGCGGCCGAGGTCTTCCTGGAGGACCTTGGTGTAAAAGCAGGTGCTCTCCTTGGTGGTGAAGGCGTTGGTCGCGCCGCCGAGGCGGTCCATCTCGTCGGCCAGGGCCGCGGCGTCCCTGTCCTTTGTGCCCTTGAAGACCATGTGCTCCACAAAGTGGGAGTAGCCGTTCTCCGCGGGGGCCTCGTTGACCGCGCCGGTGCGCACGAATACGCCCACGGCCACCGTGTGCACGGCCTCCATGCGCTCGCCGATGATCCGCAGGCCGTTGTTCAGTGTAATCCGATCGTAAGCCATTTCGTCTCTCCTTTTTCAGATGCACAAAGGGAACGATGCGCGCATCGTCCCCTGTTGTCGGTTGTCCGTAAGATTATTCCTCGCTGTGCTCGCGGCGGCGGTTGCCGTTGGAGCGGAAGGGGTAGTTGGGCTTGGGGCCCTCGCCGCGGTCTCCGCGGTCGCGGCGCTCCCCGCGGTCGTGGCGCGGCGCGCGGGGCTTCTCCTCGATGACCATGTCCGCGCGGACCAGGTTGACGCGGCCCTGCGAATCGATGCCGGAGACGCGCACCTTGACCTCGTCGCCGATGTTGAGCACGTCCTCGACCTTCTCCACGCGCTCGTTGGAGAGCTTGGAGATGTGGAGCATGCCGTCCTTGCCGGGCAGCAGCTCGATGAAGGCGCCGATGGGGATGATGCGCACCACCTTGCCGGTGTACTCCTGGCCGACCTCCACGCCGTTGGCGATGCCCTCGATGATCTTGCGGGCCTTGGCCGCGGCCTCGGAGTCGGGGGTGGCGATGAAGACGCTGCCGTCGTCCTCGATGTCGATCTTGACGCCCGTGTCGGCGATGATCTTGTTGATGACCTTTCCGCCGGAGCCGATGACCTCGCGGATCTTGTCCGGGTTGATGGAGAAGGTGATGATCTTGGGCGCCCACTTGGAGAGCTCCGGCCGCGGCTCGGAGATGGTCTCCAGCATCTTGCCCATGATGTGCATGCGGCCGTCATAGGCCTGGGCCAGCGCCTGGCGCAGGATCGGCTCGTCGATGCCCTTGATCTTGATGTCCATCTGGATGGCGGTGATGCCGTCCTTGGTGCCGGCGACCTTGAAGTCCATGTCGCCCAGGAAGTCCTCCAGGCCCTGGATGTCGGTCAGCACCGCGACCTTGCCGGTCTCCTGGTCCTTGATCAGGCCCATGGCGCAGCCCGCGACGGGCTTCTTGAGGGGCACGCCCGCGTCCATGAGCGCCATGGTGGAGCCGCAGATGGAGGCCTGGGAGGTCGAGCCGTTGGAGGAGATCGCCTCGGAGACCACGCGGATGGCGTAGGGGAACTCCTCGGGAGAGGGGATCATGGGTTCCAGTGCGCGCTCTGCCAGCGCGCCGTGGCCGATCTCGCGGCGGCCCGGCGAGCGCAGGGGCCGCGCCTCGCCCGTGGAATAGGGCGGCATGTTGTAGTGGTGCATGTAGCGCTTGGAGTCCTCGGCGGAGATGCCGTCCAGCGTCTGGACCTCGCTCATGGAGCCCAGGGTGCACACGGACATGACCTGCGTCTGGCCGCGGGTGAAGACCGCGGAGCCGTGGGCGCGGGGCAGCAGCCCGACCTCGCACCAGATGGGGCGCACCTGGGTGAGCTCGCGGCCGTCCGGGCGGATGCCCTTGTCGATGATCTTGCGGCGCATGACCTCTTTGTTCAGCGCGTAGAGCGCGTCGCCGATCTCGCCCTCGCAGTCGGGGAACTGCTCTGCAAAGTGCTCGAGCGTCTCCTGCTTGACCTGGTTTTCGCGCGCGGTGCGCTCGGCGCGGTCAAAGGTGTCAAACGCCCAGACGACCTTGTCGAACGCGAACTCGCGCACGGCCTTGGCCACCTCGTCCGAGACCGTGACCAGCGGGAACTCCCGCTTCTCCTTGCCGATCTCCGCGACGATGCCCTCCTGGAAGGCGACCAGCTTCTTGATCTCCTCGTGCGCGTAGAGGATGGCCTGGAGCATCTTCTCCTCGGGCACCTCGTTTGCGCCGGCCTCGACCATCATGATGGCGTCCTTGGTGCCGGCGACCGTCAGGTGCAGGTCGCTCTTCTCGCGCTCGGCGACCGTGGGGTTGAGCACGAGCTCCCCGTCCACAAGGCCCACAACGACCGAGCCCGTGGGCCCGGCAAAGGGGATCTCCGACACGCACAGGGCGATGGAGGAGCCGAGCATCGCGGGGATCTCGGGCGAGCAGTCGTTGTCGTTGGACAGGACCGTGGCCACGACATTGACGTCGTTGCGCATGCCCTTGGGGAAGAGCGGGCGCAGCGGGCGGTCGATCAAACGAGAGGTCAGGATGGCCTTCTCCGTCGGACGTCCCTCGCGCTTGATGAAGCCGCCGGGGATCTTGCCCACGGAATAGAGCTTTTCCTCAAAGTCCACGCCAAGGGGGAAGAAGTCGATGCCCGGGCGGGGCGTCTCGGCGACGGTGGCGCAGACCAGCACGACCGTGTCGCCGTAGCGGACCAGGACGGAACCGGCCGCCTGCTCGGCGTAGCGCCCAAACTCGAAGGACAGCTTGCGCCCCGCAAGCTCTGTTTCGTAGATCTTGTGTTCCATTGCTTGGGTGACTCCTTTCGTAGCCGCCCGCAAAAGCATTCGCGCCTCGCGCGCGGAGTTTGCCCGGCGCTTCCCCCCGCAGCCTCTGCGCCTCCGGGAAGCGCCCGGCAAACCCCACGCCACACGCAGCGCCGCCTCCACAGCTTTGACGGGCGGGGATTTGCTTTGGGATCATAAATACAGATAGCCGAAAAGCCCCGCGCAAAACGCGCAGGCTTTTCGGCTCATCCTCGCTCTTACTTGCGGACGTTCAGCTCGGCGATCAGGGAGCGGTAGCGGACGATGTCGACCTTCTTGAGGTAGTCCAGAAGGCCGCGGCGCTTACCGACCATGATGAGCAGACCCCGGCGGGAGTGGTGGTCGTTCTTGTTGTTCTTGAGGTGATCCTCGTTGAGGTGGTTGATGCGCTCGGTCAGCAGCGCGACCTGCACCTCGGGGGAGCCGGTGTCGCCCTCGTGGCGGCCGAACTTCTGAATGATCTCCGTCTTTCTTGCCTTGTCCATGTCGATTTCCCTCGCTTTTCAAAATTTCGTCAATCGCCGTCGGTCCGAGCTGAGCGTCGTGCGTGGCGCATCGCCCAGATCGCGGTTCAGGCCACGTTATATTGTACCATGGGGAGACCGCCTTGTAAACGGCTTTTTCCGCTGCCAAAATTTTTAACATTGTCCCCGCAGGAAAAGGGGTCTCTCGGCGGACTCTGAAGAGGCGTTCCAATAGAATCCGTCTCCCCAGTCGATCGAAGCGCCAATGCGGTTTCTCTCACTCTGCCCGCCGCAGCCGCCAAACAGCGCCGCAATGACCAGTATGGCCGCCACGATGGCAATAAGCTTTCCCATGTTCCCTCTTCTTTCTTTTGTATTGCCAAGATACCCGAATGCGTATCAGGAGGGAGTTTTTCATGCCCAATTCTCGGCGAATCCGGGAACTTCGAGGGGACCATGATCTCACGCAGCGACAGCTTGCCGCATGTCTTGGCAGCACCCAGCCGCAGTATTTCCGCTATGAACGGGGGGATCGGGACTTGCCGACCGACCTGTTGATTGCCCTAGCGGACATATACAATACGTCTACGGATTATCTTCTCGGCCGCACAGACGACCCCGCCCCGCCCAAAGCCCGCGCTGAATCCACAACCTAAAAAAGATCGCCCACTGCTTAAGCAGCGGGCGGCCTTCATGCGTCAGAGCGTACCCAGCAGGGTCTCCAGCTCGTCCAGCACGCGGGCAGACGTGGAACCCGTCCATGGCCGCGTGGTGCGCCTGGACGCTTGCGGGCAGGCGGATGCGGCCGCCTTCCCGCTGCGCGCGGCCGAAGGTGAAGATGGGCAGCAGGTACTCCCCCGGCGCCAGGTTCAGCTGGAAGGACGTGAAGTCCGACCACGGCAGCATGGAGACGTTGACCGCGTTTTCCGGGCAATCGGGCTTGGCCGCAAAGCCGAGGTTCCCGCCATAGGCCTGGGCATCCGCGCGGCAGCGCGCCGCAAAGCGGTCCGGGTCCTCGTCGTACTCCATCCAGATCGTGGAAAACGTCTCCGTCTCCTCGTGGAAGACCGTGTAGACCGGCACGACCTGGTCGTATGTGCCGGGCGCGCCGTCGCGCAGGGCCATGCGGCACTCCGCGTGCCGGTTGCAGACCGTCGCAACCGCCCAGAGGATCGCCGGATAAAACCGCCGTCCCCCGGCCTTGGCGCGCTCCATGCGCTCGGTGACGTCCAGGTATCGGGTCAGGCTGTAGCCGCAGGGCGCCTCGCGCAGGTAGTGCTGGAAGTGCTCGCGCCGGTTCCAGGTCCTAAGGTCCAAGGGGGTAAACTCCATTTCTCTTCTCCTTTACAGGGGCGCGGAGATGGCCTCCAGGTAGCCGTTGTCCGCAAAGGGGACGATGCGGGGATTCTCCTCGCCCGCGCGGGCCATCTCCCGCCGCAGCAGGGCGCGCAGGTGCGCGCGCAGCGGCGCGAGGTCCGGGCGCGCGACGAGGTTGCGCTTCTGCGCCGGATCGTTCTCGTTGTCGTAGAGGAAGACCTCCATGTACTCCTGGGCGCCGGGGTCCTTCCAGCCGTCCTTGCCCACCGCGCCGACCTCGTAGGTCCAGCGGGGCGTGCGGATCGCGCGGCCGACGTGGCTCTCGCTGATCTGCAGAAAGGCCACGTCCTCCCAGGGGCCGCCGTCCGCGGCGGCGCGCAGGTCGCGCCCCTGCATCCCGGCGATGGGCGCAAGGCCCGCGCAGGCGAGCAGCGTGCGCGGCAGGTCCAGGAGCGAGACGACGCGCTCGCAGGCGCGCCCGCCCGAAAAGCCCGGCCCGGCGATGACCAGCGGGATGTGCGTGCAGCCGTCGTGGCAGGAGCGCTTGTACTCCTTGTTGCGCGTGCAGAAGTGGCTGCCGTGGTCCGAGGCGAAGACCACGACCGTGTTCTCCAGTTCGCCCGTGCGCTCGAGCTCGTCCAGCAGGCGGCCGAGGTTCTCGTCGCAGGCGCTGCACGCACCCAGGTAGTCGGGGTAGTTCTCGCGCCAGTTTCCGCCCGTGCCCGCAAGGTCCGGCGGCACGTCGTAGCCGGCAAAGCGCTCCCGCGAGCCCTCGGGGCCCTCGTAGCGGTGGTGGTTGTTCTGGTGGTGCGGCTCGATGTGCGAGAGGAAGAGGAAGAAGGGCTGCGCCCTGTCGCGGGGGCCGCGCAGGTACTCCAGCGCCGCGTCCGTCACGCCGTCCGCGCGGTATTTGCGGAACTCGTACCGGCTGCCGTCCGCGCGGAACATGTGCCCGCCGTAGCCGTCGGAGGTGAACTCCAGCACGTCGCTGGCGACCCAGTAGTCGCGCCAGCCGCCGCGGCGCTCCGGGGGGATGGGCGCGGTCTGGAAGTCGTCCACGCCGTCGGTGGAGGCCAGATGCCACTTGCCGACATAGGCCGTCGCATAGCCGCCGCGGTGGAAGGCCTCCGCGAGCGTGGGCACGTCCGGGGGCAGCGCGATGCCGTTGACAAAGCATCCCGTCTGCGTGGGATAGAGGCCCGTCTGCAGGGCGGAGCGGGCCGGGCCGCAGACCGGCTGGCAGGTAAAGGCCCGGTCGAACCGCACGCCGCGCGCCGCCAGCTCGTCCAGCCGGGGCGTGACGGGGAGCCTCTGGCCGTAGCAGCCGCAGGTATCCCAGCGCTGCTGGTCCGTGAAGTAGAACAGGATGTTGGGTCTTTGCATTTTCATCGCTCCCTTCTGCGCATGGTGTGCAGAAGAGCTTCCAGGTCAAAGCGCCAAAATCCTCCCGGCTCCCGGATTTTTTTGGGCAAAGGGGCCCCGGCGGGAGTGGTTCCGGCCGGGGCCCCGCCGCGTCAGAACTGCGCGGCCTTTTCGACGTCGCGGGCGATCTGCTTGGAGAGCGCCTCGATGGAGTCAAACTTCTTTTCGTCGCGGATGCGCGCCACAAAGCTGACGCGCGCCGCCTCGCCGTAGAGATCGCCGGAGAAGTCCAGCAGGTACGCCTCCAGCGTCGGGCGGTCGCTGCCCACGGTGGGCTTAACGCCCAGGTTGAACATGGCCCGGCAGCGCGCGCCCTCGATGTGGACATAGCCGAAGTACACGCCGTACTTGGGCAGGAGCTTGCCCTTGGGCAGGGCCACGTTGACCGTGGGGAAGCCCATCCGATGCCCGATGCGCCGGCCGTGGACGATGGGGCCGCCGATGGAGTAGGCCCGCCCCAGCAGCGCCGCCGCGCGGCGGACATCCCCCGCCGCAAGCAGGCTGCGGATCGCCGTGGAGGAGACGTCCATGCCCGAAACGCGCACCTTGGGCACGACGTGCAGCACAAAGCCGAGCGCCTTGGAGAGGCGGTCCAGCAGGTCCACGTCCCCCGCGCCGCCCGCGCCGAAGGTGTAGTTCTCCCCCACGACGACGTGCCGCGCGCGGTACTTCTCCACGAGCAGGCGCGCAAAGTCCTCGGCGGGCAGGGCCGCAAAGTCCCGCGTGAAGGGGAGCAGCGCCATCTCCTCCAGGCCGCTGCGCGCGGCGAGCAGCGCCTTCTCCGCGGGCAGGGTGAGCAGCGGCGGCGCCCCCGCGCCGACCACCGAGAGCGGGTGCTGCAAAAAGGAGAGGGCGCAGGGCGTCATGCCCTCGCACAGCGCAATGGTCTGCGCCACCTCCAGAACCGTCTGGTGCCCCAGGTGCACGCCGTCGAACGTGCCCAGCGCGACGGCCGCGTCCGTTCCGCCCGCCCTGCGCGTATAGCATTTCATCCCGTATGTTCCGTCCTCTCTTGTCGTCTATTGGGGGGAGCCTCCGTGCAGGAGCATGCAGCGGAAGCGGATGCGTCCCTCCTGCGCCTGGCCGATGCCCGCAAACGCCTGCCCGAGGTAGATCCGCGCCACCGTGCCCTCCTGCAGGGGGCGCTTCCAGTGCTCCATGCGGATGGGGTTGCCGTTGCGCACCGCGCGCTCCAGCGTCTCGCCCAGGCGCACGGCGGGAAGGTGCTGCAGCGGCGCGTCCAGCGGCATCAGGTGCGCGTCCGGCGCGCCTGCGAGGAATTCCTCCGGGGTGACCGCATCCTCGATGCCGAAGACCCCGCTGCGCACGCGCAGCAGGAAGGCCATGTGCGCGCAGGTGCCCAGCGCCCGGCCGATGTCGTGGCAGAGCGTGCGGATATAGGTGCCGCGGCCGCAGCGCACGTCGAGCAGGAAGCGGTTCTCCCCGCTCTGGCCGGCGAGGTCCAGGCCGTAGATCTGCACCCTGCGGCTGGGGGCCTCCAGCGCCTCGCCTGCGCGCGCCGCCTCGTAGAGCTTGCGCCCGCCGACCTTGATGGCGGAATAGGCGGGCGGAACCTGCTCGATCTCCCCGACAAAGCGCGGCAGGACCGCGCGCAGGTCCTCCATCCGGACGCCCGGGCCGCGCGCGACGACGCGCCCGGTGGCATCCTGCGTATCGGTGGCCTGGCCGATGGCGATCTCCGCGCGGTAGGTCTTTTCCTTCTCGGTCACGTAGTCAAAGAGCCGCGCCGCGCTGCCGACCCCGATGGGGAGCACGCCCGCGGCCTCGGGGTCGAGGGTCCCCATGTGCCCGACCTTCGTGCCGCGCGCAAAGGCGCGGCGCACCAGCACCACGGCGTCGGAGGAGGTCATGCCCGGGGGCTTGAGCAGGTTCAAAAACCCATCCGTCATGAGACGATCTCCTCCAATGCCCGGGCGATGCGCTCGCGGGCCTCCTCCAGCGCCGCGCCTTCAAAGCTGCACCCGGCCGCGCGGATGTGCCCGCCGCCGCCGAACCGCGAGGCCACCGCGGAGACGTCCAGCGGCTCCTTGGCGCGCAGGGAGCACTTGATGAGCCCTTCCCGCTCGGTGAGCAGGGCCGCGGCCTGCACGCCCTCGATCTCCAGGCCCAGGTTGACGATGCCCTCGGCGTCCTCGCGCGTGGCGTTGAGCTCGGCAAAGTCGCTCTGGCGGGCGCACAGGAGCGCGATCTTTCCCCCGCAGCGCATCTCCAAGCCGTTGAGCACGCGGCCCATCATGCGCACGTGGCCCAGGGTGCTCGTGCGGTAGAGGCGCTCGGTGATGGCGCTCACGCGCGCGCCGCGGTCCACGCACGCGCCGGCCGCGCGGAAGGTGTCGCCCGTCACGCTGTCGAAGCTGAAGTTTCCCGTGTCCGTGGACATCCCGGCGCAAAGGCACATGGCGGCCGGCTGCGGGATCTCCCAGCCGAAGTACGCGCAGAGCTCCGCGACGATCTGCGCCGTGGCCGCGGCCTCCGGGCGCAGGACGTACACGGGCGCAAAGGGCGCGGTGGTGCGGTGGTGGTCGATCATGGCGCGGCTGCGCGCCGCGGCAAAGACCCGGGCTGCCTCGCCCATGCGCGCCTCGTCCGAGACGTCCACGGCAAGGGCCAGGTCATAGACCTCGCCGTCCGGCCGGCGCACCGCGTCCAGCCCCTCCAGGAAGAGATAGCGCTCGGGCACCTCGTCCTGGTCGTAGACCACGGCGCGCTTGCCCTGGGCCTCCAAAATGTAGCGCAGGGCCACGGCGGAGCCGAGCGTGTCCATGTCCGGGGACAGGTGGCACACGAGCGCCACGCTCTGCGCGCCCTCCAGCGCCGCTTTGAGTCGTGCGATCATGATTCCTCTTCTCCGCCCTTCTTTTCCTCGGTCGCGATCTCGCGCAGCAGCGACGAGATGTGTACGCTGTAGGCAATGGAGTCGTCGAACACAAACGTCAGCTCCGGAATCGCGCGCAGGATGACCTCCTGCCCGAGCGCGTGCCGGATGAAGCCCGAGGCGCTGCGCAGGGCCTTGAGCATGTCCTTCTTCTCCTGCTCGCTCTGGACCATGGCGCTGATGGAGACCTTGGCGTACTTGAGGTCGCGCGTCAACTCCACATTCGTGATGGAAAACATCTCGGGGATGCGGGGGTCCTTGACCTGGTTGCGCAGGACGCTGTCCAGCCCGCGCCGGAGCTCCTCGGCCTGCCGATCCACTCTGTCAAATCCTGGCATATCTTTCTCCTTCTTTGGGACAAGTCCCAAACGGCGGCAGGCGACAGAGGTCGCCTGCCGCCGCGAGACGGTTGTTTTTTTATTCCACTTCCTCCATGACGAAGCACTCGATGACGTCCTGCTCCTTCATGTCGTTGTAACCCTCCAGGCCGATGCCGCACTCGTAGCCGGCCGCGACCTCGCGCGCGTCGTCCTTGAAGCGCTTGAGGGAGTCGAGGTTGCCCTCGAAGACGACCACGTTGTCGCGCAGCAGGCGGACCTTGCCGTTGCGCCGCATGAGGCCCTCGGTGACCATGCAGCCGGCGATGGTGCCCACGCCCGAGACGCGGAAGGTCTGGCGCACCTCTGCGCGGCCGAGGATGACCTCCTTGAACTTGGGGGCGAGCATGCCCTTCATGGCGGCCTTGACCTCGTCGATGGCGTCGTAGATGATGCGGTAGAGGCGCACGTCCACGCCCTCGCGCTCGGCCAGCGTGCGGGCCTTGGCGTCCGGGCGGACGTTGAAGCCGACGACGATGGCGTTGGAGGAGGCCGCAAGCGAGATGTCGCTCTCGTTGATGGCGCCGACGCCGCCGTGGATGCAGCGCACGCGCACCTCGTCGTTGGAGAGCTTCTCCAGCGAAGAGCGCACCGCCTCGACCGAGCCCTGGACGTCCGCCTTGACGATGAGGTTGAGGTCCTTGATCTCGCCCTCCTGCATCTGGCTGAAGAGGTCGTCCAGCGTGGTCTTCTGCAGGGACTTGAGCTGGGAGTCCTTGATCTTGTCGCGGCGCTCCTCGGCGACCTGGCGGGCGAGCCTCTCGTCCGGGGTCACGTGGAGGATGTCGCCCGCGTCGGGCACGTCGTTAAAGCCGATGATCTCCACGGGCGTGGAGGGGCCGGCGTCCTGGATGCGCTCGCCCTTGTCGTTGACCATGGCGCGCACGCGGCCATAGGCCGTGCCCGCGACGATGTTGTCGCCGACGTGGATGGTGCCGCTCTGCACAAGCAGGGTGGCCACCGGGCCGCGGCCCTTGTCCAGGCGCGCCTCGATGATGGTGCCGCGCGCCGGGCGGTTGGGGTTGGCCTTGAGCTCCTTCATCTCGGCGGTGAGCAGGATCATCTCCAGCAGGTTGTCGATGCCCATCTCCGTCGCCGCGGAAACCGGGACGCAGATCACGTCGCCGCCCCAGTCCTCGGGGACGAGCTCGTGCTCGGTCAGCTCCTGCTTGACGCGGTCGGGGTTGGCGGTGGGCTTATCCATCTTGTTGATGGCCACGATGATGGGCACGCCCGCGGCCTTGGAGTGGTTGATGGCCTCGACCGTCTGGGGCATGATGCCGTCGTCCGCCGCAACGACCAGGACCACGATGTCCGTGCACTGGGCGCCGCGCATGCGCATGGCGGTGAAGGCCTCGTGGCCGGGCGTGTCGAGGAAGGTGATCTTCTGGTCATGGATCTCCGCGGTATAGGCGCCGATGTGCTGGGTGATGCCGCCGGCCTCGCTGGCGGTGACGTGGGTTCTGCGGATGCAGTCCAGAAGCGAGGTCTTGCCGTGGTCGACGTGGCCCATGATGGTGACGACCGGGGGCCGGGGCACGAGGTCCTCGGGGTTGTCCTCCTGGGACTCTTCCTCCTCCAGCGTCTCCTCGTAGGTCTTCTCCTTCTTCATCTCCAGCTCGATGCCGAATTCGCTGCAGACGAGCTGCGCCGTGTCGTAATCCAGCTCCTGGTTGATCGTCGCCATGATGCCCAGCAGCAGGAGCTTCTTGATGATCTCGCCCGCGGGCTTGCCGATGCGCTCGGTCAGGTCCTTGACGGTGATCTTTTCGGCCGTCATGTAGGCCTTTTCGATCTTGACGGGCTCGGGGCGCGGCTGGCTGTTCTGCTGCTTCTTGGGCTTCTTGCTGCGGCGCCATTCGTCGTCCAGGCCGCCGGCGGCGCGGACACTCTCCTTCATGATCTGCTTCTTGGGCTTCTGCGCCTTCTTTTCCGGATCGTGCTGGCGCTGGTAATTGTTCTTGTTCGGGTCGTAGTTGCTTACGCGCTCCTTCTCCATGACGGGCACGAGCTCCGGCCCGCGGGAGCGGGCAAAGCCGCCCGCGCGCTGCTGGGGCGCGCGGCGCTGCTGCTGCGGCGCGTCGGCGTCCTTATCGCGGGGCGCAAAGGGCCGCGCGCCGTCGCGCTGGCCGTAGGGGCGGTTTCCGCCGCCCTGGCCGTAGGGGCGCTGCTGCCCGTCGCGCTGGCCATAGGGGCGCTGCTGCCCGTCGCGCTGGCCGTAGGGACGGCCCTGTCCCTGGGCGCCCTGCTGCTGGCCCGCAAAGCGCGGGTTCTGGCGGTTGACCAGGGCGTTGGGGTCGTTGGGGTTGGGCACAAAGGGCCGCGGCGCATAGGGCTGGCGCGGTCCGCGCTGCTGCCCCTGCTGGGCGCGGGGGCCCGGGGCGCCCTGCTGCGGCCGGGGCTGCCGGGGCGCCTCCGCCGAGCGCTGGGGTTCGCCCCTTTGGGGTTCGCCCCTCTGGGGTTCGGGCTTGGGGGCCTCTGCGGCCGGGGTTTCGGCCGCCGGGCGCTGCGGGACCTGCTCGCCGGCCTCGCGCTTGGCGCGCTCGTGCTCGGCAAGGACCGCGGCGCGCAGCGCCTCCTCCTGGGCGTTGGCCGCGGCGATGCGGGCCTGCTCCTCCCGGATGCGCTCCTGCTCGGCGCGGACGCGCTCGGCCTCTTCCCGCTCCTTCTGCTCCTTGGCGGTGAGCTGCTCCTCCAGCTTGCGCAGCTCGGCGAGCGCATCCTGCGTGCCCTCGCGCGTGCCGGCGATCTTCTCGATGAGCTCCTTGGCGCCTGCGCCGAGGAGGCGCGCCGCGTCGGTCACTTTCATCTTCGTCATTCTCCTTCTACACCCCCGTGTTCGTCGTTGATCCTGGCAATCGCCTTGGCAAAGCCCTCGTCGCACAGCGCGGCCATGGTCCTTCCGGGCTTGCCGATGCATGCGCCCAAATCCTGCACGTAAAGGAGCGGGAGTGCATACGCCGCGGCCAGTTTGTCCATAGTGCTCTTGGTGTTTGTGCTTGCCGTCTCCTCCGCGAGGAGAAGGGCTGCCTCGCCCTTCCTCGCCGCGGCGCGCACCGCGGTCTCCCCGGAGCGCACCTTGCCGGCCTTAGCCGACAGGGAGATCATGCCGCGCAGTTTCGTTTGCACGCGCATCCAACTCCTTTGCAAGCTGCTCGTAGACGGCAGGTTCGATCTGAGCCTCCAGCGTGCGCTCCAGGGTCTTGGCCTTGCGCGCCTTTTCCAGGCACGCGCTGGAGGGGCAGACGTATGCGCCCCGGCCTGCGGCCTTGCCCGTGCGGTCGAGCATGACGCTGCCCTCGGGCGGGCGCACCACGCGGATGAGCTCCTTTTTGGGCTTCATCTCGCGGCATCCCACGCACATGCGCATGGGGATTTTCTTTTGCTTCAAGTCGCGTTACACCCCCATGCTCTCTTCCATCTGGGACTGGGACTTGATGTCGATCTTCCACCCGGTCAGCTTTGCGGCAAGGCGCGCGTTCTGCCCCTCCTTGCCGATGGCCAGGGAGAGCTGGTTGTCCAGCACGACGACCTTGGCGGCCTTCTCGTGCTCGTTGACGAACACGCCCACGACCTTGGCCGGGGAAAGCGCCTGCGCGATGTACTCCGCCGGGTCGGAGGACCACTTGATGATGTCGATCTTCTCGCCGCGCAGCTCGTTTACGATGCTCTCGACGCGGGTGCCGCGCTGGCCCACGCACGCGCCGACCGGGTCGACCGCCGCATCCGAGGAATAGACCGCCATCTTCGTGCGGTATCCGGCCTCGCGCGCGATGGACTTGATCTGCACAACGCCCGTCTGGATCTCGGGCACCTCCATCTCAAAGAGGCGCTTGACCAGGCCGGAGTGCGTGCGGGAGACCATGACCTGCGGCCCCTTCTGGGAGCGGCTGACCTCCATGACGTAGACCTTGATGCGGTCGCCGACGTGGAACTCCTCCTCCGGCATCTGCTGGGAGGGCTCGAGCACGCCTTCTGTGCGGTTGAGGTCCACATAGACCGTCTTCCCCTCCACGCGCAGGACGATGGCCGTCAGGATCTCGGCCTCCTTCTCGATGTATTCGTCGTAGATCACGCCGCGCTCCGCCTCGCGGATGCGCTGGACGATGACCTGCTTGGCCGCCTGGGCCGCGATGCGCCCGAAGTTGCGGGGCGTGACCTCCACCTCGACGATGTCGCCCAGCTGGTACTTGTTGTCCACGGCCGGGTTGTCCGCGGCGATCTCCAGCTGCGGGTTCTCCACCTGCTCGACGACCTTCTTCTGCGCGTAGACCGCGACCTCGCCGGTGATGGCGTCCAGGGTCACGCGCGCGTTGGAGGCGGAGTCAAAGTTCTTCTTGTAGGCGGACATCAGCGCCTGCTCGATGGCCTCCAGCAGGACCTCCTTCTTGATTCTGCGGGTCTTGCACAGCTCGTTCAACGCCTCGACAAACTCTACATTCATGGCTTTTCCTCCTCCTCGATGTCCTCGTATTCGATCACGGGCTTGACCAGCGCGCAGGCCTTGCGGGCAAAGCGCTTTTCGCCGGCCTCCGTCTGCAGCACGACCTCGCCGTCCACAAGGCCCACCAGCTCGCCCCGGTGGACCTTGGCGCCGTCCTGCGCCTTGTAGAGCTTGACCTCCACCGTCTCGCCCCTGGCCTTTTCAAAGTCCCGCTCGCGCTTGAGCGGCCGGTCCACGCCGGGGGAGGAGATCTCCAGGTAGTCGTACTCCAGGTCCTCAATCTGCCCGATGATGGCGTGGTGGAACGCGGCGCAGTCGTCCAGCGACATGCCGCCCGCCTTGTCCACATAAATGCGCAAAAAAGCCGCGCCGTGCTCCTTTGCGAGCTCGACGTCGACAAACTCATATCCCATTTTCTGCGCGAGACGCTCCGCTCTCTCTTCAGCTATTGCCGTCACGCTCTTTTTTGCCAATGCTCTTCCTCCGAATCCGCTGCCAGGGATGGACTGCCCCGCGCCGCTTCGCCCGGGACCCTTTCACAATAGTAAAGAGCGGGAAACATACCTCCCACTCTCACCGTCGCTGCAATGCAAGGATAGTATACCACCGTTTTCCCCCGAACACAAGAGAAAAACAGGAATTTTACCCGCAAATTCCACCGCAAAGCCCTGAAAAAATGAGGGGAGGAAGGGAAAACTTCCTCCTCTTGGGCCCCGGAAGCCCCCCTGCCGCGGCCGCCCGCTCAGAAGAGCGTCACCTGCGAGGTCTCCGGCAGGCCGCGCAGCGCGCCGGCCAGGCGCAGCTGCTCGATGGTGCCGGAGCTCGCCGCGGCGCGGGCCTTGAGGTCCTCCACGGAGATGAAGGGCCGGTTCTCCTTCACGGCCTCCTGGCAGGCGGCGTAGAGGGTCTCGGCCGCGGCGCCGCCCACGCCCGGCAGGCGGTTGAACGGCGGGCGGATCTTCCCCTCCTGGATGAGGAACTCGTCCGCGCTGGACTTGTACAGGTCCACCGGCAGGAACTCGATCCCCCGCGCGCGCATCTCGTAGACGAGCTCCAGCAGCGTGTAGGTGTCGTCGTCCTTGGCCGTGCGCTCGTGCTTGCCGAGCTTGTCGATGCGCTTCATCTCCGCGTCCAGCTCCTCGGGGTCGCGCAGCATGAGGATAGCGTCGAAGTTGTCCGCGCGCACGGTGTAGAACGTCGTGTAGTATTCCAGGGGGCGGTAGACCTTGAACCAGGCCACGCGCAGCGCCATCATGACGTAGGCCGCGGCATGCCCCTTGGGGAACATGTACTTGATCTTCTTGCAGGAGTCGACGTAGTACTCCGGCACGTTGTTTTCGCGCATGGCCTGCTCCATCTCCGGGGTCAGGCCCCGGCCCTTGCGCACGGATTCCATGGTGGTAAAGGCCATCTTGGGCGCCACGCCCATGGAGATGAGGTAGTTCATGATGTCGTCGCGCGTGCAGAAGCAGTCGTTCAGCTTGCAGATGCCCTGCAGGATCAGGTCCTGCGCGTTGTTGAGCCAGACGTCCGTGCCGTGGGAGAGGCCCGAGATGCGGATGAGCTCCGCCATGGTGGAGGGCTTTGTGTCCTCCAGCATCTGGCGCACAAACCGGGTGCCAAACTCCGGGATGCCGAGCGTGCCCGTGTTGACGCCGCGGATCTGGTTGGGCGCAAGGTCCAGCGGCTCCGGCGAGGAGAAGAGGCCCAGGACCTTCTTGTCGTTGAGCGGCAGGTCCACGGCGTGGATGCCGGTGAGCCGCTCGAGCATGTTGATCATGGTCGGGTCGTCGTGGCCGAGGACGTCGAGCTTGACGAGGATGTCGTGCAGGGACCCGAAGTCGAAGTGCGTCGTGATGATGCCGGAGCCCTTGTCGTCCGCGGGGTGCTGGATGGGGGAGAACTGGTAGATGCTGTACTCCTCCGGCACGATGACCATGCCCGCGGGGTGCTGGCCGGTCGTGCGCTTTACGCCCACGCAGCCCTGGACCAGGCGGTCCATCTCCATGGCGGTGGCGCGGTGGCCGGTCTCCTCGCACCACTTCTTGACGTAGCCGTAGGCGGTCTTGTCCGCCAGGGTGCCGATGGTGCCGGCCTTGAAGACCTTGCCGTCGCCAAAGAGCTGGCGCACGTACTCGTGCGCCCGGTGCTGGTAGATGCCCGAGAAGTTGAGGTCGATGTCCGGCACCTTGTCGCCGTTGAAGCCCAGGAAGACCTCAAAGGGGATGTCGTAGCCGTTGTGCTTGAGGTCCGCGCCGCAGCGCGGGCACTTGCGCTCCGGAAGGTCGATGCCGCAGGGGTATGTGTGCACGTCCACGTCAAAGTCCGAGAACTGGCAGTGCGGGCAGACGTAGTGCGGCGGCAGGGGGTTGACCTCGGTGATGTTGCACATCGTCGCCGCAAACGAGGAGCCGACCGAGCCGCGGCTGCCCACGAGGAAGCCGTCCTCGTTGGACTTTTTGACCAGCAGGTGCGCGGAATAGTACAGCGTGCCAAAGCCGTGGCCGAGGATGGACTTTAGCTCCCTGTCGAGCCGGGCCGAGACGATCTCCGGCAGGGGATCGCCGTAGATCTTGCGGGCGTTCTCCCAGGCCATGCGCTCGATCTCCTCCTCCGCGTGGGGGAGCTGGGGCTGGAAGGTCTCCTCGTCCTTCGGGTGCTTGGGGAACATCTTGACCTCGCCCACCATGTCCGCGATCCTGCGGGGGTTGTCGATGACGACCTCCCGCGCGCGGTCGCCCAGGTAGGCGAACTCGTCCAGCATCTCGCGCGTCGTGCGGAAGTAGAGCGGCGCCTGCTGGCTCGCGTCCTCAAAGCCCATGCCGGTCATGAGGATCTCGCGGAAGACCGCGTCCTCCGGGTCCATGAAGTGCACGTCGCAGGTGGCGCACACGGGCTTGCCGAGCTTGTCGCCCAGGCGCAGCACGCGGCGGTTGAGGTCCTGCAGGCCCTTCTCGTCCGCGATCTGGCCGTTGCGGACCATGAAGGCGTTGTTGCCCGCGGGCTGGATTTCGAGGTAGTCGTAGAAGGAGGCGATGCGCTCGATCTCCCGCTCGCTCTTGCCCTCGACCATGGCGCGGATGAGCTCGCCCGCCTCGCACGCGGAACCGACGATGAGTCCCTCGCGCCGCGCCTTGAGCTCGGACTTGAGGATGTGCGGCCGCCGGTCGAAGTGCTTGAGGTGCGCGTCGGACACGAGGCGGTAGAGGTTCTCCAGGCCCGTCCGGTCCTTGGCCAGCAGGATGATGTGGTAGGAGGTGCCCGCGGCCGCGACGCGCTCGCCGAGCTTGTCGTTGAGGTCGCGCAGCGTCTTTACGCCGTGGCGCTCCTTTGCGCGCTGGAGCAGGCGGATGAGCATGTGGGCGGTGGCGCGCGTGTCGTAGAGGGCGCGGTGGTGGTTGTCGAGCTTGACGTCCAGCTTCTTGCAGACCTGGTCGAGCTTGTGCCGCTTGAGCTCCGTCATGACCGCGCGCGCGAGCGGCAGCGTGTCCAGGACGGACGCGGGCAGCTCCACCCCCGCCCGCTCTGCGTCGATGCGCAAAAAGCCGATGTCAAAGGAGGCGTTGTGCGCACAGACCACGTATCCGCGGCAGAAGTCGGCAAGCTTTGGCATGACCTCGGCGATGCGCGGGGCGTCGGCGACCATGTCGTCCGTGATGCCGTGGACCTGGATGGTCGCCGGCGGGATGCGCATTCCCGGGTTGACCATGGTGTGGAACTCGTCCAGGATCTTGTCGTCGGCGCCGATCTTGACCGCGGCGATCTCGATGATGCGGTCCTTGCCCGCGTACAGGCCCGTTGTCTCGATGTCCAGCACGACGTAGTCGCGGTCCACGCTGCCGTCGTCCGGGCTGCTGACGATGACGCCGCTGTCGTCGATGAGGTAGCCCTCCATGCCGGGGATGAGCTTGATGTTCTTGCCTTCCTTTTTGAGCTTTTTGACCGTGTCAAACGCCTCGGGGTAGGCCTGGACCACGCCGTGGTCCGTGATGGCGATGGCCTCGTGCCCCCACTCCGCCGCGCGCTTGATGAGCGCGGCGGCCGAGGTCACGCCGTCCATGTTGCTCATCTGCGTGTGCAGGTGCAGCTCCACGCGCTTGACCTCTTCCTCGTCCCGGCGCGGCGTCCAGGGCATCTGCTGCACGTCGTCCGCCATCAGGGCGATCTCCTTGGAGAAGCTGTCCCACTGGCAGGCGCCGCGCACGCGCACGCGGATGCCGGCCTTGAGGCCCTGGATCTCCTTGCCCTCGCCCTGCTCGGCGTTCAGGAACACCTTGCAGAGGATGGAGCCCGTGTAGTCCGTGACCCCGAAGGTCACAAGCGTTTTGCTGCCGCCGCGCAGCTCCTTGCTCTCGATCTTCTTGAGCACAAAGCCCTCGACGCACACGCGCCCGCTCGTCTCGTTCAGGTCGCCGATGGGGTCGAACGTGCTGCCCGTGATCTTGCGGCCGTAGAGCACGCGCGGGCCCTCGGGCTTTTTCTTCTCCTTGACCTGGTCGCCCATGTGCTTGAGGAGCTCGGCGTCCATGCGCCGCCGCTCCTCGAGGAAGCTCTCCAGCTCCCTCTCCTGCTCGCGGGAGATGATCTGCACCGCAGCGTCCCGGCGGAAGACCTGCGAGAGGATCTTCCCGATGACCTCGTCTGCGCGGCGCAGGAGCAGCAGGTCCGCGGCGATCTTGGCGCGCACGGTGAGGGTCACGGTGTTCTTTTCCACCGTCCACGAAGCGCCGGATAAGTGCGGCCGCGCGGACGGCATCTGCGCGCAGAGCGCGTCCGTCAGCCACGCGGCGTACTTTTCCGGGTCGGCGAGGAAGTCGTCCGCAAGCGTTGGGCAGGCGACAAAGACGTCCACCGCAAGGCCGCTGCGCTTTCCAAACATCTCGGCAAGGCCCTGCTTGACGCTCGCATACTCCTGCTGGGTGAGGATCTGCCCGGACTGAAAGCGCACGACGATGCGCCCCTCCCGCTTGTGCACGGTGACGCGCTCCAGGGTGAGCCTGTCCACCGGCGCGCCGGGCGCGGCCTGCTTCAGTCTTTCCTTCCACTCCAGGACGGCGGTCATTGGTTTCCTCCCATTCTTTTCGCTACAGGGTCCGGTCCATTTCCTTGGCGATGTCGGCGATCTCCTCCATCAGCGCGTCGAGCAGGTTCTCCTTGGGCACGCGCCGTACGAGGATGCCGTGGCGGAACAGCGCCCCCGCGCTGCCCCCGCCGGCGATGCCCACGTCCGCCTGCTTGGCCTCGCCCGGGCCGTTGACGACGCAGCCCATGATGGCCACGGTGATGGGCAGCTCCACCCCCGCAAGGCGGCGCTCGACCTCCTTGGCCAGGCTCTCCACGTCCAGCATCTTGCGGCCGCAGGTCGGGCAGGAGACGATGTTGACCGCGTCGCGCCGGAGGTTCAGGGCCCGCAGGATGTTCAGCCCGGCCTCCACCTCGGGCACGGGGTCGCCGGACAGGGAGACGCGGATCGTGTCCCCGATGCCGTCCAGCAGGAGCGCGCCGATGCCGATGTCGGACTTGACGTTTCCCATGCCGCGGCGGCCGGCCTCCGTCACCCCCAGGTGCAGGGGATAGTCGCACAGTTCGGCCATCTTCCGGTAGGCGAGCACGTTGGTCCGCACGTCCGAGGCCTTGAGCGAGAGCGCGATGTCGAAAAACCCGCACGCCTCCAGGATGCGGACGTGGCGCAGCGCCGCCTCGACCATGCTGTCGGGCGTGACGCCCATGGAGGCGACCAGGTCCTTGGGCAGGCTGCCGGTGTTGACGCCGATGCGGATGGGCACCTTGTGCGCCTTGGCGCAGTCCACGACGCGGCGCACGTCCTCCTGGCGCTCGATGTTGCCGGGATTGATGCGCAGCTTGTGGATGCCGTTCTCCATCGCGCCGATGGCGAGCCGGTGATCGAAGTGGATGTCCGCAATCAGCGGCACGGGCGAGTAGTCCACGAGCTTGCGCACGCTGCGGACGCAGGCCTCGTCGTAGACAGAGATGCGCACAAGGTCCGCCCCGGCCTTGTGCAGCTTCTCGATCTGCGCGAGGGTGGCCATGGCGTCGCGCGTATCGGTGTTGGTCATGGACTGCACGGAGATGGGCGCGCTCCCGCCGATCTCCACGTCCCTTACGCGGATGGTTCTGCATGCTCTTCTGTTCATACGCTCACCCCGAATATTCGCAAAATATCCCGGCCCGTCAGCACGACGATGAGCCCGAGCAGCAGCACCAGGCCCACAAAGTGCACGATGGCCTCGTGCTTGCGGGAGAGGTGCCTGCCGGTCGCCGCCTCCACCGCCAGCAGCACGACGCGGCCGCCGTCCAGCGCGGGCAGGGGCAGCAGGTTCATCAGCCCCAGGTTCATCGAGATGATGACGGCCAGGTTCAGCACCATGGTCATGCCGTCCGCAAAGGACTGCGCAAAGGAAACCTGCGTGTATTCCGTCATGAGGGAGACCGTGCCCACGGGCCCGGCCACCTGGTCCAGCACGTCCGCGCTGGTGAACATCTGCGCCAGCGTCTGCACCATGAGCTTGAGCATCTCCCAGCAGTACGCGGCGGAATTGCGGATCGCGCTCCAAAGGCTCGTGCGCACGCGCTCGGTGCCAAAGGTGATGCCCATGAGGTAGCGGCTGCTCGCCTCGTCGTACTCCTTGCCGACGGTGACGTCGAAGGTCTCGCCGCCGCGCTCGATGGTCAGCACAACGTCCGCATCGCCGGTCTGGCTGATGGCGTTGCTCACGTCCTCGGCCGCTGTGAAGGATTGGCCGTTGACGCCCACGATCTTGTCCTCGACCTGGATGCCCGCCTCCTGCGCGGGCGTGCCGTCGGTGACGACGTCGATGCGGTTGACGACCGCGTACTCGCCGATGGCCGCCATGAGGACGACCGCGAGCACGAGCGCCAGGACAAAGTTCATCAGCGGCCCTGCGGCCGTCATGATGAGGCGCTTCCACGCGGGCTGTAAATTGATGTTGTCCGGGTCGTCCGCCTCGTCCTCCGCGCTCTCGCCCGCAAAGGCGCAAAAGCCGCCCACCGGCAGCGCGCGGATGGAATAGTCCGTGCCGCCCCGGCGCCAGCCGAAGATCTTCGGCCCCATGCCGATGGCGAACTCCACGACGTGCAGGCCGCAGGCCCGCGCCGCAAGAAAGTGGCCGAGCTCGTGCACAAAGATGCAGACGCCCAGCACCACCAGGGCCAGAATCACATAGAGAAGGGTGCTCATCGTTCTTTCTGCTCACCTCTTTGCAAGAAAAAATCAGGCGGTCCACCGCTGGGCCAGGGCATGGGCGGTCTCCCGCGCGCGGCGGTCCGCGTCCAGCACGTCCGCCACCTCGCGCACGGGGCGCGCGCCCTCCCGGCTTAGGGTCTCCGCAAGCAGATCCGCGATGCGGAAAAAGGGCAATTCCCCGCGCAGCACCAGGTCCACGGCGACCTCGTTTGCGCCGTTGAGGCGCACGGGCGCGTCCCCGCCCTCGCGCAGGACCTCCCAGGCGAGCTTCAGCGCCGGGAAGCGCGCAAAGTCCGGCGCCTCAAAGGTGAGGGCGCCCGCGCGCGTCAGGTCCAGGCGCTCCCCGACGTTCCCCATGCGGTCCGGGTAGCTCATGGCGTAGGCGATGGGCACGCGCATGTCCGGCAGGCCCATCTGGCAGAGGAGCGCGCCGTCCGAAAACTCCACGCCGGAGTGGACCACGCTCTGGGGGTGGACGACGACCTCGATGTCCTCGGGCGCCATGTCAAAGAGCCAGCGCGCCTCGATGACCTCCAGGGCCTTGTTGACCATGGAGGCGCTGTCGATGGTGATCTTGCGGCCCATGGACCAGTTCGGATGGCGCAGCGCCTGCTCGACCGTGGCCCGCTCGATCTGCTCGCGGCTCCAGGTGCGGAAAGGCCCCCCCGACGCTGTTAAAACGATGCGGCAGGGGTGCGCGTTCGGCCGGCCCTGAATGCACTGGAAGATCGCGCTGTGCTCGCTGTCCACGGGCAGCAGGGAAACGCCCTTCCTGCGCGCAGCCTCCATGACCAGCGCGCCGCCGGTGACCAGGGCCTCCTTGTTGGCCAGCAGCACGGTCTTTCCGCACTCGATGGCGCGCAGCACGGCCGGCAGCCCCGCAATGCCCACAACGGCAACAAGCACCGCATCGACATCCTCGCGCGCGCAGATGTCCAGCAGTGCTTCCTCTCCAAAGCTCCATTCACAATTGTTTTCTCCGGCAAAGCCCTCGGGCGGGCAGACGAGCGCCGCCGCCGCAGGCGAAAACTCCCGCACCTGCGCCGCGAGCGCCGCTGCGCTGGACCGGGCCGCGAGCGCCGCTGCGCAAAACGACTCCGGGTGCCGGCGGATGACGTCCAGGCTCTGCGTCCCGATGGACCCCGTGCTGCCCAGGATTGCGATCCTCCGCATGTCTTCCTCCTTCTCGCGTCAGGCCGTGACGAGCAGCACAAAGATGCACAGCGCCACGGAGTTGTACATGATGCCGTCCATGCGGTCCAGCAGGCCGCCGTGGCCGGGAAAGATCTTGCCAAAGTCCTTGACCCCGCAGATGCGCTTGATATAGGAGGCGACGATATCCCCCACCTGGGTCACGACCGAGCCCGCAAGCCCCAGCCCCAAGAAGAGCCAGATGGGCAGGTTGTCGCCCATGCAGACGCTGAATCCATACATCACCAGCGCCGCGAAAACGCCGCCCACAAGGCCCCCCGCCGCGCCCTCGACGGTCTTGTTGGGGCTGACCTTGGGGATGAGCTTGTGCTTGCCGAAGGCGCGGCCAAAAAAGAGCGCGAAGCCATCGCTGCCCACGGAGACGGCAAAGGCCATCCACACAAAGAGCCGCCAGTGCGCAAGCTCGCTTGTCGCCAGCAGGCACAGCGCCATGATGGGCAGCGCCGGGTAAAACGCCGGCAAAAGCGCAGCGAGCATCTCGCGCGGGTCCGGCTCGTGCTTGATGGCCGCGGCAGCCATGGCCGTCATCGCGCCGATCATGAGCATGAGCAGCAGCCCCCTGTCCCCGCCCCAGAGGTAGGCGGGCACCAGCAGCAGCACATACGGATAATACACCCACTTGACCGGGCGGAACCCGCCCGCGCTCAGGCTCTGCAATATCTCATATGTGCCCACGAGCAGCAACAGTACCACGTTGATCACGAGCGCTGTTTTCCCAAGCAGAATCATGGTGATGACATAGGCGCTTGCCAGCAGCCCCGTGATCACTCTCTTTTGCATGTACGATCCCCAATCCCTTTTTTGTTTCTAGGCCGTCCGGGTTTCAGACCTTGCCAAAGCGCCTGGCGCGGCCGAAATACGTCGCGAGCGCCCGCGCAAAGACCTCCCGCGTGAAGTCCGGCCAGAACTCCGGGACAAATAGGAACTCCGCGTACGCGCACTGATAGAGCAGGAAGTTGGACAGCCGCTCCTCCCCGCTTGTGCGGATGAGCAGGTCCACCGGCGGCAGGCCCCGGGTGTAGAGCGCGTCCTCAAAGGCGTTTTCGTCGATGTCCTCCGGCCGCATCTCCCCCTGGCGGCACTTTTGGGCAAGGAGGCGCGCGGCGCGCACGATCTCCTGCCGGCTGCCGTAGTTGAGGGCGATGTTGAGCTTGAGCCCGGCGTTGTGCGCCGTGCGGGCCATGGCGGCCTCGGCGGTTTTGCGCTGCAGCTCCGGCACCTGGCGCAAATCCCCCAGCATGCGGATGCACACGCCCTTTTTGTCCAATTCGTCGATCTTCTTGTTGAAGAACTCCACGATCAGCCCCATCAGGGCGGCGATCTCCTCCTTGGGGCGGGCCCAGTTCTCCGTGGAAAACGCAAAGATCGTCAGCGCCTCGATGCCCCACTCCCCGCAGGCCTCGATGATGGGTTCCAGCGCCAGGACGCCCTGGCGGTGTCCATAGGCGCGCGGCATGCCCCGCTGCTTGGCCCAGCGGCCGTTGCCGTCCATGATGATGGCCACATGCCGCGGCATTGCGGCTCCCTTTGGCGGAAATTCCTCGCTCATGTTTCCTCCTCCAGCGCATCTTCAAACGGCGAGACGGTGATCTCGACCGTCCCGCCGTTTTCCCGCACGCGCACCACGCGCGCGCGGCCCGTCTTGTCCGGGCGGCGCGGCGGGCGCGTCCACTCTACGCGGCAGTTTTCTTCTCCCAGCCTCTCCAGCGCGAGGGGCAGGGGCAGGCCCAGTGCGGGGTGGATCATACCTCCATGAGCTCCTTTTCCTTCTCCGCGGTGATGGCGTCGACTTCCTTGATGATCTTGTCGGTCGCCTTCTGGATCTTGTCCTCGGCGGCCTTCTGGTCATCCTCGGTGATGGTGTTGTCCTTCTTCATCTTCTTGATCTGCTCGTTGGCGTCGCGGCGGATGGCGCGTACGGCGATCTTGCACTCCTCGGCCATCTTGCGCGTCTGCTTGACGAGCTCCTTTCTGCGCTCCTCGGTCAGCTCCGGCAGCAGCAGGCGGATGATCTTTCCGTCGTTGGTGGGGTTGATGCCCAGGTCCGACTTCTGGATCTCCTTTTCGATGACCTTGAGCATGCTCTGCTCCCAGGGCGCGATCTGGATGATGCGCGGCTCGGGAATGGAGATGTTGGCCACCTGGTTGATGGGCGTGGGCGAACCATAGTAGTCCACAAGGATGCGGTCCAGCAGCTGCGGGTTGGCGCGGCCCGCGCGCATGGACGCCAGCTCCTTTCTATAAACCGCCACGGATTTGTTCATCTTCTCCACCATGGTATCGAGAACCTGCTTGGTCATAGGGAAACGCCTCCTCCACTCTCAATGGGATTGCCACCTCTATTGTATATAATTTGGGAAGCAGTGGCAAGCCCTTTCGCGAAAGAGTTGGAAAACATTCTCCGGCCGCGGGGCCTGACGCGGCGCAAAAAAACCGCCCCGCGCGCAGGGCGCAGGACGGTTTCTTTCATTTCTTCCTTACTTCCAGGAGAAGTCGCGGTACATGAAGGCAGAGAACTGCGTGTAGTAGGGGCCGGGGTTGACGTTTGCGTCAAAGGCGAAGAACGTCGTCGGGTAGTAGATCGGGATGTAGGCGCGGCTCTCGGTGGCGGCCTTCATGGCGGCCTGGGTGGTGGCCTCGTCCGTCATGGCGGCGAAGGCGGCCTGCACGTCGGCGTCGTTGGCGCCGGCCAGGTTCAGGCCCGTCGAATCGTCGTAGAGCTGCGCGTAGGAGTTGAACTGCGTGGTCAGGCCCACGCCGAGCATGGCAATGTCAAAGTCCTGGATGAAGTAGCGGCTGGTGTCGGCGACCTGCTCGATGGTGACCGAGAAGTAGGACTGCTCGAGCTGCTCCTTGATGACCTCGCACGCGGAGACCCAGTCCGGATAGGAGGACACGACGATCAGGCGGATCGGCAGGGGGTTGCTCTCGGAGTAGCCGGCTTCGGTCATCAGGGCGTTGGCCGCCTCGACGTCCACCGTCACGTGCTCGGCAACGTCCGCGTAGTACTCGACAAGGGGCGTCGCGATGTTGTAGGCCGGGGTGCCGGCGTCGCTGCTGGCGATGGCCGCGATGTCCTCGATGCTCAGGCAGTGGGCGATGGCGTCGCGCACGTTCTGGTCCGCCGTGGGCTGGCCCTCGACGCAGTTGAGGATCAGGAAGACGACGTTATTGAGCACCTGCTCCTGGGTCAGCACGTTGTCGTACTCCTTGATGATCTCGTAGTTGGTCGCGCCGTACATGGCGTAGTCCAGGTCCCCGGCCTCAAAGGCGGTCTCCTGGCTGCCGGTGATGTACTTCAGGTAGATGGTCTCGATCGTGGCGGGGGCCCAGGCGTCCGCAAAGCGGGTCAGGGTCACGTCGCCGTTGTCGCTGACGGACTCCAGCATGTAGGAGCCGGTGCCGTCCACGTTCAGGCCCAGGTCCTCATTGGGGTCGGAGATGATCGTCTCGCAGTAGGACTCATTGACGATGCACATGCCCTGGATGTAGGGCATCAGCTCGTGGAAGCCCGCGCCCGCACCCGTGCCGGGGAAGGAGAGGGTCAGGTGCGTGTCGTCCGTGACGGTGACCTCCATCGCGCCGACCAGCGCAGAGCACAGGGGCGAGTTCGTGCAGCGGGAGAGCGTATAGGCCACGTCCTGCGCCACGAGCGTGTCGCCGGAGTGGAACTTGACGCCGCTGCGGAGCGTGACGTCCACGCTGCCGTCCTCGTTCTCCACATAGGACCAGCCAGGGCGCAGACGATGTTGCCGTCGTTGTCCAGGTAGAAGAGCGGGTCATAGACGTTGACGATGACGTTGTCCTCGACCTGCTTCATGAAGAGCTCCGGGTCCAGGGTCGTGATCTGGTCGGTCAGGGCCACGGTGAAGGAATTCTCCTCCTGGCCGTTGGTGGTGGGGCGGGTCAGGCCGGAGCCGCCGGCCGTCTCCTGGCCGGCGGTTTCGCCCGCATCCGCGCCCTCGTCCGCGCCGGCGCTCTGCGTGGGCGCGGCGGACTCGCTCGTGCTGGGCGTCTGCGTAGAGGAGCAGGCCGTCAGCGTGCAGAGCGCAACGACCAGCGCCAGGAGCAGCGCCAGAATGGATTTGCTCTTGTTCATCTTGTTTCACCCTTCCGTTTGGATTGAATTGGTTATTTTCTCTGGAGCGTTACTTCCAGGAGAAATCACGGTACAGGAACGAAGAGATCTGCGTGTAGTAGGGGCCGGGGTTGAGGTTGGCGTCAAAGGCGTAGAACGACGTCGGGTAATAGATCGGGATGTAGGCGCGGCTCTCGGTGGCGATCTTCATGGCGGCCTGGGTGCTGGCCTCGTCCGTCATGGCGGCGAAGGCGGCCTGCACGTCGGGATCGTCGATTCCGGACTGGTTCAGGCCCGTCGAATCGTCGTAGAGCTGCGCGTAGGAGTTGAACTTCGTAGTCAGGCCCACGCTGATCATGGCCATGTCAAAGTCCTGGGTGGTGTAGCGGCTGGTGTCGGCGACCTGCTCGATGGTGACCGAGAAGTAGGACTGCTCGAGCATTTCCTTGACGACCTCGCACGCGGCGACCCAGTCCGGGTACGCGGACAGGACGATCAGGCGGATCTGCAGGGGGTTGCTCTCGGAGTAGCCGGCCTCGGTCATCCGGGCGTTGGCCGCCTCGACGTCCACCGTCACGTGCTCCGCCACGTCCGCATAGTACTCGACAAGGGGCGTTGCGATGTTGTAGGCCGGGGTGCCGGCGCCGCTGCTGGCGATGGCCGCGATGTCCTCGATGTTCAGGCAGTGGGCGGCCGCGTCGCGCACGCGCTTATCCGACAGGGGCTGGCCCTCGACGCAGTTGTTGATCAGGTACACGATGCCGTTGAGCACCTGCTCCTGGGTCTGCACGTTGTCAAATCCCTGGATGATCGCGTAGTTGGTCGCGCCGTAGACGGCGTAGTCCAGGTCCCCGGCCTCAAAGGCGGTCTCCTGGCTGCCGGTGAGGTACTTGCAGTAGATGGTCTCGATCGAGGCGGGGGCCCAGGAATCCGCAAAGCGGGTCAGGGTCACGTCGCCGTTTTCCGCGACGGATTCCAGCTTGTAGGAGCCGGTGCCGTCCACGTTCAGGCCCAGGTCCTCATTGGGGTCGGAGATGATCGTCTCGCAGTAGGACGCATTGACGATGCACATGCCCTGGATGTAGGGCATCAGCTCGTGGAAGCCCGCGCCCGCATCCGCGCCGGGGAAGGACAGGGTCAGGTGCGTGTCGTCCGTGACGGTGATCTCCATCGCGCCGACCAGCGCAGAGCACAGGGCCGAGTTTGCGCAGCGGGAGAGGGAGTAGGCCACGTCCTGCGCCACGAGCGTGTCGCCGGAGTGGAACTTGACGCCGCTGCGGAGCGTGACGTCCACGCTGCCGTCCTCGTTCTCCACATAGGAC
>CAJFMX010000016.1 GCA_904393115.1 uncultured Clostridia bacterium
ACGGTGGCGCCGTTCTTCAGGGAGCCGATCTGAGAGAAGTTGGTGCCGGCGCCGCTGCGAACGCGCAGGGAGGAAGCGGTAACCATGTAGGTCTTGCCATCGGTGTCGTCATCATCGTCATCCTCGACCTTGCCAGCGGTGACGGTGATCTTCATGGAGTTGGACTCGTAAGTCTTGTTGACACCAGCGGGCTTGTAGGAAGCGGTGATGTAGGCAACGCCTTCCTGCGTACCGATGACGGTATTATCGTCAGTGATGTCGATCACCTGGCGATCCGTGTTAGAACCGGGCAAGATGTCAGCATCAACTTTCTTATCGGTGGCAACGCCCATGACGACGGGAGTGTACTCCTCGCCGATCTTGATGGTCTTGGTAGACTCGGCGAAGTAGATGCCCTTGGGGTCGGACTCCTTGATGCCGTAGCGGACGACAACGTCGTATTCCTTGGTCTCGTAGATCGCGGAGCCAGTCTCCAGCTTGAAGACGACATCGTTGAAGTTCTTCTCGTTGTCGTAACGGAGATACATCGGGATGGAGTACTTGACCTTGGAATCCACAAGCTTCTTGCCATCGGATTCCTCAAGCTTGAACACAGAAGCCTTACCTGCTTCAGAAGTGGGGCTGTAGGCCCAGGTAACGTCGTCAAACAGATCGCCGTTGTTGTCCTTGAAGGTGATTTCCAGCTTCTCAACGAAGTTGGTAGAGTTCACATCCGCCTTCTTGCCAACGAAATCCAGGTAGATCTTCGAGCCAACAATGTAGGCATCAAAGAGCTGCTTGTCAGTGCTCTCAATCTTAGAGATGGTGGCCGTCTTAGCGTTCTTGTACTCGGCCGTGTTCTCAAGACGCAGAGAGATCTTTGCGGTTTCTTTAATCTGGACATCGCCCTTCTCACCGGTGACCTCGATGAGGAAGGACTCAGTGTAACCAGACTTGGTCAGCTCAACAGGGAAGCACACCGCCTTATTGTCGTTATCCCAACCGGTGCGATCCTTGTAAGAAGCCTTGTCGTTGACGTTGAGATCCTTGCCATCGATGGTGATCTTGAGATTGTTCGCATCCTTCAGATCATCATCAAAACCAACAACCCACACAAGAGCCATTTTACGGTTCTCGGTGAACTTGCCGGTGGTCTCCTCAGCTTCCTCTTCGTAGTTGTACTTGATCGTCAGAGAATTCGCATTGTTCGCGATGGTCTTGTCAGGATCGATGGTGTGATCCTTGGCTTCCGTGTAAACGCTGTCCGCCTTGATCTGATAAGACTTGTCAGAGATCGTCTTATTCGTCGTGGTGTCAGCGAAGGACACGGGGATCATGCACAGCACCATGGCCAGCGCCAGCACGATCGCAAGAGAATAAACCACGGCCCGCATTCTTTTTCCGCAAGAGAAGCAATTCGCCGTGTCATTCTTTCGTAACTTTTTCGAAATGTTTTTCGACATAAACTCGGCGGATTTGTGTGAAAAAAGGCGTGCGCAGGGAAAACTCCTGCGCACGCCGCCGGGGATTTACGCCTCCCAGGGCGTGGGCACAAACTCCCCGCCGCGCGCCCATTTCAGGTAGTGCAGCGCGTGGAGCTGGCCCGTCATCTCCCACTCCCCGCGGTAGCAGTTGTCATGGTAGCCCTCGATGCTGACGTCGCCCTCGTACCCCGCGCGGTGCAGGATGTAGAACACGTCGCGCCAGTTGGTGTCGCCAAAACCGGGGAAGCGGTCGGGCGTGAAGTCCAGGCCGCAGGAAATGCCCTGCTCCCGAATGCCCGTCCAGTCCACCGTGGTGTCCTTGCCGTGGACGCTGAAGACCTTGCCGGCGTAGCGCCTGAGCTCGGGCAGGGGATCGATGAGCTGCTTGATGGCGTGCGCCGGCTCCCATTCCAGGCCGATGTTGGTCAGCGGCACGGCCTCGAACATCATGTCCCAGGCCCTGGGGCTGTAGGCGATGTTGCAGGTGTTTCTCTTCCAGGTGCCGCCCATCGGGCAGTTTTCAAACGCCAGGCGAACGCCGCGGTCCGCCGCGTATGCGCCCAGCTCTCCAAAGACCGCCTTGTATCCCGGCATGGCGGCCTCCACGCTCTCCCCCTCCAGGGCGCCGGCAAAGGTGCAGACAAGGTCCGTCCCGAACAGGTGCGCGCTGTCGATGCACTTTTTGAGGTTCGCCTTGTGCTCCTCGTACTGGATGGGGTTGCAGTACAGGCCCAGCGCCGTGATCTTCTGCCCGGTCGGCGCAATGAGGTCCAGCACCCGCGGCGCGAGGTCCCGAATCTCCACGCCGTAGAACTCCATGTGGAAGCAGATCTCAAAGCGCTCAAAGCCCTTGTCCACCATGTGGGGAAGATACTCCAGCGCCTTCTGTCCCGGAATGCAGGTGCCGATGGCAATCTGTTTCATGTTCCGATGCTCCTCTCGATTTTGTCGAATTTCTCTCCTCCATTATACCATTTTCTTCCCGCTTTGCAATTCCCTGCGCATGGCGGTGCGCGCACACGGGCACGCTATGCGCAGAAGGGAGAGAGGACCATGACCATTTTGCGCATTCTCTGGGCGCTCGCACTTCTTGCCGCCATCGCGGCGTGCGGATATGCCGCATACATCCTGCTGAGCAGTCTGATCGGCAGGCTCCTGCCGCTCTTTTCCTGGCTGCTCTGACCCGGCCGCAAAATTTCGTGTGAATCCGTTAACAATCGTTGCGAAAAGCGGTTGCAAATGCGCCCCATTTCGGGTATACTTTTGTTGTAGAAAAATTCCATACGCGCGGACGCCGGTTGCCGCGCGCGCATCTCCCTGGAACCCAAGCGCCGGTCAACAAGGTCTATCAAGCGGATAAGGAGTGTGTGTTGTTATGAACAAGAAGACCATCGAAGATATCGATGTATCCGGCAAGCGCGTACTCGTGCGCTGCGACTTCAACGTCCCCCTGGACGGCACGAAGATCACCGACGACACCCGCATCGTGGCGGCGCTGCCCACCATCCAGTACCTCCTGGACCACAATGCGGCCGTCATCCTCTGCTCGCACCTGGGCCGTCCCAAGGGCGAATTCAACATGAAGTATTCCCTGGCCCCCGTTGCGGAGCGCCTGAGCGAGAAGCTCAATAAGAAGGTCGTCCTGGCCAAGGACGTCATCGGCGAGGACGCCAAGAAGTGCGTCGACGCGATGAAGCCCGGCGACATCGTTCTGCTGGAGAACGTCCGCTTCCACAAGGAAGAGGAAAAGAACGATCCTGAGTTCGCCAAAAAGCTGGCCTCCTTTGCGGAGATCTATGTCAACGACGCCTTTGGCACCGCGCACCGCGCGCACGCCTCCACCGAGGGCGTTGCCCACTACCTGCCCGCGGTCGCCGGCTTCCTGATCGGCAAGGAGCTCGACGTCATGGGCAAGGCGCTGGAGAACCCCGCCCGTCCCTTTGTCGCGATCCTGGGCGGCGCTAAGGTCTCCGACAAGATCGGCGTCATCAACAACCTGCTGGACAAGGTCGACACCCTGATCATCGGCGGCGGCATGTCCTACACCTTCCAGAAGGCCCTGGGCGGCAGCGTCGGCAACTCCCTGTGCGAGAACGACAAGCTCGACCTGGCCAAGGAGATGCTCGAGAAGGCCAAGGCCAAGGGCGTGCGCATGCTGCTGCCCGTGGACAACGTCTGCGGCCAGGAGTTCTCCAACGACACCATGCGCATCACCGTGCACTCCAAGCAGATCCCCGACGGCTGGGAGGGCATGGACATCGGCCCGAACACCCAGGCCCTGTTCGCGGCGGAGATCGCCAACGCGGCGACCGTCGTCTGGAACGGCCCGATGGGCGTCTTCGAGTTCCCGAACTTTGCCGCCGGCACCCGCGCCATCGCGCAGGCCCTGGCCGACAACCAGAACTGCGTCTCCATCATCGGCGGCGGCGACTCCGCTGCGGCCGTTGAACAGATGGGCTACGCCGACAAGATGACCCACATCTCCACCGGCGGCGGCGCCTCCCTGGAGTTCCTCGAGGGCAAGGAGCTGCCCGGCGTTGCGGCGCTGAACGACAAGTAATCCCTTTTTCAGATCCAAGCGCTCTGCGGCTCATCCCCCCGCAGGGCGCTTCGTCTGAATATCCCCATTTTATCAACCATTTACGGAGGTAAAAAGTATGAGAAAGCCCATTATTGCCGGCAACTGGAAGATGAACAAGCTGCCCTGCGAGGGCGCGGAGCTGGTCGAGGCGCTCAAGTCCAAGGTCGCGGACGCCCAGTGCGAGGTCGTCGTCTGCGTGCCGTTTGTGGACCTTGTGGCGGTCGCGGCGGCGGCCAAGGGCAGCAACATCAAGGTCGGCGCGCAGAACATGCACTGGGAGAAGAGCGGCGCCTTCACCGGCGAGATCTCCGCGGACATGCTCAAGGCCGTGGGCGCGCAGTACGTCGTGCTCGGCCACTCCGAGCGCCGCCAGTACTTCGCGGAGACGGACGAGACCGTCAACAAGAAGGTCCTGGCCGCCGTCGCGAACGGCCTGACCCCCATCATCTGCGTGGGCGAATCCCTCCAGCAGCGCGAGAACGGCGAGACGGACGGCCTGGTCTCCATGCAGACGGTCAAGGCGCTCGAGGGCCTGACCGGCGAGCAGGTGCAGAACCTCATCATCGCCTATGAGCCCATCTGGGCCATCGGCACGGGCAAGACCGCGACGGACGAGCAGGCCAACGAGACCATCGGCGTCATCCGCAAGGCCATCGAGGGCGCGTACGGCAAGGCGGTGGCCGACGCCACCCGCATCCAGTACGGCGGCAGCATGAACGCCAAGAACTGCGCCGGCCTCATGGCGCAGCCCGAGATCGACGGCGGCCTGATCGGCGGCGCGTCGCTCAAGGCCGAGGACTTCTCCATCATCGTCGCGGCGGCGTCCGCGACCGTCAAGTAAGAGGGCAGACACTATGAAAAACATGACGGCACTCATCATCATGGACGGCTTCGGCGAGCGCGCCGAAACGCAGGGCAACGCCATCCGGCTTGCCGGCACCCCCAACCTCGACAAGCTCAAGGCCGAGTATCCCCACACGGTCATCGGCGCCAGCGGCATGGACGTGGGCCTGCCGGACGGCCAGATGGGCAACTCCGAGGTCGGCCACCTGAACATCGGGGCGGGCCGCATCGTCTACCAGGAGCTGACCCGCATCACCAAGTCCATCCAGGACGGCGACTTCTTCGCCATCCCCGAGTTCGTGGACGCGTGCACCAAGGCCAAGGCCAACGGCGGCAAGCTGCACCTGATCGGCCTGCTCTCCGACGGCGGCGTGCACAGCCACATCACCCACCTCTTTGCGCTGATCGACATGGCCAAGCGCCAGGGCCTTAGCAACGTCTACGTGCACTGCATCATGGACGGCCGCGACACCCCGCCCTCCAGCGGCATCGAGTACGTCAAGCAGCTCCAGGACTACATGGACAAGATCGGCTTTGGCGCCATCGCCACCATCTCCGGCCGCTTCTGGGCCATGGACCGCGACAAGAGATGGGAGCGCGTGCAGAAGGCCTACGAGGCCATCTCCTGCGGCGTGGGCGACACGGCCGCCTGCCCCATCTGCGCGATGGAGAACAGCTATAAGAACGAGAAGACGGACGAGTTCGTCGTGCCCTGCGTCATCCAGAAGGACGGCAAGCCCGTGGCCACGGTCGAGGCCGGCGACTCCATCATCTTCTTCAACTTCCGCCCGGACCGCGCGCGGGAGATCACGCGCACGTTCATCGAGCCGGACTTTGCGGACTTTGCGCGCCTGGGCGGCTACAAGCCCGTCACCTACGTGGGCATGACCCGCTACGACGAGACCTTCCAGAACATCGAGACGGCCTTTAAGCCCGAGACGCTCACCAACACCCTGGGCGAATACCTGGCCGCCAACGGCAAGACGCAGCTGCGCATCGCGGAGACGGAGAAGTACGCGCACGTCACCTTCTTCTTCAACGGCGGCGTCGAGGCCCCGAACGCCGGCGAGGACCGCGTGCTCATCCCCTCGCCCAAGGTCACGACCTATGACCTCAAGCCGGACATGAGCGCAAACGAGGTCACGGAGAAGGCCGTGGAGCTCATCGGCAGCGGCAAGTACGACGTCATGATCCTGAACTTCGCCAACTGCGACATGGTCGGCCACACCGGCGTGCTCGAGGCGGCGGAGGAGGCCGTGCGCACGGTGGACAAGTGCGTGGCCAAGGTCGTGGAGGCGGTTCTGGCCACCGGCGGCGCGGCGCTCATCACCGCGGACCACGGCAATGCCGACATGATGATCGATCCCGAGACGGGCGAGCCCTTCACGGCGCACACCACCAACAAGGTGCCCTTCATCCTGGTCGATCCCTCCCGCAAGGATGCCAAGCTCCGCGAGGGCGGACGCCTGGCGGACCTCGCGCCCACGATGCTGGAGCTCATGAACCTGCCCAAGCCCGCCGAAATGACCGGTGAGAGCCTGATCGCCAAGTAAGCAACGGCATATGACACAAGCCCCTGCGCCCCGTAAAAAAGGGGGCGCAGGGGCTTTCCTTTTGTCCTTTTATTCCGCCTCGACGTGCGTCCAGCTCTCGATGCCGCGGTAGGGCTCGCCCGCGTGGATGACGTTGGGGATGGTCAGGCACTCGCCTGCGATCTGCGTGCTCGTCCGCATGCAGAGGGTGTAGACGGGCAGGTCCTCGATGATGCGGTTGTAGACCTGCTGCATGGCGTTGTAATACGCCTCCTCGGTCTGGGCCGTGTCCAGGCTGTCCAGCGCGGCATCCATGGCCGTGCTCTGGTATCCGCTCCAGTTGTTGGCCCCATCCGAGCGCAGGAGCGAGGTCAGGTTTCCGTCGTCTGGAAGCTGATAGCCGACGAGGAGCAGGTCGTATTCGCCCGTCTGCCACGTCTCAGACAGGTCCGAGAAGGCCACGGTCTCCACCTCCACGCGGATGCCCACCACGCTCAGCTGCGTGGCCAGGCGGTTTGCCGCGTCCCGGTGGGACGAATTGTCCTCCTCGTTGGTCAGGAGCCTGAGCACGAGGTTCTCCGTGAGCGTTCCGGTCTGCGCTTCCTCCTCGCGGCCCAGCAGGTTCTGCAGCATCTCGCTGTTGGCGGCGGCGGTCTCGGGATCGATCGTCGCCTCCGGGTCTTCGCTCGGCGCCGGGGTTTCGGTCGGCTCGGGCGTGGAAGTGGCCAGACGGTCAACGTATCCGTCCCCATCCATGTCCGTCCAGCCGAGCTCCGTCAGGAGCTCCCGCGCGCGCTCGGCGTCGTATTCCAGGCCCACGACCCGCTCGGCCAGCCAGCTGTCCGGGAGGACGGGCACGTCCACGGCCACGCCGTGGTTCTGGTAGGTGTTGGTGATGATGTCGTGCTTCTCCAGCGCGTGGGCGACGGCCTGGCGCAGGCGCAGGTCGCCCATCTGGCCCGAGAGGTTGGGGATGAGCAGCTCCGCCTGGCCGGTCAGGTAGTCCTGCCGGGAGACGTTGCTGCGCTCGGTCACGGAGGACACGGTCAGCATATCCACCGCGCAGACGTCCAGCAGCCCCGCCTGGAAGGTGTTGAGCACGGACGCATCGTTCTCCAGCGCCGTGGCGTGGATGGCGGGGATCTGGGCGGGCGTGCGCCACCAGCTCTCCCACCGCTCCAGGTCCAGGGAATCCCCCTCGCTGTAGGCGCTCACCCGGTAGGGGCCCGTTCCGGCGGGGTAGGCGTTCCCCTCCTGGGAGCTGACGATCGGGAAGGTCAGCGCGTAGAGCGCCGCATACCCTTCTTCCGTGTCCACGGACAGGAGGCGCTCCCCCTCCGCGCGCATCCCCGTGATCGGGGCGACGACCTCCTTCCACGGGCTCTCCTCCGCCGCGAGGATGGCCTCGTAGGACGCCACGACGTCCTGCGCGGTCAGGCCCTTTCCATCGTGGAAGAGGATGCCCTCGCGCAGGGTGATGGAGTAGCCGGTCTCCGTCCGGGTGACGCTGCCGGCCAGCCAGTTCTCGGGCTGATAGCGGTCGTCCAGGCGCATCAGGCCCTCGTAGCAGAGCTTCATGAGCCCCTGCATGGCCGAGGAGGGGTTCGTGAAGGGATTGAGCTCCCCAGAGGCCGAGGGCATGGCCACCGTCAGCGCCGTGGATTCCGCCTCCGGGGCAGGCGTGGCCGTGGCCGTCACGGCCGTCATCTGCGACCAGTTGAAGGACTCCTCACTCTGGCAGGCGGATGTCGTCATCATCAAGAGTGCACACAAGCACATCAGGGTAAATCGCTTTGTATTTCTCATGGGTTCTCATTACCTTTGCTGCGTATTCTTTCACATCCCTGCCGGGAATGACGTCCAGCGTCTTTCCGTCGGAAGAGAGCTCCGGGTCCTCCAGCCAGCGGTCGACCTGCCCCTGTCCGGCGATGTAGGCGGTCAGCGCCTCCTGCCACTGGCCGTTGTAGCGGTCGTGCAGGAAGTTCAGGTACCAGCATCCCAGGCGCAGGTTCGTCTCGGGGTCGTACAGGGACTCCGTGGTATAGGGTTCGGAGAGCTCGACCTTGGTGGCGAGCCATTCCCCGGTGTCCGGCATGATCTGCATCAGGCCGATGGCGCCCACGGAGCTGACCGCGTCCTCCCGGAAGCTGCTCTCGCAGTACACGAGCGCCGCGAGCATGCAGGGGTCGATGGAAAACTCCTCCGACGCGGCGAGCAGTTCCGTCTCGTAGCGCAGCGGGTAGATTATGCGCTCGCGCCGGGGCTCCCAGACGCGCGCCCACACAAACGTGAGGACGGCTAGCGCCAGCAGGAGCGCGCAAACGCAGGAAACGCTGACGGCCAGGCCGATCCTCCTCTTCTTCGTCACGCCAATTCCTCCCATAGCTGCCGAATTTTTCTCTGCGTCTCCTCGATGGAGCCGGAGGCGTCGATGCAGCGGTCCGCGCGGCGCATTTTCTCCTCCAGGGGCATCTGGCTGTCGATGCGCGCCGCGGCCGCCTGCGCGCCCAGCCCGTCGCGCGCGGCGATGCGGCGGATCTGCTCCTCCCGCGAGACGTAGAGCAGCCAGGTCACGTCGCACATGCGCTCCATGCCCGTCTCAAAGAGCAGGGGGACGTCCAGCACGCAGGCCGAAAGGCCCTGCGCCCGGCAGCGCTCGATCTCCCGGGCGCACGCCGCGATCACGATGGGGTGCAGGAGCGCGTTGAGCGCGCGGCGCTGCTCCTCGTCCGCAAAGACGAGCGCGCCAAGCTTCCGCCGGTCGATCTCGCCGTCCGGGCGGAGGATCTCCCGCCCAAAGCGCGCGACGACCGCGGCGTATCCCGCCTCCCCCTTGCGCGTGCTTGCCCGGGAAATGGCGTCCGCGTCCACGATCTGCGCGCCGAGGCTGCGCAGGTAGGCCGAGGCCGTGGATTTGCCGCTCGCGATGCCGCCCGTCAGCCCAATCACCTTCATGCCGTCCCCTCCGTCTTTCTGTTTTTTCTCCTTACTTTGTCTCGTACCAGCTGCGCCCGGTCTTGACCTCGACCGTCAGCGGCACCTGCATGTGCACGGCGTTCTCCATCTCGCGCTTGAGCAGCGCGCCGACCTGCTCGGCCTCCTCCCGGGGCGCGTCGACGATGAGCTCGTCGTGCACCTGCAGGATGAGCTGCGCGCGCAGGCCCTCCCGCTTCAGGGCCTCGGCCGTGCGGACCATGGCGATCTTGATGATGTCGGCCGCCGTGCCCTGGATGGGCGTGTTCATGGCGGCGCGCTCGCCAAAGGAGCGCGTCTGGTAGTTTGTGGACGCGAGCTCCGGCAGGTTCCGCCGGCGGCCGAGGAGCGTCGTGACGTAGCCCTGCTGCCGCCCCACGCGCACGCAGTCGTCCATGTAGGCCTTGATGCGCGGATAGCGCGCGAAATACTTCTCGATAAAGGCGGCGGCCTCCTTGCGGGTGACGCCGATGTTGCGCGCCAGGCCAAAGTCGCTGATGCCGTAGACGATGCCGAAGTTCACCGCCTTGGCCGAGGAGCGCATCTGCGGCGTGACCTGGTCCAGGGGCACGTCGTAGACCTCGGCGGCGGTGCGGGCGTGGATGTCCTCGCCCCGCAGGAAGGCGTCGATCATGTTCTGCTCGCCCGCCATGTGCGCCAGGACCCGCAGCTCAATCTGCGAATAGTCCGCGTCCACGAGCACGTTCCCCTCCGCGCGGGGGATGAACACCTTGCGCATCACGCGGCCCAGGTCCGTGCGCACGGGGATGTTTTGCAGGTTGGGCTCCGCCGAGGAGATGCGGCCCGTCGCCGTCACGGTCTGGTTGAGCGTCGTGTGGATGATGCCCTCGTCGTCCGAGAGCTTGAGCAGCCCGTCCACGTACGTGGACTTGAGCTTGGAAAAGGCGCGGTACTGCAAAACCAGCGGCACCACCGGGTGCGCATGTACCAGCCCCTCGAGCACCTCGGCGTCCGTGGAGTAGCCGGACTTCGTCTTGCGCCCCGCGGGCAGGCCGAGCTTCTCAAAGAGCACGGCGCCCAGCTGCTTGGGCGAAAGGATGTTGAACGTCTCGCCCGTGACGTCGAAGATCGCCTGCTGCAGCTCCGCGATCTTGCCGCCGAATTCCTCCTGCAGCTGCCCCAGGGCCTCGCGGTCCACGCGGAAGCCCGCGCGCTCCATGTCAAAGAGCACGGCGGACAGCGGCGTCTCCACCTCGTCAAAGAGGACCTTCATGCCCTGCTCGAGCAGCGTCTTCTCCTGCACGTCGGAAAGGCGGTAGAGGTTTGCCGCCGTCGCCGGCGCGCCGAGCTGCCGGTCGCAGAGCTTTTCCACGCTGGCGCAGTCCGCGGGCTCGATCAGGTACCCCGCGATGCACACGTCCATATAGGGCGCCTCCAGGGTGAGGCCCAGGTCCGCAAGGTCCGTCCGCCATCTCTTGACGTCGAACACGCGCTTCTGCGCGCCGCCCGCGAGCAGGGGCTGCAGGGCCTGGAGCGCCGTGCGCTCGTCCAGCCCGGGCGAGAGCAGGTCCCCCTGCAGGGGGATGCGCGCCTGCCGCCCGCGGTCGTCCGCCAGGCACAGGGCCTCCGGCGTGCGCAGGAGCGCTACCGCTTGAATCTCTCCCTGAATAAACGAGGCGACCGCCTCCGCCGTGCCCAGCTCCTCCTCCGGCGCAAAGGCGGGACCCGCTTCCCCGCCGTCCGCGGCCGCGCGCGCCTCCTCGGGCAGGCGCTCGAGCAGCGTGCGGAAGCCGAGCCTGCGGAAGGCCGGCGCAAAGCGGTCCGCCGCGGGCAGCAGCGCGGTCTGCCGGTCAAAGCGCACGGGCGCGTCGCGGTCGATGGTCGCCAGCTCCTTGCTCAGGCGCGCGGTCTGCGCGCCCGCGCGCACGCGCTCGCCGAGCTTGCCCTTGATGGCGTCCGCGTTGTCGAGCACGTTTTCCAGCTTGTCGTATTCGTTGAGGAGCTTTAGGGCGGTCTTTTCGCCCACGCCCGCGATGCCGGGGATGTTGTCCGAGGCGTCGCCCATCAGGCCCTTGAGGTCCGGAACCTGGTCGGGCCGGATGCCGTAGTTTGCCAGCAGCGCCTCCGGCGTCAGGTCCTCGATCTCGGTCAGGCCCTTTTTCGTGAACCAGACGCGGGTCTTCTCCCCGATGAGCTGGAAGGAATCCCGGTCCCCGGTCACGAGCACGGACTCGGTGCCCTGCTCCTGCGCGCTGCGCGAGAGCGTGCCCAGCAGGTCGTCCGCCTCATAGCCGGCCAGTTCCACCTGGTGGATGCCGATCTCGCCCAGCACCTCGCGCAGCATGGCCATCTGGGGCCGCAGCTCCTCCGGCATGGGCTTGCGCCCGGCCTTGTAGTCCGCGAACTTGTCGTGGCGGAAGGTCGGCGCGTGCGCGTCCAGCGCCACGATCAGGTAATCCGGCCGGGCCTCGCCGATCACCTTGAGCAGCATGCTGAAAAAGCCGAAGAGCGCGTTGGTGTACACCCCGTCCTTGGAAAGGGCGGGGATGGCGTAGAACGCGCGGTGCATCAGCGAATATCCATCGATCAGGACCAGTCTCTCCATCGGTTCAGCCTCCCGTTTCGAAATGCTCTTCCCTACAGTATAACACAGATTGCGCCCGGCAAGGAGATCTGCGCGCAGGCGTCGAATCATTTTACACACGAATCCACTTTTCCTAAGGAGGCAACGCGCAATGAAACTCGCCATCGGTTCCGACCACGCCGGCTATCCGCTGAAGGTTCAGCTCCTGGACGTCCTTCGCCGCAAGGGCCACGAGATCCAGGACTACGGCAGCTACGACGAAAAGCCCGTGGACTTTCCCGACATCGCCAAAAAGGTGACCGCCGCCATCCTCTCCGGGGAGGCGGAGCGCGGCATCATGTTCTGCGGCACGGGCGTCGGCGCGGCCATCGCCTGCAACAAGGTGCGCGGCATCCGCGCCTCGGTCTGCCACGACCTGTACACCGCGCACCAGTGCGTCGAGCACGACGACGTGCAGATCATCGCGCTGGGCGCGCAGATCGTCGGCCCGACGGTCGCCGAGGAGCTGATCGACCTCTTCCTCGCGGCGCGCTTCTCCACCTCGGAGGAGTTCCGCCGCCGCGTCGCCAAGCTCGACGACATGGACGCCGCCCGCTGAGGCGGACAAAGCGCCCCGCCCTTCCCCCGGCTTTGGGGGCGGGCGGGGCGCTGTCTTTCGCGCGTTTTGGGGTTACTTTCTGCGGCCCTTTCGCACCTTGCGGACGATGAGGACGGCGATCCCGCCCGCGGCGGCGAGGACGACGATCCAAACCACGATGTACGGAATGGCGGCGTAGAGGTTGACGACGAGGTCCTGGCAGCCCTGCGTAAAGTCATCCCAGGAGTTGGCAAGGGCCGTGCGCATGCGCTCGCCCAGGCTCGGGTTTGCGGAGATCGCGCGCCGCACCTCGTCCACGTAGATATAGACCGTGGAGTAATTGACGCGGGCGTCCCAGTAGTTGAGCGTTCCCTGGCAGCTCTCGATCTCCATCTCCAGGCGCGAGAGCTCGGACTCGATCTGGATGAGCTCCTCGACGGTCGTGGCCCGGTCCATCATCTCCAGCACGCGGTCGTACTGCTTCTGGTAGGCCTGGAGCCTGCGGTCGGTATCCGTGTACTGGTCGGTCACGTCCGTCTCGCTGATGCTGCTGGCGGTCACGATGCCGACCTGCTTGGCCTGCTCCACAAAGGCGTCCAGCTGGTCCGAGGGGATGCGCAGCGTCAGCGAGAGGGTGCGGGGGTTCTCGCCGGTCTCGGCGCTCTGCTCGCTGCCCCATTCCTCGCGGGAGGTGATGAATCCGCCCATGGACGTCACCAGCTCCTCCAGCGCGGCCATGTCCTCGCTGTAGTTCTCGGTCTGCATCTGGATGGTGGCCTCGCGGATGATCTTCAGGCCGTATTCCGGCGTCTCCGCGCTGCGCGCCGCGGTCCCGTCCGCTGCGGCGTCATCTGCCGCGGCGCCGGCATCCATGGCCGCCAAGGCCGCGTTGGGGGCCGGAGCGGCCGGCGCCTCGGCCGGCGCCTCCACGGTTTCCTCGGTCTGGGCGTAGGACTCTCCGCCGCCGGCGCTGTCCCAGCCCATCTCCGTCGTAGCGGCCATGTTCATCAGCGACGTTTTGGGCGCGGACGAGGTGGCGTTCATGGCTCCGCCCAGGAACGTGCCCAGGGCGAGCGTCAGGCACAGGGCGGCCGCGATGCCCCCGCCGATCCAGTACGGCCGCGTGCGGCGGCGCGGCTGGCGCTCGCGGCGGATGCGCTCCATCGTGCCCGCGACGAGCCCCTCCGGCGCGCGCACGCCGTCGTCGAGGTGGCGCAGCTCTTCCAGGAGCAGCCGCTGCTCTTCATATCGCTTCCGGCACCCGGGGCAGTTCTGCATGTGCTCCTGCATCGCCTGCTGCTCCAGCTCCGACAGGCTGCCGTCCAGGTAACCGTCTAAATAGTTTTCAAACGTCTCGCATTTCATGCCGTTCTTCCCTCCCTTCCGCTTCATTAGACGCGTTTTTTTGCGGAAAGTTCCGTCTTCCCCAGGAGAATCTCGCGCAGAGCGCTGCGCGCCCGCGAAATCCGCGATTTGACGGTATTGAGGTTCAAATCGAGAATCTGCGCGATCTCCTCATAGGGCAAGCCCTGCACGTCGCGCAGGATGAGCGCGGCGCGCTGCTCCGAACCAAGCTGAGAGATGGCCTCCGCGAGGTCGCGGCGCAGCTCCGCGCGGTCCAGCGCCATTTCCGGCGTTTCCGCGGGGTCCACGGGTTCAAAGCCATTCTCCTCCAGGGCCTGCATGGACTCCGTCTCCCCCCGGCGCCTGCGGCGCAGCTCGTCCAGGCAGACGTTGCTCGTGACGCGGTAGAGCCAGGTGGAAAACCGCGACTGCCCTTTATAGGAAGAAAGGGAGCGCCAGGCGCGCAAAAACGCCTCCTGCGCCATGTCGGCGGCATCCTGCTCGTTGCCCATCATACGCAGGCACAGGCGATAGGTCGCGTCGGCATAGGGCTCGATGAGCGCCTCAAACGCGCGCTCGTCTCCGCGGACCGCCCGCTTTAGGTTCAGCATATCGAATTCCATGTTCTCCTCCCCCCATGCGCCTTGCGCGGCGCGAAGGTTTCGGGCCGCCGCTCCGGCGCCCCGTTTGCTCTTGCATTTTCCAGGGTTTCATGGTATACTCAGTTTTGTACTTATGCCGAAGTGATGGAATGGCAGACGTGACGGACTCAAAATCCGTTGGTAGCGATACCGTGTGGGTTCGAGTCCCACCTTCGGCACCACGTCGGAGCAAAGTCCGCTTTGCTCCGGCGTCTTTTTTCTGCCTATGGCAAAAAAGACGCCATCCACACGCTCCCTTGCTCCTCCTTTCCAACTGCGACCCGCTTTGCTGGCTCGCAGTTGGCAGGCCGCCCTGCGGGCGGCATTCTTTTCCAATCGGAGGTCCCGGGGGGCCCCGTTCCTTCTAGGCCAGGGGGGCCGTCCGCTTTGCTCCGGCGTCTTTTTTCTGCCTGCGGCAAAAAAGACGCCATCCGCACGCTCCCTTGCTCCTCCTTTCCAACTACGACCCGCTTTGCTGGCTCGCAGTTGGCAGGCCGCCCTGCGGGCGGCATTCTTCTCCAATCGGAGGTCTCGGGGGTCCCCGTTCCTTCCAGGCCGGGGGGCCGTCCGCTTTGCTCCGATATTTTTTGTCCCCGGCAAAAAACGCCATCCGCACGCCCGGCCGGCAATCCTCCGCTGCGGTTTCAGTATACCATATTTCCTTCGCTCTCTCAAGACAAGGCAGGCGCTGCGCCCATTTCCATTCTCCTTAGACGTTCTGTGCGCCTGGTTTGTTTCGAATCTGCAAAAAAAGTGCCCGGTTTTGCATTTGGGGACTTTCCTTTTCCTGCCGTCCTGTTATATACTATGCATAGAGCGGAACATACCGCAATAACGACAGGGGGTTACTCTCATGGCAAAACAGGGAGACGAGGTACTCAACCAGTTTCAGCAAACCGTGATCGAAGAAGAAGTCGAAGTGCGCGATGAAGACAAGCTCAAGATCGGCATCATCGGCACGGGCTGGATTGCGGAATCGCACATCGAGTCCTACAAGCGCATGAAGGACGTCAAGGTCGTGGCCATGGCGGACCTGATTCCCGGCAAGGCCGAGAAGTTCGCCGCGCGCTACGGCATCGAAGGCTGCCGCTTCTACCCGGACCACAAGTCCCTGCTCGACAACGAGGAGCTGGACGCGGTCAGCATCTGCACCTACAACACCCAGCACGCGCCCTGCGCCATCTACGCGCTGGAGAAGGGCGTCAACGTCCTGCTGGAGAAGCCCATGTGCGTCACCACCGAGGAAGCGGTGGAGATCATGCGCGCGGAGAAGAAGAGCGGCAAGGTGCTCTCCATCGGCTTCCAGCCGCGCTTTGACGAGAACATGCAGATGATCAAGAAGATCGTCGACAGCGGCGTCCTGGGCAAGATCTACTACATCCAGACCGGCGGCGGCCGCCGCCGCGGCATCCCGAACTCCACCTTCATCGAGAAGTCCACCGGCGGCATCGGCGCCATGGGCGACATCGGCTGCTACTCTCTGGACTGCGTGCTCAACGCCATCGGCTATCCCAAGCCCCTGACGGTGACGGGCTACACCTCCAACTACTTCGGCACCAGCACCGAGTATCAGTCCGAGGCGGACGCCAAGCGCTTTAACGTGGACGACTTCGCGGCCGCGTTCGTGCGCCTGGAGGGCGGCATCATCCTGGACTTCCGCATCGCTTGGGCCATGCACCTGGACACTCCCGGCGACAGCATCATCATGGGCACCAAGGGCAGCCTGCGCATCCCCTCCACCGACTGCTGGAACGGCACGGTCGGCGGCCCCATGACCATCTACCACGACGTCGCCGGCGCGCAGACGCAGACCACCATCCCGGTCATCGAGTCCAAGGGCCCCGGCCTGTTCGACCGCAAGATCCGCTCCTTCCTGGATGCGGTCAAGAACGGCACGCCCGCGCCCGTTCCCACCAGCCAGATCCTGTACAACCAGGCCATCATCGACCACATCGTCAAGTCCGCGGAGCTGGGCCACGAGGTCGAGGTCAAGATCCCGGAGATCTAAACCGCACACTGCAAAAAAAAGAATGCAGAAGCCCATGGCTTCTGCATTCTTTTTCGCTTCTTAAAATCCGCTATTCGGTCTCTCCCGTAAGCGCCGCAAGCTCGGGGTGCGCCTTGCGGACGCGCTCCAGGCCCTGGGGCAGCCGGTCGTTGACCATGATGTGCGCGTCCTCGCCGTTGTCCTCGTAGTACTTCTTGCGCAGGCCCGCCTTCTTAAAGCCGAAGTTCTTGTAGAGCGCGAGCGCCGGCTCGTTGCTCACGCGCACCTCGAGCGTCATGTACTGCACGCCGACGTCGATCGCCGCCTGGATGAGCGCGTAGAGCACGCGCGTGCCGCAGCCCCGGCCGCGCCAATCCGGGTGCACCGCGACGTTCGTGATGTGCCCTTCGTCGATGATGAGCCAGGTGCCCGCATAGGCGACGACCTTCTCCCCCTCCAGCGCGACGAAATAGCGCGCCGCCGTGTTGGAGAGCTCGCCGATCAGGTCCTGCTTCGTCCACGGCGTGGCGAAGGAGCCGTGCTCGATCTCCATGATGCCGTCGATGTCCTCCAGGCGCATTTCGCGCACGGCGATCTCATCCGCCATGGGATTCCTCCTCTCCCGCGAGGCCGAGCCTCGCGTTTCGCGCGCGCTCGGCCTGGGGCGCGCGCAGGTAGAGCGGTCGGAGCGCGGCGGCGGAAACGTAGGTCTCCGGCCGCGCGGCCGCAAGGCGCGCCGCAAACGAGGCGCGCAGGCCCCGCAGGGGCTCCGGCGCGACGCGCGCAAAGGGCTCCTGCGCAAGGCGCGCAAGGTTTGCCGTTGCGCCGTCCCCGAGGAACAGGCAGGGCTTGCCCCGCCCGCGCAGGTCGTCCAGGAGCGCCTCGAGCTTGACGGGCGCGTCGTCGGTCAGGCGCGCGCCGCCCTCGAAGACCGCGGCGTAGACCTGCCCCGCGCGCGCGTCCAGGATCGGGCAGACGAGTCCCGGGAAGTCCGCGCCCTGCGCGGCGAGCGCCTCGAGCGCGTCCACGGGCGCGCAGGGCTTGTCCCCGGCAAGGCCCATGACCGTGGCCACGCCGATGCGCACGCCCGTAAAGGACCCCGGGCCGACCACGCAGGCAAATCCATCCACGTCCCTAAGCTCCAGCCCGGCGCAGCGCAGCGCGTCCTCGACCATGGGCAGGAGCACCGCGGCGTGCATCCGCCCGTTGTGCAGATAGCTCTCGTAGAGCAGCGCGTCATCCCTCGTCACGCACACGGATGCCGTGCTGGACGAGGCGTCCAACGTCAAAAGTACCATGCATTCCCTCCAGCAAAATCGTGCGCTCGTCCCCTTCGCCCTGCAACGTCACGTCGATGGCCCGCGCGCCCGCAAAGATCGAGCCCGCAACCTCGCACCACTCCACCGCGCAGACGCCCTCGCCGCCGAAGAAGATCTCGTCAAAGCCGAGGTCCAGGACCTCCTCCTCCGAGCCCAGGCGGTAGAGGTCGAAGTGGAAGACCGGAATCCTCCCCTCGTAGCGGTTCATCAGGGCGAACGTGGGGCTGGAGACCTCATTTTCGTCCCCGCCCAGGCCGCGCACCAGGCCGCGCACAAAGGCGGTCTTCCCCGCGCCCAGGCCCCCGTGCAGGAGCAGGAGGTCCCCCGCCTCCAGCGCCGGGGCCAGGGCGGCGGCCGCCGCCTCGGTCTGCCCGGCAGACTGCGTCCAGATCTCCACCATTTTACAGCTCGACCTTCTTTGCGCCCACGGGGCGGATGTCCAGCACCGTGCAGGCGCCCGCGCCAAAGACCGCGTTCATCTTCTCGACGTAGGCGGCGAGCTTGTAGTGCGGCACAAAGGCGAGGATCGTGCCCGCAAAGCCGCCGCCGTGCACGCGCCAGGCGCCGCTGCCGCGCAGCATCCGCTCGGACAGGGCGCAGGCCAGGGCGAGGCTCTGCTCCGTGCTGCCGCCGACGTAGAGGTTCTGCAGCAGCTTCCAGCTCGACTCCCCGCTGCGGATCACGTTGTCCAGGAAGGCGTCCAGGTCGCCGTTCTCCAGGGCCGTGTACATGGCGCGGACGCGCTCGTTTTCGTCGTAGTAGTGCAGGGCGCGCAGCACCGCGCGGTCCGAGGTCTTTTGGCGCACCTCGGGCAGGCGCTCCAGGAGCTGCTCGACCTTGACGTCGCGCAGGACCTTGCCGCCCAGGGCCTCGGCCACGGCCCGCATCTCGCGGGGGATGGCGGCGTATTCGTCCGTCAGGTCGTCGTGGCTGGAATTGGTGGCAAGGACCACGAGGCTGAAGCCCCGCGCGGCAAAGTCGAAGGAATAGGCGCCGATCTTGGGATCGGCGTGCTTGAAGTCGATGCCGACCAGGCCGCCGATGGAGCAGGCGCTCTGGTCCATCAGGCCCGAGGGCTTGCCGAAGTAGTTGTTCTCCACCCACTGGCTGATCTTGGCGCGGGTCACGCCGTCGAGGATGGAGCCGTTGTACAGCCCGTCCAGGATGCAGACCAGGAGCACCTCAAAGGCCGCGGAGGAGGAGAGCCCGGACCCGGAGAGCACGCGCGAGGTGACCGCGGCGTTGAAGCCGCCGATGGCGTAGCCCATGTCGTGCAGCTTGCGGCACACGCCGCGGATGAGGGCGTCGGTGGTGTTCTTTTCCGCTTCCTTCTTTTCCAGGTCGCGCGTGTCCACGACAAAGGGCTTGTCGTACCCCTGCGAGTAGAGGGTGATGATCCCGTCCCCGGTGGGCGCGGCGGCGGCGAGCGTGTCCAGCGTCACGGCCGCGGCCAGCACGAGGCCGTTGTTGTGGTCGGTGTGGTTGCCCACGATCTCCGTGCGCCCGGGGGAGGAGAAGAACGCGGGCGCTTCGCCCTCGCAGCCGAAGTGCTCCGCATAGGTGGTGAGCAGCGCCTCGTAGCGGTCGGCCTGTTCGGCGGCCGTGCGCTCCGTCCCTCCGTAGAGCAGGTGGAATTCCCTCTTTGCCGCCTCGGTGCGCAGGCTCGCGGCGATGGTGCGCTTGTCAAACATGTCCATGCCTCCGTTTCTTTCCGCGCATGCGGGCGCGGAGACGTCTTTCTCCCTTTATTATGACCGCAGCCGGCCCACCCGTCAAGCGCGCGTTTCCCCTTTCCCATCATATTTCCATCCGGATTCAACAAATTTCCTTACACATTTGCCTTCCTACGCGCTATAATAGAAGTGACAGGAAATTACATAAGGAGGTCATCGGCATGGCGAATCATCCGCTGGAAGGATTGTTGGCCTTTTCGCTGCATCATCACTTGATCGAGCGGCAGGACGTTCCGTTTTGCCGGAATCTGCTGCTGGATGTGCTCAAGCTCGAGGCGCCCTGCGCGACCTATCTCCCCTACGAAGCGGATGACGATCCTCTCCCGCCGACGGTGACGCCGTACCTTGCGGCCCTGACGGAAGACGCGGTCTCCCGCGGCGTCTGCGCGGACACGATCGGCGAGCGCGACGCCTTCGGCGCGCGCCTGATGGGCTGCGTCACCCCCAGGCCCTCGGAACTTTGCGCACGCTTTCTGCGTTTGTACAATCAAGAGGGGCCTAAGGCGGCGACGGACTGGTTCTACCGCCTCTGCCGCGACAACAACTACATCCGCGTGGACGACATCGCCCGCAACATTCAGTACAAGGCCGATACCATGGTCGGGCCGCTGGACATCACCATCAACCTCTCCAAGCCCGAGAAGGACCCGCGCGACATCGCCGCGGCGCGCCTGAAGCCGAGCACGGCCTACCCGCCCTGCATGCTCTGCGTGGAGAACCCCGGCTACGCGGGCCGGCCCGGCTTCCCCGCCCGGCAGAACCACCGCTTTGTGGACCTGACGCTCTGCGGCGAGCCCTGGCACATGCAGTATTCGCCCTACCTCTACTACAACGAGCACTGCATCGTGTTCAACGAGGTCCACAAGCCCATGCACGTGGACCGCTCCTCCTTTGAGAAGCTCTTTGCGTTTGTGGACCAGTTCCCGCACTACTTCATCGGCTCCAACGCGGACCTGCCGATCGTGGGCGGGTCCATCCTCTCGCACGACCACTTCCAGGGCGGGGCCTACACCTTCCCCATGACGGTCGCGCCCCTGTCCCTCTCCCTGCACAGCCCGGACGACAAGGTCTCCGCCGGCATCCTCAACTGGCCCATGAGCACCATCCGCCTGCGCGGCGGCGACGCGGGCCGCATGATCGACGTTGCGCAGGCCGTGCTTGCGGCCTGGCGGCAGTGGAGCGACCCGAGCCTGGACATCCTGCACTACACGGACGCGCCGCACAACACCATCACGCCCATCCTCCGCCGCGAGGGCGAGGAATACGTCTTCGACCTGGTCCTGCGCAACAACCGCACCACGGCCGAGCACCCGATGGGCATCTTCCACCCGCACGCGGACCTGCACCACATCAAGATGGAGAACATCGGCCTGATCGAGGTCATGGGCCTGTTCATCCTGCCCGGCCGCCTGAAGGAGGAGCTCCGCGCGCTGGAGCAGCTCCTCGTCGGGAACCGCGAGATCTGCGTGGACCCGGACACCCCGCTCTACAAGCACATTCCCTGGGTCAACGCGCTGCGCAGCAACGTGCGCATCACCCCGGAGAACGTGCGCGCCGTGCTGCAGCAGGGCGTTGCGGACAAGTGCGCGCGCGTGCTGATGGACTGCGGCGTCTTTAAGCAGGACGACGCGGGCCGCAAGGGCTTCCTGCGCTTCCTGGAATCCGTGGGCTTTGCCCGCACCTAAGGATTCCCCCCCTTTGTCCCCGAAGAAAGAAGGCATGCACCATGATGAGAGGTCCAAGGCCCCCGCGCCGCGGCGGGCCTGGCGGACCTGGCGGTCCCGGCGGGCCAGGCGGGCCTGGCGGCCCCCGGGGCGGCCGTCCCCCCTTTGGCGGCGGCCGGCGTCCCTTTGGCGGGCCGCGCCGGATGGGCGGCCCGATGGGGGGAGGCGGCATGCCGCCCCCGCCGCCCCCCGGCCGTCCCCCGCGCTACCGGGGCGGGTGCCTGGGGTGCCTGCTCCCCGTCCTCGGCCTGAGCTTTTCGCTGGTTCTGGCCGTCGCGCTGCTGATTTGCCTGCTCTAACCGATTTGGCAGACCGGAAAGGAGGTCTCCGCATGGCCGTCTACGCATCCAACGGCATCACTTCCGTCGCCGCATCCCTCGCGCGCCTGATGTGCTTTTCCCCGCCGCACGGCGCCGGCGAACCCAACCTTGCGCTGGAGCGGTATGCGCGCGCCGCGCTCGGCGGTCGTCCCGTCCAGCGCGCGCTGCTCTACCACCCCGACGGCATCGCGCACTATCTCTTTGCGCGGCACACGGACGCCTTCCTGCCCGTGCTCGAGGCCGCGCCCCTGGCCCTGCCGATGCAGTCCGTCTACCCGCCGGTGACGCCGGTCTGCTTTGCCTCCATGTACACCGGCCTGCCGCCCGAGGGGCACGGCATCTGCAGCTATGCCAAGCCCATCCTGCGGGTGGACACGCTCTTTGACGCCGCCCTGCGCGCAGGGGTGCGCCCGGCCATCGTCTCCACCTCGGGCAGCACGCTCTCCAAGATCTTCCTGGACCGGCCGATGGACTACTACATCCTGGACTCCGTGGACGAGGTCAACGCGCGCGCGGAGCAGCTCCTCCGGGAGGACGAGCACGACCTGCTCCTCGTCTACAACGGGAATTACGACGCCGCCATGCACCGCTACGCGCCGGAGAGTCCGGAGGCCCTGCGCGCGCTGCGCGCCAACGCGGATGCCTTTGCGCAGCTGGCCTCCATCGCGCGGCGGCATTGGAGCGGATACGACTCGCTCCTGGCCTTTGCGCCGGACCACGGCTGCCACGAGATCGAGGGCGGCCTGGGCACCCACGGCCTGGATGCGGAGACGGACATGCTCCTCCCGCACTTCTACGGCGCCTGGCCCCGCACGCGCTGAGTCCGCGCCCGCCAAAAACCCCGCTTCCCCACCGCCTGCACAGGCGTTGGGGAAGCGGGGCTCTTTTTTTATTCCTCGCGCATCTCGTAGCGCGTGCCGTGGGAGAAGAGGACGCCATCCGTCAGCCGGATGCGGAGGATGCAGGTGTTCACGTCCTGGAAGTCGTTGTGCCCGTTGTCGATCCACGCGGCGAACGCATTCCGCAGCTTCTGCGCGATGGCGGCGTTTTCCGGACTGCCGAAGTACCCGAGGTTTTCGCCCACGCCGTGGCCGGTGAACCAATCGCCGCACAGCGCCACGACGGGATGCGCCGCGATCTGGCGCATCTTGTTCGAAAGGCCGTGCGTGAGGACGTAGAACGCGCCGCCGTCGTACAGCGCGTTGACGCTGCGCACGTGCGGGATGCCCGCCTCGACCGTCGCCAGCGCGAGGACGGAATCCTTCCCAAAGCGCTCGGCGAGGACCGCCTCGGCCTCCCGGCTCCAATCCGCCATGGCCGCTCCCACCCCTCTACAGCAGCGCCGCGGCGTCCGCGTCCAGCAGGATGGTCGCGTGGCGGTGCATCTGCAGGATGGAGGCCGGGACCATGGGGTCCACGGGGCCGTCGACCATGCGCTTTACCGCCTGCGCCTTGTTGGGGCCCGTTGCGACCAGCACGATGCGCCGGGCCTGCATGATGGAGGCGATGCCCATGGTCAGCGCGTGCGTGGGCACCTGCTCGCCCTCGGCGAAGAAGCGCCGGTTGTCGCGGCGCGTCTGCTCGCTCAGGCGCACGCAGTAGCTGTTCGTCGTGAAGTGCGGCGCGGGCTCGTTGAACCCGATGTGCCCGTTGGAGCCCAGGCCCAGCAGCTGCAGGTCCAGCCCGCCCGCGGCGGCGATGGCCGCGTCGTAGGCGCGGCACTCGGCGTCCGGGTCCTCCGCAAGGCCGTTGGGGATGTGGATCTGCTCCGGGCGCATCTGCAGGTGCGAGAAGAGGTTCTCCTGCATGAACCGCCGGTAGGAGCAGGGGTGGTCCGGCCCCAGGCCGGCGTATTCGTCCAAGTTGTACGTCGTCACGTTTTGAAAGTCCAGAACGCCCCGGTGCGCCATGGCGATCAGTTCCCGGTAGATGGGCAGGGGCGTCGATCCGGTCGCCAGGCCCAGCACGCTGCGCGGATTGTCCACAACCTGTCCCGCGATCAGGACCGCCGCCGCAATGGAAGCCAGATCCCCGTTGGGATAGACACGTACGTTCATGGTCACACTTCCTTCTGTCTATCGATTTGTTAAAATCGCGTAAGCTACAATTTGTTCACAAACGCCCCCGCCTGTCCACGCCTTTTCCCGGCCTTATCCACAGCGGCGGCTGCTTTTCCACAGGCGTTGTCCACTTTTCCACAGATTGCCGTCAATTTTGTGGAAAACGCTCCGCGCAGGCGGACAAAGTGTTTTATCCACAAAATCTGTGGATAACCTGTTCATATCCCCTTCGCGTTGTGGGGATATCGTCTATTTTTCGTCAAGATTGTGGAAATTCCTTCCCCGTTCTGCCCGGCTATTTGTGGTATCGCTCGCCGGACTGGATGCGGCAGGCGCGGTAGAGCTGCTCCAGGAACACCACGCGCATCATCTGGTGGGGAAAGGTCAGCGTGGAAAAGGAGAGGCGCTCGTTGGCGCGGGCGTAGACCTCTGGCGACAAGCCGAGCGACCCGCCGATGACGAAGACCACGCGCCCGCGCTGGGCGATCTGCTCCAGGTGCTTGGCAAAGCCCACGGAGTCGTAGGTCTTGCCCTCGATGGCCAGGGCCACGACCACGTCGTCCGGCCGGATCCTGGAGAGGATTCGCTCGCCCTCGGCGCGCAGCACCTGGGCCTGGGCGCCGGCGCCCTCGTGCGCGGGCTCGGGCGCGTCCTGCACCTCCAGGATCTCCAGGGAGGCATAGCGCGCCAGGCGCTTTTGGTATTCCGCGCAGGCCTCGCGCCAATACCGCTCCTTGAGCTTGCCCACGCAGACCAGGGCCGCGCGCATCAGAGGCCTCCTCCCGCCATCTGCATGCCGGAGAGCGCGTACAGGCAGGCTGCGCACAGCAGCGCGACGAGCACCGGCGCCCAGACCCAGACCGGGGCCCTGCCCTCCGCGCGCGGCAGGGGCGCGCTCCGATGGCTGCGCGTGGTGATCCAGAGCAGCGCGAGGAAGAGCGCCGTGCCCACGCTGAAGGGGATCAGGAGCAGAACGCCGCCCAGGAAGAGGAAGGCCGGTTCCTGCGCGGCGGCCGCGCTCTGCGCCGTGCCCAGGGCCTCCAGCATCGCCCCGGAGAAATAGGTGATGAGCACGGCGATGCCGTTTTGCAGGAAGTGCCACACGACCACGTACCAGATGGAGCGCGTCCAGTACGCCACGAGGCACAGGCCGATGCCGAGCAGGACGTGGCCGGGCAGGGCGGAGAGGTCCCCGTGGACCAGCCCGAACAGGCAGCCGCCCAGCACGATGGCCGCGCCCGGCCGCAGGCGGCGCAGCAGGTTCGGCAGCAGCACCCCGCGGAAGAAGAACTCCTCGCAGAGCGCGGGCACGGCCGCGATCACGAACAGCGCCGCGGCAAGCTGCGCCGGGCCCTGCGGCGCGGCGACGTTCGAGGCGACCGTCGCAAGCCCCAGCGCCTGCAGGAGCGCCATCCAGCAGGCCGTGACGCCGTTGACGAAGAAATAGGCGCAAAAGGCCAACGGCACCATCAACAGGATGGCGCTCGTCGGCTTTTGCGAAAAGAAGTCCTGGGCGGAGGAGCGCCCCAGGGGCGTCAGGAAGTACAGCAGCGCGGGCACGGCGATGATCCCGGCCTCCACGCCGACCATGTACAGGACGTATCCCGGGCCGTAGGCCTCCATCTCCACCCCGGAAAACAGCAGGGGAATGAGCATCAGCAGCAGGGGAATGACCGCATACAGGCAGTTGACCGCCAGCAGCTTCTTTGCCTCTCGATTCATCGCCTTCACCTCAAGGCCATTATACCCGATTGCGCGCGCGCTGTCGACCGCAAGAAGGGGATGCGGTCAGATTTCGTCGCCTGCGGCGGTGAGCTTGGGGGTGAGGTGCAGAATCTCCCCGTTCCGCTGCACCTCGAGCTCCAGCGTCTCCCCCACCCTGTGGGAAAAGAGGACATAGCGCAGGTCGAGCAGGGTCTTGCACTCCCGGCCGTCCGCGCGCAGGAGGATGTCCCCGGTCTGGATGCCGGCGCTCTGCGCGGCGCTGCCCGGCTCGACGTCGATGACGTAGAGGCCCGTCGTCATGGTGCTGTTGGCGTCGTAATAGCGGGCGATCTCGCTGTCGAAGAGGTAGGCGCCCATCTTGGGCGTGACGTACGACCCGTCGGCGAGGAAGTGCTCGACGATGGGCCGGGCGATGTCGATGGGGATGGCAAAGCCGATGCCCGCGGCCTCCTCCACGCGCACGGTGACGATGCCGATCACCTCCCCGCGCTGGTTGAGCAGCGGCCCGCCGGAGTTGCCGGGGTTGATGGCCACGTCCGTCTGGATGAGCTGCTCCATGAAAGCGGTGCTGCGGCCGGAGGGCACCTGCAGCGTCCGGTTGAGGGCGCTGACGATGCCGCCGGTGACGGTGTGCTGAAACTGCAGCGCGAGCGGCGTGCCGATGGCCACGACCTGCTCGCCCACGCGCACGTCCTCCACGCTGCCCATGGCGGCCGCGGGATAGCTGCCCTCCCTGGCCTTGACGATGGCCAGGTCCAGGGCCTGGCTGCTCCAGACCGCGCTGGCCAGCTCCTTTGTGCCGTCGGCGAAGATGAGCGTGACCTCCGCGCCCTCGGCGGCGACGTGGTGGTTGGTGAGGATGTAGCCGTCGGCGCTCACGATGACGCCGGAGCCGATGCCCTGCTGGCCGTTCTGCCGGGTCGCGATGCCGACGACGCTCGGCGAAAGGCGCGCGACCATGTCGGCCAGGCTCTCCGTCTCGCCCGTGGCCTGCTGGCGGATGGTCACGGGTTCCGGCGTCGGGGACGGCGCGGAATTCTCCCTTGTGCACGCAAAAAGGGCCGCCAGCGCGCACAGCACGGCCAGCAACCCCATTGCCTTGTGGACGTTCTTCACTTGGACCCTCTCCCTGTGCGAAAAGATTCTCCTCTCACAGGGAAAAGGCTTCCGCCGCGCGGTTCGGGTAGGTCATGCGGATCTGCACGTCCCGTCCCACGTGCGCGCCGAAGTCCTCGACCATCCGCGCAACCGTCGAATAGGCGAGCTCCGGCACGTTGTTTTCCTCGCTCAGGTGCCCGAGGTATACATTTGGCACGCCGATGCCCAGCAGCTCCGTCAGCGCGCGGCCGCAGGCGTCGTTGGACAGATGCCCCTTGCCCGAGAGAATCCGGCGCTTGAGCCGCTCGGGGTACGAGCCGTCGGTGAGCATCTGCACGTCGTGGTTGGCCTCCAGCAGGAGCACGTCCGAGCCCTCCACCCTGGTCAGGAGTTCTTTCGTAGTATGCCCCAGGTCCGTCAGGACCGATACCTTTCTGCCGCCGCAGGAGAGCGCAAAGCCCGTGGGCTGCGCCGCGTCGTGCGGGATGGAGAAGGGCAGCACGTTGACGCGGTCGATGTAAAAGTCCTCGTCCGGCGTGAATTCACACCGCTGGCGCGCGGGGATTTCGCCCACCTTGTCGGCCATCGCCGCCCAGGTTCCTGGGCTGGCGTAGACCTCCATGCCGTATTTGCGCGCAAGGACGCCCACGCCGCGGATGTGGTCGATGTGCTCGTGGGTGACGAGGATCGCGCGGACGCGCCGCATGTCAAACCCCTGGCTGCGCGCCGCCTCGTCCAGGATCTTTCCGGTCCGGCCCGCGTCGATGAGCAGCAGGGTGTCGTCAAAGGCGGCCAAGGTGCTGTTCCCCGTCGATCCGCTGAACAGCGAGCGAAATTCCAAGTGCATCTCTCGTTCCTCTTTTTTTCGGGGTGTCTTAGAGCTGCGGCAGGATCTCCTGCCAGACGCAGTCCAGGATGCCCTGCAGATTCTTCTCCTCGTGGGAGGTGATGGCGATCACCGCGTCCTGGTCCGGGCAGACGATGCAGTACTGGCCGTTTGCGCCGTCCCCGCGGTAGACGTGCTCGGGCACGCACATCCAGAACTGGAAGCCGTAGCCGCAGCTCCAGTCCGGCGTGCCGGCGTTGTCGATCTGCTTGCGCGTGGCCATGGCGAGGTAGTCCTCGGGCACGAGCTGCTTGCCCGCGTACCGCCCGCGGTTCAGGAGCATCTGGCCAAAGCGGCTGATCTCCTTGGTGTTCAGGTGCAGCCCGCCGCCGCCGAGCGTGATGCCGTCGGGGCTGGTGAACCACTGGGGATTGCGGATGCCCAGCGGCGCGAAGATCCGGGGCTTTAGGTACTCCAGCGCGGTCATGCCGGCCTGCTTCTGCAGGATGGCGGAGCAGAGGAAGGTCGCGCCCGTGTCGTAGGCAAAGCGCGTGCCGGGTTCAAAGTCCATGGGATAGTTGAGGAAGTAGTGGACCCAGTCGGTGTCCTCCAGATCGTCGCGCACCGCGCCCATGAGGATGCCCTGACTGTGGCCCGGGGACATGGTCAGCAGGTGGCGCACGGTCAGCGACTGCAGCCAGGGGCTGGGCGCCGCGTCCAGCTTCTCCGGGAAGTAGGAGATCACCTGGTCGTCCAGGCCCAGGAGCCCTTCGGAGATGGCGATGCCCACGCCGCAGGAGAGGAAGGACTTGGACAGGGAGTGGATGTTGATCCGCTCGTCCGTGCGCCAGAAATGGGAGCCGACCTCCTCATCGTGCTGCCGGACGACCACGCCATAGACCGTAAGAGCGTTCTTCTGAATCGCTTCCGCAAAGCTCTTGAGCTGCATTTCGCTTTCCCCCTTGGTAAAAATTCTATCAAAATTATAGACCAATTTCCGAAAACTTACAAGCGTCCGCGCCCGGGGGCGGGAAATGGGTTTTCGTTGACAAAGCGCCCCTTGGACGAGTACAATGAAACTGTATATGGATCGCCGCCCTTGACAGACACAGGGAGCGCGGCAGAACACAGGGGGGAACCTTTTCCATGGAAAAAAAGTCTTTTGACATGATGTCCTTTGGGGAGATCATGCTTCGCCTTTCCCCGCCGCAAAACGAGCGCATGGTGCGCGGCGAGGTCTTTGAAAAGCGCGCGGGCGGTTCGGAGCTGAACGTCGCCTCGGGCATCTCTCTGCTGGGCCTGCGCACGGGCATCATCTCCAAGCTGCCGGCCAACGACCTTGGCACCTACATCAAGAACCGCGTCCGCTTTGTCGGCGTCTCGGACGACTACCTGCTCTACGACTCGACGCCCGGCGCGCGCCTTGGCGTCTACTACTACGAGAGCGGCGCGCACCCGCGCAAGCCCTCCATCGTCTATGACCGCATGTATTCCTCCATCAACAACATCTCCCTGGAGGAGATCCCGGAGGAGGTCTACACCGACGCGCGCATCTTCCACACCAGCGGCATCTCGCTCGCGCTGAGCGCCAACACGCGCGCGGTGGCCATCGAGCTCATCAAGAAGTTCAAGGCGGGCGGCGCGGCCATCTCCTTTGACATCAACTACCGCGCCAACCTCTGGAGCGAGGACGAGGCCCGCGAGACGATCCAGACCGTCCTGCCCTATGTGGACATCCTCTTCATCTCCGAGGAGACCAGCCGGCGCATGTTCCGCAAGACCGGGGACCTTCGCGACATCATGAAGAGCTACTGCGCGGAGTACGGCGTGCGCATCGTGGCGACCACCCAGCGCACGGTCATCAGCCCCAAGATCCACACCTTCGGCTCCATCCTCTACTCCCGCGAGGCGGACGCCTTCTACACGGAGCCGCCCTATGAGAACATCGACGTGGTCGACCGCCTGGGCTCGGGCGACGCCTATGTCGCAGGCGTGCTCTTCGGCCTTCTGCAGTACAACGACCCGCGCAAGGCCCTGGAGTTCGGCAACGCGACCAGCTCGGTCAAGAACACCATCCCCGGCGACCTGCCCTCCTCCGACTTCAAGGAGATCGCCTCCATCATCGCGAGCCACAAGTCCACCGGCCCCCAGAGCGAGCTCAACCGCTAAAACAACCGCAAGAAAGGCAGTGCACATGGATTACATCGAATCCCTTCGCCGCAAAATCGGTCACGACGAGATCATCGCCGTGGGCGCCGGCATCTTCCCCGTCCGGGAGGGCAAGGTCCTGCTCCAGCGCCGCCGGGACAACGGCTGCTGGTCCATGCACGGCGGCTCCCTGAAGATCGGCGAGACGCCGGAGGAGGCGGCCTGCCGCGAGTTCTACGAGGAGACGGGCCTGACCGCCGAGGACCTTACGCTCCTGGGCGCGTTTTCCGGCCCGGACACCCGCTACACCTATCCCAACGGCGACCACGTCTTCATCGTGGGGATCTTCTACATCTGCACGCGCTTTTCCGGCGAACCGCTCATCGACCCGGACGAGGTCACGGAGCTGCGCTGGTTCCCCGTGGACGCGCTCCCGGCGCGCGAGGAGATCAGCCCGCCCGACCGCCGCGCCTTTGCCGCCTTTGCCGAGCACATGCGCGCGCTTTAAATCCTTGGCGCAAAACGGGCGCCGGCCCCTTTAAGAGGGTCGGCGCCCGTTTTTTTGCCTCTTTTCGCAAGTCCGTCAGGAGGCCTTTTCAAACTGGCTGTTGTACAGGTCGGCGTAGAACCCGCCCTTGGCCAGGAGCTGTTCGTGCGTGCCCTGTTCGAGGATGTCCCCGTCCTTGAGCACCAGGATCAGGTCCGCGTTCTTGATGGTGGACAGCCTGTGCGCGATGACGAAGCTGGTGCGGCTCTCGGTCAACTGGTCCATGGCCCTCTGGGTGATCAGCTCCGTGCGGGTATCGACCGAGGAGGTCGCCTCGTCCAGGATCAGCATGGGGTTGCCCTGGATCATGGCGCGGGCGATGGTGAGCAGCTGCTTCTGGCCGGCCGAGATGGCGATGCTCTCGTCCAGGACCGTGTCCAGGCCCTTGGGCAGCGTCTCGATGAAGTGGTAGATGCCGCAGGCCCGGCAGGCCTCTTCGATCTGCGCGTCGGAGATGCCGGTCTTGTTGTAGACCAGGTTCTCCCGGACCGTGCCCTCAAACAGCCAGGTGTCCTGCAGAACCATGCTGAACAGGTCGTGGACGCTCTCCCGCGTCATGTCCGCGGTGGAGATTCCGTCGATCCGGATGCGCCCGCTGTTGATCTCAAAGAAGCGCATCAGCAGGTTGACCAGCGTGGTCTTGCCCGCGCCGGTGGGGCCCACGATGGCCACCTTCTGCCCGGGCTGGACGTGCGCGGAAAAGTCCTTGATGATGGTCTTGTCCGGGGCGTCCGGGTAGCTGAAGCGGACGTGCTCGAACTCCACCTCGCCCCGGACGGACGCGGGCGCGCTGCGCTTGCCGGTCTCCGCCTCCATCTCCGGCTCGTGCAGGAAGTCGAAGATGTGGTCCCCGGCCGCGGCGGCGGTCTGCATCTGGGTCATGCCCTGGGCCAGGGTGCTCAGCGGCGAGGTGAACAGGCGCACATAGAGGATGAAGGCCACGATGACGCCGAAGGAGATCTGCCCGCCCATGGCCAGGGCGGAGCCCAGCACGCAGACGACCACATAGCCCAGGTTGCCCACGATGTTCATCAGGGGCTGCATGATGCCGGATAAAAACTGGCTGCGCCATTCTGCGTCGTAGAGCGCTGCGTTCATCCCGCCAAAGGTGGTCTTGATCTTGCGGTTCGCCCGGGAGAGGCGCACCACGTCATGGCCGGAATACATCTCTTCAATATAGCCGTTGAGGGTACTGAGGTTTTCCTGCCGGGCGGAGAAGTACTTCTGCGACCGGAGCATGACCGCCGCCATGACGAGGAAGCCCAGGACCGTTACGGCCACGGCCGCCAGCGCCATGCGCCACTCGGTCACAAACATCATCACCAGGCACCCGAGGAACTGGGCGGCGGCGCTGATCATGGAGGGCAGGCTGTTGGCCAGGGCCTGCTGCAGGGTGCTGACGTCGTTGGTCACGCGGCTGAGGATGTCGCCGTAGGACACCTTGCTGAAATAGCGCATCGGGACCCGGTTGATCTTGCGGGAGAGGTCCTGCCGCATGTCCCGGGACAGGTCCAGGGTCACCGTCGCCATGATGTAGTGCTCCACATAGGTGAATACGGCGCTGCACAGGTAGAGGAGCAGCAGCAGCGCGCCGATGCGCCCGATTGCGGCCAGGTCGATCTCCGCCTGCAGGGCGTTGGAGATCAGGTCCGTGATCTGGCTGAGGAGATTGGGACCGATGATCGTCAGGATCGCGCCAAAGACCGCGAACAGCAGCGCGACCGCCACGGGAACCTTGAGTTTTTCGGAATAGCGGAACACCTCTTTGAGCACGCCGGCGATCCCGCGCTTGCTCTTTCCGGGGGCGCTCATTCTGTTTGGCATCATGGGCATATATGGGTTTCCTCCTCTCTTACGCGCCCAACTCTTCGCTGGAGAGCTGGGAGCGGGCGATTTCCTGATAGACCGGGCAGGTCTTCAGGAGCTCCTCGTGGGTGCCCATGCCCACCATCCTGCCCTCGTCCAGGACGATGATCTTGTCCGCGTCGCGGATGGTGCCGATGCGCTGGGCCACGATCAGGCGGGTGGTGTCCTTCAGCTGCCGGGCGAGCCCCGCGCGCAGCTTGGCGTCCGTGCGGTAGTCCAGCGCGGAGAAGGAATCGTCAAAGACCAGGATCTCCGGCTTGCGGGCCAGCGCGCGGGCGATGGACAGGCGCTGCTTCTGGCCGCCGGACACGTTCGTGCCGCCCTCGGCGATGGGCGCGTGGATGCCCTCGGGCAGCTTCTGGACGAATTCGCTGGCCTGGGCCAGGTCCAGCGCCTGCCGGACGGCCTCCTCCGACGCCTCGCCGCGGCTGTCGCCGAACAGGACGTTCTCGCAGATGTCGCCGGAGAAGAGGATCGCCTTCTGCGTCACGTAGCCGATGCGGTCGTACAGGGCGTCAAAGGTGTACTCCTTGACGTTTGCCCCGTCGACCAGGACCTCGCCCGCGGTCGCGTCGTAAAAGCGCGCGGCCAGGCTGACCAGGGTGGTCTTGCCGCTGCCGGTTGCGCCGATGAAGGCCACGGTTTCGCCGCGCTTGGCGGTGAAGCTGATGTTTTCCAGGACGTTTTTGTCCGAGGAGGGGTAGTGGAAGGAGACGTTGCGGAACTCCACGGTCCCCACCTCCGGGGATTCGGTCCTTGTGCCCGGCTTGAGGTGCGTCCTGGCCTCCAGCACCTCGTTGATGCGCTGGGCGGAGACCTGCGCCGCGGGCATGAGCATGATGATCATCACGAGCATCATGAGGGTCATGATGACATAGGTGGCATAGGTGCCAAAGACCACGATGTCGCTGAAGGTCGTCAGCCGCAGGGCCGCGTCCGCGGCGGGCACGTTGTTGACGATGGCCGCGCCCACCCAGTAGATCGTCAGGGACAGGGCGTTCATGGCCAGCGTGACGCTGGGCATCAGGAAGGCGAAGGCCCGCTGGTTGAAGAGCTGGGTCTTCATCAGGGTTTCGTTGGTCGTTTTGAATTTTTCGTTCTGATACTCCTCGGCGTTGTAGGCGTGGACGACGTTGATACCGTTCAGGTTCTCGCGCGCCACCAGGTTCAGGCGGTCCGTCAGCTTCTGCACCCGGCGGAAGCGCGGGGCCACGATGCCGATGATGACCACCATCATCGCCAGCAGCGCCAGGACGAAGCCCGCGGTGATGGCCGAAAGCGTCCAGCTCTTGTTCACGATCTTGATGATGGCCCAGACCGCCATGACCGGCGCCTTGATGAGGATCTGCAGGCCCATGGACGTCAGCGTCTGCACCTGCGTGATGTCGTTCGTGGTGCGGTTGATGAGGCTCGGCACGGAGAAGGCCATCATCTCCTGCTGGCCAAAGTCCGCGATCTTGTTGAAGACCGACTCGCGGATGGAGTAGCTGAAGCCGGCGGCCACCTTGGCCGTCAGGTATCCGCAGAGCACGCAGAGCGCGGCGCTGGCCAGCGTGCAGCCCAGCATCTCCAGGCCCGTGCGCAGGATCTCGTCCATCGTGGTGCCGGGCGTCTTGATGAGGACCGTCAGGCTGCTCATGTAGTCCGGCAGGGAGAGGTCGAAGTAGATCTGTCCCAGGATCAGCAGCGCGCAGACCGCCGCCATGATCCATTCGTTTCGCCGCATGTACCGAAGCAATTTTCGCATATGTACCTCCCGTCTATGCATTTTGTGCGTATGGAAAAAGTACGAGCGAGCCCGCACGCTTCTGCGAGCCCGCTCCCCTGGTCAGGCCGTCCCTTCTTTGCCCGGCTGCTGCACCACCCCGAACAGGGCCAGGTCCAGCAGCTCCCCCGCCATGCGGAACATCGAGTGCACGTCCGAGACCCCGCTTGCCGCCCGGTACTGCACCGCCACCGGCCAGAAATACGTGTTCATGCATTCCAGGTAGCGGGTCACCTCTTCCGGCGTCAGGCTGGGGCGCAGCGGCATCCGGGAGACAGCGTGGGCGATGAAGCGCTTGTTCAAATCGCGGATGGGGGCGTGCAGCGCGCCGATCTGCCCCATCAGGTGCCGGGGCGGGTGGAGCAGCGCTGTCTCAAAGATCCGTTCGCGCTCCGGGTTCTGCTGAAAATAGCGTTCCCGGAGCAGAAAGAATTCCCGGATCGCCGCAAGGGGGCTCTGCTGTTCGAGCTGGACGATCTCCTGCTCGATCTGCGCCTTCAGGTTTTGGAACACGTCCTGCACGCAGAGCAGGAACAGCTCGTCCTTGTTGGAATAGTAGTGATACATCATCCCCTTGGAGATTCCGTGCCGTGTGCAGAGATTCTCCATGGAGACCTTGTCATAGCCATGGGCGCCAAATTCTTCCATGGCTGCCTGAAAGATCTCACGCCTGCTGCGCTCCTGGCGCTCCTGCTGTTTCATCCGGGATTGTCCTCCTTTCCGCCTTGTGCAGTTCGCCGGCCCACGCAAAGCCCTTCTTGGCCATGAAGACCGCGATGATTTCGTTGATGACGGCTGCCGCCGCGATGGTGCCCTGGATGATCTGGGCGCACTCCGGGGCGGGGCCCTGCAGCACCGACACCGCAATGCCGGTGAACACCAGGGACACGCCCGAGTGCGGCAGCAGGGTGAAGCCCAGGTACTTGCGGACCGTCTCCGGCGCGTGGGTCACCGCCGCGCCAAAGTACGCGCCGCCGTACTTGCCCACGGCCCGCGCAGCGATATAGATCGCCGTGTACAGGCCCGCGCCGAAGATCAGGTGGTAGTCCAGCGGCGCCGCAAGGTTCAGGATGACCACGATCATCGCAAAGCCGATGACCGGGTTCATGACCTTCATCATGCCGTCGAGCTTCTCCTTGGGCACCATGTTGGCAAAGACCGTGGAGAAGGACATGCCGATGAGCATGAAGTTGACCACAGGCGTGGGCAGCGCGCGGTTGACGGCAAAGCCGATGCCGGCCGAGACCAGCAGCATCGCCAGCATCACGGCCAGCGTGCTGCCCGGCGTCTTGGTGCGCTGCAGGAGCTTGCCGGCGACAAAGCCGGTGACAATGCCGATGAAGATCGGCAGCAGCACGACCGCCACCGGGATCCCCTCCGCCGAGAGGTTCGCGGAGACCAGCGCGACGATCAGGAAAAACACCAGCGCCCCGACCAGGTCGTCCAGCGCGGCCATGGGGATCAGCGTCCGGGTCACCGGCCCGTCGGTCTTTAGGTCGTTGACCACCGAGAGCGAGGGCGCCGGCGCCGTGGCCAGCGCAATGCCGCCGAACAGAAGCGCCAGGTAGACCGGCACGCCCGTGACGGCGAAGATCACGCCAAACACCAGGCTCACCACCGCAAAGGTGCCAAGCGACTCCGTGATCGTGGTGATCAGGATCGAAGGCCCGGCCTTCTTCATCTCCTTCCAGATCATCTCCGTGCCGATCATCAGGCCGAAGACGCATTCCAGCACGCTCTTGGAGACGTCAAACCAGGTGGAGTCCAGCACCGAACCGTTCAGCAGGTTCAGCGCGTGCGGACCGATGCACATCCCCGCGATCAGCCAGCCCAGGATCGGAGGGAGTTTGAGTTTGGAAATCAGCTTTCCCGCAACAAATGCAATGGCGATGGCCACCGCCAGCCGCAATAGGCCCGTCACGAAGTCCATTGTCGAGCGCTCCTCGCCTCTGTATTTATAGACGGTTCCGTCTGCTTTTCGAAGGATAGCATTTATAGACGGATCCGTCTATAAGTTTTCGATAAAGAATTGATGAACTTTTTTGGCGCAGAAAAAAGGCGGAACGGCCTCCGTTTGGGAAGCCATTCCGCCTTTTTTCCTCTGTTCAGGGCAGGCCGGTCCACTGCTCGCGCAGCGAGGGCGGGGAAAAGCCGGCAACCTCCGCGCCCGCTTCGGTGAGCCGGGCGCAGACGGCGCCCAGCGCATCCGTGCGGTAGATCTCCGCCCCGGCCGCCTCCAGCCGGTCGAGCACGCCCTCGTCCGGGAAGCCGTACCGGTTCGGCGTGCCCACGGAGAGGACCGCCGCCTGCGGGCGCACCTGGCGCAGCATGCGCTCCGTCGTGCCGGTGGCGCTGCCGTGGTGCGGGACCTTGAGCACGTCGCTCTCCGGCAGGCCCAGGCGCGCCTCGGTCTCCGCCGTGACGTCCGCCAGGAAGAGCACGCTGCCGCCGCCCGCCTCCGCGCGCAGGACCAGGGAATCCGCGTTCTCCTCCCCGGGGCGCACGTAGTCCGGCCAGAGCACGGTGAGCGCAAACGCGCCCACGCGCAGGGTGTCCCCGCGGGCGAGCGTCCGCACGGGAACCCCGCGCGCCTCCGCCACGGCCAGGGCGTCCGCAACCGCCGTGCGCGACATGCCGAGCGGCAGGTACACCGCGCCCACCTCCACGCTCTCCAGCACGTTTTGCAGGCCGCCGGCGTGGTCGGCGTCCGCGTGGGTCACGATCACGGCGTCCAGCCCCTCCCCGGACTGTTGCAGGGCGCGCACGGCCTGGCTGCCGGACCACCCCGTGTCCACCAGCGCATTGCCCGACTCGGACCGCAGGAGCGCGCTGTCCGCCGTGCCCACGGAGAGGAAGACGACCTCCGGCTCCCGCGGGCGCAGCGCCGCCGGCAGCCAGAGGACCAGGGAGGCCGCCGTCGCCGCGAGGACCGCCCCCGCGAGCAGCCGCCGCCCCCGCCGCGAACACTCGCCCAGGTACGGCGAGGCCAGGCCGAGTAGCGCGAGGAAGCACAGCAGCGGGAAGATCGGCGGCGAGGGCAGGGACAGCATCGCAAAGGGCAGCTCCCCCACCTCCCGGCACAGCAGGAGCAGCGCCTGCAGCAGGAGCCGGAGCACAAAGGCCGGCGCGGCGGCGAGCGCGGGATGCGCCATGTGCAGCAGCACGGTCGGCAGGCCGAGCACCGTGATGGCGGCCGAGAGCGGGACCGCCGCAAGGTTCGTCGCCAGGGAGAGCGTGGGCAGCGTGTGGAACGCGAAGAGCTCCGCCGGCAGCACGCCGATCTGCGCGCAGAGCGTCAGGTTCACCGATTCGCGCAAAAACTTGGGCTTCAGGACCCGCCCGAGCAGCGCCTCCACGCGCGGTCCGAGCAGGAGGATGCCCAGCACCGCGCCCGCCGACATCTGGAATCCGGCGCGCATGACCTCCATGGGCCGCGCAAGCAGCGTCACGATCACGGCGACGGCCAGGGAGGTCAGCCCGTCCGGCCGCCGGCCGAAGCGCCGCGCCAGCAGTCCCATCGCCAGCACGATCGCCGCGCGCCAGACCGAGAAGGCGGACTCCACAAGGCCCGCATAGAGCGCGAGCGCGGCCAGCGTGCAGAGGATCTGCGGCCAGGCGTTCCTCCGCATCCAGCGGAAGCACAGCGCCGCAAGGCCCATCACGAACCCGACGTGCAGGCCGGAGACCGCCAGCAGGTGCGCGGTTCCGCTGCGGCGGAAGGCCGCCTGCGTCTCCTCCGAGAGCGCGTCGTCCGCGCCGAAGAGCAGCGCGGACAGGACCTGCGCCTCCTCCGCATGGCCGGGCAGGAGCGCGGCGGTGTGCGCGGCGAGGGCCTCCCGCGCGCGGGCGAGGGGATTGCGGAAGGCCGGGTCCTCGTGCGCCAGGATCTCCCCCTCGGCCCTGTAGACGACGCCGTCCGTGAAGAGGTAGGTCCTCTCGTCCCAGCCGCCGGGGTTCTGCGGCGCTTGGAGCGGCAGGAGCCAGACCTCCGCGCAGATGCGGCTGCCCGCCTCCAGCGGGTAGGCGTAGGGCGTCTCCACGTCCAGCAGGACGTTGCCCGGCAGGCGCTCCTCGCCCGCGCCGCCGGAGAAGGCCGCGCCGCGCACGAGCAGGCGCGCTTCCCCGGCATCCACTTCGGCCACAGTCCCCGTCAGCCGCCCTGCGCGCTCCCGCGTGGGCAGGTTCTCCATCCGGTACAGGCTGTAAGCGCAGCTCAGGGCGCACAGCGCCAGGGCCAGCCACACGAGCGGCCGCCCGGGAAGGCGCAGCGCACAGCGGACGCGCATAGAAAAGATCCTCGCTTTCGACGCTTTTTTCCAGTATATTCGAAAATCCGGCGCGCCGCAAGCAAAAAAACGCCCTCCGCCCCGGAGGCGTCGGGGCGGAGGGCAGAGGGTTCTCGAATCACGGAAAAGATCACGCCCAACAGCTCCAGCGCAAGGCCGCCCTGCGCCGCGTCGGAGATCGCGCCCGCGAGCCACGGCCCGGCTCTCCCGATCGATTCGGAAATTCGGCGCGCCGCAAGCGAAAAAATTCCCTCCGCCCCGGAATCGCCGGGGCGGAGGGAAACGGGTTCTCAATCCTTGCGGGCGTAGCGCGGTTCCTGAACGAACGCCGTCCCGATCAGCAGAATCACGGGGAAGATCACGCCCAGCAGCAGGCCGGACTTGAGGCCCAGCTGTTCCAGCGTAAGGCCGCTCTGCGCGGCGAACTCCGTCAGCGCGGGAACGCCCTGCGCCGCGTCGGAGACCGCGCCCGCGAGCCACGGCCCGATGGAGCACCCCAGGTCCCCCATCACGGCGAGGATGGCGAACAGCGCCGTGCCGCCAAAGGGGAAGCGCGCCGCCGCCATCGAGAGCGAGCCCGGCCACATCAGCGACACGGAGAACCCGCACACCGCGCAGCCCATCAGCGCGAGGAACGGCGCCGGCGAGAGCGCCGCCGTGAGGTAGCAGACGATGCACAGGATCGCGCAACCCATCAGGCTCTTCTTCAGCGGCAGGCGGCTGCCGAGCTTGCCGTAGAGCATGCGCCCCAGGCCCATGAACACCGCGAACAGGCAGGGCCCGAGCAGGTCCCCGAGCACCTTGGTCACGTGCAGGCCCCTTTCGGCGAAGGTCGAGGCCCACTGGCTCATGGTCAGTTCGCTCGCGCCGGCGCAGGTCATGATGACCATCGCCACGAGGAACAGGGGCTGGCGGAGCAGGTCGCGCACGCGCATGCCGCCCGACTCCGCGCCGGATTCCGCCGCAAAGGGCGCCGTGGAGATCAGCACAACGCTCGCGATGGGCATCGCCATCCAGAGCAGGGGCAGCACGCGCCAGGCCGCGTCGCCCAGGGCGAAGAGCAGCAGCGTCGAGATCAGGACCGTCGCCACCTGCCCCCAGCAGTAGAAGGAGTGCAGCATGCTCATGGCCGCGGCCTTTTCGTCCCCGGGCAGGGCGTCGACGACCGGGCTGACCAGCACCTCGGTCATGCCGCCGCCGATGGCCGCCAGGATGATGGAGATCGTCAGGCCCACATACGGCGGCAGGAGGAAGGGCAGCGTTGTCAGGCCCAGGAGGCCCACGGCCGTGCAGAGCTGCCCGGCGATCATGCAGGCGCGGTACCCGATCCGGTCCGCGAGCTTGATGGAGACGAGGTCGACGCAGATCTGCGTCACGAAATTGGCGAGAATCAGCCGCCCCAGCATCTCATAGGAGATGCCGAACTGTTCCTGAAAGAGGACGAACAGCAGGGGCGGCAGGTTGTTCTGAACGGCCTGCGTGATGATGGCGGCGTAGCAGGCGAGCTTTGTGCGCTTGTAATTCGGCTGCATAAAAGGTCCTTTTCTCTTGCTTTTTTCGCGTAGGGTCAATTCATGAGGGTGAGCTTTTCGGCGCACTCCACGACGCGCCGCAGGACGATCTCCACCTGCTCGTCGTTCAGCAGGAAGAGGTTGATGTAGATGCCGTTTTCGCAGTCCTCGTTGAACGTGCGGCGCACGAGGATGGCGGGGTCCCCCTGCGCGAGCATCTCCACGAGCGCCTCGGCCGAGTAGGCGCCCAGGATCTCCAGCACCATGCAGGGGTAGTTCTGCCCGACCGGGCCCGGGTAGGCCCTGCGGCAGAGGAAATAGCCCTCCTTCTCCATCCGGTGGCGAAGGTCGCGCAGCAGCTCCTCCGTTCGCTGGATGTGGGCGGCGAAGTCGTCGCCGGCCAGGTATTCCTCCAGCGCGGTGTACAGGCCCACGACCTCCTCGCGGCCGATGTTCGCGATGGAGGCGATGCTGTGCTTGGGCGGCGCGATGGAGAGGATCGCGTCCGTCAGCCACTTCCTGCCCACGATGAAGCCGCTGCTCGCCGGGCCGCACAGCGCGCGGCCGCCGGCAAAGACCGCCGCCTCCGCGCCGGCCTTGGTGAAGCGCCAGAGGCTCTCCTTCGGGGGGATCTGGGACATGGCGTTGACCACCAGGGGAACGCGCGCCTGCTTTGCGACCTCGAGCGTTTCCTCAAAGGTGAGGGTCTCCTCCGAGCGCACGACGGCATAGAAAATGGCGCAGACGTTGTCGTCGATGGCTGCGCGGAGCTTTTCCTTCTGGCGGGGGCCGGCGTCCACGGGCACGAGCTTGGCGCCCACCAGGCTCGTCTCGCCCCCGAAGGCCTCCTGCTGGGCCTTGAGGATGAGGATCTCGCGCTTGAGGCCCGACGTGTCCGGCAGGCCCATCATGCGGCCGTAGTCCCCGCCGGTCATCAGCGCCGCGGCGCACATCATGAGCCCCGGGGCCGTGCCCGCGACGACGGCCGCGCCCTCGTTGTGCGTCATCTCCGCGATGCGCTCGCCCACGGCGCGGTGCAGGTCCTCCATCCGCACAAAGGAATGGGAGGCCTCCTCCATCGCGTCCAGGACCGCCTCGCTCAGCAGGTTGCAGCCGTAGGAGGCCAGCGGGTCCACGGCGTTGATATAGGTGCGGATGTTCAGCGCTTCATAGACGCTCACGCCGTCTTCCCTCCCTTCGCGAGCCTGTCATAGCAGGCGAGAACCCCTTCGATGAGGACCGGAACCTCCTCCGGCTCCATGTTCAGGGGGTTGATGGTGATGCCGTTGTGCCACTCCCAGTTGCCGACCACGATGCCGGGGTCCAGGTCCAGCAGCGCCTCGGAGAGCTCCTTGGCCGAGACGCCGCCGAGCACCTCTACGCCGAGCCAGCTGTAGGTCTGGCCCGAGGGGCCGGGGTAGAGGGTCACGGTCTTAAAGTGCATGGTCTTGTCCAGCGCCTCGGCGATCTGCTCGCGCATGACGCGCATCTGGCGCAGGCGCTCCTCCATCTGCCCGGGCTGCAGAAAGCGCGTCAGCGCCGTGTAGACGCTGATGATCTCCTCGCGGCCCTGGCTCGCCGTGTAGGCCAGGCCGGTCCTCGGCGGCATGGCCATCTCCATGAGGTCCACCAGCGCGCGCCGCCCGACGAGGATGCCGCTCTGCTGCGCGCCGCGGATCGCCTTGCCGCCGGCGAAGATGGCCAGGTCCGCGCCGTTGTCCACGGTGTAGTGCCAGAGGTTCTCCTTGGGCGGGAGCTGGCCGGACGCCTGGACGACCATGTAGAGGTCGTGCTTGTGCGCCAGGAGCGTGAGCGTGCGCAGCGGCGGGCACTTCATGGACAGCACCTGCGTGTCGCAGTAGACGATGGCGCAGGTGCGCGGGGTGATGGCCCGCTCGATGTCCGCCGTGGTGACGTGCTTGCCAAAGCCCACGTCGATGACCTTGCCGCCGGCGGCCTTGATGGCGTAGCCGACGCTGGTCTTGCGCTCCCGAAGGAGGATGAACTCGTTGCGCAGCTCCTGGGCGTTGGGCAGCATGGCAAACAGCTCCGGCTCCGGGTGGCGCACCATGCACACGGCGCTGGCCAGGAGCATGCCCGCCGCCGTGCCGGAGACGACGTAGGCCGCCTCGTTGCCGGTCATCTGCGCGATCTTGCGGCCGACGGCCTGCTGCAGGTCCCGGATGGGGACGTATTTGGAAGCGGCGTCGCGCATGGCGGCGAGCGTTTCCGGTTCCATGCGCGAGGAGCCATAGGCGGATACTGCGTCCCATGCGTTGATATAAGTCTTGACTTTGAGCCGCTGATAGATGTCCATGGGCACACCTCCCTCTCTCACCGGTATTTAGCATACCAAACGGTGCTGTGTTTGTCAATCAAGCCGGGAAATTTCCTCTCTTTTTTCGACGTTTTTCCGCATTTTTTATTTCCTGCAAAAGTTTTGTTGAAATAATCTCCGCGGTTTTTTCATTTTCGTTAAGTTTTTTCTTCTTTTGGCTTGATCATTGTGAATTTGTGTTGTATGCTTACATTGCAGAGAAACTTTCCATAGTTCAAAGGGGGTGTTCCCATGTGCCTGCGCGTCGTATTCGATAAGATCCGCCTGCTGTTTGTCTGCCGCGGCCTGACTTCTGACGATGTCGCGGAGCTGCGCGCCATGCGGCACGAGCTCTGCAATCACCTTTGCGCCATCAGCGGCCTGGCGCAGCTGAACGAGAGCGCGCGCATCTCCGCCTATGTCTCCGACCTGCTGGGCGCGTTGGCGCTGGATTCGCGCTATACCGGCACGGGCAATGCGGCCGTGGACGCGGTGCTGACCGCGGAAACCAAAAAGGCCCGGGAGCGGAACGTGTTCCTGAACATCCGCGCCATGCCCCTTCCGGATACCAACCTGCAGGACTGCGACCTGACGCGCCTGATCTCGACGCTGCTGGACACCGGCATCCGCCACACCGAGCGCCTCCTGGGCCACAAGCGGGAGGTCACCTTCACCCTCTCGACCGAGAACGGCTACCTGCTCCTGTCCTGCACCTACCCCTGCGACAGGGAGAGCGGCAACCGCCTCATGGTCCGGCGCCTCCGCCGCACCGCGGCCAAATACGGCGGCATCTGCCACTTCTCCCTCAAGCGCCGCACGGTGCGCGCGGAGATCTACCTGCCCATGCGCTTTCCCTCTCCCTTTTCCCCCGTCTCCGCCCGGGGCTAGGGCGGCCGGGTTTCGGCTTCGTGCAAAAAAGGAGCCGCCCCTGCGCGGTTCGCGGGGGCGGCTCCCGTCCTTCTTATTCTTCCATGGGCACGCTCTCCAGCGTGGCGAACGTATAGCCCAGGTCCTTCAGGTAGTCGATGGCGTCCGGGAGCATCTCCACGGTCGCCTTTTTGCTGTTGGTGTCGTGCATGAGCACGATGATGTCGCGGCCGCGGTTGGCCTGCACGTCCACGGTCTCCACGAACCGGTCGTAGAGCTCCTCCGCCGACTTCTTGGAGGCCCCGCTCTCCGCGTCGCCGTTGAGGGCGTTCCAGTCGAAGTAGCGGTACCCCGCCGCGCGGACGTCGTCGCGGTAGTCGCGGCAGCGCCGGTTGGTCGAGCCGTAGGGGAAGCGGATGAGGTCCTCCGGCTGGTAGTCCGAGCCGAGGATGCCGCGCAGGGTGTCCTGGCAGGCGGCGATGTCCTCCAGGAAGGCCTCCGCGCTGACGTAGATCTTGTCCGTCTCATGGGTCATGGAATGCACCGCCACGATCGAGCCCTGCTCCGCGATGGCGCGGATGTCGTCCGGGCGGTCGGCCGCGTTGTTCCCGATGACGAAGAACGTGGCCTTTACGCCCTTGTCGTCCAGGACCTTCAGGATGTCCTGCGTATTCCGGGAGGGGCCGTCGTCAAAGGTCAGGTAGACGTACTTCTGGCCCTCGCTGCGGTCGGGTTCCTCCACCTTCGGCGCCTCGGGCGTGGGCGTCGGCGTGGGCGCAGGCGTGGCGGTCGGCGTGGGCACGGGCGTGGGCGTCGCCGTGGGTGTGGGCGTCGCCGTGGGCACGGGCTTGAGGGTCACGACCGCTTCCCCGCCCTTGTCCCCCTCCGGGCGCCGCAAGATGATGACGTCGCTGGCGGCGTCTCCCTGCGCGCGGACGTGGGGCGCGGCGCAGCCCGCCAAGGGCACCAAAACCATCGCCAAGAGCAATATCCAAAGCAGCATTTTCCGCATATTCTCTCCATCCTTCCCCGTTCTTCTACAGTATACCGCAAATACCCCGCAGCGCTCAAGATCGCGCAACGCCAGGGCAAAATTTAACAATGTTTTTACACTTCTCCGCCCTTTTGCCGGCCCCGGATTGACAAACCGCAGTGCCTGCGCTATGATGAGGAAGCAAAAAAAACAAGAGGTGATCTCCCGATGAACAAGAGAACAAAGACCATTCTTTCGCTCGTCGCGCTGGTGGCGGTTGTCGCGGTGTTTGTGGGCGTATACCTTGCCACGCGGCCGGAAACCGTTGCGGGTGAAAAGCACATCACGGTAGAGCTGGTGGGCAAGGACAGCGCGCGCACGGTGGAGCTGGACACGGACGAGGAGTACCTCGGCCCGGCGCTCCAGAGCGAGGGCCTGATCGACGGCACGCAGAGCGAATTCGGCCTGTACATCACGACCGTGGACGGATACACCGCCGACGAGTCCGCGCAGGAGTGGTGGTGCCTGACCAAGGGCGGCCAGAGCGTGAACACCGGCGTGGACTCGACGCCGATCGCCGACGGCGACGCCTTTGAGCTCACGCTCACCACGGGTTGGTAAGCCATGAAGCTCACCGTGCGGGAGCTGGTGTTCCTCGCGCTGTGCACGGCGGCGATGTTCGTGTCGCAGGTGGCGCTCTCGTTCCTTCCGAACATCGAGCTGGTGTCGCTGCTCGTGATCGTCTACACGCACGCCTTCCGGCGCAAGGTGCTCTACATCCTCTACGTCTTTGCGCTGCTGGAGGGGCTGCTCTACGGCTTTACGACGTGGTGGCTGACGTATCTCTACGTCTGGACCATCCTGGCGGGCCTTGCGTGGGCGTTCCGCCGCATGGAGTCCCCGCTGGGCTGGGCGGTGCTGAGCGGGGCGTTCGGCCTGGCCTTCGGCGCGCTGTGCGAGTTGGTGTACCTGCCCATCATCGGCCCGCGGGCGGCGCTGGGCGCGTGGGTTTCGGGCATCCCGTTTGACCTGGCGCACTGCTTCGGCAACTTCGTGGCCGCCCTGGCGCTGTACCGGCCGCTCAGCCGGCTGATGCAGCGCCTGACCCGCTCCCTTGCTGCATAGATAAGACGCCGCGCTTCGACAAAAAGTTACGGCGGAACCTGCTCGGTTCCGCCGTAACTTTTTGGTCTGTTTTCCAGTGCTTGAGAATCTCTTAGAAATAGTCTGCGAAGTAGCAGTCCTTCTTCACGAAGACCGCGCGCAGCGTCTCCTCGTTGCCGCGAACCTCCACGTCGGGCCGCATGCGCAGGGTGTCCAGGGGCGCAAAGCCGAGCGTGAGCTGCGCCAGCGTCGTCACGTCCACGACCAAGTCCGCCGGCGCGTCCGCGCGCTCGACCTCGGCCTTGCCCTGGCCGAAGCGCACGGCGTAGACGCCCGTGTTCTCGGGCAGGAAGGCGTCCTTGACGCCGATGACGTAGCGGCCGGGCGCCTCGGGGTGGCGCATCAGGCGCAGGGCCTGCGGCACGTCCACCACGCGGAACATGCCGTGCGTGTCCACGCGCTGCTCCACGCGGTAGGGCTCGGCGATGAGGGTGCGCATGTCGATGTTCGGCGGGAACACGGCCTCGACGTACTTGTACTGCGCGGACAGGCGGTAGAGGAAGCCCAGGATGCCGTAGAACGCCTCGCGGCTGTCATAGGCGAAGTCCTTGAGCACGGCCTTGCGCTCGTCGCCGCTCCCCTCGGCGCGCAGGACGACATAGGCGTGGACGCCCGCGTCGTCGGCGAGCAGGTAGCGGTAGATGCGGTCCTTCCAGGGATCGCCCTCGATCCAGTCCCACTGGGCCTCCGAGCGGACGATGGCCATGTTGCGCCCCAGGATGAAGCGCTGGTACACGTCCTGGAAGGGCTGGATGCACTCGCCGGGCTTGTGCATCCGCACGCTGTAGGGGCAGGGGAATCCCTTGAGGTCGCTCACCAGGAACTTCTGCCGCAGCGGCGCGCAGCCGTACTCGTATCCAAACTTGCGGTAATACTCGTGGGAGAAGGGATAGAGTGCGGAGAAGACAAAGCCCCGCGCGCGCATATCGGCAAACATGGCGCGGAAGATCTCCCGGATGCCGCCCTGCCGCCGGTGCTCGGGCAGGGAGGACACGTTGCCGATTCCGCCGGAAAGGACGATGCGCCCGTCATAGAGGATGTGGTAGATGTTGTTGATCAGGTGCGAGGTCATCGTGCCGTCCTCGGCAAAGGAGCCCCAGTATTCCGCAGAGCCGTCGCCCTTCGCGCGCTCCTCCTCGATCTCTTTCATCGCCTTTTCCGCATCCATCGAGCCGACAAAGGCGATGGTGGAAATCCTTCTTGCCTCCAAATATTCCTGTGCGGTTTGCAGCTTGCGTGCGTCCATGTTCTGCGCCTCCGTACTCATTCGGTTTGGTTTCTTCCGTCTTCATGCTACCAGCCGGCAGGGGGGCTTGTCAAGGTGGAAAATGTTTCAATCTTACATCTCCCCCCCTTTGCAAATCGTAACAAATATGTCATAATATAGGGAGCTTATGAATACTGGAGGTGTGATCTGTTTCCATGAAGAGAGTGATTTCCTCTGCGCTCGTTGTGGCGCTGACCCTGCTCCCCGCGAGCGCCTTTGCCTCGGAGAGCACAAACGTCTGGGGGGCCGTCGGTTCCCCCAGCGCAAAGCAGGAGTCCAGCAACGTCTGGGCCTCCGTCGGCTCTTCCCCCAAGAAGGACGAGCCGAGCAACGTCTGGGCGGCCTACGATCCGGACGCCGAGCCCGAGATCTCCTTTGACACCGGCGCTTCCGAATCCACGTCCCCCACCCTGCCCTCCATCGACTGGACCATCGGCGAGGACGACGGAACCCCCACCCTGAAGTCGCCCGACTCGCCCTACCTCGGCAAGGTGACGAGCGTGAGCAACCCGGCGGGCACGCTGCCCTCCTCCACGCAGGGCGTCGTGACCAACGCGGGCTACACCATGCCCTACGCCATCAAGGTGGACCTGACCAACCAGGTCATCACCATCTTCTCCGCGTCGGAGCCCGGCGTCTACAATGTGATCGAAAAGCAGTTCATCTGCTCCACGGGCACGTCCTCGGACCCCACGCCCACGGGCGTGTACTCCCTGCCGGACACCGAGCGCAGGGCCTGGCGCTACTTCAAGACCTTTGACACCTATGTGCGCTACGCCGTGCACATCAAGGGCAACTACTTCTTCCACTCCCTGCTCTACAGCGAGCCGGATCTGGACACGATGAGCACCACTTCCTACCGCAAGCTGGGCACGCCCGCCTCCCACGGCTGCATCCGCATGCTGGACGAGGACATCAAGTGGATGGCGGAAAACTGCCTGGCCGACACGATGGTCTTCATCATGGACTGCGAGGAGGACGAGGCGCTGACCCAGGCCCTCAAGCCCCCGGCACTCTAAAAAAACCACGCCTAAAGAAAATCCCCCGCAGCTGCGGGGGATTTTCTTTAGGCGTCTACCTGGCGGGTCAGGGTGATGAGGGAGATCTGCGGCGGGTTGCACAGCCGGAAGTTCAGCGGCGCGCCGTACACGGTCCCCAGCCCCGTGCTGACGTATTGATAGGTGGCGTTGACCTCGTTCAGGCCCGTCATGTAGCGGTCGTCCGGAAACCAGCCGCCGCGGGGCAGCAGGTCGTTTTCCGCGTAGAGCGCGCCAAGGACCGGCAGGCAGATCTGTCCGCCCAGGTGGTGCCCGGCGAGGATGAGATCCGCCTCGCTGAAGATGGCGGTGGTGCTCTCGGACTGCAGCGAGGCGTCCAGGCAGGGCATGTGCGTGAGCATGATGGTCAAATCGTTCTGCTGGCGCTGGGCCATGGCGTCGGCAAAGGCCTCGTAGCGGCCCTTTCTGTAGAGGATGGACTGCACGGTGCCGTCGTCCAGGTTCTCATCCAGCAGCCGGGCGTCCAGCGAGGCGATGGAGCTCTCGGTGTCCAGGACCAGGGTGGAGGCAGGCATCAGCCAGAGCTTTCGCTCGCCCTCGTTCAGGGCGATGGGCACGTCCAGGAAGACTGCGCCCCTGTCCAGCGCGTTCTGCGCCCAGGCGGTCGCGCCGAAGCTCCCGTCCTGGCGGATCTCGGTGGTGGGCGGGTCGCCCTCGCCGGTGATGAAGTACACGGGCACCTGCTTTGCGGCAAAGTAGTCCAGCGCCTGGCACAGGCCCGTGTCGTCGCCCGTCGGGGAAACCAGGTCCCCCGTCATGACCACGATGTCGTACTCGCTGTCGCCCAGCGTCTCGTCCAGGGCCTCGCCCTCTGCGCCGAAGAGGCGCTCCCGGATGTCGGAGATGTGCAGGATCGTGTAGCCGTCCATGTCCCGGGGAAGGGTGGGCATGGAGAAGGTCACCTCGTCCAGCACAATGCGCGAGTTGTCGTAGATCACCGCGCAGACGAGCAGGACCACCAGCAGCAGCGGCACCAATACCGTCAGCGGCGTGATCTTCCGCTTGACCTTGAACAGCTTTTTCGTCTCGCGCGTCATCTTGATCTTCATCCCGCGCAATGCGCTCTCACCGCCTTTTTCTTCGCATCATCTGCCATTATACCATGGGCCCGGCGCAAGTTCAACCGCGCGGGCGCGGCGCAAGGTTTGACACGCCCTTTACATACCGCCCGCGCGCCTGTGGTATAATACTCCTGCACTTGGGAAAATTCTGGGAAAGGAACGAATGCACATGACGGCACGACGCATTTCGGACTTTGGCATTTCCATCGGGAAGCTCCCGCGCGGCCCGCGCAACGCGCTGACGGACGTGCCCGGCGTTGCGGTGGGGCACTGCACGGTGCGCACGCAGGCCTGGAACACGGGGGTGACCGTCATCCTCCCCGCGCAGGACAACCTGTTTCTGCACAAGGTCGTCGGCGCGTGCCAGGTCCTCAACGGCTTTGGCAAGACGCTGGGCCTGATGCAGCTGGAGGAGCTGGGCACGATCGAGACGCCCATCGCCCTGACCAACACGCTCAACGTCGGCCTTGTGCACGACGCGCTCGTGCAGTACAGCATCGACCAGGGCCATGCGGCGGGCGTGGAGGTGGAGTCCGTCAACCCCATCGTCTGCGAGTGCAACGACGCGGGGCTTTCCGACATCCAGCACCGCGCCATCGGGTATGCGCAGGTGATGGAGGCCATCTCCAGCGCGGGCGCGGACTTTGCGCAGGGCTGCGTGGGCGCGGGCACGGGCACGGTCTGCCACAGCCTCAAGGGCGGCATCGGCTCGGCCTCCCGCCTGCTGGAGGTGGACGGCAAGACCTATGCGCTGGGCGCGCTCGTGCAGACGAACCACGGCATGCTCTCGGACCTGCGCATCGACGGCGCGCCCGTCGGCCGCGAGATTGAGGCCGGCATCCTGCAGGAGAAGGTGGACAAGGGCTCCTGCATCGTCGTGGTGGGCACGGACCTGCCCCTCTCCGACCGCCAGCTCAAGCGCGTGCTGCGGCGCGCGGCGGTGGGCCTTGCGCGCGTGGGCTCCTACATCGGCCACGGCAGCGGCGAGGTCGTGGTGGGCTTCTCCACGGCCAACCGCGTGCACCGGCAGGAGGCGCGCGGCGTGGTGCAGCAGACCCTCCTCAACGAGGAGCGGATCGACCTGCCCTTCCGCGCGTGCGCCGAGGCCGTGGAGGAGGCGATCCTGAACTCCCTGGCCGCGGCGGAGACGACCGTGGGCCCGACCGGCGCGAAGAAGACGGCCCTTGCCGACCTCTGGGGGGCGCGCAATGGCTAGGGCGGCGCTCGTGACGGGCGGCTCGCGCGGCATCGGCGCGGCGGCGGCGGCCTGCCTTGCGCGCGCGGGGTTCTCCGTGGCCATCGGGTATGGCAGCAGCAAGGCGCGCGCCGAGGCGCTGGCCGCCTCCCTGCGCGCGGAAAACTGCAACGCGATGGCCGTGGAGATCGACGTGTGCGACCGCGCCTCGGTGCGCGCGGCGCTGGAGCGCGTCCGCCAGCGCATCGGCGCGCCGGATACGCTGGTCCTCTGCGCGGGCGTCGCGCAGCAGAAGCTCTTCCAGGACATCTCGGACGCGGACTGGGACCGCCTCTTTGACGTCAACGTCAAGGGCGTCTACCGCTGCGCGCAGGAGGCGCTGCCGGAGATGCTGCGCCGCGGGCGCGGCTGCATCGTGACGGTCGCCTCCATGTGGGGCGAGGTGGGCGCCTCCTGCGAGAGCCACTACGCGGCGAGCAAGGGCGCGGTCATCGCCCTGAGCAAATCCCTGGCAAAGGAGCTCGGCCCCTCGGGCATCCGGGTCAACTGCGTCTCCCCCGGCGTGATCGAGACGGACATGACGGCCGGCCTTGGGCCGGAAACGCTCGGCGCCCTCGCGGAGGAGGCGCCGCTCGGGCGCAACGGCCGCCCGGAGGACGTCGCGCAGGCCATCCTCTACCTCTGCTCGGAGGCCTCCGCCTTTGTCACGGGGCAGGTGCTCTCCGTCAACGGCGGCTTTGTCATCTGAAGGAAACCGCGCCCCTGCCGGGAAGGGCAGGGGCGCGGTTTTTGCGCTTACTCGTCGTCGTTGAGCACGGTCTTGTCGTGGGCCCAGCCCAGGACGTCGTACTTGGCCTTGCGGTTGTTCTTGTCGTTGTGCAGCTCGCGGCTGGCGAACTTGGCCACGTCGCGCGCGACGGCGCGGGGCACGGCGATGACGCCGTCGCCGTCGGCCACGATCACGTCCCCGGGATAGATGGCGACGCCGCCGATGGCCACGGGCACGTTCTTTTCGCTGAAGCGGATGCGGGCCTGGTCCATCTTCTGGGAGGCGAAGTAGGACCACACGGGCACCTTCTGCAGGATGCACTCGTCCGTGTCGCGGATGCCGCCGCCGTTGGTGATGAAGCCGCGCGCGCCCTTGGCCACGCAGGCGAGCGTGTTGTCCGAGCCCATGAGCCCGACGTCCACGCCGCTCATATCCAGCACGATGACGTCGCCGTCCTCGATCTCCTCGATCCAGGGGTAGGTGGCGACGTTGTTGTAGTACCAGTTGGACCACTGGGTGTACTCCTCGCCGCGGAGCAGGGGCGCCGGTCCCTCAAAGGGCAGGTAGCGCGCGGTGCGGGCGATGCCGCAGATGCGCGTGCGCCACAGCGGGCGGATGTTCTTGTCCAGCGTGCCGTAGAAGTGATAGCCCATCCAGTCCATGCCGTCGCGCACATCGGCGACGCGCAGGGGCGCAAAGAGCTTGAGCAGTTCGCGGTTTTCCTCTTGACGGGTCATTTGGGTCACACCCCTTTTTCTGTTTTTGCCCCTTGAGTATAGCGGATTCCGCGGGATTTTTCCAGCCCTGATCTTGCAAAATGCGCGCGCGCATACTATGATGAAATGGGTGGTTGGGCGCTTCCGCCCGCCGCCCGGAATCACTTGGGAAAAGAGAGGGATGGATATGCGCATCACGGACCTTTCCTTCATGCAGGGGTACATCCGCATGGCCACCGACGGCGCCAACATGGGTTGGCACGAGCGCAACGGCGGCAACCTCACCTATCGCCTGACCGCTGAGGAGGCGGAAGCGGCCGCCCCCTACATGACCTTTGACAAGCCTTGGGAGGACATCGGGGTCGCGGTGCCCAACCTTGGGGGCGCGTTCTTCCTGGCGACCGGATCGGGCAAATTCCTGCGCAACGTCTGCCTTGCGCCGCAGGACAACCTCTGCATCGCGCAGCTCAACGAGGCCGGAACCCAGTACCGCGTCGTCTGGGGATTGGAGCAGGGCGGCCGCCCCACCTCCGAGTTCCCCTCGCACCTGATGAACCACTCGGTGAAGTTCGACGTCACCGGCGGAAAATACCGCGTGATCTACCACGCGCACACGCCGGCCGTGATCGCGCTGACGAACGTGCTGGAGCTGGACGACATCGTCTGGACGCGGGCGCTCTGGTCCGCCATGACCGAGTGCGCGGTGGTCTTCCCCGGCGGCGTGGGCGTGCTGCCCTGGATGGTCTGCGGCGGCGCGGAGATCGCCAAGGCGACCAGCGAGCTCATGAAGCAGTACGACGTGGCGATCTGGGCCTTCCACGGCACCTTTGCTTCGGGCGAGAGCTTTGACACGACCTTCGGCCTCATGCACTGCGTGGAGAAGGCTGCGGACATCTACCTGCGCATCCTCTCGGCGGGCGGCGCAAAGCAGACCATGACCACGGAGAACTTCGTGGCGATCGCGGCGCTCTTCGGGCTGACCCTGCCGGAGAAGTTCCTCAAGGATTGACCCGGGGGAACCCGGCCGCAGCCGCGGCGAGAGATTTTTCCGGATTTTTTCTTGATTTCCCGCGCGCTGTGCTTTATCATAATAAAGTTGGATTTTCTTCCCCTTTACGTTAGGAGGTTTCACCATGGTTCGAGCGATTGTTGGCGGCAACTGGGGTGACGAGGGCAAGGGCAAGATCACGGACATGCTCGGCGCCCAGTCCGATGTCGTCGTCCGCTTCCAGGGCGGCGCGAATGCCGGCCACACCATCATCAACGAATACGGGCGCGCTGCGCTGCACCTGCTGCCCAGCGGCGTGTTCAACCCCCATGCGGTCAACGTCATTGGGCAGGGCGTGGCGCTGGACCTGGACAAGCTCTTCCGCGAGCTGGACGAGGAGGTCCTCTCCAAGGGCGTGCCCACCCCCAAGCTCCTCATCTCTGACCGGGCGCACGTGCTGATGCCCTACCACATTCAGTTCGACACCCTGGAGGAAATGCGCCTGGCGGACAAGGCCTACGGCTCCACGAAGTCCGGCATCGCGCCCTTCTACTCCGACAAGGTGATGAAAAAGGGCATCCAGGTCTGCGAGATCTTCCACGACGACCTGCTCATGGAGCACCTGCAGGAGATCGCGGCGCTGAAGAACGCGCAGCTTACGGACATCTACCACATCGACCGGCGCGAGCCGCGGTCCGAGGCGGAGAAGAAGCTCTTCTCCCCCATCGATCCCAAGGAGCTGTTCGACTACCTCGTCTCCTTCCGCGACCGGCTCCGGCCCCTGGTCGGGGACGTGGCCTCCTTCCTGCACCAGTGCATCCGCGAGGGCAAGCAGATCCTGCTCGAGGGCCAGCTCGGCTCCCTCAAGGACACGGACAACGGCATCTATCCCATGGTGACCTCCTCTTCGCCCCTGGCGGGCTTTGCCTGCGTGGGCGCGGGCATCCCGCCCTACGCGATTTCCGACGTCATCACCGTGGTCAAGGCCTACTCCTCGGCGGTGGGCGCGGGCGCGTTCGTCTCCGAGATTCTGGACCCGGTTCAGGCCGAGGAGCTGCGCCGCCGCGGCGGCGACAAGGGCGAGTACGGCGCCACGACCGGCCGCCCGCGCCGCGTGGGCTGGTTCGACGCGGTCGCCACGCGCTATGGCTGCATGATGCAGGGCGCCACCGAGGTCGCCCTGACGAACATCGACGTGCTGGGATACCTGGACGAGATCCCGGTCTGCGCGGCCTACGAGCTGGACGGCCGGCGCATCGACGCCTTCCCGGTGACGCCGCTGCTGGAAAAGTGCAAGCCCGTCATCGAGAAGCTCCCCGGCTGGAAGTGCGACATCTCGCACATCCGCGCCTACAAGGACCTGCCGGCGAACGCGCGCCGCTACGTCGAATACATCGAGGAGCAGATCGGCGTGCGCATCTCCATGGTGAGCAACGGCCCTGCGCGCGAGAGCATCCTCTACCGCTGAGTTTCAGAAAACACGCAGGCGGCCCCGGCCCCGGAGAAATCCGGAGCCGGGGCCGCCTCAGCCTGTCGAAAAAGGTCACCGGAAGGTGGCCTTTTTTCTCATTGGAGATTCTCGAATTGAGGAAAAGAATGCGGTATAATAGTGAGGGGTGATAAAGATGCT
>CAJFMX010000017.1 GCA_904393115.1 uncultured Clostridia bacterium
CGCCGGTGGTCGCCAGCTTGGTCACACTGTAGCCTTCGTTCATCAGGTTGCTGACCAGGCGGGCCGCGTCCTCATCCTGGACGATTGCGATAATCAACTTCATTGTCAGACCCCCTTAACGCTTCATTGGTTCTTATATTGTATTATACAGCATAATGGGAAGAATTGCAAACGCTTTTGCGCAGATTGTAAATTTTTTATTACGCCCCGTTTCCTCTCCCCCTGCTGCCGCTCAGCGCCGGCGCTTGACCGAGCGCACGGGCACGCTGAACTCCAGGAGGGTCTTCCCGGTCAGCCGGTCGCGGGCGACGGTGGTGTTCGCCTCGTCGCGCTCCATCTCCAGGTATCCGCTCAGCGCCGCGAGCACGTCCAGCTGCATGAGCGCAAGGTCCCGGGCGGTCACGGTGGTTCTGTCCTCGCGCAGCACGCTGCTCAGCCGGCTGCGGGCCACGTCTTTTGTCCTCTCTCTTCCGAGCATCTCTCTCTCCTCGCTTTCTTTCAGCCAAATTTCAACAAGAGTTTGCGGAAAAACCCGGCGCTCGTCAGCTCCTGGAAGGGGACCTCCTCCCCCATCAGGCGCGACGCGATGTTGCGGTAGGCCAGGGAAACCTGCGTGTTTCCCCGGGCGACGGGCTCGCCCAGGTTCCCCGCGCGGATGACGGTCTCGTCGTCCGGGATGACGCCCAGCAGGTCGCACCCCAGGACCTCGAGCATATCGCTCGTGGACATCATGTCCCCGCGGCGCACCATGCCGGCGCGGATGCGGTTGATGATGAGCCTGGGCGCGGGCAGGTCGTAGGCGCGCAGGATGCCGATGACGCGGTCCGCGTCGCGCACGGCGGAGACCTCCGGCATGGTCACAACGACCGCCCGGTTTGCGCCGGCCACGGCGTTTTGGAATCCCTGCTCGATGCCGGCCGGGCAGTCGATGAGCACGTAGTCCGCGCCCTGCACGAGCTCGCCGACGAGGGCGCGCATCTGGTCGGCGGTGACGACGTTTTTGTCGCGGGTTTGGGCGGCGGGGAGAAGGTGCAGCCGGCCAAAGAAGCGCGGGTCCTCCACCAGGGCCTGCCGCAGGCGGCACTTGCCCTCCACGACGTCCACCAGGTCGTAGACGATCTTGTCCTCCAACCCCATGACGACGTCCAGGTTTCTCAGGCCGATGTCCGTATCCACCAGCATCACGTGCGCGCCCTTGAGCGCGAGCGCCGCGCCGATGTTGAGCGTCGCGGTGGTCTTGCCCACGCCGCCCTTGCCGGAGGTGATGACGATTGCCTCCCCCACTGCGTACCCGCTCCTTTCTCCTTGCGGACAAGTCTCCCGCTTTTCCGGGAAATGTCCTCTTTCCGTTCCACAAACACTATACCTGCGGCGCGCACATCCCGCAAGGCGACATGACATTTTCGGCGAAAACGGTGCGTTTTCCGACAGGCCGCCGCACATTTCCGGTTGCGGATTTTCCCGCTTTGTGGTAAATTGATCGCAGAAGAAGGGGAGGAAGAGAATATGGACTGCGAACGCCTGCCGTTTGTTCCCGATACGCCCAACGACGACCTGATGCTTTTGCACCAATACCGCGTATCCGAAACCTATGCGCTGCACCGGCACGAATTTTACGAGGTGTTCTACGTATTGCGCGGCCAGGCGCTGCACGAGATGGACGGTTCCTCCCAGGTGGTTTCCGAGGGGACGCTGGTCTTCATCCGGCCGGACGACGCGCACTGCTACAAGGTCCTGAACTGCGACGACTTTGAATTCGTCAACGTCAACATCGCGGGGAGCCTGGCCGCGCAGGCCTTTCGCTGGCTCCGCATTCCGCAGGAGAGCTTTGACCGCCCCAAGCTCCCGCCGAGCATCCGGCTCCTGGGTGCGCAGCACGAGGAGATGCAGCGCAAGTTCCTGGAGCTCTCGCGGATGAGCCCCGGGCCGGAGCGGCGCCGCAGCTTCTGCGCGCTGATCCCGGAGGTGCTGCTGCTGCTCTTCACGCGGGCGGACATGGAAAGAACCCCCGTGATGCCGCCCTGGCTCACGGAGGTCCTGCAAAAACTGGACGATCCCGCCTGCTTCACGCAGGGGCTGCCCGAGCTCCTGCGCATGACGCCCTACACGCAGGAGCACCTGACGCGGTCCTTCCGCCGCTACGTGCACACGACGCCCACGGCCTACATCAACCAGAAGCGCCTGAACTACGCGGCCGCGCTCCTTGCGGACCGGAGCCTTGCGCCCGCCGAGGTCGCGCAGCGCGCCGGCTTTCACAACCTCAGCCACTTCTATCACCTCTTCCGCCAGCAGTACGGCTGCACGCCGCTGCAGTATTCCGCGCGGTATCGGGACGAGCAGAGCGCGCAGTCGCGCTATCTTGCGGCCATCAGCCGCCGCGCGGAGCGCGCTTGCGCGGTCTACGGCGCGGCGCGCATTCCGCTGGAGGGCGGTCTGTTCGCGCACTACGCCTCGGCCGGGCGCACGCACATCTTCCTCTCCCTGGAGCGCGACGTCTCCGAGGACCGCCTGGCGGAGGTGTTTGCGCGCTGGGATCCGCGCCTGACGCCCGGCGCGCTCCTGCACATCAACCGCGAAAACGCGTCGCTCTTTCACTCGATCTGCAAAAAGTACGGCCGCGCGCCGGTCGCCGTGCGCCGCGAATTTCTCCTGACCCGGGAGCGCTTTCTGCGCCTGGGGCGCGAGGAGGGGCCCGCCCGCCTGGAGATGCGGACCGCCCTGTCCGCGCCAGACGTCGCGCCGCTGCTGTTTGCGGCCCTGCCCTTCCTCTCGCCGGAGGACGTGCGCTCGCTGTGCCAATGCCGCGGCTTTGTCGCGCGGGTCGAGGACGCGGTCGTGGGCGCGGTAGGGCTCTCCGCGGAGGGCGTGGAGGTTCTCGCCGTCTCCCCCGCCTTCCGCCGCCAGGGGATCGGCACGCAGCTGCTGCGGGCGGCGGCCGCGCAGTTCTTTGCGGACGGCGGGGACCTCTGCTCCCTCTCCCTGCCGGAGGAGGCGCAGGAAGGGCTCGCCTTTGCGCGCGGCCTGTCCCTGGCGCAGACCGGGCACGAGGCCGTCTTTGCGCTGTAAGAGGCAAAAAACATCGCCCCGGCATCCGAAGATGCCGGGGCGTCTCTTTTGATCTTATCGCGCGGATTTGGGCTTGCGGAAGAGCTGCGGGTTGGTCCGCACGATGATGATGCCGTAGATGATCATCGCGAGGATGGCGACCGCCGTGGCGACGGTCAGCACGTAGGTGTGCCAGGGCGCGACGATGTCCGAGAAGAAGGAGAGCAGGACCGCCGCAGTGAACAGGACGGTCGCGAGCTTGCCGAAGAAGTTGGCCGGCAGCACGATGTCCTTGCGGTAGAGCAGCGCGCCGATGGTGATCATGCTGCACTCCTTGATGCAGATGACGATGGGCACCCACAGCGGGATGCGCCCCGTGGCGTACAGGCAGAACAGCGTGGTCATGAGCATGAGCTTGTCCGCAAGGGGGTCCATGACCTTGCCGAACTTTGTGACCAGGTTATAGCGCCGGGCGATGTAGCCGTCCAGAAAATCCGTAAACTCCGCGAGCAGAAAGAACGCGAGCGCCCAATAGGGCAGATCTGCCGCGAAAAACGCGATCACGACGGGGATCATCCCCATGCGCAGGATGGTCAGCAAATTCGGCAAATTCATGTAGAATCCCTCATACCTTCCGGAAAATGTTTTTTCGGGAAAAAGAATGCAGGCTGTGGCAAACGCCAAAGCCTGCTGATTCGGTTTCCCGAAACAATTTGGTCGAGGTGACAGGATTTGAACCTGCGACCTTTTGGTCCCGAACCAAACACGCTACCAAACTGCGCTACACCTCGAAACTGGAGCCAACAAAGGGACTCGAACCCTTGACCTGCAGTTTACGAAACTGCTGCTCTACCGACTGAGCTATGTTGGCGCGTCATCTCAAGCACCGACACTCATGGATTATAGCAGGTTGTTTCCGATTTGGCAAGGGGTCTTTCCAAAAAAACTGCAAAGTTTTTTTCCTGGCTCTGTCCGCGTCGGGCCGGCAGCTGCCGTGCGCCCGCCGGATGCGGGCGCACGAGTGTGCCGAGGCGCACTGCGAGCAGGTGGACGCCGTGGAGCTGCTGCTGGACCCGCAGCAGGTCGTGCTGGAGGAATCCGAGCAGCAGGTCGTGCTCGTTTCGCCGCTCGTGCAGCAGCAGGAGCTGTCGTCCTGGCTGCAGGAGCAGGAGCAGCCGCACCGGTTGCAGCAGCCGCAGCGGTTCCACCAGTTGCAGTTGTTCCACCAATTGCAGCGCCGCGCGCTGCAGCCGTTTTCGCAGACGATGCCGCAACCCACCGTGCGGATGCAGCCGCCCGGGCAAGTCGTGGTGTAGGGGATCTGCACAATGCCGCCGTTGCAAGAAGAACAGGCCATATTCAAAACCTCCCGGTTTCCCATCTGTTCCCATCTTGTGGATAGGTATCGGCGAAAAAATCTTCCCGCCGATACATCCTATGCACCGGCGGGAAAAGTTGCTATAATGGAAATGGAAAAAAGAACTTCAGGAGGGTTGGCCATGGAACGACTCAACAAACTCAAGGAACGCCTGGAAAAAATCGGCTACACCGCAAAGGTCTTTGCGACCGGCGAGGAGGCGAAAGCCTACCTCCTCTCCGCCATCCCCACAACGGATACCGTGGGCGTGGGCGGCAGCATGACCGTTCAGCAGCTCGGCCTTGCAGAGGCCCTTCGCGCGCGCGGCCAGCAGGTCTCCTGGCACTGGGGCGTGCCCGCCGACCAGGTGGCGGAGATGCGCCGCCTGGCCTCCACCGCGGACACCTACCTCTGCTCCGCCAACGCGATCCTGCCCGACGGCCGCATCGTCAACATCGACGGCTTCGGCAACCGCCTGGCCGCCACGCTCTACGGCCCCAAGAAGGTCTACATGATCGTGGGCGAAAACAAGCTCGCCGACACCCTGGACGCGGCCATGGACCGCATCAAGAACGTCTCCTGCCCGCGCAACGCCAAGCGCCTGAACCTCAAGACCCCCTGCGCGGTGCTCGGCCGCTGCACGGACTGTTCCTCCCCGGACCGCATGTGCCACGCCACGCTGATCCTGGACCGCAAGCCCAACGCCCACCCCATGGAGATCCTCCTTGTGGCGCAGGAGCTCGGCTACTGAGGAAGGGAGAAGCGCCATGGCATACTGGATCTGGTTTCCGCACGACTTTTCCATCGACCTGCGCGGCCGTGTGGAGATGCGCCGCCAGGAGCACGGCATGACCTGCCCCTCGATCTGGCGCATGGACGCGCCCTCGCGCGCCGTCGCCTTCCGCAGGGCGTACACCCTGGACGCGCCGGGCCGCGCGCGCCTCTTTTCCCAGGGCGAGGCCTACGTCTGCATCGACGGCGCGTCCATCCCGGACCGCGCGCAGGAGATCGCCCTGCCCGCGGGCAGCCACGTGCTCACGGTCTCGGTGATGAGCCTGACCTCGCTGCCGGCGCTCTACCTGGAGGGGGACGTGGAGACAGACGGGAGCTTCTTCGCCTGCGAAAACAACGTGGACTTCGTCCCCTGCGGGTGGTCGCCCGCGTTCTGCGCGCCCGGCAAGCGGCCCATGGACTACTGCCTGCCCACGCGCCCCCTCTCCCCGGCCGGCCGGACGGAAGAGGGACTGATCGACTTTGGCCGGGAGGTCTTCGGCTTCCTGCACCTGACCAGCGCCGCACCCGGCGCCTACACCGTCTACTACGGCGAATCCGCCGCGGAGGCGCTCGCCGGCAAGCAGGGCGAAACCTGGGATGCGGGCGCGTTCCTGCGCGCGGGCGAGGAGATCCGCCTGCCCTCGCGCGCGATGCGCTTTGTCCGCGTGGACGGCCCGGCCGACCTTTCGGCCGCGTGGCTGGAGGAGGAGTACAACGGCCTGCCCTGGCGCGCCGCCTTCTCCTGCGAGGACGAGCGCCTGAACGCGATCTACGGCGTCTCCGCCCGCACGATGGAGCTCTGCACGCGCGAGTTCTTCCTGGACGGCATCAAGCGCGACCGCTGGGTCTGGGCTGGGGACGCGCTGCAGTCCGTGCTCATCAACCACTACTCCTATCTGGACCGCGCCACGACCCGCCGCACGCTCGCCGCGCTGCGCGGCCGCGATCCCTTCAACCAGCACATCAACACCATCCTGGACTACACCTTCTACTGGATGATCGCCGTCTGGGAGGACTACTTCTACACGGGCGATCCCTCGTTCCTCGCGGGGATGTACGAAAAGATGGTCTCGGCCATGGACTACACGCTGCGCTTCACCTCCGCGGACGGCTTTGTCGTGGGGCAGAAGCGGGACTGGGTCTTCGTGGACTGGGCGGACATGCGCAAGGAGGGCGAGCTCTGCGTCGAGCAGGTGCTGCTGTGGAAGGCGCTGCGCGTCCTGGCGGACAGCGCGGCGGTCCTGGGCAAGGCTGCGGACGCCGCGGCCTACGCCGCGCGGGCCGGCGCGCTGCGGGACCGCATCCTCGCGGTGTTCTGGTCCGAGGAGAAGGGCACGCTCCTGCACCAGCGCGTGGACGGCAAGGTGCAGGGGCACACGCGCTATGCGCCGCTGTTCGCGCTGCTGTACGGCCTCCTGCCCGCGGACAAGGCGCGCCTTGCGACGGAGAACACGCTGCTCTCCGACGCGGCGCCCGCCATCACCACGCCCTACATGCGCTTTTACGAGATGGACGCGCTCCTGCGCGCCGGGCGCACGCGCGAGGTGCTCGAGGGCGTGCGCGCCTACTGGGGCGGCATGCTGGACCTGGGCGCCACGAGCATCTGGGAGCAGTTCGATCCCAACGAGACGGGCGGCGAGCACTACGCCATGTACGGCCGGCCCTTCGGCCGCAGCCTCTGCCACTGCTGGGGCGCGGGGCCCGTCTACCTCTGCGGCCGGCACATCCTGGGCGTCGCGCCCACGGCGCCGGGCTACGCGCAGTACGAGGTGCGCCCGAACCCCGGCGATCTGCGCCGCGTCGAGGGCGCCGTCCCCACGCCGGACGGCTCCCTCTCGGTGCGCATCGAGGACGGGCGCGTCCGCGTTTCCAGCACCTGCCGCGGGGAGGGCGTTCTCCTCTGGCAGGGCCAGCGCGCGCCGCTTCCCCCCTGCGAGGGCACTGAGCCCGTCGTCGTCGAGCTGTAAGGCAAAAAGAATCGCCCGCCCCCTTGCAGAAGGGAGCGGGCGATTCTTTTGGTAACCCCTTTTTTGAAATCCGCATCGGCAGCGCGTGCGCCTGCGCAGGGGGCGCGTCAGAGCCCCTGTAGGCCGAGCGTTTGGGCCACAGGCCCAATAAGCCGGCCGGAACCCCGAACCGCCAGCGGCGGGGCGGGGCGAAGCAGAAGGGGGCGCGTCAGCGCCCCTGCAGGCCGAGCGTTTGGGCCGCAGGCCCAATAAGCCGGCCGGAACCCCGAACCGCCAGCGGCGGGGCGGGGCGAAGCAGAAGGGGGCGCGTCCGCGCCCCTGTAGGCCGAGCGTTTGGGCCGCAAGCCCAATAAGCCGGCCGGAACCCCGAACCGCCAGCGGCGGGTCGGGGCGAAGCAGAAGGGGGCGCGTCAGCGCCCCTGCAGGCCGAGCGTTTGGGGCGCAGGCCCAATAAGCCGGCCGGAACCCCGAACCGCCAGCGGCGGGGCGGGGCGAAGCCGAAGGGGGCGGGCGATTCTTTGTTAGAACCCGTGCGCCAGGGCGTATTCCGTCAGCGCCTGGCCGATGAGGGCATGTCCCTCGGCATTGGGGTGGATGCCGTCCACGCAGAGGCGGCGCAGGCTGTCCCCTGCGCGCTCGAACGCGCCGCGCACGTCGATCAGGTGCGCGTTCACGGTCCGCGCGACCTGGCAGAGGATCTCCGAATACCCCCGGTGCGTGCGGTAGATGCGCTCCACGTCCCCCAGCCACCTCAGGACGTTCTCGCCCTTTTCCAGGCCGCGCGTGACCCAGGAAAAGTACCGCTCGGAGTCGATGGGCGGCAGCGTCAGCAGCACGGGGATCAGCCCCGCGCCGCGCGCGTCGCGCACCATCTGCGCCATGTTCTCCGCGAACTGCTCCGGCAGGACGTGCGGGTCGTGCCGCTCCTTCGGCGTTTCCGAGATGGCGGCCCAATCGTAATCCACGTCGTTGCCGCCAAAGCTCAGCAGCACCGGGCTGCCGGGCTCTGCGCTCTGCAATCCGTTCTCCAGGGCCAAGCGCCCGCGCTGCGACGTCATGCCGAAGCGCGCGTGGTTCTCCATCTCCACGTGCAGCGCCTCCGCCGCGCGGGAAAACCCGCTGCGCTCCCGCAGGCCCACGTACCGCCCGCGCGCGGCGTCGAACACGATTCCCTTCGCGATGGAATCTCCCCAGACATACACCTTTCGCAGCATGCTCTCATCTCCCCATCATCTAGTTTTCAAGATTAGATTATCTCTTTTGCGTGCCGTTGTCAAGTGTTTTTTCTTCGCACTTGTCCCGGACTCCTTTTTATGTTACACTGTTCTTCAGAGGAGTATGCAGAGAGGAGCTGAACCGTTTGCAGCAGGAGGATTTGCGGCCCTGGGCCGAACAAGTGCAAACCTATCACATGCCGCGCTACGACGAACTTCCGGCGATCGACCTGTACATGGACCAGGTGGTCGCCATTCTCGAGGACTGCCTGCGCCTTTTCCTTCGCGACGCGCAGGAGAAGCGCATCACGCCCGCCATGATCAACAACTACGTCAAGCTCAAGGTGCTGCCCCCGCCCGTCAAGAAGCGGTACACGCGGGACCACCTCTGCCAGCTCATCCTGATCTGCCTGCTCAAGCAGGTGCTCTCCCTGCCGGAGATCCAGCGCCTGATCGCCGCGCAGCTCGAGACGCGGGACGTGCGCGCCATGTACGACGGCTTCTGCGCCATGCAGGAGCGCGCGGTCATTTCGGCCCTGGAGCGCGCCGCGGCGCAGGCGGGCGGGGATCGCTCCGACATGGCGCTGCGCGTCGCCGCGGAGGCCAACGTGGGCAAGATGATCGCCGAAAAGATCATGGACGTCCACTTCCCCGCTCCCTCGCGCGAGAAAAAGCGCGAAAAAGAATAGACGGTTTCCGAAGAAGGCCCCCTTGACAGGGGGCCTTCTTGTGTCTATAATGTGCTTGTACGATAAGTACACTAAATGACAAAGGAGGGACCGCATGGAGATCCTCATCAGCACCAGCACGAGCAAGCCCATCTACGAGCAGATCACCTCGCAGATCAAGGCGCAGATCATGAGCGGCGCCCTGCAGCCGGGGGAGGCGCTCCCCTCCATGCGCGCGCTGGCCAAGTCCATCCACGTCAGCGTCATCACAGTGCAAAAGGCCTACGAGGACCTGCAAAGGGACGGCTTCATCGAAACGACGGTGGGGCGCGGGACCTTTGTCGCCCCGCTGAACCGCGACTTTTACCAGGAGGAGCAGCAGCGCCAGGCGGAGGAGCACCTGCTGCGCGCAGCGGACATCGGCCGCACGAGCGGGATTCCGCTGGAGACGCTCCTCAAAATTCTGACGATGTTCTATCAGGAAGGAGAATGACCATGGAAGCCATCTTGCAGGTGGAGCACCTGACAAAGCGCTACCCGGACTTTACGCTGGACGACGTCTCCTTCTCCCTGCCCAAGGGGGAGGTCATGGGCCTGATCGGCGAAAACGGCGCGGGAAAGAGCACCACCATCCACGCCTTGCTCGACCTCATCCGCCGGGACGCGGGGAATGTGACCTTCTGGGGGCAGGCGCTTTCCGCCTCCAAGCCGCTGCGGGAGGACATCGGCGTGGTGCTGGACGGCGTGAACTTCTACGAGACGCTGACGCCCGAGCAGGTGGGCAAGGTCTGCCGCGCGGCGTACCGCCAGTGGGACGGCGATCTGTACCGCAGCTACCTTGCGCGCTTTGCCCTGCCCCCGCGCAAGGAGATCAAGGCGCTCTCCAAGGGGATGCGCATGAAGCTGCTGATCGCCGCGGCCCTCTCCCACCGGCCCAAGCTCCTGATCCTGGACGAGGCGACCAGCGGCCTGGACCCCGTCATGCGGGACGAGATGCTGGAGGTGTTCTGGGACTTTGTGCAGGACGAAGAGCACTCGATCCTGATGTCCTCGCACATCACGACGGACCTGGAGCGGATCGCGGACCGCATCACCTTTCTGCACCGGGGCAAGCTCCTCTTCTGCAAGCCCAAGGACGAGCTGCTCGACCGGTACGGCATCCTGCGCTGCGGCGCGGCGGACTTTGCCAAGATCGACAAGGCGGACATCCTCGCCTGCCGGCGCGAGGACTACCAGTGGAGCGTGCTGGTCGCGGACAAGGAGGCGGCGCGGCGGAAGTACCGGCCGCAGGTGCTGGACGACGCCACGATCGACGACATCCTCCTGCTCTATGTGAAAGGGGAGCAAAATCGATGAAAAGCCTGGTTCTCAAAGATCTGTTCAACATCGCGCACAACGCAAAGTCCATGGCGATCATCCTGCTGCTGTTCGCGGCGATCTTCATCCCGTCCTCCGGCGCGGAGGGGTACCTCTTCATCAGCGCGATCCTGTGCAGCATGATGATCGTGACCACCTTTGCCTTTGACGACGCGTGCAAGTGGCCGCGCTACGCGCTCACCATGCCCCTGAGCAAGCGCGACCTGGTCCGCGGAAAGTTCGCGGTGCTCGCCATCTTCTGCACGGTGGGGACGGTGCTCGGCCTGCTCCTCGGCGCGGTGGGCGGGCTGCTGGCGCGCAAGGTTTCGCTGGAGGCCCTCCCCTCGCTCTGCTTCCTCGCGCTGCCCGCCTGGGGCTTCGCCATGCTGCTGGGGAGCCTGTCCATCCCGCTGGTCTTCCGCTTTGGTTCCGAGCGCGGGCGCATCCTGCTGATCCTGTCGTTCATCGTTCCCGCGGGGCTGTTCCTCGGGGCGCACCGGCTCCTGCTCCTGCTGGGCATCGAATTGACCGGCCAGGTCGTGCTCGCGCTGCTGGGGGTTCTTCCCCTGTTCGCGCTGCTCTTCGGGCTGCTCATGGAACAGGTCAGCGTGCGCGTGTTCTCCCGCCAGGAGGTGTAGCGCATGACGAACGCTTCGGAAAAGCGGGCGCCGCTGGGAACCCTGCGCGCGCTCCTCTCCATCCTCCTCGCGATCGCGGTGCTCGTCGCGGCGCAGACGCTGGCGCTCCTGCTGGGTGAAATTCTGCTCGGCGCCGGCGTCCCCGGCCCGGCGTGCAATGTCCTGACCGCCGTGCTCTATGTATTGTTCGCCCTGGGCGGCGCGGCGCTGCTGTGCAGGTTCGTGCTCCATCTTCCCCTGACAGCGCTGCGGATCGGCCGGCTCCGGATTCGCCCGGTCTGGGCCCTTGCGGCCTTTGCGCTGCCGGCGCTCGTGCTCGCCGGCGCGATCCTGGCCGGCGGGCGCTGGGAGGTCCATCGCTTTGACGCGCAGACCGTGTGGCTCACGGTGACGGGCGGCGTGTTCTACTACGGGCTCGCGGCGGGGATCGTCGAAGAGGTGATCTTCCGCGGGGTGATTCTGGGATGCCTGGAGCGGCGCTGGAACCGGGAGATCGCCGTGCTCGTCCCCTCCGTGCTCTTCGGCCTGGTGCACCGGATCGGCGCGTCCCTGGACCTGCCCAGCACCGTGCAGCTCCTCGTGGCGGGGACGATCGTGGGCATCCTCTTTTCCCTGATCGCGTGCGAGAGCGGTTCCATCTGGAACAGCGCGCTCGTGCACGGCGTCTGGAACGCCGCCCTCCTCGGCGGCATCCTCCACATCGGGAGCGCGGCGGACAGCGCCTCGATGTACAACTTCGTCCTGACGGACGCCCCGTTCCTGCTCTCCGGCGGGGACTTTGGGATCGAGGCCTCCGTGCTCGCCATCGCGCCCTACCTGCTGGGCATCCTGCTGGCCGCCGTTCTGCTCCATCGGAAGAACAAGGAGGGGATTGCATGAAGAACACCGCGCGCTGCCCCAAGTGCGGGTCGCACAACCTCGTGCGCGTTCCGGACGACGCGCACCGGTACCTGGGCAACAGCATCTCCATCACCAAGGTGGTCTGGGTCACGCGGGTGCCCGTGGCGCGCTACGTCTGCTGCGACTGCGGCTATGTGGAGGACTGGGTCGAGACGCAAAAGGACCTGGAGACCCTGCGGCGCGAGTATTCCCGATGAACGCAAGAAAGCCGCCGGCGCTGCCGGCGGCTTTCTTTGCTGGGGGTTAGTTCTTTTCAAACCGGCCGCCGACCTGGCTGCCGAAGGTGTAGCCCTGGCGCTCATAGAGGTTCATCCAATCGCGCATGCGGGTGGTGAAGTCGCGATTGGTGTTCGTCTTGGACATGAGGGACAGGAGCTGGTCCGTGGCGTCGGAGGTATTGGCCGAGGAGAGCAGCTTGCGGATGCTGAAGGCGCACTCGAGCTCCTCCTTGCTCAGCAGAAGGTCCTCGCGCCGCGTGCCGGACTTGTTGAGGTCGATGGCGGGGAAGATGCGCTTTTCCGAGAGCTTGCGGTCCAGGTGGATCTCCATGTTGCCGGTGCCCTTGAACTCCTCGTAGATGATGTCGTCCATGCGGCTGCCGGTCTCGATCAGGGCGGTGGCGATGATGGTGAGCGAGCCGCCCTCCTCGATGTTGCGGGCCGCGCCGAAGAAGCGCTTGGGCTTGTGGAGCGCTCCCGGGTCCAGGCCGCCGGACAGGGTCCTGCCGGTGGGCGGGATGACCAGGTTATAGGCGCGGGCCAGGCGCGTGATGGAGTCCATGAGGATGACGACGTCGCGCCCCTGCTCGACCAGGCGCTGCGCCCGCTCAAAGACCATCTCCGAGACGCGGGTGTGGTGCTCGGGCAGCTCGTCGAACGTGGAGTAAATGACCTCGCCGCTGATGGAGCGCTGCATGTCCGTGACCTCTTCCGGGCGCTCGTCGATGAGCAGGACCATCAGCTCCGCATCCGGGTAGTTGGTGGCCAGGGAGTTGGCGAGCTTCTTGAGGAGGATGGTCTTGCCGGCCTTGGGCGGCGCGACGATCAGGGCGCGCTGGCCCTTGCCCACGGGCGCGATCAGGTCGATGATGCGCAGCGCCAGGTCCTGGGAGGCGCCCTCGCACTCCATGGTGTAGCGCTGGTTTGGGAAGATGGGCGTCAGCTCGTCGAACTCGCGGCGGTGGAGCGCCTCCTCCGGGGGCTGGTCGTTGATGGCCGTGATGTAGAGCAGTGCGCGGTTCTTTTCATTGTCCTTCTGCGGCCGCGTCTTGCCCGTGATCTTGTCGCCGGTCTTGAGGTCGAACTTGCGGATCTGGTTGATGGCGACGTAGACGTCGTGCGCGCCGGGCAGGTAGTTTTCCGTGCGCAGGAACCCATATCCGTCCGCGGTGATCTCCAGGATGCCCTCGCAGTCGCCGCAGGCGCCCTCGCTGAGCATCTGGCTGACGGCGGGCTTGATGTCCTCGGAGAACAGGGGCAGCACGGCGGCGCTCTGCGCCTCGCGCAGGGGCTGCACGCCCGGCTCCTCCACCTGGACGGCGATGTCCTCCTGCGCCAGGGGCTCGGCGTAGGTCGGCTCCTCCAGGCCCAAGGTGTCCTGGCTGCGGTCCTTCTTCTGGCGCCCGCCGCGGCGCTTGGGCGGCGCGGGGAGGTCATTTTGGTCCACCACGATCCCGTTTTTCTCCATGATCTTGAGCACGAGCTCGCGCTTGGGGTAGGTGGTGGGCGAGTCCACGCCCAGCTCCTTGCCCATGGTTCGCAGCTCCTGCAGCTTCATGGACTCCAATTCCTGAAATGTCACTGAGATTCTCCCTTCTGAGCGATGTGAAAAAAAGAAATGCAATGCAGCCGTCCCAAAGAGATGGGCGCCGGTTTATTGTATGCGCTCCCGCTGGGGATTTATACCGGGAGCACCGGCAAAGGGACGGCCGGTCTGTCAGGATTCCTTGCCGGGCCAGCGCGCCACGGCGATGTCGCGGGTGATGGCCTGCTCCACCCAGTGCGCCATGTGGTCGTAGGGTCCGCCGGTCAGCGGCACAAAGCCGGCCCGCTCCAGCATCTGCCGCGCCTGCTCCAGGGGCAGGGTGTTGGCGTTGAAGGAGAGCGCGACCGCCGCGCCCGGCAGCAGGACCTTCTGCCACGCGCGCAGGGCGCGGGCCATGAGCTTGTCCAGGGCGACCTTGCTCTGGCCGTCCCGGCTCTCGTGCTGCACGCCGTAGGGCAGGTCGCACGCGAGCGCGTGGAAGGTGCGCCCCTTGTAGAACCGGTCGGTGAGCAGGGTGTCGCCCAGGGTCAGGGTGAGCGTGCGCGGATCTTCGCGGAAGCGCTCGGCGTTTTCGGCCAGGGTAAAGCGCGTGCGCGTGCCCACGCTCTTGCCGTCCGCCGTCATGGAGGAGGACTCCACGCGGTGCTTCAGGCGGTTGTGCTCGCAGTATTTCTTGAGGAACTTGCGCACCTCCGCCACGTCCGTCTTGTCGATCTCCACGCCGCTGGCGTCGTAGTCGCGGCGCAGCGCCTCAAACAGCGTGGTCCCGCGGCCGCACATGGGGTCCAGCACCTGCAGCGGACGGTCGAACCACTTGGCGTATTCCGAGGAAAAGACCGCCAGGTTCACCAGCATCCCGGTGAACATCTCGTTCGTCTTTCCCTTGTACTTGAGCACGCCGGATAGGTCCCCGCCAAAGCGGAGCTGCCCGCCGGGCTGCAGGGGCACGAGCGCCTCCCCCTGCACGGCAAAGACCGCGTATGCGCACGAGAGGCGGGACAGCAGCCTGCGCAGCCGGTCGTCCACCTCCGCAACGTCAAAGGCGCAGAACTCGATGCCCTGCATCTCCAGTGTGCGCACCTCGATCCGCTCGTCGAACGTGTGCAGCAGGATCTCCATCTCCGCAGCGGCGAGCCGCTTCATCGATTCAAAATAGCGAACGTTGGCGTGCGGCCACAACAGCACCGCAATGGTCATCGCTTCATTCCCCCAAGAAAAACATGGATGTTGAGTACACACAATCAGTATAGCACAGCGCAAAATCGGTCGGCAAGGTTGATTCATGTTAAAGTTTGCATACAAAATGGAAAGAATGCAAAAAGGGGAAGGCGGATTCCTCCGCCTCCCCCGAAGGGTCTTTGTTTATTCCCGCGTGCCGCTCTCCTCGACCTCGGCCAGGGTGACCTGCAGGTCCAGCGTCTCGCCGCTGCGCAGGACCGTGATGGTCACGGTGTCGCCCACGTCGTGCGAGTACAGCACGGACTGAAGGCTGCTGAAGGACGTGACCTGCTGGCCGTCGATGGCGGTGATGATGTCCATCTGCTTCATGCCGGCCGCTTCCGCGGGCGAGCCCTCGTTGACGGAGACGACCAGGATGCCGGGGTCCATGTTGGAGAAGTGGACTTCCTGGCCGGTGATGCCCAGGCCCGGACGGGTGATCTTGCCGGTGGCGATCAGCTCTTCCACGATGTCCTTGACGTCGTTGATCGGGATGGCAAAGCCGATGCCCTCGATGGTGGAGCCGGAAGAGGTGGAGCCGGAGGTCTTGCGGGAATTGATGCCGATGACCTCGCCGTTGACGTTCAGCAGCGCGCCGCCGGAGTTGCCCGCGTTGATGGCCGCGTCGGTCTGGATCATGCTCAGGTAGGCGCCGTCCACCTCCAGGGTACGGTTGGCGTAGCTGATGATGCCGTAGGTCGTGGTGCCGCTGAGCTCATCGCCCAGAGGAGAGCCGATGGCGATGGCGAACTCGCCCGTGCGGACCTGATCGGAGTCGCCCAGGGTCGCCGGGGAGAGGTCCGTGCGGTCCACCTTCAGCAGGGCGATGTCCTGCAGCTCGTCGCCGCCGATGACCTCGGCCTCGATCTCCTCGCCGCTGTGCAGCACGACCGTGACGCGGGACGCGCCCTCGATGACGTGGTAGTTGGTGATGATGTAGCCGTCTGCGGAGTAGATGACGCCGGAGCCGGAGCCCGCCAGCTGCTCAACGGTCTGGGGTTCGCTGTCCCCGCCGCCGTAGTAGGGGAAGTAGAACCCGCCGAAATACCCGCCGTAGTTGCCGCCGGTGGTGACGGTCTGATAGTTGTGGATGCCGACCACGCTGTCCTGCACGGACGCCACAACGTCCGCAATCTGGTCGGAGAGGGCCGCAAGCGACGTGGTCGCCCCGCCGGAAACGGCCTGCGCCTGCTGGGTGGGCGCGGGGGTCGCGGTGGCCTCCGGCGTGGCGGTGACCTCGCTGCCGAGCTGCGCCTGCTGGCTGTTCATGCCCTGTACAATGACGACGCCGAGCAGGCCGCCCAGGATCAACATCACCAGCGCAATGGAAACAATCACAACGGCATTGCTGCGGCGGCCATTGCGGTTTCCTCCGCCGGAAAAATCATTGGGGTTGTTCGGATTGTTCGGATTGTTTGGATAGCCATTGTAGTTGGAATAATTGGTATTATTGTCATGGAAATTGCTCATACAAGACGCCTCCTAATCTTGCTTTTCAAATTCTGAATACAGTATACTCCAAAGGATTTGCAAAGTCGTGAACGCCGTATGAACATTCGTAACGCTTTTGCTACTTTTTTGTTCCCGCCGCAGCCGCCATATCCAGGGAAAACGTGAAATTCGTGCCCTGGCCCTGCGTGCTCTCGACGGTGATATCATGACCGTGCTGCAGCAGGATTTGCTTGACGATGGAGAGCCCAAGGCCCGTGCCCTTTCCGGAGGTGTGCGCCTTGTCCACCGTGTAGAAGCGGTCGAACACGTGGGGCAGGTCCTTTTCGTCGATGCCCGCGCCGTCGTCGATCACGGAGACGATGCAGGTCCCCTTTTCCACCTTGGTCCGGAGCGTCAGCTTGCCGTACTGGCCGCAGAACTTGATGGCGTTGTCCACGAGGTTGGAGACCACCTGCTCGATGCGGTCCACGTCCGCATGGACCGTGCAGGGCTCGCCGGCAAAGTCGGCCTCCACCTCCATGTTCTTCTCCTCGATGCGGCCCTCGTACTTGATGAGCACGCGGCGCATGAGCTCGTTGATGTTGAAGTCCACGGGGTTCATGGGCACGTTGCCCGACTCGATGCGCGAAAGGTCGAGCAGGTCGCGGATGAGGCGCGTCAGGCGCTGGGTCTCGTCGTAGACGACCTGCATGTACTTGCGCTGGTCCTGGGGGGGGATGGTGCCGTCCAGCATCCCCTGCAAGTACCCGGCGATGGAGGTGATGGGCGAGCGCAGCTCGTGGGAGACGTTGGCGACAAAGCCCTTGCGCTGCTCCTCCATGTTCTTGAGCTCGTCGACCATGTTGTTGAAGGCGCGGGAGACCTCGCCGATCTCGTCGTCCGAATAGACGCGGACCTTGACGGTCATGTCCCCCTGGCCGAGCTGCTTTGCGGCGTGCGCGAGCTCGCGTAAGGGGCGCGTGATGCGCATGGCGGTGTACGCGGTCAGGATCAGGCCCAGCAGGCTCGCCAGCATGGCCGCCGTCCACAGCTCCTGGAACAGGGGCACAAACCCCGTGTTGAAGAGCTCCAGCCGCTTGTGGATGAACACGGCGCCCACCGTCTCCCCCCGGCTGGACAGGGGCATGGCCACGGTGATGACGGCGTTCTTCCCAAAGTAGCTGTCAAACCCGCCCTGGATGGTCATGGGCTCGCCGCTCTGGAGCACGACCTGCATGTACTTCTGCACGTCCTCGCTCGTAAGGTCCGGCGTGGAAGCATCCAGTCCCGTCACGTTGAGCTGCAATCCGTTGCGGTCCACCAGCCATACGGAGGAGTCCAGGGCGATCTCGTTGATGCAGGAGACGAAGACGCGCGTGGTGATCTGGTAGTCGGAGAGGTCCTCGTAGTTGCGCGCGATGTCCTCCGCCTCCCGCTTCATCTCCTCCACGCCCGTGTTGAGCTCGTTGATCCACATGAAGCGGGAGACCAGCGCGCCCAGCACCAGCAGCACGATCATCAGCACCGCCATGAAATTGACCGACAGACGCAAAAGCAGCTTGTGGAACATGGATTACTTCACCTCGAACTTATAGCCGACGCTCCAAATGGTCTTGATGTGCCAGCCGTACTCCTCGCAGCCGGTCAGCTTTTCGCGGATGCGCTTGATGTGCACGTCCACGGTTCTGGAGTCGCCAAAGTAGTCAAAGCCCCAGACCTGCTCCAGAAGCTGGTCGCGCGTGAACACCTTGTTGGGGTGCGAGGCCAGGAAGTAGAGCAGCTCGATCTCCTTGGGCGGCATCTCGATGTCCTTGCCGTTGTAGGTGACCAAGTACGTGCTCATGTTGATGACCAGGTTCGGGAAGGCGATCTCCCGCTCGGGCGCCACGACCGACTGCGTGCGCCGGATGACGGCCTTGATGCGCGCGATGAGCTCCTTGGGGTCAAAGGGCTTGGTCATGTAGTCGTCCGCGCCGAGCTCCAGGCCCAGGACCTTGTCGAACGTCTCGTCCTTTGCGGTCAGCATGATGATGGGGATGGTGCTGATCTTGCGGATCTCGCGGCAGACCTGCCAGCCGTCCATGCCGGGCAGCATCAGGTCCAGCAGGACGATGTGCGGCGGGTTCTTTTTGAAGAGGTTCAGTGCGTCGTCGCCGCGGGTCGCGGTCTCGGTCTCGAACCCCTCCTTTTCCAGGTAGAGCTTGATGAGCTGGTTGATGTTGGGATCGTCGTCCACGATGAGTACGCGCGTGTTTTCCATGTTCTTTCCACTCCTTTTCGTCTCTCCAAAGAGAATCGTCGTCTATTTGAGCGTCACGATGGTGACGCCGGTCTCGCCCTCGCCGTAGCGGCCCAGGCGGAACTCGGCCACGTGCGGATGGTGCCGCAGGTGCTGCGAGATCTCGCTGCGCAGAACCCCGGTGCCCTTGCCGTGGACGATGGAGACCTCGCTGACGCCTGCCATCATGCAGTCGTCCAGGTACTTGTCCACGTTGTCGAGGGCCTCCTCGGGGAGCTGGCCGCGCACGTCCAGCTCCAGGGAGACCTGGGGCGCGGCGACCTTGATGGCGCGGCGGCCCTTCTCCTTCTTGGGCGCGTCGCTCTGCGCGGCGGTCCGCAGCGCGGAGAGGGGCTGCTTCATCTTCATCAGGCCCACCTGGAGCTGCACCTCGCCGTTCTTGTCCGGCAGGGTCAGGACCGAGCCCGTGCAGCCCAGGCTCGGGATGCGCACGGTCTGGCCGAGGGTGACGCTCTTGAGCGGCGCGCCCTCGCTTACCGCGCTCTCCTTGGCCATGGGCTCGGCGAGCTTGTCCAAATCGCCCTGGAGCTTTCTGCGCGCCTCCAGGATCTCGCGGTCCTTGGCGTTCTGCTCCTGCGCGGCCTTCTTGAGGTCGCGGATGATGCCCTCGGCCTCGGCCTGGGCGCTGTGCAGGATGCGGCGGGCGTCCTCGCGCGCCTTGCGCAGGAGCTTTTCGCGCTGCTCCTCGAGCTTTTTGCGCTCCTGCTCGGCCTGGTCGCGCAGGCGGACGGTCTCGTTGTGGGCCTCCTCGGCGAGCTCCCGCTCGCGCTCGGCGGTCTGGCGGTGCATTTCCGCGGTGGTGATGACGTCCTCAAAGCGGATCTGCTCGCCGCTGAGCCACTCCTTGGCCGCGCCGATGATCTCCTCGGAAAGGCCGAGCTTGCGGGAGATCTCAAAGGCGTTGGACTTGCCCGGGATGCCGATGGAGAGGCGGTAGGTGGGCCGCAGCGTCTCGACGTTGAACTCCACGGAGGCGTTCTCCACCCCCGGGTGCGTCAGGGCGTAGGCCTTGAGCTCCGAATAGTGGGTGGTGGCCAGCGTCCTCGTCTTGTAGGAGAGGAGCTTGTCCAGGATGGACATGGCCAGCGCCGCGCCCTCGGTCGGGTCCGTGCCCGCGCCCAGCTCGTCAAAGAGCGCAAGGGAGCGGGGCGTCACGTTCTGCAGGATGCGGACGATGTTGACCATGTGCGAGGAGAAGGTCGAGAGCGACTGCTCGATGGACTGCTCGTCGCCGATGTCCGCAAACACGTCGTCAAAGACCGCAAGCTCCGTGCCCAGCATGGCCGGGACCTGGAGGCCCGCCTGCATCATCAGGGTGAAGAGGCCCACGGTCTTGAGCGTCACGGTCTTGCCGCCGGTGTTGGGGCCGGTCACGACCAGGGTCGTGAAGTCCTTGCCGATCCACAGGTCGCTGGGCACGACCGCCTCCGGGTCGATGAGCGGATGCCGGCCGCGCTTGATGTCGATGTAGCCCGCCTCGTTGATCTTGGGCTGCACGGCGCGCATCTGCCGCGCGAGCGCGCCCTTGGCGAAGATGAAGTCCAGCTCCGCCAGGATTCGCTGGTTCTCCAGCAGCGCGCCGGCCTCCTGCGAGATCTCCTCGGAGAAGCGCTGGAGGATCTTTTCGATCTCCGCGCGCTCCTCGCCCATGAGGCCGCGCAGGTCGTTGTTGATCTCCACGATGGCCATGGGCTCGATGAAGAGCGTGGCCCCGCTGGAGGACTGGTCGTGCACGATGCCCGGCACCTGCGAGCGGTACTCCGCGCGAACGGGCAGCACGTAGCGCCCCTGGCGCATGGTGATGATGGCGTCCTGCAGATAGCGCGCCATGGAGCTGGAGTGCAGGTAGCCGTTGAGCTTGTCGCGGATGCGCTCGTTTGCCGAGCGGATCTTGCGGCGCACGGAGGCCAGGCCGGGGCTTGCGGAGTCCGCGATCTCCTCCTCGGAGAGGATGGCGGCAAAGATCTCCTCCTCCAGCCGGCGCATGGGGTACAGCGCGCGCGCCAGGCCCACAAGGTGCGGGGTTTCCGTCTCCTCCGCCTCGTCCTTTTCCCCGACGAGCGTGCGGCGGACGGAGCGCGCGGTCTGCATCAGCCGCGCGCACAGCAAAAGGTCCTTGGGCGAGAGGATTCCCCCGACCTTGGCCCGGGCGACCTGCGCCTGCACGTCGTCAAAGGCGGAGATGGGCTGCACGCCCGTGCGCGCCACGAGCGTCGACGCCTCCTCGGTCTCCGCCTGCATCCGCTCGATCTCCCGGATGTCGCTGACGGGGACGAGCGCGGCGCAGCGCGCCTTGCCCAGGCCCGACGCCGCCCGCTCCACGAGCATGTCCCGAATCTTATAAAATTCCAGGACCTTGAGTGATTTTTCCTGCATGGTTTCCAACCTCTCCTATCATTCCACACCTTGGTACAGGTGTCCAACCATCGTCTGTTCGGTTTCCTGCACCGCCTCGCCGTCGAGCGCGCGGCAGAGGCGGCGGAAGTCCTCCCGGTTACCAAGGACGCGCAGGGCCGCAAAGCCGGCCCGCGCAAGGCGCGGCCCCTCGGCAAGGGCGGAAAACTGCCGCTCCGGCTGAACCTGCACGCGGCAGCCGCTGGCGGCGCGGTACGGCCGGAGCAGCAGCGTTTCGCCCCGGCGGTCCACAAGGGTCTCTCCCCTGCCTCCGCAGAGGGAACAACTCTCCCGCCCCTGCGCGCCCAGGCCGCGTTCCGCGCGGATGGGGCAGTGGCGCAGCGTCATCCAGGGCACGTTCCCGCGCACGATCATCTCCATCGGCGCGCGGGCGGCGAGGCGCTCCGCCTGCGCCAGCGTGCACTCCGCGGAGACCGTCACGCGCTGCGCGCCCGCGCGCAGCAGCGCCTGCACGGCGGCGGAATTCATCGCGCCCAGCCCCGCGTCGGCGACGCACCCCGCGCAAAGCTGCGCGACGTTGTTGCACACGAGCGTTCTGCCCCTGAGCAAGGGCAGCGCATCGTCCATCTCCGCATCGGAGAGCTGCGGCGGCAGCACCACCGCCGCCCCGGCGGGCAGGCGCGCCAGCGCCGCCTCCAGGGCCTGCGGCCGCCAATCGCGCGGCGCAAAGTAGAGCGCATCCGCCTCATTCTTAACGGCGAGGAGCTCCTCGGCCGACTCCGATTGCAGGATGCGCAGCGCGCGCGCCGGCGGGGCGTACCGCGGCGCGGGCGATACCGGGCGCTCCCGGATCTCGACCGGCGGCGCGTTGCGCGCCAGCAGCGCGCGCTCGCAGGCCGCCGCGGCCTCCCGCCGCAGGGCGTTGAGCGCGGAGACGGGCAAAAACGCGCCCGCATCCAGGTCGATCTCCAAATTCCCCAGCTCCAGCACCGTGTCCCCGAGCTTTTCGATCTGGCGGCAGACCGCCGCCTCGTCCAGGGGCCGGCCGCGGGCGGGCTGCACGACCTCGCCCTCCGCCGCGCAGCCGCCGAGTGTGAGGCGGCACGGCTGCCCGATGCGCGCGGAAAAGGAGCCGTCCACGCGCGTGCGCCGGCGCTCCTGCTGCCAGCTCTCCTGCGCGCGGCGGATCTGCTCGGCGTCCGTCGTGCGGAAGAGCGCGTCCCCGGGGCGCACGCCCTCGGGCACGCGGATGGAGCCGTCCGGCGCCGTCTGCACGAGGATGCCGTGGTCCCCGCCCTTTCCGCGCGCCTCGAGGCCGTCGCCGTCGTGCAGGGGCGCGGAAAGGCGGACGCTCGCGCGGCCGCGCGATACGCGCTGGACCTCGCCCACGCGCACGCCCCAGTGGTTGGGCCGGGCGGTGGCCATGATCTGCGCGTCGTTTCCGCCGGGCGCATAGCCGCGGGTAAAGCCGCCGCGGTTGAAGATGGCCAGCAGCTCCTCCCGGTCGCCCGGCTGCGGAGCCTTGCCGGCAAGGGCGTTGTCCAGCGCGCGGCGGTAGGCGGCGGTGACCACGGCCACGTACTCCGGCCGCTTGAGCCGCCCCTCGATCTTCAGGGACGAGGCGCCGGCCGCAACGATCGCGCCGAGGTCGTCCAGCGCGCACAGGTCCGCGGGACTCAGGAAGTGGCGCTTCTTCCCACCCATCGCGTAGGGCAGGCGGCAGGGCTGCGCGCACCTTCCGCGGTTGCCGCTGCGCCCGCCGATCATGGAGGAGAGCAGGCACTGGCCGGAATAGCAGACGCACAGCGCGCCGTGGACGAACACCTCGACCTCCAGGCCCACCTGCGCGATGCGCTGGATCTCCTCGAGCGTGCACTCGCGGGCGGGGACGACGCGCGTCATGCCCGCCGCCCTGGCAAAGGCCGCGCCGCGGGCGGTGGCGATGGCCATCTGCGTGCTGGCGTGCAGGTGCAGCTTGGGGAAGCAGGACCGAAGGAGCGCGGCGACGCCCAGGTCCTGAACGATGGCCGCGTCGATGCCGGCCGAAACGGCCTCGCGCACGACGGCGTAGACCTCGTCCATCTCCTCGTCGCGCACGAGGGTGTTGACCGTCATATAGAGCTTGACGCCGCGCTTGTGGCAGTAGCCGGCGGCCTCCTTAAGCGCCGGGCCGTCAAAGTTTGCGGCGCCGGCGCGCGCGCCGAACAGCCGGCCGCCCACGTAGACCGCGTCCGCGCCGTTCTGCACCGCGGCCACGAGCGCCTGCATCTCCCCCGCCGGGGCGAGCAGCTCCACTTTTTTCACGTCTTTCCCTCCTGCTTCCCTCGTCATTGCCATACAGTATAGCACTTTGGACCCTTTTCACACAAGAAAGGCGGAAGAAAGTTCACAGAATCCACGATAAATTGATTCTGTGGAATGCTCTCCTCCGCCGGATTGGGGTTACCCGCTTACTTGCCCAGCATGGCCGCGCCGATGATGCCCGCGTCGCTGCCGAGCGTGGCGATCTCGATCTTGGCATAGGGCAGGTCCTTATAGAACACGTACTTGGCCACCTTCTCGCGCAGGGGCTTGAGCAGGAAGTCCCCGGCCTTGGAGACGCCGCCGCCCAGGGCGATGATCTCCGGGTCAAAGGCGTTTATGATGGCCACGATGCCGATGGCAAGGTAGTAGATGTACTTGTCGTAGACCTCGCAGGCGACCTTGTCGCCCTCGCGCGCGGCGTCGATGACGGTGCGCGCCTCGATCTTGCTCAGGTCCCCGTTCACCATCTTGACGATGAGGCTGTCCGGGTTCTTCTCCACCGCCTCGCGGCCCTGACGGATGAGGGCCGTGGCCGAGGAATACTGCTCCCAGCAGCCGATGGAGCCGCAGGTGCAGGGACGGCCTTCGCACTGCACGGTCATGTGCCCGAGCTCCGAGCCCACGCCGTGGGAGCCGGAGTAGATCTTGTGGTTGATGACGATGCCGCCGCCCACGCCCGTGCCCAGCGTCAGGAACACGGAGTTGGCAACGCCCGCCGAGACGCCCGCCACGGACTCGGCAAGGCCCGCGACCGTCGCGTCGTTGTCGATGAAGATGGGCTTATCGATGATGGACTGCATGATCTCGCGCAGGGGCACCATGTGCCAGCGCAGGTTCGTGCAGAAGATGACCACGCCCGTCTTGGGGTCCGCAAGGCCCGGAACGCCGACGCCGACGGCCTTGACGTCGTCCAGGGTGTAGCCCGCGTCCTTGACGACCTTCAGCGAGAGGTTCGCCATGTCCTTGATGATGGGTTCGGGACCGCGCTCCAGGAGCGTGGGCACGCTGTCCTTGTGCAGGATCTTGCCGTTTTCGTCCACAAGACCGACTGCGATGTTCGTTCCTCCAAGGTCCACACCAACGTATACCATAGATGCTGCCTCCCAAATCTTTGTGTGATATGTATTTTCGCTTGGAAAAGCGATCTTACCCGTTTTGAATCTTGGCCGAGAGCCTGTCGTTGAGCTCCTGCGCGCCGTTGTAGCCCATCTTCTTGAGGCGGTGGTTGCTGGCCGCGACCTCGATGACGATGGCCAGGTTCCGCCCCGGGCGCACGGGCAGCGTGAGCTTGGGGAGCTTGACCCCCAGCACCGCGGTGAAGTCCTCGTTCAGGCCCAGGCGGTCGTACTCCTTGTTGTTGTCCCAGAGCTCCAGGTGGATCACCATGTCGATGGACTTGGAGTTGATGACCGCGCCCACGCCGTACATGTTCTTGACGTTGATGATGCCCACGCCGCGGATCTCCATGAAGTGGCGCACCATCTCCGGCGCCTCGCCCACGAGGCGCACGTCCGAGACCTTGCAGATCTCGACTACGTCGTCGGCGACCAGGCGGTGTCCGCGCTTGACGAGCTCCAGCGCGGCCTCGCTCTTGCCGACGCCCGACTCGCCCGTGATCATCACGCCGATGCCGAACACGTCCATGAGCACGCCGTGGCGCGTGATGCGCGGGGCGAGCTTTGCGCCGATGAACATGGACGCCTGGAGCATGAAGCGCGTCGTGACCAGGCGCGAGCGCAGCAGCGCGACGTTGTGGCGCTGGGCCGCCTCCACCATCTCCGGCGGCACGGGCATGTTCCGGCACACCACCACCACCGGGATGTTGTAGGACATGTACTTGTCCAGCCGCTCCTTGCGCACCTCCGGCTCCAGGGCGAGGATGTACTGCATCTCCGCCTTGCCGATGACCTGCAGGCGGTCCGCCGCAAAGTAGTCGAAGAAGCCGGAAAGCTGCAGCCCCGGCCGGTTGACGTCGCTGGTTTCCAGGTTGATCTCGTCGCGGTCGGCCATGACGACGGGTTCCAGTTCCAGCGTGTCGATAAACTCCTTGAGCGAGATCATGCCTGTATCACCTCTGCAAAACGTATTGTTCGAGTATCTGGGCCACGCCCTCCTCCTGGTTGGTGGGGGCGATGAGGTCCGCGTGTTCCTGAATTTCCGCCCGGGCGTTGCCCATGACCACGCCCACGCCTGCGCACTCGATCATGCTCAGGTCGTTGCCGCTGTCGCCAAAGCACATGACCTCCCCGGGCAAAACGCCGAATCTCTCGGCCAAATCGAGCACCGCCGCGCCCTTTGTCGCGCCGTGGTCCGTCATCTCCAGGTAGAAGGGCTTGGAGTCGAAGACGCACAGCGCCTGGCCGAAGCGGGACACGGCCTGCGCCTTCAGGCGCGCCATCTTCTCCATGTCCGTCTGCACAAAGAGCATCTTGAAGGGCGGCTGCTGCATGTAGGCGATCAGGTCCCCGACCTGCCGGCCCATGTGGTTGGCCAGGCGGGCGTACAGGCGCGTCTCCTCCGTCTCCGCCTCGAAAAAGTAGTCGTCCTCGGAATAGCCCTGGACGTACCACCCGTTCTCCTTGGCAAAGCGGACGATCTGCCGCGCGAGGTCCAGATCCACCGGGCGCTCCCGGATGGGCCGGCCCGCGCCGTCGTAGACCTGCGCGCCGTTTGTGCAGATGGCGGCGTCGGCCACGCCGATCTGCTCGACGTAGTTCCACATCGAGTGCTTGCCGCGGCCGGTTGCGGGGACGATGCGCACGCCCTGTTCATGCGCCGCGCGCAGGGCGCGCATCGTGCGCTCGCCGATGGTGCGGTCGTCGAGCAGAAGCGTGTCGTCCATATCGAATGCGATGAGCTTGATCGCCATAGCGTCCTCCTCCGGCGTTAAAATCCTCTCTCATTATATCGGGTAATGGGGAAATGTACAAGCCTGGATTTTCATTTTGCGTGGAAGAAGGCGTACACGGCCTCGGCCGCCGGGCGGTTCATGCCGGGCACGTCCAGCAGCTCCTCCATCGTCGCCTCCCGGATGGCGTCCACGTTGGGAAAGTGGGTCAGGAGCGCGCGGCGGCGCGTTGCGCCGATGCCAGGGATCTCCTCCAGGCGGCTGGCGACGGAGCGCTTGGTCCGCAGGCCCCGGTGGTGCGTGATGGCGAAGCGGTGCGCCTCGTCGCGCACGCGCTGGATGAGGCGCAGGGCCTCGCTGTGCTCGTCCAGGCGGATGGGGTCCTCGCGCCCGGGCAGGTAGATCTCCTCCAGGCGCTTGGCCAGGCCGAACATGGCGGGGTATTTCTCCATGGGCACGGCGTGGATGGCCTCCTGGGCGAAGCGCAGCTGCTCGGGTCCGCCGTCGATGAGCACAAGGTCCGGCAGGTCCGCAAACCCGTCCGGGACCCGGCCCTCGTTCTGCGCCTCGATCCGCTCGCGCTCGCCGCGGGTGAAGCGGCGGGAGATGACCTCGGCCATGGAGGCGAAATCGTTCGCGCCCACGACCGTCTTGATGCGGAAGTGGCGGTACTGGTTCCTCGCGGGCTGGCCGTTGATGGCCACGACCATGGAGGCCACCGAGAGCGTGCCCTGGGTGTTGGAGATGTCGTAGCCCTCGATGCGGCGGGGCACAAAGTCCAGGCCCAGGGCATCCGCCAGCTCCCTGCAGGCGCCGACGGTGCGCGCCTTCTGGCGGATGAACTGCTCCCGGCGCTTGCTGGCGATGTCCTCGGCGTTCTTTCTGGCCATGTCCACGAGCTTTTTCTTGTCCCCGCGCTGGGGGACGAGGATGTGGACGCGCGCTCCCTTCTTCTCGGTCAGGAGCTTCTCCATGACGTCCAGGTCCTCCACAGCCTCGCCCAGCAGGATCTCCTTGGGGATGTAGGGCGCGTTGTCGTAGTATTGCAGGAGGAACATGGCCAGGCTCTCCTCCTCCTGGGCCTCGGCGCGCTGCATGATGAAGTGGTCGCTGCCCAGGATCTTGCCCTCGCGCATGTAGATGACCTCGACCACGGCGTCCACGCCGTCGCTGGAGACGGCCACGACGTCCTGGTCCCCGCCGGAGACGGCCAGGGCCTTCTGCTTTTGCAGCACGCGCTCCATGGCCGCGATGCGGTCGCGCAGCGTGGCCGCGCGCTCAAAGTCCAGGTTTTTTGAGGCCTCCAGCATCTGCGCGCGCATCTTCCGGACCACGTCCTCGTGCTTGCCGTTGAGGAAGGCGAGGATCTCGTCGAGCATCTGCCGGTACTGGCCGGGGAAGACGTTGCCCGTGCAGGGCGCCAGGCACAGCCCCATCTGGTAGCGCAGGCAGGGCCTGTGCCGGCCGCCCACGCCGTGCCCAAAGGAAAAGTCGTGCCGGCAGGTGCGCAGGGGGAAGGAGTTGTGCAGCACCTCCAGCACGTCGCGCACGACCGTCGCGCCGATGTAGGGGCCGAAGTACTTCGCGCCGTCCTTCTCCACGCGGCGCACGAGTTCCACGCGCGGGTAGTCCTGCCGAAGGTCGATGCGGATATAGGGGTACTGCTTGTCGTCCTTGAGCAGGATGTTGTAGTAGGGGCGGTATTTCTTGATGAGGTTGCACTCGAGGATCAGCGCCTCCAGCTCCGTGTCGCAGAGAATGATGTCGAAGTCGTCGATGTTGGCGACCATGGCCTGGACCTTGGGCGTGTGGTCCTTGGAGCTGTGGAAGTACTGGCGGACGCGGTTTTTCAAGTTGATCGCCTTGCCCACATAGATGATCTCCCCGGCGCGCTTCATCTGGTAGACGCCCGGGCTCTCCGGGAGCTGGGAGATCTTGAATTCCAGCGTTGGGTTCATGGGTACAACCTCCTGGGGTTCGTGTCTAGGGTTTTGCCGCGCCGCGCCAGCGGTCAGCCTCGTCCGGGTCGGCCTGCCCTTCGCCGTAGCGCACGCGGTCATAGAGCGCGGCAAAGGCGGGGTCCACCTCCGCGCGCCTGCAGAGCTGCTCCGGCGTCATGGCGGCGGCCTGCGGGCAGGTCTTCTTCTGCCGGCGGAGCAGGCAGGCGTAGGCGTAGCGCACGCGCTCGTTCGGGGTCATGGCGCTCCACTTCGGCGGCGGCGTGAGCGCGCGGCGCACGCGGCTGCGGATCTGCCGCCCGATCTCCCGGCGCATGGACTCCGCGCTCAGCAGCTGCTCGCTCTCCTCCGAATACTCCTCCGCGCCCGCCTCCTGAAAGCGCTGCATCCACTCGCGCAGGCGCGCGGCGAGGGCCTGCGCGCCCTTCCACAGCGCGCGCAGCACAAACGCGGCAAGGGCCAGGAGGGCGGCCGTGGCCACGATCGTCAAAATCACCGTGCCCAGCACCTGCACCCACTCGGGCAGGGGCGTCCCCTCCCCGAGGCCGCTTAGGTCCATCTCCCCCATTCCGCCGCCGGACTCGGTCGCGCCCGTGCTTTGGCCCTGGGGGATCAGGCGGAGCAGCGCGGCGAGCGCGCCGCGGATCCCGCGGCCGACCGCCTCCCGCAGCGCGTCAAAGAACGCAACGAGCGTCAGCACCGCGAGGAAGCCCCAGGTCAGGGCCTGGTTTCCGCGCATCATCCGCCGCGCCTGGCCGCCGGCGTTCGTGCGCACGGACTGGCGGTTGGTCAGCAGCAGCGACGCCACGAGGTAGAAATAGGCCAGGACGCCCACGCGTGCCTGCACCGCGGGCAGGCCGTTGAACAGGCCCATGAGGTAGACCACCGCGCAGACGATGAGCCCTGCGACCATCACGCGCGCGTCTATGAGCTCGGTTTCGGGCTCGTTCCACCTGCGCCGCGCGCCCGTGAGCGCCACGACGAGGTTCATCGCGGCGAGCAGCAGGCTCCAGGGAAAGAGGGGCAGCAGCGCGGCGCCCGCCGCCGCAAGGCCGGCCGCGAGCAGTGCAAAGAGCGCGCGGCGCTCGCGCAGGAAGCACGAGACCGCGTTTCCCGCAAAGCTCGCGCCGCACAGGAGCAGCATCGCGGGCCAGGCCGGCGCCCCGGCCGACGCGGCGGCATACAGGACGACGGGCGCGGCCGTGAGCGCGAGGTACGCGCTGTGCAAAAGATAGAGCAGCAGCTTTTTCATCCTGCGGCCGCCTCCTTTCCCACGGGCAGGACCGTGGCGCTGTTGCCGCGGGCGCGCAGGCGCTCCACCTGCTGGCGCAGAAGGTCGTTCTCATACCCAGACACGATCACGACGTCCGCGTCCGCGGGCAGCACCAGCCGCTCGAGGAAGACGTGGAACGGCAGCACGCGCCGGATGACCAGGCGCGCGCAGGCCTCCAGCAGGATCTCGCTCTGCTGCAGGCCGGCGGCGGGGGCCAGGTAGACCGTCTCGCCCTCGGCGGGCTTTGCGCAGCCGTTGGAGCCGAAGCCCACCTCCAGGCCGTCCTGAATCGCGTAGCACATCAGGGACGCGGCCAGCCGGATGCCCTGCTCGACCACCGCGCGGTCCGCCTCGTCCGCCTCGTCCCACTGGGTCTCGCGCGCGACGACGTTGAGCAGGACGACGAGTCGGCTTGCCGCGGTGAAGTCGTGCTGCTTGACCTCGAGCCGGCCCGTGCGCGCGGAGGCGCGCCAGTGGATGTCCCGCGGCAGGTCCCCGGGGCGGTAGTCCCGGATCCCGCTGTAGAGGAAGAGGTCCGGGTTGATGAAGCGGCGCACGATGGCCTCGCCCTGCCAGCGCGTTGCGGGCAGGCCGATCTCCTCGCGGGAGAGCAGGCGCGGGTAGACCACCAGCGCGCAGTTCATGGGCCGCTCCACCGAGCTTTGGCTCACGCCCAACAGGTCGCCCACCGTCATGGCATAGGAGGAGAGCGCATAGTACCCCCTGTGCATGGCGCGCACCTGGTGCGTGCGCCGGACGCGCTGCCACGCGCCCAGGAAGAACACGGAGCGGTGGTAGCGCTGGCCGCCGATCTCCAGGTTCTCCTGCCGGCCGAAGAGGAGCTCGGTCGGCATGCGCGTCTCGATGCGCAGCCAGGGCACCGGCAGGATGCGCCGGTTCTCAATCGTCTCGATCATCTCCAGGCTCTCGCCCGCAAAGACGCGCGCCTTGGTAAAGCGCCGGTCGACCGCGACGCCCCGCAGCCCCGCGCGCTTGAAGAGCAGCATCTGCCCAAAGGCCAGGAGCCCCGCGACCAGCAGCAGCCAAAATACGTTCATGCCGCACCCCGCCTATTCCTCGTCCGGTTCCGTGGGAACGCGCACCGCGTCCAGCACCTCCTGCACGGCCGCCTCCCCGCGGCCGCCCTGGCCGAAAGCCGTGCGCAGGATGAGCCGGTGCGCGAGCACCGGGACCGCCATGCGCTTTACGTCCTCGGGGGTGACGTAGTCCCGGCCGCAGACGGCGGCGTAGCTCTGGCTGACGCGCATCAGCGCGAGCGCCGCGCGGGGGCTTGCGCCCAGCAGCGCGTCCTCCAGCGCGCGCGTCTTTTCGCAGATCTCGCCGATGTAGCGGAGCAGGTCGTCCTGCACGCGCACGCAGGTCACGGCCTGCTGCGCCGCAAGGACGTCCGCGGCCGCCGCCACGGGCGCAAGGCGCTCCTGCGGCTTGTCCTGCATGAAGCGGCGCAAAATCGCGCTCTGCTCCTCGAGGGTGGGATAGCCCATGCGCAGCTTGACCATGAAGCGGTCGAGCTGCGCCTCGGGCAGGGGGAAGGTGCCCTGCGTCTCCACGGGGTTCTGCGTGGCGATGACGAAGAAGGGCGCGGGCAGCGCATAGGTCGTGCCGTCGGAGGAGACCTGCTTTTCCTCCATGCACTCGAGCATGGCGGACTGGGCCCGGGGCGTCGCGCGGTTGATCTCGTCGGCCAGGACCACGTTGGCAAACACCGGCCCCGGCTGGAAGGTGAATTCGCCGGTCTTCTGGCGGAAGACCGAGGCGCCCGTCACGTCCGAGGGCAGCAGGTCCGGCGTAAACTGGATGCGGGAAAAGTCCGCGTCCATGGACCTTGCCAGCGCGCGGGCGAGCATGGTCTTGCCCGTTCCGGGCACGTCCTCCAGCAGCGCGTGGCCGCCGGCAAAGAGGGTGGCAAGGACGATGTCGATGACCTCTCTCTTGCCCACGATGACCGTCTCGATGTTCTCGCGGAAGGCGTCCGCTAGGGGTTTGACCTGGGATACCTGCATGGCCCGTTCCTCCTGTCGCATTGGCTTTGGTTCCCTCTATTGTACTCCATTCCGCCCGCGCTTTCAAAGGCAAATTGCGCCGCGCCTTCAGCGGCCCGCGGGCTGCACGGTCTCGATCGCGCGCTCCATGACCCGGCCGGCCAGCCGCGCCGCCGCAGAGCCGCCGGAGCCGCCGTTTTCCACGACCACGGCGATGGCGTAGGGCGTCTCCTCCTCCGCGCAGCAGCCCACGTACCAGGAGTGGGGGCTGTACCGGCCGCCGGAGGAATTGACCTGCGCGGTGCCGGTCTTGCCCGCGATGGTGTGGCCGTCCACGGCGGCGCGGGTGGCGGTGCCGCTCTCCACCGTCTCGATCATGTACGATTCGATGATCCCGGCGGTGGAGGCGCTCATGCACTGCAGGGCGGTGCGCGTGCTCAGGCGGCTGTGCACGCCGCCGGCCGCGCCGCGCACGGAGAGGACGAGCTGCGGCTCGACCATCGTGCCGCCGTTGCCCACGGCCCCGGCGATCATCGCCAGGTGCATGGGCACGGCCATGAGGTTGCCCTGGCCCACGCCCGTCCAGGCCAGCTCGCCCTCGTCCTCGATCGCCTTGGGGAAGATCGACTCGTAGACGATCAGGTCCTCGAAGAGGAAGTTGCCGTTAAAGCCCATGCGCTCGGCCGTGGCGCGGAGCTTCTCCTCCCCGAGCTCCAGCGCGAGCTGGCCGAAGACGATGTTGCAGGACTTGGTAAAGGCCTCCTCCAGGGTGAGGGTGCCGTGCCCCTCGCCGTCGGTGTCGATCAGGTCCATCTCCTCCGTCACGGCATAGGTTCCCTCGCAGGTGAAGACGCGGTCCTGCACCCCGGGCAGGTTCTCCAGCGCGCAGGCCAGGGTCACGATCTTGAAGACGGAGCCGGGCGCATAGCGCCCCTGCGTGGCGCGGTTGAGCAGGACGCCGGTCTGGTCCTCGGCGTCCTCGTAGTCCTCCGGGTGCTTGGCGTCGTACTCGGGCTTGGAGTAGAGCGCAAGGACCTCGCCGGTCTTGTAGTTGAGCAGGGCCACCGCGCCGTTGTAGTCCTCGGGGAACTGCTCGGCGATGTAGGTCTGCAGGTCCGCGTCGATGGTCAGCTGCACGTCCGAGCCGCGGCGCTTTTCCGCGAAGATCTGCGTCGCGCGGTCGGCAAGGCTCGCGTTGAACCCCAGCAGGTCCGCCGCAAGGAAGGTCTCCGCGCCCGTCGGCACGTTCCCCTCGACGTCGCCCAGCACGTGGGAGAGCGCCTTTCGCGTATCCCGGTCCGTCGGGTACTCGCGCGAGCCGTCCGCGCTGCTGGTGACGAGCACAGTGCCGTTGCGGTCGAGGATGTCGCCGGCGATGACGCTGCCGCGCGCGGCGCGCAGGCGCGTGTTGTAGGGGGTGGTGAACCAGCGGTTGCCGTTGGCGTAGACCGCGTAGAAGAAGTAGCCGCTCAGGACCGTGAACAGCGCCAGCAGCGCGCAGAGCACGGCGCGGGCGTTTTTCTTCATCTGTTTCAAAGTTCCGGCACCTCCTCCCGCCGGCGCGCCATGCGCCACTGGCTCTCATCCTGCTCTCCGACCGAGATGGAGACGCCCTGCAAAATCCCCAGCATCAGCATGCTCGAGAGCATCGAGGAGCCGCCGTAGCTGACAAAGGGCAGCGTCACGCCCGTGAGCGGGATCATCTTGATGACGCCGCCGACGATCATGAACGTCTGCAGGGCCAGGGACGTCACCGCCCCCACCGCCAGCAGCGCGTGGAAGGAGCTGCGGGCCCGCATGGCCAGCAGCAGCCCGCGCGCAAACAGGATGACGTACAGCAGGATCAGGATGAGCCCGACGAGGATGCCGAACTCCTCGCAGATGGCGGAGAAGATGAAGTCGCTCTCGGCCACGGGCACGATGTCCGGGCTGCCCAGGCCAAGGCCCATGCCCGTAAGGCCCCCGGAGGCGATGGAGATCAGCGATTGAATGATCTGATAGCCGCTGCCTTGGGGCGAATCCCAGGGATTCTGCCAGATGGCCACGCGCGTGCGCACGTGGTCAAAGAGGTGGTAGAGCACGGTGGAGCCCGCCGCCGCGCACACGAGGCCCGCCAGTGCCAGCATCCAGTTGCTCGTCGCCACGTAATAGACCGTAAGGCAGGTCAAAAAGCAGATCAGCACCGCGCCGAGGTCCTTCTGCAGCACGATCAGCCCCACGCACGCGACCGCAAACAGGCCCACGGGCACGAGCTGGCGCACGGTCCGCCGCTCGCTCAGGTCCATGGCCAGGCAGAGAACGAGCGCGACCTTGACGAACTCCGAGGGCTGGATCGAAAGGAACCCCAGGTCGATCCAGTTCTTGGCGCCGCCGTTCTCCTCGCCGATGAGGAGCGTCAGGCCGAGCATGGCCACCGAGGCCAGCATGATGAGCAGGCGCAGCTTCCGCCAGCCGCGGTAGCGCGCCACGAGGAAGGTCATCCCCATCATCGCCATCACGCCCACGCCGTAGAACAGGAGCTGCCGCAGGGCGCGGCCCGCGTCCAGGCGGTAGAGCATGATGAGCCCCACCCCGCAGAGAAAGTTGACGATGATGAGGATATAGCTGTCCATGTGCGGATAGGCCCTGCCCAGCAGCAGCACCTGCGCCACCAGCAGCAGGGGCACGGACACCGCCAGGATCAGCGGCACAAAGTCAAACCCGTCCCGAAAGGCGAGCAGGATAAAGGCCGTCGCCTCAAACAGCGTCATGGCCAGCAGGACCCAGTCGGTCTCCGGCCGCTTCAATTCCTTAGAGCGCATTTCCTTCCTCCAGACGCAGACGGAACACCAGCCCGCCCATTTGAATTGTGGAGCCGTCCTGCGCGAGGGCGCGCCGGCCCACGACCTCGCCGTCCACCACCACAAAGGCGCCGCCCACGGGCACGACGTTCATGCCGTCCGCCTCCATGTTGAGGATGCAGTGCGTGCCCTTGAGGGACGGGCTGCCGATGCGCACGTCGCAGTTGTGCGAGCGGCCCACCGTCGTCTCCCCCTCCACCGCGTAGAGCTTGCCGCGGCGCATGCGCCTGTCCTCGTCCGAGAGCAGGACCAGGGTCGCGTTGATGCTCGTGCCCGCCTCGGAGATCTCGCGCTGCACGCGCCACTCGATGCGCATCTCCCGCACGACGGCGAGGATCAGGCGCACCGCGATCAGCGCGGCCAGGCCCAAAAACCAGTACCGCGCAATGCTGGCGAGCAGTTCATATGCCGAAGCATTCATTTCCCTCACGTCCTCCGTTCCCGTTTCCTACAAGTATAAAGCAAAGCGGCGCGCCTGACAAAGGGGAGCGCGCAAAAAATCTTCGCCGTTCCCGCCTGCGCACTTGACGAAGGGCAGACTCTTTCGTATACTGAGAAAAGAATCCCCTTTATCCAAACGGAAAAACGGTCGGGCCCGTTCCCGCGCTTTGCCCATTTTGCAGGGCAGCCTGCCCTTTTCCGCCAATCCATCCGGGCAAAATCTACGTTTCGACGGAGTTTTGCCCGCCATCCCTTCCTTGAGGAGGAACTGCACATGAATCGCTCGCAAACCGCGCTTTTGCATGCAAAAGAACCCCAAGACTCTGCCTTCTGCGCCTCGCCCGTTCTGCCCACAACCCAGCTTGCCGAAAACCGCCTGGAGGCCGTGCGCGAGGCCGTGGACGCCATCCTGCTGAACTGCCCCGATCCCCTGCAGGTGCGGGACGGCGCGGTCCACCTCTACGGCGTCGCGCAGGCCTGCGCCCTGATCGCGCTGCGCCGCGGCGAGGACGCGGAGCTTGCCGCGATTGCGGGCATGCTGCACGACCTGTCCACCTACGCGGACGCCTACACGCCGGACCACGCCGCGCGCAGCGCCGCCCTGGCGCGCACGCTGCTGCGCCGGCTCGCCCTCTTCTCCGCGGAGGAGGTCGACCAGGTCTGCGCCGCCATCGCCTGCCACAGCGAAAAGGCGCAGGTCCACACAGCCTTTGCCGAGGTGCTCCTGGACGCGGACGTGCTGCAGCACGGGCTGTACAACCCCACGCTCTTTCTCCTGGAGGAAGAGGTCGCGCGCTTTCGCGCCCTGCAGGAGGAGTTCTCCCTCGCCCGCTAGACGAAAGGCGCATCAGGGAGCGGAAAACCGCTCCCCGATGCGCCTCGTTCTTTGTGCGCAAGGGCGTCAGGCCGTCTCCTCGGCGAAGTTGCCGGTGTAGAGCTGGTAGTACTTGCCCTTCTTTTCGATCAGCTCGTCGTGCGTGCCGCGCTCGATGATGCGGCCCTGCTCCAGAACCATGATGCAGTCCGCGTTGCGCACGGTGGAGAGGCGGTGCGCGATGACGAAGGTCGTGCGGCCCTTCATCAGGGCGTCCATGCCGGCCTGCACCAGGGCCTCGGTGCGGGTGTCGATGGAGGAGGTCGCCTCGTCCAGGATGAGGACGGGCGGGTCGCCCACGGCCGCGCGGGCGATGGCCAGCAGCTGCCGCTGGCCCTGGGAGAGGTTGCTGCCGTCGCCGGTGAGGACCGTGTCATAGCCGTTGGGCAGGCGGCGGATGAAGCCGTCCGCATTGGCCAGCTTTGCCGCGGCGATGCACTCCTCGTCCGTGGCGGTCAGCTTGCCGTAGCGGATGTTGTCCATGACGGTGCCGGTGAACAGGTGCGTATCCTGCAGGACGATGCCCATGGACGCGCGCAGGGCCGGCTTTTTGATCTTGGTGATGTTGATGCCGTCGTAGCGGATCTTGCCGTCCTGGATGTCGTAGAAGCGGTTGATGAGGTTGGTGATGGTCGTCTTGCCCGCGCCGGTGGAGCCGACAAAGGCGATCTTCTGGCCCGGGGTCGCGTAGAGCTTGATGTCGTGCAGGACAATCTTGTTGTCGTCGTAGCCAAAGTCCACGCCGTCGAAGACCACGCCGCCCTCCAGGCGCGTATAGGTCACGGTGCCGTCCGCCTTGTGGGGATGCTTCCAGGCCCAGACGCCCGTGCGCTCCTCGCACTCGGTCAGGCTGCCGTCGGGCAGCTCCTTGGCGTTGACGAACTCGACATAGCCGTTGTCCTTCTCCGGTTCCTCATCCATCATGGCGAAGACGCGCTTTGCGCCCGCGGAGCCCATGACGACGAAGTTCGTCTGCTGGCTGATCTGGATGATGGGCTGGTTAAAGCCCTTGTTCAGGGAGACGAAGGCCACGATGGTGCCGATCGTCATCCCCGGGAAGCCGGCCAGCGCCAGCAGCGCGCCCACGACGGCGCAGAGCACATAGCTCAGGTTGCCGATGTTGGCGTTGACGGGCATCATGAGGTTGGCGTAGCGGTTGGCCTTGTCCGCGCTGTCGCGCAGCTCGTCGTTGCGCTTGCGGAAGTCCTCCTTCGCCTGCTCCTCGTGACAGAAGACCTTGACGACCTTCTGGCCCTCGAGCATCTCCTCGATGAAGCCGTTGACCACGCCGAGGTCGACCTGCTGGCGGACATAGTACTTGCCCGAATTGGCGGAGATCTTGCCCGAGACAAAGAGCATGACGCCGGCCATGAGGACCGTGACGATCGTCAGCGGAATGTCCAGGATGATCATGGAGACAAAGGTGAAGATCAGGTTGACCGCGGAGTTGAACATCTGCGGAATGCTCTGGCTGATGAGCTGGCGCAGGGTGTCGATGTCGTTGGTGTAGACGGACATGATGTCGCCGTGCGCATGAGTGTCAAAGTACTTGATGGGCAGGGTCTCCATGTGCTTGAAGAGCGCGTCGCGGAGCTGCTTCATCGTGCCCTGGGTGACGTTGACCATGATGCGGTTGTAGGCGTAGTTGCACACGATGCCGATGCCGAACAGGACGCCCAGCCGCACCAGCGCCCCGGCCAGGGGGCCAAAGTCCGGGCTCTGGCTGGAAACCATGGGCAGGATGTAGTCGTCCACAAGGGACTGGGAGAACAGCGTGCCCTGCACCGTCGTAAATGCGGAAATCAGAATACAGGCCGCCACAATGAGCAGGTGAAACTTATAGTACCGGAACATGTAGCCCAGCAGGCGCTTGATCGTGGCGATGGCCTCCTTGGGGGAGACGCGCTTGCCGTCCTTGCTGCGTGCTCTCTGCATGATTACGCACCCTCCCTTCCGGTGTTGTCAAAGTCGCCGCCGCCCTTGATCTGCGACTCATAGATCTCGCGGTAGATTTCATTGTTGGCGAGCAGATTCTCGTGCGTATCGAAGGCATTGATGCGGCCATTGTCCAGCACCAGGATTCGATCCGCGTCCTGCACGCTGGAGATGCGCTGGGCGATGATGATCTTGGTCGTGCCGGGAATGCTCTCGGCAAACGCCTTGCGGATCTTGGCGTCGGTGGCGGTGTCCACGGCGCTGGTGGAGTCGTCCAGAATCAGGATCTTGGGCTTTTTCAGCAGCGCGCGGGCGATGCACAGGCGCTGCTTCTGGCCGCCGGAGACGTTGGTGCCGCCCTGCTCAATCCAGGTGTTGTACTTATCCGGGAAGCGCTCGATGAACTCGTCCGCGCAGGCCGCGCGGCAGGCCGCGATGCACTCCTCCTCGGTGGCGTTTTCGTCGCCCCAGCGCAGGTTGTCCAGGATCGTGCCGGAGAACAGGACGTTCTTCTGCAGCACGACGGAGACCTGGTTGCGCAGGGCTTCCATGTCGTACTCGCGCACGTCGCGCCCGCCCACGCGCACGGATCCGGAGCTGACGTCGTACAGGCGGCTGATGAGGTTGACCAGGCTCGTCTTGCCGCTTCCCGTGCCGCCGATGATGCCGACGGTCTCGCCCGAGCGGATGTGCAGGTTGATGTCGCTGAGCGTGTTGTTGCCCGTGCCCCGCTTGTAAGCGAAGCTGACGTTGTCAAAGTCGATGCTGCCGTTCTCCACGATCTCGATGGGGTTTTCCGGGTTGTGCAGGTCGCTCTTCTCGTCCAGAACTTCGGAGATGCGGCGGATGCTGGCCAGGCTCATGGTGATCATGACAATGATCATGGACAGCATCATCAGCGACATCATGATGGACATGACGTAGCTGAACAGCGAAGTCAGGTTGCCCGTGGACATCTCGCCGCCCACGATGAGCTGCGCGCCCACCCAGGCGATGAGGATGATGCAGGAATAGATGACCAGCATCATGGCCGGGCCGTTGAAGGCCAGCAGGCTCTCCGCCTTGACCGAAAGGTCGTAGATGTCGCCGGAGGCTTTCTTGAACTTCTCGTCCTCGTGCTCCTCGCGGACGTAGGCCTTGACGACGCGGATGGCCGAGACGTTCTCCTGGATGGAGGCGTTGAGCGCGTCGTACTTCTTGAACATGACGTTGAACACCTTGGTGGCAAAGATCATGATCAGGCCCAGCACGACCGCCAGGAAAAAGATCGCAATCAGGAACATGGAGCTCAGGCGCGGGCTGATGATGAAGCTCATCACCATCGAGCTGACCAGCATCAGCGGCGCGCGCACCGCGATGCGCAGACACATCTGGTACGCGTTCTGCACGTTGGTGACGTCCGTGGTCATGCGGGTGATGAGGCCCGCCGTGCTGAACTTATCGATGTTCGAGAAGGAAAACCGCTGGATGTTGTCGTAAATCGCCTGGCGAAGGTTGCATGCAAGGCCGGACGAAGCGCTTGCGCCGTATTTGCCGGCCAGCGCGCCGAATGTCAGGCTGAGACCGGCCATCACCAGCATCAGCCCGCCGTAGAGCAGGACCTTGTTAAAGTCACTTTGCTGGATGCCCTGGTCGATGATCATGGCGGTGACATAGGGAAGCAGCACCTCCATGAGCACCTCTAAAGCGGTGAAGATGGGGGTGAGGATGGAGTCCCTTTTATACTGCTTGACCTGCGCCAAAATGGACTTCATGGGTGGGTCCCTCCTTTTCTCTTTCTTTTTTTACGCGCGCAATCGCCGGAGAGATGTTGCGCAGCATCTTCTCCTGCAGGCGCCCCAGGGCCGCCCGCTCCTCCGGGGTAAAGTCGCGGAAGACCATCTCCTCCAGCTCCCGCTGCCAACCGATCAGCGCCTCCCGCAGGGCGTCGGCCTTCTCCGTGACCAGGATGGGCTTCTGCCTGTCGTCCGTGTCACAGCTGGAGAAGCTGACGTAGCCCTTTTCCCGCAGCTTCTTGATGAGGCCCGAAACCGTGCCCCGGGAAATTCCCAGCTGCTTGTGGATGCGCGTGGAGTGCACGCCGGAATGCTCCAGAATGAAGAACAGCACATTTCCCTGCGCCGCCGTGAGATCCGTGGACGCCAGGCGCTCGTTCAGATAGGTGTCAAGGGCGATGTTGATCTTCTTTGTGTTCCGCAGAATGTCGCCGGCTGTCATTTCCATGCTTCTCACCTCGCTTCCTTACTGTTCGCTTCCTAACCGTTGGCCTCCATTATCCTACAACAATTTGGCTTGAAAGTGAAATCGATTTCTGTTATAGTTGATAAAGAACTTTTATCGTTAACAATTAATTCACTTTTTAATTCTTTTCTAACAAAAGGAGCGATTGCATGAACACAACGCAGCTGGAGTGCTTCCTGGCCGTGGCGCAGAACCTGAACTTCTCCAAGGCCGCCGAGAGCGTGGCGCTGACGCAGCCGGCGGTCAGCCACCAGATCCGCTCCCTGGAGGAGGAGCTCGGCGTGCAGCTCTTTACTCGCACAAGCAAGAGCGTGACGCTCACGCGCGCGGGGATGCAGTTCATCGGCGACGCTTCCGCAATCCTGCGCATCGCAAAATCCGCGCGCACGCGGCTCAACGAGCCGCAGGCGCAGAACGCGGTCTTCCTCGGCCTGGGCTGCCACAACCACCACGAGCTGGACCTGGTTCCCCCCATGCTGCGCCGGCTGCACGAGGAGTTTCCGACGCTGCGGCCGAACCTGCGCATCGCGCCCGCGCACGCGCTGCAGGGCCTGCTGGAAAACGAGACGCTGCACGCGCTGCTCGGCTTTTATAACGAGCAGCACCCCGCGTCCTTCTCCGGCCTCTACGAGGAGCTCTGCCGGTGCCCGGTGGTCTGCCTCTGCGACGAAAACCACCCGCTCGCCGAGCGCGAGTGGGTGGAGGAGGAGGATCTAACCGGCAGCATGATTCTCTGCGGCCCCTACCGCGAGCCGGACGCCCTGCTGCACCTGCACTTCCGGGCCGCCGCGGGACGGCCGGCGGCCGAGGTCTACGTCTCCGAGGGCTACGACGGCTGCATCGCGATGATCAAGGCGGGGCTGGGGTTTTCCGTCTTTCCCTATCTCCCCACGCTGGAGGAGCCGGGCCTGCGCTGCATTCCGCTGCGGGGCTTCCCGCTCATCCCGTTCGGCGCCTATTTGAAGAACAGCTCCTCGCCCGTGGTGCGCCGCTTTCTCGCCATCGCGCGGGAGGAGCTGCGCGTCGTCGAGGAGGTGGGCGCGCAATGATCGTCAGCGCCAGCCGCAGGACGGACATCCCCACCCTCTACCTCCCCTGGCTGAGCCGCCGGCTGCAGGAGGGCTTCTGCCTCGTGCGCAACCCGCACAATCCGCACAGAATCTCTCGCGTGGATCTGCGCCCGGAGGCCGTGGACGGCATGGTCCTGTGGACGAAAAACCCGATCCCCCTCCTGCAGCTCCCGCCGGCGCTTGCGCGCATTCCCTTCTATATTCAGTGCACGGTCACGGCCTACGGCCGGGATCTGGAGCCCGGCCTTCCGCCCAAGCCGGAGATCCTCGCCGCCTTCCGCGAACTCGCCGCGCGGCTCGGCCCCGCGCGCCTCGTCTGGCGGTACGATCCCATCCTGTTCAGCCCGGCCTACTCCCTGGAAACGCATGTCGCGCGCTTTGCGGACCTCGCAGCGCAGCTGGAGGGGTGCACGGACGCGTGCATCGTGAGCTTCCTGGACTCCTACCGCTGCACGGCCCGCGCCGAGCGCGCCCTGGGCCTGTACCGCCCCGCGCCCGAGTCCGCGCAGGCGCTGCTGCGCCGCCTCGTCCCCATCGCGCGGGCGCACGGCATGTCCGTGCAAGCCTGCGCCGAGGCGGCGGACCTGTCCGCCCTCGGCGTTGAACGCGCGCACTGCGTCGACCCCGCGCGCTTTGCGCGCCTCACGGGCGAGGCGCTGCGGGTTCCCCGGGACCGCAGCCAGCGCCCAGCCTGCGGCTGCGCCGCGAGCGTGGACATCGGCGCCTACGACTCCTGCCTGCACGGCTGCGCCTACTGCTACGCGAACCACGGCCGCGCGGTCGACCGCCAGGCCGCCCTGCACGACCCGGATTCGCCCCTGCTCCTCGGCCGCGTGGACCCGGCTGTGGATGTGGTGCGCGACGCGCCCGCCCCCTCCTACCGCACGGGGCAGACCAGCCTTTTCTGACCGGTCACGACTGCATGTACGCGCGGGCCATCTTCTCCACCGCGTGCTTTTCGATGCGGGAAACGTAGGACCGCGAGATGCCCAGGACCGTCGCGACCTCGCGCTGCGCGTACGGGCCGCTTCCGCCGAGGCCGTAGCGCATCTCCAGCACGATGCGCTCGCGCGGGGTGAGCGTCGTCTCGATGAGGCGCCGCAGGCGCGCCGCGCTCATCCGGCGCTCGACCTCCTCCTCCACCTCCCCGCGGTCCGTGCCCAGGATCTCGAGCAGGGAGATCTCGTTTCCCTCCTTGTCCGTGCCCACCGGCTCCTGCAGAGAGACCTCCCGGCGCTGCTTCTTCCCCGCGCGGATGACCATGAGGATCTCATTTTCGATGCACCTTGCGGCGTAGGTGGCCAGGGACGTTCCGCTCACGGGGGAAAAGGTCTTGACCGCCTTGATCAGCCCCACCGTCCCGATGGAGATGAGGTCGTCGCTCTCCATCCCGGTGCTCTGGTACTTCTTGGCGACGTGGGCGACCAGGCGCAGGTTGTGCTCGATGAGCGTGGAGCGCGCGTCCTCGTCGCCGCGCAGCATTCTGTCCAGGCAGTCCCGCTCCTGCTCCGGCGTCAGCTTCTGCGGAAAGGCGTTCCTTCCCGACATGTAGGACAGAAAGAAATAGCATTCCGACAATGCGATCCACAGCAACTCCAACATAGGGCTCCCCTCCAGCGCAGCAGATTCTCCCTATAGATATGCGCCCTCCCCGCTTGGAAAGACTTTGGCGCCTCTTTTTCTTGCGCGCTTCGCCAAAACACGGTATACTACGAAAGACATTTTGTGGAAAGAAGGGACCCATGTGGTAGAAGTCGTCGCGGCCCTGATCGAGCGGGGCGAGCGCTTTCTGATCTGCCAGCGCCCGGCGCACAAGGCGCGCGGCCTGCTGTGGGAGTTTGTGGGCGGCAAGGTGGAGCCTAACGAGACGCCGGAGCAAGCCCTTGCGCGCGAGTGCCGGGAGGAGCTGGGCGTCGAACTCCGCGTCGGCGCGAAGTTCTTCGAGGTCACGCACGCGTATCCGGACATCGAGGTGCATCTGACGCTGTTCCGTGCCGCGATCGAATCCGGCGAGCCGAAAAAGCTCGAGCACAACGACATCCGCTGGATTCTGCCCGCGCAGATCGACGGTTTTCCCTTCTGCCCGGCGGACGTGGACATCCTCGCCCGGCTCCGCCGCGGCCTGCCCAAGGGCGCAGGGCTTCCGCAGACCGAGCGGCTGCTCCTGCGCGAGATGGGCGAGGCGGACCTTCCCGTCCTGCGCGCCATTTTGCAGGACCCGCAGGTCATGACCGCCTACGAGGGCCCGTTTTCCGAGGCGGAGGTGCGCGCGTGGCTGGACCGCCAGCTCCGCCGCTACGAGGAGACGGGCGCCGGCCTCTGGGCCGTGGTGCGCCAGGACACGGGCGAGATGATCGGCCAATGCGGCCTGACCTGGCAGGACGTCGGGGCCGGGGCGCCAGTCCTGGAGGTGGGCTATCTCTTTCTGCGCGCGCACTGGCACCAGGGCTTTGCCACGGAGGCAGCCCGCGCCTGCCGGGACTGGGCCTTCTCCATCCTGCGCGCGCCGCGCGTCTATTCCGTCATCCGCGATACGAATGTCGCCTCCCAGCGCGTGGCCCAGCGCAACGGCATGGCCGTGATCGACCGCTTCGTCAAGCACTACCGGGGCGTGGAGATGCCCCACCTCCTCTACGCAGTGGACAACCCCGCAAAAAACTGACCGTTTTTTCTCTGCCGCCGCGGAACTCGCGGCGGCTTTTTTCCGTCTCATGGTTGCAAGCGGATCCTCCGCTCGCTCCAAGAAGGATTTCGCACAAGGAGGTTGACCCCAAGATGAGAAAAAATGTTTTGCTCCTGCTCTGCGCGCTGCTGGTCTTTGCGCTGGTCGGCTGTTCGTCCACCGCTCCCGTGGACCAGGAGGCCCGCCAGGCGGATGCGGCCGCCGATTCTGAGACGCTCTCCCTCTCCGGCGCGCAGACGCCTGCGCAGGACGAGGACGCCCCCCTGCGCGCCATGATTCTCTCCCTCTCGGACGGAGAGGCGCTGCTGGTCACCCAGGACACGGAAATGCCCTTTACCTCCCCCCTCTCGGAGGAGATCCTCGGCCTGGACGGCGAGGCGCTCTCCCTGGCGGACCTCTCCGCCGGCGACATCGTGGACGTCTACGGCAACGGCGTGATGACGCGCTCCTATCCCGCGCAGTACAACAGCGTGACGAAGGTGCAGCTCGTGTCGGAGGGCTCTGCGGAGGACACGGCGCAGTACCAGGAGCTGCTCGACTCCTTCGGCCCCATGGTCAGCGCCCAGACCGAGCTGACTGAACCGACCGAGCAGGCCGGCACGGTCAACCGCGCCATCGCCATCCCCTACGGCGAGGACGGCATCCTCTTTGTGGATGTGAATTCCGAGCTTCCCTTCACCGTGACCCTGCCGGAGGAGATCTACGGCCTGGGCGGCGAGAAGATCACCGCGGCAGACCTTGAGCGCGGCAACGTCGTGGAGATCACGGGCAACGGCATCATGCTGAACTCCTACCCCGGCCAGTATCCCGGCGTGACGAAGATCCAGGTCGTCGCCGAGGGCTCGCCCGAGGACGCGGACCCCTATCAGGAGATCGTGGACGCCTATTTTGCGGAGCCCGACGCGTCGGAGCCCGCCTCCCTGCAGCTTCAGTACCGCGTGCCGGAGGCGATCGTCACGGCCAGCGCGACGATGGGCTCCTACACTTGGGAGGGCACAGTCCCCTCTGCGGACGGGGAGGCCACCTCTATCATCGCCTGCGGCGCGCATGTGCTCCAGTGGAACGACATGCTCGAGCTGAACCTCGACGAGGCCACGGAAGTTACGCTGCAGTTCTATCCCTCGGCGCCGACCTCGGTGAAGGTTGTGCGCTGGTCGGATTCCCTGCTGGGCACGGAGGACCTGGCCGCGGCGGGCGAGGGCGAGGAGGTCGCCGTCTCTGCGCAGGACGACGCGATGACCCTCACCGCGGAGCCCGGCTACGTCTACGCCGTGTATGCGGAATTTGACCTCGGCAGCGTGGAATACGGCTTCGCTTCCAGCACCCTGGAAAAGTAATCGCAAGGCCTGCGCGGGCGGCGTGGAGAGACGATCTCCGCGTCGCCGTTTTCTTTGCACCAAGGCCGCATCTCTGGTATACTTTCTTGCAGACAGGCGGCCGGCGCTTCCGGCCCGCCGCATGCAGCCATTCCAATCACACAGGAGGAGTTCATCCGTGTACGCATCCAAGCAAATGATCGTCATGCGCAGGGATCTGAAAATGCGCAAGGGAAAGATCGCGGCGCAGGCCGGGCACGCCTGCGTGGACGCCGTGCTGCGCGCCCTGGCGCGGGAGGGCCGGCTCGGCCAGGTCCGCGCCGGGGAGACGGGCGCGTTTCTCGAGCCCGGGGACATGCCCGCCACGCCGCTGAGCGAGTGGTTTGAAAAGGGCGAGGCCAAGATCTGCGTCTACGTCGACTCCGAGGAAGAGCTCCTCGCCCTCCACCGCCGCGCGCAGGAGGCAGGCGTGCTCTCCTCGCTGATCTGCGACGCGGGCATGACGGAATTCCACGGCGAGGCGACCTACACCTGCCTGGCGCTGGAGCCCCTGCCCCGGGACCGCGCGGACGAGCTGACGGGAAACCTTCCCCTCTATTGAGCCCGCGCAACACAAAAAACGACCCCAAACGGGGTCGTTTTTTGTGTTGTCAGACGGCGAGCGTCTGCTCGGCGGGCAGCCTGCGGACCTCGACCTCGCAGACGCGGCGCGGGTCGGCCTTTGCCGCGGTGAGCAGCCAGCCCTCGTAGCGGAAGCTCTCCCCGCTGCGGGGAACGCGGCCCAGCCGCTCCATGACCCAGCCGCTGACGGTCGAGCTCTCGGTCTCCTCGTCGCGGATGCAGAGGAACTCGAACAGGTCCTCCAGGTCCGCCGTGCCAAGGACCTGGTAGGCGTCCTCCCCGACCTTGTGGATGGATTCGACCACCTCGTCGTGCTCGTCCCAGATATCGCCCACGAGCTCCTCGAGGATATCCTCCATCGTGACGATGCCGAGCGTGCCGCCGTATTCGTCCGTGACGACGGCGATGTGCGCCTTCTGCCGCTGCAGGAGCTTGAGCAGGTCGCTGATCTTGGCGGAATTGGCGACAAACAGGGGCTTTGTCATGATCTGGGCAAGGGCCTTGTCCGTGACCCCGGTCCCCACGTAGAAGTCCTTCTGGTGGATGACGCCCACGATGCTGTCGATGTCCCCGGAGTAGACCAGGATGCGCGAATACCGGCTCTCGGAGAACACGCGCGCGACCTCCTCCTTCGTGGCGGTGTCGGGAACGGCCTCCAGGTCCGTGCGGTGGGTGAGGATGTCGTCCGCGCACAGGTCCGTAAACTCGATGGCGCTGCGCAGGAGCTCGCCGTCCTCCTTGGCCAGGCCGCCGTCCTGCTCCGCCTCGTCCACGAGCAGCAGCAGCTCATCCTGCGCGGCCTTGTGGGGGTCGTCCTCCCGGCTCTTCGGCGCGAGCGCGCCGCGCAGGCGCGAGAGCAGGAAGGCGGCGGGCGCAAAGAGGATCGTCAGCGCGCGGGCAAAGGGCGCGAGCGATACGGCGAACCGGTCCGGGTCCGCCGCCGCGCGGATCTTGGGCGTTGCCGCGCACAGCAGGATCACTGCGGTGCCGACCACAAGCGCCGACACCAGCGCGCCGATGTCCCCGAGGTGCCGGACGGCGAGCATCGCGCCGAGCGAGGCCGCGCCCACGCTGGTGAACACGTTGCCCACCAGCGCCGCGGCCAGGATCTGCTCCTGCCGGTCCGCCAGGCGCAGCGCCAGGCCCGCGCGCCGGTTTCCGCCCTCCTCCATGGTCTTGAGCTCTGCGCGGCTCAGGCCGGAATACGCCGCCTCCGTCGCAGAAAAGCCCGCCGACAGCGCCAGCAGCGCCGCCATGAGCAGCAGGGTCCATATTGTGCCGGTATCCATAAAAAAATCCGTTTTCTCCTTTCGTCGTGCGAATGGTGGGGGGAGGAGAGGAACGCAAAAAGGCATATCCATGCCGCCTTTGCGGCACAGATACGCCTCATTCCCTTTTTCTGCACATGTGCGCGGTGTCGTCGTTCCCGTCGTCGCCGTCCATGCGGACAATCTCCTCCTCGTTCCGATTACAAGGCTACTATAGCATATCGCTGCGGTCCTGTCAAAGGGAGATTTTGTCCCTTTTGCGCGACGGTTCCCGGCGGCGTCAAGGGGTTTCCGAAGGGGCGCCGTCCCCCTGCTCGCCCTCGTCCCCGCCCTCGCGCAGCTTGCGGCGCAGCCGGCTGAGCGTCACGGGCGTCATGCCCAGGAACGAAGCCACGTGCTTGTCGCGCACGTGGTCGACCAGCCCGGGATACGTCTTCATGAACCAGTGATACCGAACCATGGCCGACTCCTGGCCGATCATGGTCTTCAGCTCCCAGTGGACGTTGAGCGCCTTGAGCAGATAGCGGTTGTAGACCGCCATCAGCTGCGGATACCGCGCGAACAGCTCCTGCACCTCCGCCATCGGGAGCCAGACGACCTCCGCCTCCGTCAGGGCCTCAATGGTGATGGCCGAAGGCTTCCCGAATGCAAACCCGCCCATGGCGGCCGTGCCCGGCTCCAGACCAAAGCAATCGGTGACCTCTCTTCCCTCCGCGTCCAAAAAAAACCCCCGCAGGATGCCCGACACCAAAAAGACGATTTGATTTTGCGTCTCCCCCGCCTGGATGAGGGCCTCCTTTTTCTTCAGGTGCCGCTCATGTGTGATGGCGAGGATCTTGTCCAGCAGTTCTTCTTCCTCGATCTCCAGCGCCTCTCTGTAGAAGTCTCGGCCAACCAATGGCCACACCCCCTGTTACACGACCGTTAGGCTTTTATTATATATCACCGTTTTGGGAGGCGCATTAACATAGGATAAGAAAATATAGAAAAATATTTTCCAACGTGGCGCAGGGGCGTTCAGCGGATCCTCCGGCGGAGGAAGTCGCCGGCCTGCGCGCCCGCGGGCAGCGGCAGCCAAACGCGCTGCTTGGGGTGCGGCGCGCTCTGCAGGGCGTTGCCCTCCTCGTCCCGCATGTCGCGGCACTGGAACTCCACGCTGCCCTGCGGGGACATCCACTGCAGGGTTTCGCCCGCGAGAAATTTGTTTTTCTGTTCCACGAGGGCGAGCCCGTCCGGGCGGACTTCCAGCACCTTTGCAATGTAGTCCGCGTTGCGCTCGTACTCCACGGCGCCGGGCGGGTCTGCGGGCCGGCGGGTGAAGTAAAAGCCCGTGCCAAACTTGCGGTGGCTGGCGTTGCCGACCTCGTGCAGGAGCTCTTCGTCAAAGGGCGCGTCCGGATGCTCGAGCATCTCGTCGATGGCGCGGCGGTACGCGCCCACGACCGTTGCGACGTAGTAGTCGGTCTTCATGCGGCCCTCGATCTTGAAGGAGCAGACGCCCGCCTGCCAGAGCTCGCGCAGGTGCGCGATCATGCACAGATCGTTTGCCGAGTAGAAGTAGGTGCCGCGCGCGTCCTCGAACACGGGCAGGTACTCGCCGGGGCGCTTCTCCTCGACCAGCGCGTACTTCCAGCGGCAGGTCTGGGCGCACTGGCCCTGGTTGGCGTCGCGGCCCGTGAGGTAGTTGGACAGCACGCACCGCCCGGAGTAGGACGCGCAGACCGCGCCGTGGACGAAGGCCTCGATCTCCAGGTCCTCGGGCGTGTTCTGGCGGATGCCGCGCACGTCCTCCAGGTTGAGCTCCCGGGCGAGGATCACGCGCCGGATGCCGTTGCGGCGCCAGAAGGCGGCCGTGCGCCAGTTGAGGGTGTTGGCCTGCGTGGACAGGTGCAGGGGCAGGCGCGGGGCGACCTCGCGGCAGATCTCCACGGCCGCGGGGTCCGCGACGATGGCCGCGTCCGCGCCCATGCGCTCCAGGGCGCGCGCGGCGTCCGCCAGGCCGTCCAGGTCGTCGTTGTAGAGGAAGGCGTTGAGGGTGACGTGGATTCTGCGGCCGTGCGCGTGGACGTAATCCGTGGCGCGGCACAGGGCCTCGTCGTCGAAGTTTCCGGCGTAGGCGCGCAGGCCGAAGCGCTGCCCGCCGACGTACACGGCGTCCGCGCCAAAGCGCACCGCGGCGATCAACTGGCTCTGCGCGCCCGCGGGGGCGAGCAGTTCGGGTTTCTTCATGCGTCGATTCTCCCCTTTTTTGAATTGCACAAAAAAGGGCGCGTTCGCGCGCCCTTTTCCAGTTCACTCGTTCGTTCCCTGTTCGCTCGCCTGGTCGTAGGCTTCCCACAGCGGGCGATACTCCTCGACGATGGCGTCGTGCTCCTCCAGGGTCTTGGTGAAGGCCAACTCGCCCGTCTCCGGGTCGGTCAGGACGAAGTAGAGGTATCCCTCCTCCACATAGTCGCTGTCGGGATAGAGCGCCGCCTCGATGGCCGCGTTGCCGGGGTTGCAGATGGCCCCGACAGGAAGGCCCGTGTGCTGGTAGGTGTTGTAGGCGCTGTCGACGGCGAGCTCCTCCTGCGTCAGCACCAGGCGGCGCACGCCCAGCGCGTACTGCACGGTCACGTCCGAGCCCAGGGCCATGCCGGCGTCCAAGCGGTTGTGGAAGACGGCGGAGACCTTGTCAAAGGAGTCGGCCTTGCCCTCCCGCTCGATCATGGAGGCCAGGGTGATGACCTCGTCCATGTCCATGCCGAGCTCCTCGGCGCGCGTGCGGTAGGCCACGCCGTAGATGACGTTCATGCGGTCCAGCATGCGGCCGATGACCGTCTCCTCCGAGGAGCCGACGTAGATCTCATACGTATCGGGATAGAGGTACCCCTCCAGGACATAGGCGCGGCCCTCGTCGTTGGCGTCGACCACGTCCTGGATGAAGGGATAGTCCTCCGCGATGCCCTCGCCCGTGCGGCAGATCTCCAGGAACCGGTCCGCGGATTCGAACACGCCCTGGTCCACCAGGGACTGCCCGATCTCCTCGACCGTCAGGCCCTCGACGATGGTGAAGTTCATCACGTCCGTCCCGCCGTCCCCGGCCGAGAGCACGTCGATGATCTCCGGGATGGTCATGTCCCGCGAGAGGGTGTAGGTCCCGGCCTTGAGCTGGTGCCCCTTGCCGATGAACTCGCTCAGGTACTGGAAGACGCCCTTGTTGCGCACAAGGTCCGCCTCTTTGAGCTCCCGGGCGATGGTCGAGACCGAGGACCCGCGCTCGACGACGAATTCCACCGGCGTCGAGTCGTTGGGGTCCGGGGGCATGATGTAGTTTTCGTACAGGAAATCCCACGCCGTGACGAGTATGCCCACGACCAACAGGCAGGCGCAGGCAAAGATCAGAAAGGGGCGCAGGATGCGCCAGACGATGTTCCAGCCTCTCGCTCTCTGGGGATCTGCCACGGCTTCTCTCCTCCTGAAATCTTTTTCTTTTGTGATAACGAGCGGCAGGGCCGCGCCGTTTCACGCGCGCTCAGCTGCGGAGCATGTCCATGTCGATGCCGGCCGCGTCCCCCAGGATCTTGTAGATGTCGGCCAGCAGCTTCTGGAAGCGGAACTCCGCCATCAGGTACTCCGTCGCCTCGTGGCTCAGCTGCAGGACGCCGGCGATCTTCTGCAGGCGCTCCAGCTCCGCGGGGTCGGGCGAAGCGCCGCCCGCCATGGAAATCTGCAGCTGGAACTGGAGCTTTTTATACTCCTCGATGAGCGCCTTCTGTGTCTCGTTCTCCATGGCGATTTCCTTTGCGCGCTGGTAGTCCTGGTATTCCGGGCTTTCCTTGAGGGCTCGCGCAAGCTCGTGCGCGCGGTCGTAGATGTTCATCTCTCTCCCCCGCTTTCTGTGTCAGACTTCCATGATGATGGGCAGGATCATGGGGCTGCGCTTGGTCTTCTGGTAGAGGAACTCGCGCAGGTCGTCGCGGATGCGGCCCTTGATGGCGCCCCAGTCCGGCGTGCGGCTCTCCTTGAGGCTGGCCTGCACGCACTTTTTGACCACCTCGCGCGCCTGGACCATGAGCTCCTCGTTTTCGCGGACGTAGACAAAGCCGCGGGTGACGATGTCCGGGCCGGAGACCAGCTTGTTTTCCTCCTTGGACAGGCCCACGACGACGGTCATCAGGCCGTCCTGGGAGAGGTGGCGCCGGTCGCGCAGCACGACGTTGCCCACGTCGCCGATGCCCAGGCCGTCCACCAGCACCGCGCCCGCGGGCACGGCCCCGGCCACCTTGCAGGAGTTGCGGCTGACCTCGATGACGTCGCCCAGGCGCGGGATGATGACGTGGTCCTCCGCCATGCCCATGGACATGGCCAGGCGCTTGTGCATGGAGAGCATGCGGTACTCGCCGTGCACGGGGATGAAGAACTTCGGCTTGATCAGCGCGTGCATGAGCTTGAGCTCCTCCTGGCAGGCGTGGCCGGAAACGTGCACCTCGGCCAGGGACTCGTAGATGACGTTCGCGCCCTTGCGCAGGAGCTGGTCGATGACGCGGGAGACGGAGAGCTCATTTCCCGGGATGGGGTTGGCCGAGATGATGACCATGTCCGAGGGCTTGATGTCGAGCTTGCGGTGCTCGGAGAAGGCCATGCGCGTAAGGCCCGACATCTGCTCTCCCTGCGAGCCCGTGGTGATGACCACGATCTCCTCGTCCGGATAGCGGTCCAGGTCGTCGATGGAGATCATGACGTCGCTGGGGATGCGCAGCTCGCCCAGCTGCATGGCGACGGTGGAGACGTTGATCATGCTCCGCCCGGTCAGACAGACCTTCCGGCCGTAGTGCTGCGCCGAATCCACCACCTGCTGAATGCGGTGGACGTTGGAGGCGAACATGGCGATGATGATGCGCCCCTCCGCCTTGGGGAAGAAGGAGTTGAACGTCTCGCCCACGGTCTTTTCGCTCATCGTGTAGCCGCCGCGCTCGACGTTTGTGGAGTCCATCAGCAGCGCCAGGACCCCGCGCTTTCCGAGCTCCGCCAGCTTCTGGAAGTCCATGCGCTCGCCGTCCACGGGCGTATAGTCCACCTTGAAGTCGCCGGTGACGACGATCGTGCCGACCGAGCACTTGATGGCCATGGCCACCGCGCCCGCGATGGAGTGGCTCATCTTGATAAAGTCCACGTCAAAGGCGCCGATCTTCTCGCTGGAGCCGGGCTTGACCGTGTGCAGGGCCACGTTGGGCATGGCGCGGTGTTCCTTGAGCTTGAGCTCGATGAGGGCGAGGGTCAGCCGCGTGCCGTAGATGGGCACGACGCCCCCGAGCTGCTTGACCACGTAGGGGATGGCGCCGATGTGGTCCTCGTGGCCGTGGGTGACGAGGATGCCGCGGATGCGGTCCCGGTTGCGCTGCAAATACGTCACGTCCGGGATGACCAGGTCAATGCCCAGCATGTCCTCCTTGGGGAAGATGGAGCCGCAGTCCACGACGAGAATATCGTCCGCATATTCGATGACGTAGATGTTCTTGCCGATCTCCTCCACGCCGCCCAGGGGAATGATCTTCAATTTTCCTTTTGGTGACACGTCGAAAAATTCCTCCTTTTGTCTTCAAGAGTTTGGCTGCGTATCTTTTCGCAGACAGATCCCAACCTCGTTGGGGAAAAAGCGATAGACTCCTCCCGCCCCATGCAAAAAAGAAGTGCAGGAGAAACAGGCGAATCCGCCGGGGCGAATTCTTCCGCGCGCCGTCCCTGCCCGTGCAAAGGGGGCGAAGGCGGCTATTCGATTGTATCCCGCACCTGCGGCAAAAAGCTCTCCTCGCATCGCACACAGGACGCCGTCCGCACGTGCCGCGTCAACCCGCTCTTGGCGCGGTCTCCCCGTGCGGATTCTCTCCCGTGCGCGCCAGATGCGCAGCGCGCCGCAGGCAGAAATCCATCTCTCTTATTATACCCGTTTTTGGTTCCCTACGCAAGTTAACGATTGATTGGCTCCCGCGCGCCGGGGCGAAAAGCGCCGCTCTACGCTCCGCAGAGTCCACACCCTGCGATGCGTAGGTGGACAACAGGCCGCTTCTGCCGTACAATGAGCGGGAAAGGAGGTTGTGCGCATGGATCAAAGCAAGATCGGCAGCTTCATCGCCGCGCGGCGGCAGGCCCAGGGCCTCACGCAGCGCCAGGTCGCGGACCGGCTCTCCGTCAGCGACAAGACGATTTCGAAATGGGAAACCGGAAGGGGGCTTCCGGAGGTCTCCCTCCTCCTGCCGCTGTGCGAGGTGCTGGACATCACGGTCAACGACCTGCTCACGGGCGAAACGGTCTCCGAGGCGCGCTATCGGGAACAGGCGGAGGAAAACCTTTTGCGGCTCATGCAGGAGGCGCAGGAGAACCGGCGCACGATGGCGCTCTCCATCCTGATGGGGAGCGTGACGGTCGTCGCGATGGTCGCCCTGGTGCTCCTGGCGGGGTTCCTGCCGATCCCGGCGTGGGCGCGGGCGGCTGTGATCGCGCTGTCCCTGGTCACCGCCGCCGCGGGCGTGCTCGGCGCGGCGATGCTGGAGCTCCGCGCCGGCTATTACGTCTGCCCGCACTGCGGAACGCGCTTTGTGCCCACGCTGTCCGAATACGTCAAGGGCTATCACACCTTCACCCGCAGGCGGCTCACCTGCCCCGCCTGCGGAAGGACCGGCATGTGCCGCCACCGTCTGCAGCGGTAGCGCGCGGCGTTTCCTCCGCAGACAGGGCGTAGTAGGAAAGTCCCCGTCCCTCGTCCTGCGCTCTGCCTTGTGGACAGGGCGGCCAATTCCGCAAAGTGCTTGGCCGCCCTCTTTCTGATTTTGGAGCGTTTCTTCTCTGAAATTTGAAATGGACGGGAAGCCATTTTCGGGCTTTCCCGCCTTGATTGCCCCTTTAGCAGAGACGGGCGGGCCTGCCAACGGCAGCGCATTTTTTGCGCCGTTCATCTTGTCCGTTGACTGGCTCGACTGGCTTTGCTATCTGGCTGATAAAATGGTATTCATAGCGCAAATACGCAAAAAATCATTTACTTGTTCAAACTCAATTTTCAAATCTTGCTGAAAATGAGCGAGTAATGTTTGATTATCCCATTCATATTTCGTATTGTTCCACGAGAGAAATCCCTCCAGAAATCCCTCCACAAAAATTTTGTGATCAATACTAAATTGTTGAATACATTGCGTCGTTATAGATACGAATTTTTGAACATCGACGGAAGCAAACACACTATCAGGAACACCTGAAAATGCAACAAAAATTGCTCCACCAGAATGTGGGCCTCTGTAATAACAATACTTATCAACTAAGCCGCAAGTTACGATAGACAGGTTATGCCCGTTGAATGTATCGTCCAATGTAAATTCTGCTGTCGTTAGTGGCTCTAAATTCCAGCGTTCCCCCACTACTTTTGCGTGTGTGGCTACCTGAATAATTTTCTCGGAAAATCCATTGATATTTTCCCACCCCCACAGCCATGTGTTACTTGATGTTGCCTCGCTTCCGATAAATTGAAGCGGATACTTTTGATTTCCAAAAAGTATTACGCCCTCTGAAAAATCAACATTCCAGTCTTGCCCCTTTACCACCTGTTCACTACAAGCAGTCTGTATTGCTATCATTTTACCTAAGCAAGCTGAAAACACTTGAAACCAGTTTCCTGTATCAATATTGAGATGCTCAATCCAAATATTTTTTCTGTTATCCTGTTTTCTGTCTTTGCCCCAAAATCTCATCTGTATTTCCTCCAT
>CAJFMX010000018.1 GCA_904393115.1 uncultured Clostridia bacterium
ATCCTGTGGGACCATGTTCTCCAGATTTACAAATTCAAGCTGTCCACGATCTTCTGCTTTTTTTACCAGCATCTTTATCACCCCTCACTATTATACCGCTTTCTTTCCCTCAATTCGAGAATCTCCAATGAGAAAAAAGGCCACCTTCCGGTGACCTTTTTCGACAGGCTGAAAGGACCGCTCTGCGGTCCTTTTCTTGTTTTTTACGCCTCGGCGAGGGGCTGGATCTTGCGCTTGTAGGCGCGCAGGTAGAAGAGCGTGCACAGCGCGCAGGAGACCAGCTCCGCGATGGGGAAGGCCCACCAGACGTTGTTGACCTGGCCCGTGAGCGAGAGCAGCCACGCCGCGGGCAGCAGCACCACCAGCTGGCGCGCAACCGAGATGATCAGGCTCGGCATTCCGTCGCCCAGGGCCTGGAAGACGGAGCTGATGACGATGGAATAGGCCGCGATGAGGAAGTGCACGCTGATGATCCGCAGCGCGGAGACGCCCAGCGCCTGCATGGCCTCCGAGGCGTCAAACAGCGCCATCAGCTGCGCGGGCAGGAGCTGGAAGAGCAGAACGCCCGCCGCCATGATGATCACCGCGTAGAGCACCGCCAGCTTGATCGTGCCGGTGATGCGCTTCTTCCTGCGCGCGCCGTAGTTGTAGGAGAGGATGGGCACCATGCCGTTGTTCAGGCCGAACACGGGCATGAACACGAAGGACTGCAGCTTGAAGTACACGCCGAAGACCGCCGCGGCCGTGGAGGAAAAGCCGATGAGGATCTTGTTCATGCCAAAGGTCATCACCGAGGAGATGGAGGCCATGATGATCGAGGGCACGCCCACGGCGTAGATGCGCCCGATGGTCCGGCCGCAGGGGCGGAAGCCCCGGAAGGAGAGGCGGATGTCGTGGTTCAGCTTATAGTTGAACACGATGCCCAGCGCAAAGCCCGCGATCTGCCCCACGACCGTGGCCAGCGCCGCGCCCGTGACGCCCATCTTAGGGAAACCGAGCAGGCCGAAGATCATGATCGGGTCCAGGATGATGTTGAGGATCGCGCCCACGCCCTGGGTGATCATGGTGTAGAAGGTCCGGCCCGTGGCCTGCAGCAGGCGCTCAAACGCGATCTGCCCGAACACGCCGAAGCTCAGGATCGAAACCACGCGCAGGTAGTCCTCGCCATAGTCCACGATCTCTGGGATGTCCGTCTGCCAGAGCATGAACTGCCGCGCGCCGAAGATCCCGAACAGTATGAAGAGCACCGAGGTCAGCATCATGACGAAAACGCCGTTTGTGGCCGCGCGGTTTGCGCCGTCGAAGTCCTTTGCGCCCAGCGACCGCGAGAGCAGCGCGTTGATGCCCACGCCCGTGCCCGTGGCAAAGGCGATCATCAGGTTCTGGATCGGAAAGGCCAGGGAGACGGCCGTCAGCGCCGCCTCGCTCACGCGCGCGACAAAGACCGAGTCCACCACGTTGTAGAGCGCCTGCACCAGCATGGAGATCATGATCGGCAGGGACATGCTCAGCAGCAGCTTGTTGATGGGCATGACGCCCATCTTGTTTTCCCGTGCGGGAATTTCGCTTTGCATGGGATTCCTCCTTCGAAAAAAATTCCTGGGTTCCGCGCGCTTCCTGCGCGCGGGCAGAAGAAAATCTCCTTTGTGAAAAGGAGATTTTCTTCGCGGGGTTCGCCGTTTCTCAGATGGCGCAGGCGAGGGAGTGGCCGCTCTTGGCGGAGGCGAAGACCGCCTCGATGAGCTGCAGCACGCGGCGCACCTGCTCGGGCTTGACGATGAGCTCCGCGCCGTTGTCGATGACGTCCACCAGGTTGCGGTAGAGGCTCGTCCAGTCCGCGTCGCTCGTGGGCAGGGACAGCTCCTCGCGCGTCTCCGGGGGCCGGGGCGCCATCATGCGGGTCGGGCCCGCGGGCGTCTGCACCACGACCGGCGCAACCTTGCCCTCCGTGCCGAAGCGCGGCCGCGTGATGCCGCCCTTCTCCGCGGTGAAGTCGTCGATCTCCAGGGTGCCGCCCGCGCCGATGCAGTACCACCGCGGCAGCGCGCGGAAGGCGTAGGACCCGACCTCGACCGTCAAAACCGGTCCGCCCTCGAGCTTGAGCAGGACCTTGAAGTAGTCGTCGACCTCCTTATTGGCCTCCAGGATCGACATCAGCTCCGCCTTGACGTCCACGATCTTCTTGTCCGGGTACATCCACAGGAGCTGGTCAAACATGTGCACACCCCAGTCGTACACCATGCCGCCGCCATAGGCCTTGAAGGCGCGCCAGCCATACATCGCGCCCACGGTGCCGAACACCCGGCTCTCGATGGAGAAGACCTTGCCGATGGCGCCGCTCTCGACCACCTCGCGCATGATGCGGTAGTCCTTGTCCCAGCGGCGGTTCTGGTGGACGGTGAGGATCTTGCCGCATTCGCGGCTGACGGCGACCATCTCGTCCCAGTCCGCGACGGAGAGGGTCGCGGGCTTTTCGGTCATGACGTGCTTGCCCGCGCGCAGGGCGGCGATGACCATGTCCTTGTGGATCTGGTTGGGCGTGGCCACGAGCACGAAGTTGATCTCCGGGATCGAAAGGAGCTCCTCCAGCGTGCGGCAGGGCCGCATGCCGAACTCCTCCTGCGCGCTCTGCAGCTGCTTTTCATCCACGTCGTAGGCCGCGACAAAGTCCACGCCCTCGATCTTGGAGGCGTTGGTCGCGTGCCAGTGGGCCATTCCGCCAAAGCCGATGATACCGATCTTCAAGCTCATATGCATATCCTTCTTTCCTGAAATTCTGGGGTTCACGGGTTATCTGTTTCTCGCCCAGGGGAACTGGGCGACGCGCAGCGGCGCCTGCGCATAGGGAACGAGCGAAATCCGCTCCACCGGCGCGCCGCCCCGCGGCGGGCGCACGGGCGGATCGTCCGCCGAGCCGCCCTTCTCGACCCAGCCCGGGCAGCGGACGGCCGAGCAGGCGATGCGGGCCCCGCCGCCCTCGACGGCAAAGCCCTCTTCCGGCACGAGCGCATAGTTCCAGGGCCCCTGCGGCTCCGCCCAGCGGTCGCACAGGGGCATCTCCCCCTTGTACTCCCACTTGGCCGGCACGGGCAGGGCGAAGAGCACCGGCCCGCGGTAGACGGCCAGGGTCTGGTGGTGCCACTTCTCGGTTCGCACCTGCATGGGGAGGGTCAGCTCGATCTCGTCGCCGTCGCGCCAGACGCGCTCCAGGCGCAGGTACTGCCCGGGGGTTCCCTCCAGCCGCTCGCCGGCCACCTCGGCATGGGCGCCCTCGGCCCAGCCGGGGATGCGCAGCAGGATCGGAAAGCGCGCCTCGCCCTCCATCTTCAGGCGGATGCGCACGCGCTCCTGCGTCGGATAGTCGCCCCCCACCGTCAGGCGGATGCGCGTCTGCCCCGCGCGCCAGAGCACCTCGCACGGCGCGTAGGACTGCGCCGCGAGCCCCCCGCCGCGCACGGCCATCCACAGATGCGCCGTGAACTTGGGGTAGCCCTGGTGCAGGTTCGCCGTGCAGCAGCCGTAGTTCGGCTCCAGGCCGAAGACGTTCGCGTCCGGCTTGTTGTTGTACCAGGCGCGGGGATAGCGGTCGATGCGGATCTGGTTGACCTGCTGGTCGTACTGGTGCGCCCATCCGTCGGGCGAGAGGGCCGCCGGCAGCGCGTTGTAGGCGATGCGCTCCCAAAGGTCGCCGATGCGGGCCTCGCCGGTCAGGGCGAGCACGCGCTCGAGGGAGTAGAGCGTCTCCACCACCGCGCAGGTCTCCGTGCCCTGCGAGGGGTTTGCGCCGGAGAGGTGCTCGTCCCCCGTGAACATGCCGTTGGCCACGCCGTGGAAGCGCGTGAGCTTCTCCCACCCCGCGCGGAAGGCGTCCGCCTGCTTGGTGCCGCCGTGGAGCGCGTGCTCGACCTGCGGGGTCTTCAGCGCCATGGCCAGGTTCACCACGTGCGTGCGCTGGTGGATCTGCCAGGCCTCGGACCAGGGGTCGTCCGTGGCCTTGAGGCGCGGCTCCAGCATGGACCAGGGGTGCGCGCGCTTCTGGTCCTGCTCGTCGGGGAAGGTGTGGAAGTGGCGCGTCCAATCCATGGCCTGGCCCAGGACCTTGTCGCAGAGCTTGAGCAGCCCCGCCTTGCCCGTGATGTCGTAGAGCCACAGGATCGCGTCCACGCAGTCGCCCGCGCGCGCGATGGCCCACAGCCCCAGGGGCTGCTCGTCCAGCTTGCGCGCCATGTAGGCGAAGTACTTCGTCAGAAAGACCAGGATCTTCTTGTCGCCCGTGATGGTGAAATACTGCTGCAGGGCCTTGAGCACGACCATGCGCGGCCACCAGTCGGGGTTGTCCTTCGGGCCAAAGAAGCCCTCCTCGTCCTGGGAGGCGAGGATCCAGTCCACAAAGCGCCGGGCCAGGTTCTGCAGCTCCTCATCCTCCAGCTGCCAGGCCAGGGGGATCAGCCCGTCCAAATAGTAGGGGCCGCGCTCCCAGTTTTCGCCCTTGCCGCCCATCCAGGCGCTGTCGCGCAGGCCGTCCCAAACGCGGGTGATTTGACCGCCCAGGCCGTTCGCCTGCGCGCGCTCGGCCGCAAGCAAATAGCCCAGGGGCTTGATCGCGCCCGTGGGCAGGGGGGCGAAGGCGTCGGGGGCCAGCGGCGCGCGGTGGAAAATCGCCCTGTCAATCATGCGGGGTGCTCCTTTCTCCAAACCAGAGCGGCGGCCGGCAGGTTTCCCGGCGCTCCGTCTCCATCTTACAATATTTTACCCGTTTCCCCTGCATTGCGCAAGCAATATTCCGGTAAAGCGCGCCCCGGCCCCACAAAAAACCGGCTCCGCGCCGAGGTCGCGCGCGGAGCCGGCCGCCCCTTTCAGTCGGTTTGCAGGGAGGCGCGCAGGCGCTTTTCCCACAGGGCGATGCCCAGGTACATCAGCGCCGCAAAGAGGCACAGCACCGCCGTGCCCGCCATGACCAGGTCCAGCTTGAACACCTGCCCGCCGTAGACGATCAGGTACCCCAGCCCCGCGCGCGAGACCAGGAATTCGCCCACGATCACACCGACCCACGTCATGCCGATGCCCAGCTTGAGCGCGGAGACCGTGTTGGCCAGCGCCCCGGGAAAGACCACCATCGTGAACTCCTGCACCTTGCTCGCCCCAAAGGCCCGCAGCAGCGTGCGCTTCTCCTTTTCCACCGAGAGGAAGCCGCCCAGCACCGTCACCAGCATCACGATCACCGAGACCAGCAGCGACATCGTGATGATGGCCGGCATCCCCGCGCCGATCCAGACGATCAATACCGGCCCCAGCGCGATCTTGGGCAGGGCGTTGAGCACGACGAGGTAGGGGTCCAGGATCTTGGTCAGCGTGTCGGACCACCACAGGGCGATGGCCAGCGCGATCCCCAGCAGCGAGCCCAGGACAAAGCCGACCACCGTCTCCCACAGGGTGGTGCCCAGGTGCAGCCACATCTCCCCGGTGCGGATGAGCTCGGCGATGGTCGCGACCATGCGCGAGGGGCTCGAGAGCAGGAAGGGATCGATCGCGCCCACGCGCGCCAGGACCTCCCAAAGCAGCAAAAACCCGACGAGGATTCCATACCTCGCAAGGCGGATGCCCAGCGCCCGGCGCCGGCGCTGCTGCCGGTAGCGCGCCTGCGCCGGGGATTCCGTCCGCAATTCATTGCACATGTACGTCCAGCTCCTTCCAGATGCGGTCAAAGTAGTCCTTAAACTGCGCGCTGCGCCGCCGCTCCATGGGCGAGCCGGGCAGGTCGATCCGGTGCTCGGACCGGATGCGCGCCGGCCGCCGCGTCAGCACCACGACCCGGTCCGCCATGGAGATGGCCTCGCTCACGTCGTGGGTCACCAGGATCGTCGCGGCTGCGCCCCCGGAGAGCTGCTGCTTGACCTCGTCCGAGAGCTGGATGCGCGTCTGCGCGTCCAGCGCGGAGAAGGGTTCGTCCAGCAGCAAAAAGTCCGGCTCTACCGCGAGCGTGCGCACCAGGGCCGCCCGCTGCCGCATCCCGCCGGAGAGCTGCCCGGGCAGCGCGTCGGCGAACTCCGTCAGGCCGCAGGCCGCGAGCAGGTCCTCCACGTGCCGCTTCTGCCGGGCCGAGGGCTCCTTCTGGCGCACGCGGATGCCCAGCAGCGCGTTCTCCCGCACCGTCAGCCACGGAAACAGGTGGTCCCGCTGCAGCATGTAGCCCATGTGCAGCGGCGGCCGGCGGATCTCCTGCCCGCGCAGCGTCACGCGGCCGCTGTCCGGCTTTAGCAGCCCGGCCGCCAGCGACAGGACCGTGGACTTGCCGCACCCGCTCGGCCCGAGCAGCGCGAGGAACTCCCCGCTGTCCACCCGCAACGTAAAGTCGGAGAGCACCTCCGTCTCCCCGCTGTCGTCGTGATAACACATTGAAACGCAATCAAAAAACAGCAATGGCTGATCCATGTTCCTCCCCTTCCTTGTGCGTGGGACTCCGTACAATGGACAGCATATGCGGTTTCTTCGCACGGTGTGCGGCCGGCGCGCCGCCCTTTGCGGCGAAAAAAAGGCTGCACCCCGGCGCGGGATGCGGCCTCCCGGGCTGTAGCCCCCTCCTTCCTCTGCAATCCGCAGCGACAGCGTGTGCGCTGCGAGAAAGCGGGCCTCCGGCACGCTTTCCGGGATTCGGCGCGCCGAATGTCTCTCAAAACCATGCGCCTTGCACGGTTTCCAAGCGCGTCGGCTTTGCGAAACGCAAAAAAGGCCGCACCCCGGCGCGGGATGCGGCCTCCGCTTTGTCTTTTAGGCGATGGCGCTGTTTTGGATGCGGTTCATGCGGGCGTAGATGCCGCCGCGGGCGACCAGCTCCTCGTGCGTGCCGGACTCGGCGATGCGCCCGTCCTGGATGACCAGGATCAGGTCCGCGCTGCGGATGGTCGAGAGCCGGTGCGCGATGGCCAGGATCGTGCTCTTGCCCGCGATGGAGGCGATGGCCTTTTGGATCTGCCGCTCGGTCTCCACGTCCACGGAGGCCGTGGCCTCGTCCAGGATGATGATGGGGCTGGCCCGCAGGATCGCGCGGGCGATGGCCACGCGCTGCTTCTGCCCGCCGGAGAGGCGCAGCCCGCGCTCGCCCACGCGCGTGCGGTACCCGTCGGGCATGGCCTCGATGTCGTCGTGGATGTTCGCCGCGCGCGCCGCGGCCACGATCTGCTCGTGCGTGGCGTCGGGCTTGGCGTAGCCGATGTTCTCCTCGATCGTGCCGTTGAAGAGGAAGGTGTCCTGCAGGACCGGGGAGATGTTGCGCCGCAGGCTCTCCACCGTCACGTCCTGGATGTCCTGGCCGTCGACGAGGATGCGCCCGCTCGTCGGCTCGTAAAAGCGGGAGATGAGCTGGGTGAGCGTCGTCTTGCCCACGCCCGTGGGCCCGACCAGCGCCACCATCATCCCCGGCTCGCAGCGGAAGCTGATGTCCTGCAGGATGGGCTCCCCTTCCGTGTAGGCAAAGGAGACGTGGTCGAACTCGATGGCGCCCTTGGGGTCGCGCAGGGGCTTTGCGCCCTTCCGATCCTGGATGCGCGAGGGCGTGTCCAGCACCAGCATCACGCGCTCGGCGCCGGCCATGGACTGCTGCATGTTCTCCAGCAGCGTCGCAAGGCCCGAGATCGGCGCGTAGAACAGGCTTAAGTACAGCACAAAGGAGACGATGTCCTCCACGGACAGGTTGCCCTGGTAGGCCAGCAGCCCGCCGAAGGCCACCACGAGGATCGTGCCGATGGAGGAGAGGAACTCCACCGAGGGGTGGAACACCGCGCTGATCTTGAGCGCCTTGAGCATCGCGCGCACGTGGTCGAAGTTTTTCTCGTCCACGCGCTCGGTCTCAAAGCTCTCCTGGCCAAAGGACTGGATCTCGTGGATGCCGGAGAGGTTGTCCTGCAGCTTGCCGCTCAGCTCGCCCATCTTCCGCTGCGAAACGCGGAAGAACGGCCGCACCTTCTTGGCAAAGATCACGCCGGAGACGAGGATCAGCGGAATCGGGAAGCAGGTGATCAGCGCCAGCTTCCAGTTGATCGTCAGCAGGATCGCCAGCACCCCGAGGAAGGTGACCACGTTTGTGATCATCTCCGGGATGATGTGCGCGTAGAGCAGCTCAAAGTCGCGCGTGTCGTTGACCACGCGGCTCATCAGGTCGCCGGTCTGCTTGTCGTGGAAGAAGCCCAGGTCCAGCCGCTCGAGCTTGTCGTAGATCTTGGTGCGCAGGTCCCCCACCAGGTACCAGGCGGCCTTGTGCGCCAGGTAGTTGCTCAGGAACCGGAAGGCCACCCGCAGCAGGTACAGCGCCAGCAGGATCGCCGTCAGGACCCCGATGGCCCGCAGGGACGTCTCGTCCATGCCGCGCTCCACAATGCCCGTCATGGACGAAAGCACGCGCGGCGCGGCCAGGTTCACGGCCGTTAAGCCCAGCGTGGAAAGAATCGCCACAACGTAGAGGTTTTTGTAGCGAATGGCCTCGCGGCTCAGCCTCCACAAGAGTTTCATGTCCGTTCCACTCCCCTTTTTCTGTTTCGCCCCGGAAAGGCCGATTTCGAAAAAAAAGCTCGAAAGCCATTGCTTTCGAGCTACTGGCACCTCCAAGGGGATTCGAACCCCTGTTGCCGCCGTGAGAGGGCGGTGTCCTAGGCCACTAGACCATGGAGGCAAACAAGATGGCAGCGGGACTAGGATTCGAACCTAGGCAATACGAGTCAGAGTCGTAGGTGCTACCGTTACACCATCCCGCTATCTGCCTTGTTGACGCGGTGCCGTGTCAACGATGGTTATTATAGCAGGGGGGATTCTGTTTGTCAACACCTTTTTTGCAGATTCTGCAAGTTTTTTTCCGACCCTTGTCCGCCGCGTTTTTTTGGCAGAAAAAACCCCAAAGTGCCGCTCGCCCTATTTTGACACCTGCTACTAAAGCAGGGTGGCGCCCTGCGAACATCCGCTGCCGTCCACTGGCCGCCGCGAGGGCGGGTGGCATGACATTGGGGAATCCGACGCGGGCTCCATTTGACGTCTGTAGGTTCAAAATCAGGACGTTACGCACACCCCAGGATTTCTTGTTTCCCATTATAGCAACGCAGCATGGGCTTTGTCAAGCGGACAAAATCGGGAAGGAGCGCGCGCGGGCGTCACGAGGCCGCACGATCCGCCACGGATCCGCGCTCCACAAAGGGACAGGGCAGAAAGACGCGCCGGCCGCCCCGCGCCCGGCGCCGATCCGCCATGCAGGCATAGGCGGCCATGGCGATGTCGTGCCGGTTGATCTCAAAGGTGGTCAGCGGCGGCGAGGTGTGCGCGCAGAGCGGCGCGTTGTCAAACCCGACGAGGGACACGTCCTGCGGCACGCGCTTTCCCGCGCCGCGCAGCGCCTCCAGCAGGGAATAGGCGATCAGGTCGCTCTGGCAGACGAAGGCCGTGGGCATCTCCTCCGGCAGGGGCACGGCAAAGGGCGCGTTCGCCTTGTCGTCGCGGATCTCGATCTGCCAGGTCGGGCGCGGGGGCAGGCCCGCCAGCGTCAGGGCCTTCAGGTACCCGAAGTAGCGGTCCAGCACGGCGCTGCTCTGGCGCACGTCCCCGGCAAAGCCGATGCGCCGGTGCCCCTTTTCCAGCAGAAACCGGGTCGCGCGAAAGCCCAGGTCGTAGTTGTCCACGCGCACGCTGTCCACGGGCGCGCGCTCCGGCGCAAAGTCGATGGCCACAAGGTCCGCGGCCTGCTTCTCGCACAGCGCGCGCAGGTACGGCCCCTCCACCTCGCCCAGCAGAAAGATGCCGTCGAAGAGGACGCGCCCCAGGGGCTCGGGCAGGCGCAGCGCCCGCTCCTGCTCCCGGCTGAGCGCCAGGGAATAGAGCTGGTGTCCGTCGTGCGCGCAGAGCTTGCTCAGGTGATAAGAAACCTCCGTGTGCAGGCCGTTCGTCTCCAGGAAAAAGCGCTCCGGCACGATCAGGGCATAGCGCAGCGGGACCTCCTGCGGCAGGTCCTTCTGCTTTCCGCGGTAGCCCAGGCGCTCGGCCGTCTCCATCACGCGCCTGCGCGTGTCGGCGCTGATGCCGGGCCGGCCGTTGAGCGCCTTGGAGACGGAGACTTTCGTCAGCCCCAGCTGGTCCGCGATGTCCTGCAGGGTCACTTTTCTCATCCAAACCACACCTCTTGTCGTTTCGCCCCTCCATTATAGCAACTGCCGCGCGCCAGCACAACCGGAAGCGCGCGCATCTCCTCTTTGACGCATCCCTCCGGCCCTGCTATACTAAAGGGCGGGAAAAAAGGAGGGGAAACTGCACATTGCCATGAAAGAAAAAATCTTGGTTGTAGACGACGAGGCCGCCATTGCGGACCTTGTGGAAGTCTACCTGACAAACGAAGGGTATGCGGTATTCGCCTGCGGCACGGCGGCCGAGGCGCTGGAGATCGTCGCCCGCGAGGAGCTGAGCCTGGCGATCCTGGACGTCATGCTGCCGGACATGGACGGCTTTGCGCTCTGCCAGCGCATCCGGGAGAATCACCTCTTCCCCATCCTGATGCTGACCGCGCGCGGGGAGGACACGGACAAGATCACGGGCCTGACCCTCGGCGCGGACGACTACGTCACAAAGCCCTTCAGCCCCCTGGAGCTGGTCGCCCGGGTCAAGACGCAGCTTCGGCGCTACCTGCGCTACAACGGCGGCGAGGGCGCGGCCCCGGAGGACGACGAGATCGACATCCGCGGCCTGAGCATCTCCCAGGCGCGGCACCGCTGCACGCTCAACGGCCAGGAGCTCAAGCTCACGCCCCTCGAGTTCCGCATCCTCTGGACGCTCTGCCGGCGCCGCGGCAGCGTCGTCTCCTCGGAGGAGCTGTTCGAGAGCGTGTGGGGCGAAAAGTATCTGGACAACAACAACACCGTCATGGCGCACATCGCCCGCCTGCGCGAGAAGATGCACGAGCCGGCGCGCAGGCCCAAGTTCATCAAGACCGTCTGGGGGGTGGGCTATACCATTGAGCCATAGCGAAAACCGCAGCGCGGGCCGCCGCGGCCTGCGCAACCGCCTGACGCGCCGCATCGCCGCGCAATACGTCCTGGCGCTGTTCACCTTTGTGGCCGTGTTTCTGCTGTGCTTCTTCCTCGGCTGGCAGATCTGCGCCTCCATCACCTGGTATCCGGAGGACCCGCTCTACCAGTTCCTGCACCTGCTGCTGGACTATCTGCCGCTGACGCTCGGCATCCCCCTGCTTGCGGGCTGGGCGATCCTCACCTATGCCTTCATGGCCAAGCCCCTGCGCTACCTGGACGAGGTGATCGACGCCTCGGAGGAGCTCGTCACCTCCCGGGAGCAGCCGGTGCGCCTGAGCGCGCCCCTGCGCAGCGTGCAGGAGGAGCTCAACCGCTTCCGGGAGCAGGCCCTGCGCAGCGAGCGCGCCGCGCGCGAGGCCGAGCAGCGCAAAAACGAATTGATCGTCTACCTCGCGCACGACCTGAAGACCCCGCTGACCAGCGTCATCGGGTACCTGACGCTCCTGCAGGACGAGCCGGACCTCTCGCCGGAGTCCCGCGCGCGCTTTACGGGCGTGGCGCTGGACAAGGCCGAGCGGCTGGAGGAGCTCATCAACGAGTTCTTCGACATCACGCGCTTCAGCCTCTCGTCCCTGACGCTGGACGTGGAGCGCGTGAACTTCAGCCGCATGCTCGAGCAGATCGCCTTTGAGTTCCAGCCGCTCCTTGCGGAAAAGAACCTGGAGATCGACCTGCAGATCCCGCCGGACGTCCAGGCGGCGCTGGACCCCAACAAGATGGAGCGCGTGCTGGACAACCTGCTGCGCAACGCCGCATACTACGCAACGCCCGGCACGCGCATCCTGCTCGCCCTGCGCGCGCAGGCGGACGGCGTGCAGGTCCTGGTGCAGAACCGCGGCAAGACCATCCCCAAGGAGAAGCTGGACCGCATCTTCGAGCGCTTCTTCCGCCTGGACGAGTCGCGGTCCTCGAACACGGGCGGCGCCGGGCTGGGCCTTGCCATCGCCAAGGAGATCGTCGAGCAGCACGGCGGCGCCATCTCGGCCGCAAGCGCCGACGGCGTCATCTCCTTTACCGTCTCCCTTCCCCAGCCCCTGCCGCAGGCCAAGGCCTGACCGTCAGAAAATCGCAAGAATTTCTCCACAAAACCGCAAGCCTTTGGAAAGAAAGCGCGCAAACCTTTTTCGCCCCGTTCGGCTACAATGATCGTGTCGAACGGGGCGAAATTCGTTTTTGCAGCCTTGCGCCCCGGGAAAGGAGCGAAAAAAATGGCAAGGCCTTCTTTCACGGAGCGCTTTCCGTTTCTTCGTCCGCTGCGCGTGTTTCAGCGGCGGCTCTTCTTCTACCTCGGGATGCGGCTGGACGGCCGGCGGTACTGCCGCGCGCACAGCGCGCAGGACCTCTCCCACCTCGTCTACGCGTCCGCCTCGCCCCTCTACAACCGGGAGACGGGCTTCCCCATGCTCTACCAGGAGAACAAGGTCCACAACCTGCGCCTTGCGGCCAGGAAGCTGGACGGCCTGCTCCTGCGGCCGGGGGAGACCTTCTCCTTCTACCGCGCGGTGCGCGGCGCGGACCGGGACGAGCCCTACCGCGACGGGCTGACGGTCGTGGACGGCCGCCTGATCACCGCGCCGGGCGGCGGCATGTGCCAGATGAGCAACCTGCTCTTCTGGCTCTTCCTCCACGCGCCGCTGCGCGTCGTCGAGCGCCACGGCCACCGCGTCAAGGACTTTCCCGACCCGCCGAGCGACGCGCCCCGCGGCGTGGACGCCACGCTCTATGAGGGCTGGCTGGACCTCAAGGTGCTCAACCCCACGGAAACCACCTATGAGATCCGCCTCGACTTTGCGGACGGCGCGCTCGTGGGCCGCCTGCTGGCCGACCGCGACGACGGTTTGACCCTGGAGGTGCGCAACGGCGAGGTCGCCTACGTGCGCCGGGGCGGCGAGATCTACGAGGAGGCGGACGTCCTGCGCCGCGTCCTGGACCGGCGCACGGGCGGCTGCCTGCGGGAGGAAACGCTCTACCGCAACGTCTGCCGCGTGGGCTACGACCTGCCCGCGGGCACGCCCGTGCGGGAGGAACCTTTGGAAGGAGGAAAAGAGCCATGTCTCAACTGAACGTCGTCGTGCTCTTTGGCGGCTGCTCGCCGGAGCACGAGGTCTCCCTGCAATCCGCCGCGGCGGTCCTGCGCAACCTGGACCGCGAGCGGTTCCGCCCCCTGCCCGTGGGCATCTCCCGCAAAGGGGATTGGTTCCTCTTTTCCGGGAGCGAGGCGGCCATCGAGGACGGCTCCTGGCTCTCCCTGCCGGAATGCGCGCCCTGCGCGCTGCTGCCGGACCGCAGCGCCCGCGCCCTGCTCGTGCGCGGCGCGCAGGGCGCGCGCCTGCTGCCCGTGGACGCGGTCTTCCCCGTGCTGCACGGCGCAAACGGCGAGGACGGCACCGTGCAGGGCCTGATCGAGCTGGCGGGCATCCCGCTGGCCGGCTGCGGCACGCTCGCCTCGGCCCTGTGCATGGACAAGCACCGCGCGCACCTGCTGGCCTCCCTTGCGGGCGTGGCCGTGCCGCACGGGGCCGTCGTCGGGCCCGATGCGCCCCGCGCCGAGGCGCTGCGCCTCGCCCGGGCGCTGGGCTATCCCCTGTTCGTCAAGCCCGTGCGCGCGGGCTCGTCCTTTGGCATCACGCGCGTCGCGCAGGAGGCGGATCTGCCCCGCGCGCTGGAGACGGCCCTGCAATACGACCGCGAGGCCATCCTGGAGGAGGCCGTGCCCGGCTTCGAGGTCGGCTGCGCGGTCGTGGGCCGGGGCGCGGACCTGCTGCTGGGCGAGGTGGACGAGGTCGAGCTCGCCTCCGGCTTCTTCGACTACGAGGAGAAGTACACGCTCAGGACCTCCGCGCTGCACGTGCCCGCGCGCCTGTCCCCCGCGGACGCCGCGCGCGTCAAGGCGGCGGCCGCGGCCGTCTACCGGGCGCTGGGCTGCGCGGGCTTTGCGCGGGTGGACCTGTTCTTCACGCCCGAGGGAAGGATCGTGTTCAACGAGGTCAACACCATCCCCGGCTTTACGGAGCACAGCCGCTTCCCCGCCATGCTGCGCGCGGCGGGCTACGGGTTTTCGCAGATCCTGACCCGAATTTTGGAGGAGGCGATGCGCGCATGAGGCAGATCTCCCTTTCCCACGCGGACCTGTACCGCGGGGACCTGATCCTGGTCAACGCCGCGCACGCCTGCTGCCCCGGCGAACCCATCCCCCTCTCGCCCGCGCGCGAGGGCAGCCCCGTGCTGCTGGCCCGCCGCGCGTCGACCCTGCTGGGCGCGCTCATGGCCGAGATCCAGGGCTGGGAAGGCATCGTGCCGGTGAGCGGTTGGCGCTCCCAAAACGAGCAGAAGCGCATCTACTTCGACTCCCTGCGGGAAAACGGCGAGGCCTTCACGCGCGCCTTCGTCGCCCGGCCCGGCCACAGCGAGCACCAGACGGGCCTGGCCATCGACCTTGGGCGCAGGCAGGAGGACGTGGACTTTCTCTGCCCGGACTTCCCCTGCGAGGGCGTCTGCCAGCGCTTTTTGGAGCGGGCGGCGGACTACGGCTTTGTCCTGCGCTATCCCGCGGGCAAGGAGGCGGTCACGGGCATCGCGCACGAGCCGTGGCACTTCCGCTTCGTCGGCGCGCCGCACGCGGGCTTCCTGGCGCGGGAGGGCCTCGTCCTGGAGGAATACGTGGACCTGCTGCGCGAGCACCCCGTGGGCCGGCCGCTGCGCCTTTCCTTCCGCGGCCAGGCGGTTTGCGTCTCCTTCCTGGACGCGCGTGCGCTCGCGCAGGCGCAGCTCCTGGCGCCGGAGGGCGTGCCGCTGGGCGTCTCCGGCAACAACGCGGACGGCTTCATCCTGACGGAATGGGGGGAGGCGCATGTCCGGCTCGCCGCGCTTCGGGGCGCTTGACCGCTTCCGGCCCCTGGCGGCGCTGCTGGTCGTGGCGCTGCACACCTATCCCCTGGCGGATGTGAGCCCCGACGCGGAGTTCCTGCTGACGCGGGTTCTGGCGCGGCTGGCGGTGCCCTTCTTCCTGATGGCGACGGGGCAGTTTGCGCTGCTGCCTCTGCTGCAGCCGGGCGGGGCGTGCCGCCTGCCCCGCTTCCTGCGCAAGACGGGGCTGCTCTACGGCGCGTGCATCCTGCTCTACCTGCCGCTGGGGATCTACGGCGGGCAGTACGCGGGCCTTACGCCCCTGTCCGCCGTGCGCCTGCTCCTCTTCGACGGAACGTACTACCACCTCTGGTACTTCCCCGCCGCGCTGCTGGGCGTGTGCCTGGTGCTGCTGCTGCGGCGGGCGCTGGGGTGCGCCGGGGCGCTGACCGCGGCGGCGCTGCTCTACGCCGCGGGCCTTTTCGGGGACAGCTACTACGGCCTTGCCGCGCGCCTGCCCGCGCTCCAGGCGGGGTATGCGGCGCTGTTCTCCCTCTCTTCCTATACGCGCAACGGCGTCTTTTTCGCCCCGCTGTTCCTGCTGCTGGGCGCAGCGCTCGGGGGCGGGGCGCTGGCGGTCCCGCGCCGCGCGGCGGGGGCGTGCCTTGCGCTGTCGCTCCTGCTCTTCGCGGGGGAGGCGCTGGCGCTGCGCGCCCTCGCCTGGCCCCGGCACGACAGCATGGCGGTCTTCCTCGTCCCCGCGGCGCTGTTCCTCTACCGCCTGCTGCTGACCTGCCCTTGCGCGGAGCGGCCGGCGCTGCGGACGCTCTCGGGCCTTGTGTACGTCCTGCACCCGCTCTGCATCGTGGGGGTGCGCGGCGCGGCAAAGGTCCTGCGCGCGACGGACCTCCTCGTCGAGAACAACCTCGCGCACTTCCTGGCCGTGGCGGCGCTGTCGTTCGCCCTGTCCGGCGCGCTGACCCTCCTGCTCCTGCGCCTGCGCGCGCACAAAAAGCGCCCGGACCCTCGTCGGGCCCGGGCCTGGGTGGAGGTGGACGGCGCGGCGCTGCGCGAAAACGCGCGGGCGCTGCAATCCCTGCTGCCGCCGGGCTGCGCGCTCCTGCCCGCGCTCAAGGCGGACGCCTACGGCCACGGCGCGGCCTTCGCCGTGCGGGCGCTCCGGCGCGCGGGCGTGCAGGACTTCTGCGTGGCGACCCCGCAGGAGGGCGCGGCCCTGCGCCGGGCGGGCGCGCGGGGCGAGATCCTGGTCCTGGGCGCTGTGCCGGAGGCGCTCCTGCCGCTGGCCCGGCGCTGGCGCCTCTCGCTGGCCGCGGCGGACCTGGAGCACGCGCGGCGCCTGAGCGCCTGGGGCCGCCCCTTGCGCGTGCACGTGGCCGTGGACACGGGGATGCATCGCCTGGGCGCGCCCGCCGGGGACGCCGGCGCGCTGGCGGAGATCTTCCGCCTGCCGAACCTGCGCATCCGGGGCGTGTTCACGCACCTGTGCGCGGCCGACGGCGCGAGCGCGCGGGACCGCGCCTATACGCAGGCACAGCTGCGGGCCTTCCAGGGCGCGCTCGAGGCGCTTGCGGCGCGGGGCATCGCCCTGCCCAAGCGCCACGCCCTGGCCAGCGCCGGGGTCCTCGCGCAGCCCGAATGCGCGGGGGACTGGGCGCGGGTGGGCCTGGCGCTCTACGGGGTGCCGCCGGCCTTTGCGCGGGCGGCGGGCGCGGGGCTGCGCCCGGTGCTCTCGCTCAAGGCGCGCGTCGCGCTGGTGCGCACGCTGCGCGCCGGGGAGTGCGCGGGCTACGGCCTAGCCTTTTCCGCCGCGCGGGAGAGTCGCCTTGCCGTGCTCTCCATCGGCTATGCGGACGGCCTGCCGCGCGCGCTCTCCTGCGGGGCGGGCTGCGCGCTGGTGCGCGGCCGGCGCGCGCCGATTGCGGGGCGCATCTGCATGGACCAAACGCTCCTGGACGTGACGGACATCCCGGGCGTGGCCCCAGGCGACGAGGTCGTGCTCCTGGGCGAGCAGGCCGGCGCGCGCCTGAGCGCCTGGGACGTGGCCGGGGCCGCGGGCACCATCCCCAACGAGATCCTCAGCCGCCTGGGGCCGCGCCTGCCGCGCATCCCGGTCTAGCCCAGCCCCAGGTCCGCGCGCACGGCCGCGACAAGGGGCGCGATGCTCGCGCGGTCGCAGAACTCCACCGCCTTGCCATAGGTGGCCAGCAGGTCGCGGTCCTCCTGGCGGAGGCTGGCGGGGTCCCTGTGCCGGAGCGAGGCGGCCAGCGCCGCCATCATCGCGCGGTGCACGAGGGAGAGGCGCGCATAGTCGATCCCCCCGCGGAAGGAGAAGAGCGCAGCGCGCCCGCGCATCTCCTCCGGCAGGGCGCGCTCCACGCCCTCCCGGATGTGCGCGGCGTTCTGCGGGTCCGCGGGGTCGGCCAGGCCGCAGGTGAAGAGATAGATCGGCTTTCCCCGAAGCCGGTCGCGGTTTTTGCGCAAAAAGTCGATGCCGCTCAGGCCCCCGGCGTACAGTCCGCCGCCGAGCAGGAGGGCCGAGCTGGCCGCCGCCTGCGCGGGGTCCGCCTGGCGCCGGTCCACGCAGGGGCAGCCGAGCTCCTCGGCGATCCACTCGGCATAGCGCCGCGCGTGCCCATAGGGAGAGGAATAGACGAGATAGAGATTCTGCATCGCGGGTTCCTCCGTTTCCGATTGGCGTTTTCCGGGTATGTATCCAGCATAGGAGAAAGGGCTTTCCTCCTAAAGTATACCATGCGGCGCGCGCAGTTGGAAGAAAAAGCGCTTGCAAAGCGGGCCCCTGCGTGGTATAGTGTCGATGCAAAGGCATTTCGCCTTCCTGACGGGAAGTTCCCGCTGTGCGGGTTCTGACGGAAAGGAGGCGCGCGCCGCCTGTGCGCTCGTTTTGCGCATGGAAAACGGCTGCGTCCTCCCCAAGGGTCGGGAAGGGCACGCAGCTTTTTTTGTCCCCCGAACGCGCGGGGACGGAAGGGAGGGCAACATGGTAAGAAGGGTGGCCGTAATGGGCGTCATCGTGGAAAAAGAGGACTCGGTCGAGCGCCTCAACGCGCTCCTGCACGACTTTCGGGAGTACATCATCGGCCGGATGGGCATTCCCTACCGTGCGCGGGGAATCAACATCATCTCCATCTTCCTGGACGCGCCGCAGGACGCGATCTCGTCCCTTGCCGGAAAGATCGGGAATCTGGACGGCATCAGCGTCAAGACCGTCTGCTCCAACGTGCAGTACACGGACTAGCGAAACGCCCCCGCACCGCAACACATTCTGACGGAAAGTGCACACTGACCGCAAGAAAGGAAGAACCACCATGGCAATCTACAACCCCAAGTCCATGCACGCGGACGAATTCATCAACGACGAAGAGATTCAGGAGACGCTCCGCTACGCGGAGGAGAACAAGAACAATGTCGAACTCATCGACAGCCTGCTGGAAAAGGCCCGCCCCCGCCACACCGCCACCGGAACGGTCTGCGCAGGGCTGACGCACCGGGAGGCCTCCGTGCTGCTGGCCTGCGAGATCCCCGAAAAGGTGGAGCAGATGTATAAGCTCGCCGAGGAGATCAAGCTCGCCTTCTACGGCAACCGCATCGTGATGTTCGCGCCGCTCTACCTCTCCAACTACTGCGTCAACGGCTGCGTCTACTGTCCCTACCACAGCAAGAACAAGCACATCGCCCGCATCAAGCTCAGCCAGGAGGACGTGCGGCGCGAGGTCATCGCCCTGCAGGACATGGGCCACAAGCGCCTGGCCATCGAGGCCGGCGAGGACCCGGTCCACAACCCCATCGAGTACATCCTGGAGTGCATCCGCACCATCTACTCCATCAAGCACAAGAACGGCGCCATCCGCCGCGTGAACGTCAACATCGCGGCCACCACCGTCGAGGAATACCGCATGCTCAAGGAGGCCGGCATCGGCACCTACATCCTCTTCCAGGAGACCTACCACAAGAAGAGCTACCTGGAGCTGCACCCCACCGGCCCCAAGCACGACTACGACTATCACACCGAGGCCATGGACCGCGCCATGGCCGGCGGCATCGACGACGTGGGCCTGGGCGTCCTCTTCGGCCTGGAGAAGTATAAGTACGAGTTTGCCGGCCTGCTCATGCACGCCGAGCACCTGGAGGCGGTGCACGGCGTGGGCCCGCACACCATCTCCGTGCCGCGCGTCAAGCACGCGGACGACATCGACCCCAACGTCTTTGACAACGGCCTGTCCGACGACATCTTCGAGAAGATCATCGCCTGCATCCGCATCGCCGTGCCCTATACCGGCATGATCATCTCCACCCGCGAAAACGAGGAGGTCCGCCGCAAGGTGCTGCACCTGGGCATCTCCCAGATCAGCGGCGGCTCGCGCACGTCGGTCGGCGGCTACGCCGAGGAGGAGCGCCCGCACGACTCCGAGCAGTTCGACGTCTCCGACCAGCGCACGCTGGACGAGGTCGTCCGCTGGCTGATGGAGATGAACTTCATTCCCTCCTTCTGCACGGCCTGCTACCGCGAGGGCCGCACGGGCGACCGCTTCATGTCCCTGTGCAAGAGCGGCCAGATCCTCAACTGCTGCCATCCCAACGCGCTGATGACCCTGACCGAATACCTCGTGGACTACGCCAGCCCCGAGACCCGCGCCGTGGGCTTCCCGCTCATCGAGCGCGAGCTGCGCAACATCCCCAAGGACAAGGTTCGCCAGATCGCGACCGAGTACGTCGCGGACATCCAGAACTCCAACCGCCGCGACTTCCGCTTCTAAATTCTTCCCCTCTCCTGTGGAAGAGGAAAATCGGGCCCGCCCGTCGAAAGAAACCTTTCGTCGGGCGGGCCCTTTGCGTCCCCGTCCGCAGAGGAAACAAAAAAAGGGAGGGATGCCGGTGTACCGCATCTTCATCGTGGAGGACGATCCGGGCCTTGCCGAGGGCATCGCCCAGATGGTCCGGGCCTGGGGCATGGATGCGCGCGTGGCCGGGGATTTCCGCCGCGTCGCGCAGGAGTTCGCCGAGTACCAGCCGCACCTGGCGGTTCTGGACATCTCCCTGCCCTTCTTCAACGGCTACTATTGGTGCCAGGAGATCCGCAAGTTCTCCAAGGTGCCCCTGCTCTTCCTCTCCTCGGCCGCGGACAACATGAACATCGTCATGGCCATGAACCTGGGCGCGGACGACTTTGTGGCCAAGCCCTTTGACGCGGGCGTGCTCACGGCCAAGATCCAGGCGCTGCTGCGCCGGGCCTACGACTTTGCCGAGCAGAGCCCCCTGCTCGAGCACCGCGGCGCGCAGCTGGACACGGGCGACGGCACGCTCCGCTACAAGGGCGAGAGCATTCCGCTGACCAAGAACGAGTTCCGCATCCTTCTGACCCTGATGGAGAACCGCGGAAAGGTCGTCAGCCGGGAGAAGCTCATGGAGCGCCTGTGGGCTACGGACAGCTTCGTGGACGAAAACACGCTCACCGTCAACGTCAACCGCCTGCGCCGCAAGCTGGAGGGCGCCGGCCTTCCCGACTTCATCGCGACCAAGTTCGGCGTCGGCTACATGCTCGCCCAGGACTCGGAAGGGGGAAACAAACCTTGCTGTACCTAAAGAAATACAGGCTGGGAATCGGCCTGTTTTTTCTGTTCGTGATGGTTTTCTCCGTCATCTTTGCGCTCTACGGCCTGCCGCTTGGCGCGGTGTTCTATCCGGCGCTGGTCTTCCTCGCGCTCGGCGGGGCGCTGGTCCTCCTGGACATCGCCGCGCAGAAGCGCAGGCACCGCCTCCTTGCGCGCATCGCGAGCCTGCCTGCGGCGCTGATGGGCGACTTTCCCAAGCCCGCGTCCCTGGCAGAGGCCGACTACCTGCGCATCGTGCAGGCCCTGCGCCAGGAGCAGGCCGAGACCCTGGACCGCACGAACCTGCGCTGCCAGGACATGGTGGACTATTACACCACCTGGGTCCACCAGATCAAGACGCCCATCGCCTCCATGCACCTGCTGCTGCAGGGCGAGGACTCCGACTTTTCCCGCCGCGTGGGCGAGGACCTGTTCCGCATCGAGCAATATGTCGAAATGGTGCTGGCCTTCCTGCGCCTGGACGCCGAGAGCACGGACTACGTCCTCGCGCCCTGCGACCTGGACGCCGTCGTCCGCCAGGCGGTGCGCCGCTTCTCCTCCCCCTTCATCCGCAAGGGCATCTCCCTGCGCTACAAGCCCCTGCGCGCCACGGCCCTGACGGACGAAAAGTGGCTGCAATTTGCGCTGGAGCAGGTGCTCTCCAACGCCCTGAAGTACACGCCCCCGGGCGGGACCATCGCCATAGACCTGGAGGCGCCGCTGACCCTCTGCGTGCGCGACACGGGCATCGGCATCGCGCCGGAGGACCTGCCCCGCGTCTTTGAAAAGGGCTTCACCGGCTACAACGGCCGCACGGACAAGAAGGCCAGCGGCATCGGCCTGTACCTCTGCCGCCGGATTCTGCGCGCCCTGAACCACGACATCGAGATCAACTCCGCGCCCGGCGCGGGGACCGTCGTGCGCATCCGCCTGCAGACGCGCCAGGGCCGCCTGGAGTGATCCCGCGCCTTACAGGATTGTAAGAAGTGGGCCGCATTTTGTTCGCCCCTTCGATGGAATGGCTCCGCGCGCCTCTGCTACAATGGGAGCATCCAAACGCAAGGAGGCAAGGAACGCAATGAGCATATTGGAAGTCAAGGGCGTCCGCAAGGTCTACGTGCCGCGCTTTGGCGGCAGCCAGGTCGAGGCGCTGAAAAACGTCACCTTCTCGGTCGAGGAGGGGGAATACGTCTCCATCATGGGCGAGTCCGGGTCCGGAAAGACCACGCTGCTCAACATCCTGGCGGCGCTGGACCGGCCCACGGGCGGCGTCGTGCTGCTGGACGGCCAGGACCTGACCAAGATCCGCGAGGACCGCGTGGCGGCCTTCCGCCGGGACTGCCTGGGCTTCGTCTTTCAGGAGTTCAACCTGCTGGACACCTTCACGATCGAGGACAACATCCTCCTGCCGCTGGTGCTGGCCAACAAGCCCTATTCCCAGATGCAGAAGCGCCTGGCCCCGCTGGCCGAACAGCTCGGGATCACGGACCTGCTCAAAAAATACCCCTACGAGATCTCCGGCGGGCAGAAGCAGCGCGCGGCGGTGGCGCGGGCGCTGATCGCGGGGCCGCGCCTGGTCCTTGCGGACGAGCCGACCGGCGCGCTCGACTCCCGCGCCACGGACGAGCTCCTGCGCCTCTTTGAGCAGGTCAACCGCGCCGGCCAGACGATCCTGATGGTCACCCACTCGGTCAAGGCCGCCAGCCACGCCGGCCGCGTGCTCTTCATCAAGGACGGCGAGGTCTTCCACCAGATCTACCGCGGCAACAGCACGAACGACCAGTTCTACGAGAAGATCTCCCACGCGCTGACGCTGCTGACGACCACGGGCGCCCCGCTGGAAGGCGGTGAGCGCCGATGAGGGGCCTGTACCGCCGCCTGGCCTGGTCCGGCATCGCGAAGAACCGCAAGTTCTACCTGCCGTATCTGCTGACCTGCATCGGCATGACCACGATGTACTACATCATCGCGTTCCTGACGGACAACGAGATCCTCCTCTCCTTCCGCGGCGGGGAGATCATGCAGACGATCCTGATGCTGGGCACGTTCGTCATCGCGGTCTTCGCGCTGATCTTCCTGTTCTACACGAATTCCTTCCTGATCCGCCGGCGAAAGCGGGAATTCGGCCTGTACAACATCCTGGGCATGGGCAAGCGCCACCTGGCGTGCGTGGTGATCTGGGAGGCCGTGTTCCTGGCGGGAATCTCGCTTGCGGCGGGGCTGCTGCTGGGGATCCTGCTGTCCAAGACGGCGGAGCTGGGCATGGTGCGCCTGGTCGCGGCGCAGACGGACTACCGCCTGCGCATCGAGGTCCCCGCCATCCGGGAGACGCTCGCGGTCTTCGGCGTCATCCACCTGCTGATCCTGCTCAACTCCCTGCGCCAAATCCACTTGACGAACCCCTTGGAGCTCCTGCGCAGCGAGAGCGCGGGGGAAAAGCCGCCCAAGGCCAACTGGTTCCTGGCGCTGCTGGGCGCGGTGCTGCTGGGCGGCGCGTATGCGCTGGCCGTCTCCATCGAGGAGCCGATCTCCGCGCTGCTCTGGTTCTTCGTGGCGGTCATTATGGTCATCCTGGGCACCTATCTGCTCTTCATCGCGGGTTCGGTCGCCCTCTGCCGCCTGCTGCAGAAGAACAAGCGCTATTACTACAAGACGAACCACTTCGTCTCTGTCTCCTCCATGCTCTACCGCATGAAGCGCAACGGCGCGGGCCTTGCCTCCATCTGCATCCTGTGCACGATGGTGCTGGTCATGGTCTCCTCCACGGTCTGCCTCTACATCGGCGCGGAGGACAGCCTGGTCGCGCGCTACCCGCGCTCCCTCGTGTTCCGCGCGCGCATGGGCGGCCTGGGCGCGCAGGAGGCCGAGGCCGCGCAGACCGTGCGCGGCTTTGCCCTGGCCCAAGCCGAGCAGAGCGGCCAGACCGCGTCCAACCTGCTCGACTACCGCCTGGCCGAGGGCTCGGTCTACTTCCGCGGGAGCGAGGCGGACCTCGCCGGCACCGTGCCCTACGACAGCGCCAGCACGCTCTGGGAGCTGCGGATCGTGCCCCTGGAGGACTACAACCGCGTCATGGGGCAGAACGTCGCCCTCGCTCCCAACCAGGCCCTGCTCTACACCACGCAGGTCGCGGACTACGACCAGGACGTGGTCGCGCTGCAGAGCGGCGTCACGCTGACGATCGCGGACCGCGTGGACAGCTTCCTGCCCACGGGCGACGACGTGGCCAACGTTTCGCCCGTGATGTACCTGTTCGTGCCGAACTTCGAGGAGGTCGTCTCCCCGCTGCTCCCCCTCACCAACCGCGAGGGCAGCTTCCTGATGGACATGAACTGGTACTTCGGCTTTGACCTGGACGGCAGCGACCAGGCGCAGATCGCGCTCTTTGCGGACATTGCGGCCGGATTGGAATCGCTGGACCTCTCCGTCGGCGGGGACAGCTACTTCACCGTGCGCTGCGAGTGCCGGGCGGACCAGCGCGAGGGGTTCTTCAGCCTCTACGGCGGCCTGTTCTTCCTGGGGATTCTGCTGGGGATCGTGTTCCTGTTTGCGGCGGTCCTGATGATCTACTACAAGCAGATCTCCGAGGGGTACGAGGACCAGGCCCGGTTTGACATCATGCAGCGCGTGGGCATGACGCGGCGGGAGATCCGCAGGAGCATCAATTCCCAGATCCTGACCGTGTTTTTCCTGCCGCTGCTGACAGCGGGCGTGCACCTGGCCTTCGCCTTTCCGCTGATCTACAAGATGCTGATCCTCTTCGGCGTGATGGACCTGCACCTGCTGATCCTGACGACGGCGAGCTGCTATCTGGTCTTTGCCGTGCTCTACACAGCGGTCTACCGCATCACGTCCGGCGCCTATTACGGCATCGTGAGCGGCGCGCGGTGACGGCGCGCCATCCCGTTTTTGTAAGACTTGGCCCAAAACGCCGGGGAAGCTCGTTTGCATAAGGGAAGGGAGGAAGAGAACGTGAAACGATTGGCAAAGTGGGTCCTGCGCGCGGTGCTCATGCTGCTCGCGCTGGCGCTGGCCGCGGGGCTTGCGGTGGGCGCGGTGTTCGCCGTGCGCGGCTACAACCTCTACCGCCAGGCCGCAGACGAGAGGCCCCTGGAGCAGATGGTCGCCGAGATTCAGAGCCAGGAGACCTACGTCCCCTTCGAGGACCTGCCCGACCTCTACGTGGACGCGGTCGTCTCCGTGGAGGACAAGCGCTTCTGGTCGCACCCGGGCGTCGACCCCATCGCCATCTGCCGGGCGCTGCTCTACGACATCCAGACGCAGTCCCTGGCCCAGGGCGGCAGCACCATCTCCCAGCAGATCCTCAAGAACCTCTACTTCACCCAGGAGAAGAAGCTGGAGCGGAAGTTTGCCGAGGTCTTCGGCGCCTTCGCGCTGGAGCGGCTCTGCACCAAGGAGGAGATCTTCGCCCTCTACGTCAACACCATCTACTTCGGCAGCGGGTACGAGGGCATCGCCGCGGCCGCGCAGGGGTACTTCGGCAAGGAGGTTTCCGCCCTGGACGCCGTGGAGTGCGTGATGCTGGCCGGCATCCCCAACGCGCCCTCGGCCTACTCGCCGGACGCGAGCCCGAGCCTGACGGCCCAGCGCACCGAGCAGGTCCTCGAGCGCATGGTCGCCTGCGAGACCCTCAGCGAGCGCGACGCGCAGGCGCTGTCCGAGCAGACGGAGCGCCGGCTGGGGCTGAGCTCCTGAACCGCGCCCGCAAACACAGACTTCCATCATTTTTCACCAAAAAGATGGAAGTCTTCTTTATGCGGAGTTTTCTTGACGGGTTCTGTCGGGAAATCGTATAATAGCCTTGGCACACGAAATATCCCACCGAAAGAGGAAAAGAAAATGCAATTCGTCATCGAACACCTGGAAAAGCGCTATGAAAAGAAGGAGGTTCTGCGGGACGCGAGCTTCGCCTTTGACAGCGGGAAGATCTACGGCCTGCTGGGCCGCAACGGCGCGGGCAAGACCACGCTGTTCAACTGCATCAACCGGGACATTCGCTCCGACGGCGGCAGCTTCTACCTCGTCGGGGACGACGGCGCCCGGCGGGAGCTCCAGGCGCAGGACGTGGGCTATGTGCTCTCCACGCCCACGGTGCCCGAGTTCCTCACCGCGCGGGAATTCCTCAAATTCTTCCTGGAGATCAACGAGGGGAAGATCCGCAGCCCGCAGCCCCTGGACGTCTACTTCGACCGCATGAACATCGCGCCCGAGGACCGCGACAAGCTCCTGAAGGACTACTCCCACGGCATGAAGAACAAGATGCAGATGCTCGTCAACCTCATCGCCGAGCCCACGCTCTTCCTGCTGGACGAGCCGCTGACCTCGCTGGACGTCGTGGTCGCCGAGGAGATGAAGGCGCTGCTCCGCCACCAGAAGGCCGGGCGCGTGACCATCTTCTCCACGCACCTGATGGACCTGGCGCTGGACCTGTGCGACGAGATCGTGCTGCTCAGCCACGGCGTCCTCTCGCGCGTGGACAAGGCGAACCTGGACGAGGAGGGCTTTAAGGAGAAGATCATCGCCGCCCTGCAGGCGGAGGAGCCGCAGGGCGCGCAGGAGGCCGGCCATGAATAAGACGCTGCGCCTCTCCTTTTCCCTGCAAAACGCCTACCGCGTCAACACCATCCTTTACGCGATCAAGCAGATCCCGCTGCTCAAGCGCCTGCTGCCCGACTCCCTCTACGCCTGCGCGGGGCTGAAGATCTTCGGCCAGGTCCTGGCCGTGCTGTGGGAGATCGGGACGTTCTTCCTGGGCAAGTTCCTGTACTTTCTGACGATGGTCGTCGGGGTCGGCGTCCTCTACGAGCAGGCGCCCACGGAGGCGGCCTTTGCGCACATCCTGATCTTCCTGACGTTCCTGGGCGCGTTTCTGAACACCTACCTGTTCAACCCCACGCGGGATAAGTACTACGCCGTGATCCTGCTGCGCATGGACGCCCGGGCCTACGCGCTGACGAACTACTTCTACAGTTTGGTCAAGGTCGTGGTGGGTTTTCTGCCCTTTACGCTGCTGTTCGGCCTGCTGGCGGGCGCGCCGGTCTGGCTGTGCCTGCTCCTGCCCTTCTTTGTCGCGGGGTGCAAGCTGGCGGTTGCGGCCGCCTCCCTCTGGGATTACGAGCGCCGGGGCAACGCGCCCAACGAGAACAAGCTGAGCCGGATCGGCTGGAGCATCGGCGGCGTGCTGTTCCTTGCGGCCTATGTGCCCCCGGCGCTGGGCTGGGTGCTGCCGCTGCCGGTCTCGGCGGGCATCGTGCTGCTGGGCATCCTCGCGGGCGCGCTGAGCCTGCGGCGCGTCGCGCGCTTTGCCTACTACCGCCAGATGATGCAGGAGATGCTCTCCCAGTCCCTGCAGCAGGTGGACGCGGCCAAGACCGCGGCCCGCAGCGCCACGGCCAAGGCCATCACCGCGGACGCGCGCATCACCAGCCGGCGCAAGGGCTTCGAATACCTGAACGACCTGTTCGTCAAGCGCCACCGCAAGATCCTCTGGCAGAGCGCGCAGCGGATCGCGCTGGTGTGCCTGGGTCTGCTGGTGCTCGCGCTGCTGGCGCTCTATCTGTACCCGGACGCGCGCAGCGGGATCAACGAGGTGCTGCTCTCGTTCCTGCCGTACTTCGTGTTCATCCTCTACGCGATCAACCGCGGCACGGGCTTTACGCAGGCGCTGTTCATGAACTGCGACCGGAGCCTGCTGACCTATTCCTTCTACAAGCAGCCGGGCATGGTGCTGCGCCTATTCGCGATCCGCCTGCGCGGGATCATCGCGGTCAACCTGCTGCCCGCGGCGGTGATCGGCGGCGGCCTTGCGCTGCTGCTCTACGTCTCCGGCGGGACGGACAACCCGCTCAACTACGCGGTGCTGCTCGTCTCCATCCTGTGCATGAGCGTGTTCTTCTCCGTGCACTACCTGACGATCTACTACCTCCTGCAGCCCTACAACGCGGGCACGGAGATCAAGAGCGGCACCTACCGGCTCGTGATGATGGCGACCTACCTCGTCTGCTTCTTCCTGATGCAGCTGCGCATGTCGATTCTGCTCTTTGGGGCGATGTGCATCGCCTTCTGCGTGCTCTACTGCATTGCGGCGTGCATCCTGGTGTACAAGTTCGCGCCGCGCACCTTCCGCCTGCGCGCGTAAGGACAAAACGAAGCGCGCTCCGCCCCCGAAACGGGGACGGAACGCGCTTTTTCTGCGCTCTTTGCGCTTATTTCAGGAAGCCCGCGACGATGCGCGCCTCGGCCTCCTCCTCGGTCAGGCCCAGCGTGCGGAGCTTGGCGATCTGCTCGCCCGCGATCTTGCCGATGGCCGCCTCGTGGATGAGGGCTGCGTCGCCGTGGTTGGCGGTCAGCTCCGGCGCGGCGTCCACGCGGCCGTTGCCCTCGATGATGGCGTCGCACTCGGAGTGGCCCGCGCAGGGCGCGTTGCCCACGATCTTGGAGCGATAGGCCTGGTGCGAGTTGTCCCGCGCAACCGAGCGGGAGACCAGGTTCACGCTCGAGTTTTCGCCGTTCATCTCCACGACGAAGTCGGTCTGCGCCTCCTGCTCCTTCTCGGTCAGGATTCTCTCGCGGATGATGAGGTGCGCGTCCTTGCCGACCACGGCCGAGGTCTTGCGGACCGTGGTATCCACGCCGCCCAGCTGCAGGGAGTCCATCTCCAGGCTCGCGCCCTCCTCCAGGTAGATCTCGGTCACCGGGTCGATGGAGCGGATGCCCAGCCCCGTGCCGACGCCCACGTGCTTTTCCTCGTAGAGCACGTGTGAGCCCTTGGCCAGGAAGAAGCGGTGGATGCCGTTGTGCCGGGCCGGCTCGCCCGTCTGCACGTGCACGCCGCAGCCCGCCACGATCAGAACGTCCGCGCCCTCGCCGATGTAGAAGTCGTTGTAGACCACGTCGTCGATGTCGCCGTGCGTCACGCACGCGGGGATGGACACGCGCTCGCCCTTTGTGCCGGGCTGAACGCGGATGACGAGGCCGGGGTTGTCCTCCTTGCTGTCGATCTGGATGTGCTCGGTGGAGCGGCGCTCCACGCAGCTGCCGTTTTCGCGGATGGAATAGGCGTCCGCGTAGCCCTTGCTGTCGTCATAGTCCGAAACCATGGTCAAAAGCTGCTTGGTGATCTCATTCATGGCACTCGCCTCCGTAAAGAACCTCCTGTTTGGGGCAGCTGTCGCAGCTCTTTTCGCCGGAGAGGAGCTTGCCCATGATCTCCTGCGCCGGGCCCTGCGCGGTCACGCGCCCGCCCGCGATGACGACGATCTCGTCCGCGATGGCCAGGATGCGCTCCTGGTGGGAGATGATGACCATGGACCCGTTGAGCGTCTTCTGCAGGTCCTGGAAGACCTCGATCAGGTTGTTGAAGCTCCAAAGGTCGATGCCGGCCTCCGGCTCGTCAAAGATGGAAAGGCGCGTGTGCCGCGCCAGCACCGTCGCCAGCTCAATCCGCTTGATCTCCCCGCCCGAGAGCGTGGCGTTGACCTCGCGGTCGATGTATTCGCGCGCGCAGAGCCCGACGCGGCTCAGGTACTCGCAGGCCTCCGCCTTCTGGATCTTGCCGCCGGCGGCCAGCTCCAGCAGGTCCATGACCGTCAGCCCCTTAAAGCGCACCGGCTGCTGGAAGGCAAAGCTGATGCCCAGGCGCGCCCGCTGCGTGATGTCCAGGTTCGTTATGTCCTGACCGTCCAGCTCGATGGAGCCGGAATCCGGCTTCTCCAGTCCGACGATCATCTTGGCCAGCGTCGTCTTTCCCCCGCCGTTGGGGCCGGTGACCACGACGAGCTTGTGGTCCGGTATCTCCAAGTCGATCCCCCGAAGGACTGCGTCGCCGTCGGGGGCCGCCCATTTTACATCGCGCAATGTCAACACGCGGCAGCACCTCTTTCTCAAAACATGTTCTGTGCAATTCTGCCTAGGTTTTGCCGCGCCCGCGGCGCGGCCGGGGCGCGCTTCGCCACCCCTTGGCATTATATCGCATAACCAATCAATTTGGAAGGTTTTTCTCGTAAAATCTCCAAGAAGAGCCGTTCCCCTCCCCTTTTATCATACCCGCGCCCGCGCGCAGAAAAACAGGCCCGGGGCGGTTCCCCGCCGTCCCGAGCCTGTTTTCTTCAGAGAAAAATGCCGTCACTTCCTGGGCGTCTTTCGCCGGAGCACCACGGCCACCAGCAGCACCGTCAGGCCCGCGATGACCACCAGCGCGATGAGGAACACGGCGCCCGCGGGGATCTGGAGGCCGCCGCCCGCGCTCTCCCCGTCCAGGGAGTAGTCGGTCTGCGCCACGCCCGTCACCGCCTCGTTCGGGGTGAGGACGGAGAGGTCGTCCAGGGTCAGCACCGAGGGGGAGAGGATGTTCTGCCCGCTGGTCGTGGTCACGACGAGCGAACCCACGGCCGTAAAGTCCTTGGGGAGGTTGAAGACCACGACGTTCGTATCCGGCACGAGCTCGCCGTCCTCCAGGACCGTGTCGGTATTGCTGTCCAAGATGAGGTTGAGCCAGGGCGATTCCGCCGCAAGGTCCCGGGGCGTGTACTCGCCGTCGTAGCCGAGGCTCGTCAGCGCGATGAAGTAGGTGCAGCCTGCATTCGCCATCTCTTCGTAGTAGATGTTGGCGATTCCGGAGGGCTTGTAGACGTTGCAGCCCTCGGTGATGTCGGGATAGAGCTCGGCGATCTCCGGGGAGATGAGGCCGATGACGCCGATGCGCACGCCGTCCACCTCGAAGATGGCGTAGGGGTCAAAGAGGAGCTCGCCGTCCTGCCGGAGCCAGTTGGCGCACAGCAGCGGGAAGTCCGCGATCGCGCTGAGCTCCTGCAGGCGCTCGATGCCCAGGGCCGCGTCCTCGGTGCCGATGGCCGCGGCGTCGTACGTTGCGGCGCCCATGAGCTTCACGGTCTTGAGCCCGTCGCCCTCGAGCGCGTTGCCGCTGTCGAGCAGCAGGGTTTCATAGGCGCTGCGCGTGTTGTCCGCAAGGGAGCGCAGCAGCGGGTAGCCGATGGAGTCGCCGCTGCGCTCCTGCACGCCGTGGGTGTCGCCCGTGTGCAGGATGGCAAAGGTGCCCTCCTGCGCGGCGGTTGCGGTGGGGGCGGCCGACTCGGTGGGGGCCGCCGACTCGGCGGGCGCGCTCGTCCCGGCCGCGCCTTCGGCCTGCGCAGGCGCGGGGGTCTCGTCTGCAAAGACCGCCGTGGGCAGCAGCAGAAGGCACAGCAGGAGGCAGAGAATCGCTTTCTTCATGGTCCGTTTCGTCCTTTCGCAGTGTTCGCAAGTTCTCTATCATTATATCCCATCCGCCCGCAGTTGCAAGTGAATGTTTTATGAATCGTTCCGCAAACCCTCCAAAAACTCCCAAAACTGTTAGGACTTCGTAAAGGGAAGCGCGCGGGCGAAACTTTTTTCTGCGCGCTGCGTCCAATGCTATGGAAACACAAAACCTTTGGAAAGGCGGAGGAACCCAAATCATGAAAAACTGCAAAAAGCTTCTGCTCCTCGTGCTGGCGCTTTGCCTGGCGCTTGCGGCCGTCGGCTGCGCCCCGGCGGAGGAGGCCGCGCCCGAAGTCAACGTCCCCGTGCAGGACATCGCGGACGAGCTGCTCGCCATGGAGGACCAGTTCGCCTCCATGATGGACTTCGGCGAAGAGGTCGTCTCGGAGATGTGCGGCCTGGACTACTCCCTGCTGGAAGAGGCTTCCCTCAACGACGCGATGATGAACGTCCACGCTCGCGTTCTCTACATCGCCAAGGTCAAGGACATCGCGGACGTCGACACCGTCAAGGAGGCCTTCCAGAAGCGCCTGGACCTGCTGCAGCAGACGTTTGAGACCTACCTGCCCGACCAGTACGAGCTGGCCAAGGCCGGCCAGATCGTGAGCAACGGCAAGTACGTGATGCTCGTCGTCTCCACGGATTCGCAGGCGGTCGTGGACCGCTTCAACGAGATCCTGGACGAGGCCGCGGCTGCGGCCTGAGGCGCACAGCCGGAAACCCGATGGGGAGCGGAGCGGTTCCGCTCCTTATTTCTAGGAAAAAAGGGAAAGGAGGGCGCGCGTGGTCTTTTCGAGCCTGAGCTTTTTGACGCTCTTTCTGCCGCTGACGATCCTGCTCTATTTCGCGGTGCCGCGGCGGTTTCGGAACCTGCTGCTGTTTCTTGCGAGCCTGATCTTCTACGCCTGGGGCGAGCCGGTCTACATCGTGCTGATGCTCTTTTCCTCGGTCGTGGACTACAGCCACGGCCTGCTGATGGAAAAGTTTGACGGCCGGCCGGGCGTGCGGCGGGCGCTGCTGGTGTCGTCGGTCGCAATCAACCTCTCGCTGCTCGGCTTCTTCAAGTATGCGGGGCTGGTCGTCTCCACGCTCAACGCGGCGCTCTCGCTCTCCATCCCGGTGCCGAGCGTGGCGCTGCCGGTGGGCATCTCCTTCTACACGTTCCAGACCATGTCCTACTCCATCGACGTCTACCGCCGCAACTGCCCGGCGCAGCGCGACCCGATCGCCTTCGGCTGCTATGTGACGATGTTCCCGCAGCTCATCGCCGGGCCGATCGTGCGCTATGTGGACGTCATGCGCGAGATCAACGGCCGGCGCGAGACGTTCGAGGGCTTTTACCTGGGCATCCGGCGCTTTCTCGTGGGCCTTGCCAAGAAGCTGATCCTGGCCAACGGCGTGGGGATGCTGTGGGACTCGGTCTCGGCGCAGCCGGCCGCCTCCCTGTCCGCGCTGAGCGCGTGGCTCGGGGTGCTGGCCTACGCGTTCCAGATCTACTTTGACTTCTCCGGCTATTCGGACATGGCCATCGGCATGGGCCGGATGTTCGGCTTCCAGTTTCCGGAGAACTTCCGCTATCCGTACGTCTCGCGGTCCGTTTCGGACTTCTGGCGGCGGTGGCACATCACGCTGTCGACCTGGTTCCGCGAATACCTCTACATCCCCTTAGGCGGCAACCGCGTGCGCGTGCCGCGCAACATCTTTAACCTCGCGGTCGTGTGGATGGCCACCGGGCTTTGGCACGGCGCGAGCTGGAACTTCCTGCTCTGGGGCGCGTACTTTGGCGCCGTGCTCATCGCGGAAAAGTTCCTCTACGGCAAGGCGCTTTCTCGCGCGCCGGGGTTTGTCGGCTGGGCGTACACGGCGCTGGTGGTGCTCGTGGGCTGGGTGTTCTTCGCGCTGGACGACCTGGGCCGCGGCGCGGCGTACCTCGGCGCGATGTTCGGCGGCGGGGCCGGGGCGGTGGACGCCTACGCCCTGCGGGCGCTGCTCAACTACGGCGCGGTGCTGCTCCTGTGCGCGGCCGCCTCGACGCCGCTCGCCTCCGGGGCGCTGGAGCGCCTGCGCGCGCGCCGGCCCCGCGCGCACAGCGCGCTGACGTACGCGCTGGTGATCGCGGGGTTCGCGCTCTGCCTGATCTACGTGGTGGACGCGGGCTACAACCCCTTCCTCTACTTCCGGTTCTGAGTTGGGAGGTGAACGCATGAAAAAAGCCATCTGCATCGGCTTTGTGGCGGTGCTGTTTCTTTCGCTGCTGCTGACGGTCTTCCTGCCGGACCAGAGCTTTTCGGAGATGGAGAACCGCTACCTTGCGGGCAAGCCGGAGCTCTCCCTGCAGGCGGTGCTCTCCGGCGATTGGATGGAGGACATGGAGACCTACCTTGCGGATCAATTCCCCGGCCGGACGTTCTTTGTGCGGACGAAGGCGACGCTCAACTTCCTGCTGGGCCAGCGGGAGATCGGCGGGGCCTACGTCGGCGCGGACGGCCAGCTCTTCGAGGTCTTCTCCAAGGACCTGGACGCGGAGCGCCTGTCGCAGAACGCGCAGATCCTCTCGCAGTTCGCGGAAAGCCAGACGGGCCGCGTCTACTTCCTGCCCGTGTACTCCGCCTTCACCCTCTACCCGGAGCGCCTGCCGGCCTTTGCCCAGGAGCCGGACGAGCGGGCGATCCTCGCGGCCCTGGGCCTTCCCGAGAGCGTCGCCGTCGCGGATGCGTATGCGGACTTCCTCGCCCACAAGGGGGAGGACCTCTACTTCCGCACGGACCACCACTGGACGCAGGACGGCGCGTACCTGGCCTACCGGGCGTTCTGCGAGGCGGCGGGCTTTGCGCCCGCGGAGGATCTCGCGGCCGTGGAGAGCGCGCAGCCCTTCTTCGGCTCGCTCTTCTCCAAGGCGCCGCTGTGGGGGCTGGCCGGGGACCGCCTGCGCCTCTACGAGATCCCGCGCAAGGTCCAGGTGACGTACGACCTGGAGAGGGCGGCGGACAGCCTCTACACCCTCTCCGCGCTGGAGAAAAAGGACCAGTACACGGTCTTCCTCGACGGCAACCACGCGCGCGTGGACATCGAGACGGACGCGGGCACGGGCAGGACGCTCGTCGTGCTGCAGGACTCCTTCGCGCACGCGCTGGTGCCTTTCCTTGCGAACCACTACGACACCATCGTGGTGCTGGACCTGCGCTACTACAACCTGCCCGTCTCCGACGTGCTCGCCGAGCATCCCGGCGCGGACATCCTGTTGACCTACAACCTGAGCTGGCTTGCGCAGGACGCGAACCTGTTCAAGCTCCTGCGGTAAAAAAACGCCCGCCCGGCAGGAAAGCCCTGCCGGGCGGGCGGCGTTTGTCTTGGAATCAGAAGACGAGCTTTGCGGCGATGTAGTCCTCCAGCTTGTCGACGGGGATGCGCTCCTGCTGCATGGTGTCGCGGTCGCGCACGGTGACGCAGTTGTCGGTCGCGGTGTCAAAGTCCACGGTGATGCACAGCGGCGTGCCGATCTCGTCCTGGCGGCGGTAGCGCTTGCCGATGGAGCCGGTCTCGTCGTAGTCCACGCTGAACTTCTTGCGCAGGCGGTCGTAGATCTCGGTCGCGGCCTCGCCCAGCTTGTTCTTCTGCAGGGGCAGGACGGCCGCCTTGAACGGCGCGAGCATGGGGTGCAGGTGCAGCACCACGCGCACGTCCGGGTTGCCCTTGGCGTCGGTGAGGGTCTCCTCCTCGTAGGCGTCGCAGAGGAAGGCCAGCGCCGCGCGGTCCGCGCCCAGGGACGGCTCGATGCAGTAGGGGATGTAGCGCTCGTTCGTCACGGGATCGATGTACTCCATCGGCTGGCCGGAGTGGTCCTGGTGCTGCTTGAGGTCGTAGTCCGTGCGGTCGGCCACGCCCCAGAGCTCGCCCCAGCCGAAGGGGAACTTGTACTCAAAGTCCGTCGTCGCCTTGGAATAGAAGGCGAGCTCCTCCTTCTCGTGGTCGCGCAGGCGCAGGTGCTCGGGATCGATCCCCAGGCTCAGCAGCCAGTCGCGGCAGAACCCGCGCCAGTACGCGAACCACTCCAGGTCCTCGCCGGGCTTGCAGAAGAACTCCAGCTCCATCTGCTCGAACTCGCGCGTGCGGAAGGTGAAGTTGCCGGGCGTGATCTCGTTGCGGAAGGACTTGCCGATCTGCGCGATGCCGAAGGGGATCTTCTTGCGGGTGGTGCGCGCGACGTTCTTAAAGTTGACGAAGATGCCCTGCGCGGTCTCCGGGCGCAGGTAGATCTCGTTCTGGCTGTCCTCGGTGACGCCCTGGAAGGTCTTGAACATCATGTTGAACTTGCGGATGGAGGTAAAGTCGCTCTTTCCGCACTGGGGGCAGGCGACGTGGTTCTCCGCGATGTAGGCCTCGAGCTTTTCGTCGCTCCAGCCGTCGGCGCTGATGCCGCAGACCTGCTCGATGAGCTGGTCCGCGCGGTAGCGGCTCTTGCAGGCCTTGCAGTCGATGAGCGGGTCGTTGAACGAGCCCACGTGGCCGGAGGCCACCCAGACCTCGCGGTTCATCAGGATCGCGCAGTCCACGCCCACGTTGTACTTGCTCTCCTGCACGAACTTCTGCCACCAGGCGCGCTTGACGTTGTTCTTAAACTCCACGCCCAGGGGGCCGTAGTCCCAGGTGTTGGCCAGGCCGCCGTAGATCTCGGAGCCGGCAAAGATGAATCCCCGCCCCTTGCACAGGGCGACCAGCTTGTCCATAGAAGGTGCTGCCATGTCGATTTTCCTCCTCATTTCTGCAAAAAATAGCCCTTCGTCCCCTCTGTTTGGGACGAAAGGCATTTCGCTTTCCGCGGTTCCACCCAAGTTGGCAGAAAAGACCTTCTGCCCGCCTTCATTGATGGTGCGCTCGCCGACCGCCTTCTCCGCCGCGGGGCGCCGGCTCTCACCTGCCGCCGGCTCTCTGCACTGCCCGGGTGCTGCGGGTACTTGTTTCGGGTCACTGCGCGATTCGATTCTAGGGACAGGGTAGCCCATTCCGCGCGCCTTGTCAAGCGAAAGCCCAAAACTTAACAGGGTTTTTCCAGGCGCTGCGAAATGGAACAGCCGGAAAGCAACCCCCCGCTCTTTCGCAATGCGACAAAATATGCTATCATTGTTTTCGAATCCGGCGCCCAGCCAGAAAGAAGGGAAAGAACAGCATGGAAACGCGATACAGCCCCTCGGGGAAGAAGAGAAAACGCCCCATGCGCTGGCAGCAGAAGGCCGCGCTCGTCCTGAGCGGCGCGCTGGTCTTCGCCTTCTGCGCCTTTGGTCTGCCATACATGGTCGTGGGGGATGTGGTCCAGGCCTCGCCCCCCACCGGAACGCCCTCGGCCCCGCCCGCAACGCTCCCCGCCGTCCCGGCCTCCGCCTCGCCCGCGCCCTCGGACGCGCCGGCGGAGACGGCCCCGGCCACGCCCGAGCCCACGCCCTTTGTCCCGATCCTCACAGAGGACGCGGAAAACGGCGTCTGGGCCTATGAGGACGCGGCCGTCCGCATCGACATCGAGCGCCAGCAGCCCCTGGACGGCGTCGTGGCCACGGCCGCGGTCATCACGCCCAAGCAGGGCGCCCTGCCCCTGCGCACTGCCTTTGCCGAGGGCACCTTCGGCCAGAACGTGCGCGCCCGCACGCGGGAGATCGCCGACTCCGTGGGCGCGGTCTTCGCCATCAACGGCGACTACTGCGGCTTCCGCGACGACGGCATCATCGTGCGCGACGGCGTCTCCTACCGCGAAAACCCGGCGCGCGACGCGCTCTGCCTGTTCCAGGACGGCACCATGCAGATCCTGGACGAGGACGAGATGGACGTCGAGGCGCTCCTTACGCAGGGGCTGTGGGACAGCTGGTCCTTCGGCCCGGCGCTGGTGGTGGACGGCGCGCTGCCGGAGCGCTATGACACGGACGTCTCCGGCAAGAACCCCCGCACGGCGATCGGCCAGCGCGCGGACGGCAGCTACGTCGCGGTCGCGGTGGACGGCCGCCTGCCCGGCTACAGCGAGGGCATGACCATCGAGGAGCTGGCGCAGTACATGCTGAACCTCGGCTGCGTGACCGCCTACAACCTCGACGGCGGCATGACCAGCTGCATGTACTTCAACGGCAACGTCATCTCCACGCCCTGCGGCACGGCCAACCAGGAGCGCTCCGTCAGCGACATCCTCTTCGTCGCCCCCGCGGAGTGACGCACGGGAAAGAGAAGGTCTGTGCTTTCAGCCGGGTGCGCTCCCGGCGGTCTACCGCCGCGTCGCGCGGGACTTTCCGCCCATTGCGTATCCGCCCCTGCGCAAGATGCGCGCGCAGCTTGCGCAGGGCGCGGTGGAGGGCGTGCTCTGCGAGCGCCAGGGGCGCCCGGCCGCCTATGCGTTCCTGCTGCGCGCGCCGGAGGCCAAGAGCCTGCTCCTGCTGCTCTACGCGGTGGAGCCGGAGATGCGCGGCTCGGGCGTTGGGAGCGCCTTCCTGCGCGCGCTGCTGGAGCGCATCCCCGGCGCGGTGGGCCTCTACGCCGAGGTGGAAAAGGAGGAGCTCGCCCCCGGCGCGACCGAGCGGCGGACGCGCGCGCGGCGCATCGCCTTTTACGAGCGGCTGGGCTTTTCGCGCGGCGAGGGGCTGTACTACTACCTCTTCTACCGCCCCCTGGCCGATCCCCGCCATCCGGATGCCGCGCCCGCTGCGGGCGCGGCCCTGTCCAGACTGACCGGCAGCAAAATCTCTTCCTTCTGAGCGGCTTGCACAAAGCCGCTCTTTTTGTACATTTCCTTGGCCGTATCCGCGTCGTCCGTGACCAGGTAGATCGTCTCGGCCCCCAGGCGCCTCGCCCGGCGGATGAGCTCGGCGAGCATCGCCCGCCCGAACCCCTGCCGCTGGTGGCGCGGCGACACGTCGAAATCCTCGATCTTGGCGTAGGTCCCGCAGAGGAACAGGTCGCACACGCTCACCACGCGCCCGGCGTGGTAGCCCAGCAGGTGCTGCACCCGCCCGGAAAGGTAGACCTCCCGCCGGCGCACAAACCGCCGCCGGATGAAGTCCCGGCCGTAGTCTCGCCCGTTGACGTCCAGGTCAAAGGCCAGGGCCTGCGCGCAGAGCGCGGGCGTGAGCGGCAGCACCGCAAGGTCCGGCCGCGGCGCGCGGATCTCCTCCCGGAGCACAAAGTAGTCGTAGACCGTGCGCATCGCTGCGCAGGGCAGTTTGGGCGCGCGCCCCTCCACCGTCAGGTTCAGAAAGGGCATCCCCTCCGCCCGGCGAAAGCGCATCTCCTGCGCGCAGGCGCGCAGCAGCTGCGGCGCCGAGGGCGCGCCCGCAAAATAGGTCAGGTTGTGCGCATACAGGTCCGGGATGCCGTCGTCCCGCAGGCGAACCCCGCCCTCCACCGGCTCCGCCCGGCAAAATGCCGAAAGATAGGCGAGCTCCGCCGCAAAAAAGCTCTGCACATCGTCCCCTCCGTTCTGCCGCGCGTGCGCGGCGGCCAACGGGAAATAGTATAACACGGCAAAGTGCCGTTGTACACTCCCGCTTCACGCGGTGGATTGCAGGCGCTCCGGACGATGGGATAGCGACTTTTTTGTGCGGTGTGTGAAGGCGCGCAAAATATTCGTAAAAGTTATGTAAATAAAATCAATTATTTTTTACTGAATTTTCCAAACACTTATGAGATCATAATCGAAAAGAAATGCCTTTTCTCCAGCGTTCTTCCCAGCTTCGTTTCACATCGTGAAAACTTATGGAAGAACATCGAAAAAGGACTTGATTTTTTAGAAAAATTTTTGTAAACTCCATCTTAAGAGAATATGGACATAAGCGGTTCATATTTCCGCGCGCATGCGCAAGAAAACAAAAGGAGGAATTGCCATGTCCCTGAAGAAGAGCATCGCCATCATCTTGACGCTGATGATGGTTGTGGCCATGCTCGCCGGTTGTTCGACGACGACCGAGACGCCGGCCACCTCTCCGGAAGCCACGTCGGGCGACGCTGCGCCCACCGATGGCGGCGAAGAGCAGCCTGCGGAGGAAGTGGCCGAGCGCACCCCCGCGACCTTCCACTTCTTCTACTCCTCTTCCGCCACCACGACGGTCGACCCCTGGCTGGACACCCCTGTGGGCCAGTGGCTGCAGGAGAAGACCAACGTCGAGCTGGAGATCGAGTACCTGGTCGGCTCTGACGTCCGCCAGAAGGCCTCCCTTCTGATCGCCGGGGGCGAGTATCCGGACATCATGACCACGGGCGACGCCTCCGGCGACTACTTCGCGGCCGGCGCCTTCATCCCGCTCAACGACTACATCGAGAATTCTACCAACATCAAGAACTGCTTCACCGAGTCCCAGCTCAAGCTGATGACGCAGGAAGACGGCAACATCTACTGGTTCGGCTCTCACGCCTCCGAGAACTCCGTCTACCCCAGCGCCGGCTACTACCTGAGCATGGACCTGCTGGAAAAGGCCGGTTACCCCGAGGTCACCACCTTTGAGCAGTGGCAGGACCTGATCATCGAGTACGTCGAGGCCAACCCCACCTATAACGGCACCTCCGTCATCGGCATCACCGAGCCCACCGAAGCCTGGCGCGCTTCTGCCGTGCAGTACGGCGGCTCCCGCTTCCTGGCCGGTTACCAGAACGACGGCCTGACGGTCGTCGATCCCGAGACGCTCGAGGCCAAGGTCATCATGACCCAGGACTTCCAGAAGGAGTTCTGCCTCATGCTCAACCGCATGTGGAACCTGGGCGTTGCCGACCCCGAGATGTTCATGCAGACCGATGAGCAGCTGCAGGCCAAGATCGGCTCCGGCCGCATCACCGGCACCTACGACCAGCGCTCCATGATCCAGGTCGGCCTGGACGCTCTGGAAGCCAACGATCCTTCCCGCATGCTGGTGGCCTTCCCCGTGACCTTTGAGGGCGTGGAGCGCGAGCGCTACCGCGGTCCGCGGTCCTTCGCCGGCGGCTCCGGCCTGGCCATCACCGTCTCCTGTGAAGATCCGGACCGCGCGTTCCAGTTCCTGGACGACCTGGCCAGCGAAGAGTGCCAGACTGTTCTGCGCTGGGGCATCGAGGGCACCGACTGGTCCTACGGCGAGGACGGCAGCCTGACGAAGACCGAGGAGCAGTGGGCGCAGTACAACGACATCAACTACAAGCAGACTTCCGGTATCGAGCAGATGGGCTGGTTCAACTTCTGGCCGGGCCTGGAGCCCTTCCCCACGAGCGGCACCATCGCCTCTCCCTCCAACACGCCGGAATACGCGCAGCAGGCCTACGAGGACTACGAGCTGGAGTTCCTCTCCCACTATGACGCGCAGACCTTCTGCGACTGGTTCGATCCGTCCTATGACGCGGAGTACGAACCCGGCTGGTCCATCCGTCAGCGCATCGACACCAGCGACCCGAGAAAGATCGCCGGCGAGACCGCGCTCACCATCACCCTGGAGTACATCCCGCAGCTGACCCAGTGCGCGCCCGAGGACTTTGAGACCGTCTGGGCCGAGTTCGTCAGCAAGCTGGATGAGCTGCCCCTGGACGAGTACGAAGAGCTCGCCACGCAGATGATCCAGGAGGGCGCCGCGAACTACCAGAACTAAGCGCTGCAAGAGCGGCATGGGCCTGTGGCGGGCGCGCAAGCGCTCCCACAGGCCCTCTTCTAAAGATCGGGAACGCGAAAAAGGGCAAAGAAGATATAACTCAATAATAAAAATTTTACCGAAAAATATAGAATATAAAAGGAGTGATGGATCGGTTAACAAAATATGAAATGTGAATGCAGCATAAACTGACAATAAAACGTATCAGCCCCTGGAAAACCGCGAAGGTTCCCCGCACTTTTCGGGGGAAAACCTGGAAAATTCACCCCTTGTGTTTCAACATGCGGAAACCTGTAGAAAAACACCGGAGAACATATTGATTTTTCGTGAACCCTTGTGTAAACTGGGAGCTGGTGAAATCATCACAGAACATTAACATTTCACCGGAAGCACAAATCACACAAGGGGGAATCGAAATGACCGCAAAGAAGAGCATTGCGCTGCTCATCGCGCTGGCGATGGCGGTGGCCATGCTGGCCGGATGCTCGTCCGGCACGCCTACCGATGCGAACGATCCCGCCTCCGCTGGCGACGGCAGCGCCGCCGCAACCGGAGACGAGAGAACGCCCGCGACCTTCTCGCTGCTGCAGATGGCGGCGGCGACCTCCACCGTGGACCCGTGGATTGACACGCCCGTGGGCCAGTACCTGCAGGAAAAGACGAACGTCGAGCTGGAGATCGAGTTCCTGGTCGGCTCCGACGTCCGCCAGAAGGCCTCGCTGCTGATCGCGGCGGGCGAGTATCCGGACCTGCTCACCACGAGCGACGCCTCCGGCGACCTCAAGGCGGCGGGCGCGTTTGTTCCGCTCAACGACTACATCGCCAACTCCACCAACATCAAGAACTGCTACACGGAGTCGCAGATCAAGCTCATGACGCAGGAGGACGGCAACATCTACTGGTTCGGCAACCACGCCTCCGAGAACGCCGTCTACCCCACCGCGGGCTACTACCTGAACATGGACCTGCTCGCGCAGGCCGGCTACCCGCAGGTGACCACGTTTGAGCAGTGGCAGCAGCTCATCATCGACTATGTCGAGGCGAACCCGACCTACAAGGGCCAGTCCACCATCGGCATCACCGAGCCCACGGAGGCCTGGCGCGCCTCCGCCGTGCAGTACGGCGGCTCCCGCTTCCTGGCCGGCTACCCGAACGACGGCCTGACCGTCATCGACCAGGACACCCTGGAGGCCAAGGTCGTCATGACCCAGGACTTCCAGAAGGAGTTCTGCCGCATGCTCAACAAGATGTGGAACCTGGGCATTGCGGACCCGGAGATGTTCATGCAGACCGACGAGCAGCTGCAGTCCAAGATCGGCTCCGGCCGCGTCGCGGGCATGTACGACCAGCGCTCGATGATCTCCGTGGGCCTGGACGCGCTGGAGGCCAACGATCCCTCCCGCATGCTGGTCGCCTTCCCGGTGACGTTTGAGGGCGTGGAGACCGAGCGCTACCGCGGCGCGCGCACCTTCCAGCCGGGCTTTGGCATCGGCATCTCCGTCACCTGCGAGGATCCGGACCGCGCGTTCCAGTTCCTGGACGACCTGGCCAGCGAAGAGTGCCAGACCGTGCTGCGCTGGGGCATCGAGGGCACCGACTGGTCCTACGGCGAGGACGGCAGCCTGGTGAAGACCGAGGAGCAGTGGGCGCAGTACAACGACGTGTACTACAAGCAGGAGCAGGGCATCGAGCAGATGGGCTGGTTCTACTTCTGGCCGGGCCTGGAGGCCTTCCCCACGAGCGGCACCATCGCCTCCCCCTCCAACACGCCGGAGTACGCGCAGCAGGCCTACGAGGACTACGAGCTGGAGTTCCTCTCCCACTACGACGCGCAGACCTTCTGCGACTGGTTCAACCCGTCCTACGACGCGACCTATGAGCCGGGCTACTCCATCCGCCAGCGCATCGACACCAGCGACCCGAGAAAGATCGCCGGCGAGACCGCGCTCACCATCACCCTGGAGTACGTGCCCAAGCTGGCCCAGTGCGCGCCGGAAGACTTCGACGCGATTTGGGACGAGTTCGTCGGCAAGCTGGCCGACCTGCCCCTTGCCGAGTACGAGCAGCTGGTCACCCAGATGGCGCAGGAGAGCGCGCCCAACTACCAGAACTAACGGTTTGAATTTCTGAAGAAAGCCCGCGGGAGCGCGGAAGGCGCGCTCCCGCACGGCCTTCTCCGCCTGAGGATTGGGCGAGATACCGCACAGGCGCCGGATTCCTCCCCATGGGCTTCAGTTCAATTCAAACTATGATCCATTCTACCGAAACCTATAGAAAAGGGGGATTTCCTGTGAGCGCACAGAGCAGTGCGGTTGTAAAGCCGAAAAAGCAGCTTGGCTTCTGGCGGCAGGTTTGGCGGCAAAAGCAGCTGGTCATCCTGTCCCTGCCGGTGATCTTCGTCATCCTCTTCAACTACGTGCCCCTGTGGGGCTGGCTCGTCGCCTTCTTTAACTACAAGCCGACCACGGGCTTCAACGTCTTTGCCAACGAGTTCCGCGGCCTGGAATACTTCCAGGCGCTGTTCCAGGACGAGTACTTCTGGCGCGGCCTCAAGAACTCCCTCGGCATGGGCGTGCTGAAGATCATCTTCTCCTACGTGTTCTCGCTGATGCTGGCGGTGATGATCAACGAGGTGCGCGTGAGCTGGTTCAAGCGCACGGTGCAGACGATCTCCTACCTGCCGCACTTCGTCTCCTGGGTTGTCGCGGCGAACCTGATCTTCGTCACCTTCTCGCCGGACAGCGGTATCGTCAACGAGGTGCTGCTGGCCCTTGGCATCATCGATCACCCCGTCTCCTTCATGGGCATGCCGAACCTGTTCTGGCTGATGGTGGCCCTGGCGGACGTCTGGAAGAGCGCGGGCTATAACGCCATCGTGTACCTGGCGGCCATGACCTCCATCGACCCCTCGCTCTACGAGTCTGCGGACATCGACGGCGCGGGCCGCTTCTCCAAGATCTGGAACATCACCCTGCCTTCCATCACGCCCACGATCAAGATCCTGCTGGTGCTGTCCATCGGCCGCCTGCTGTCGGTCGGGTTCGAGCAGGTCTACCTGCTGAAATCTGCCTCCACCACGGAGACCGCTTCCACCCTGGAGGTCTACATCTACGACTTCTATATGAAGTACGGCATGTGGGCGCAGGGCTCGGCGATGTCCATCTTCAACTCCCTTGTCTCCGTCGTGCTGATCGTCGGCTGCAACCTGCTGGCGAAGCGCCTGGACGGCGAGGGCATCATGTAAGGAAAGGGGTGGCAGAAAATGACTGCACAGCCGATGCAAAAGCAAAAGATGAAGGTCGGGCACATCTCCGGCAATACGTCCAGCCTGATCTTCGACATCGTCAATACGATCCTGCTCCTGATGGTCTGCGTGATCACGCTCTACCCGTTCCTGAACACCGTGGCCATCTCCTTCAACGACTCGACGGACGCGGTCTACGGCGGCATCTACCTCTGGCCGCGCGTGTTCTCCCTGCGCAGCTATGAGACCATCCTCCTGCAGAGCTCGACGATTCCGCACTCCGCACTGATCTCCGCCCTGCGCGCGGTGATCGGCACGGCGCTGAGCATCCCGCTGTCGATGATGCTGGCGTACGTCATGAGCCGCCGCGACTTCGTTCTGCGCTCGGCCGTGACGAAGCTGGTGCTCTTCACCATGTACGTCAGCGGCGGCCTGATCCCGACGTTCCTGACCTACCGCGCCTACGGCCTGATGAACAACTTCCTGGTCTACATCCTGCCGGGCTGCATCTCCGCCTTCAACGTCCTGGTCATGCGCTCCTTCATCCAGGGCCTGCCCTATGAGCTGATCGAGTCGGCCAAGATCGACGGCGCGAGCGAATACCGGATCCTGTTCGGCATCGTGTTCCCGCTGTCCATGCCGGTCATCGCGACCATCGGCCTGTTCGTCAGCGTCAGCCAGTGGAACCAGTGGTTTGACACCATGCTCTACTGTTCCGGCGAAAAGGACCTGATCACCCTGCAGTACGAGCTCAAGCGCATCCTGGACACGGCCAACTCCATGACCGGCGACTCGGTCACGGCGGACGCCATGGCCAGCACCGCCTCCGAGGGCAGCGGCCGCGTCACCACCCAGACCATCCGCGCGGCGATGACGGTCATCTCCGTCGTCCCGATCGCCTGCGTCTATCCCTTCCTGCAGAAGTACTTCGTGAAGGGCCTGACGCTGGGCGCGGTCAAGGGATAAGGCTTGACATCTGCCTGCGAAAATGTATCATGTACTCTGTACATGGTACATTTTCTGTATTCATCTGGAATGTGGAGGATCTATGAACGAAGAAATGAAGGACCCGATCATCCTGCCCTCCGGCGAGGACCTGAAAAAGCCCATGCGGCACCGCGACCCGCGCAAGGGCCGCCTGCTGCTGCTGGCGCTGGGCGGCATCGTGGTGCTGGCCGCGCTGGTCATCGGCGTGACGAAGCTGGCGCAGGCCATCGGCGAATACGTGGAACTCAACACCGACCACACCGTGCACCTGACGGATACCACCGCGGACAAGGTGCAGCGCATCGAGATCCAGGGCCGCACCGCGGTGACCATCACCCGGCGCGACGGGGTCTATTCCGTGCGCGAGCTGAGCGCGGCGGTGACCTCGCAGTCCGCCTGCGAGGCGGCCTTCTCCAACGCGGCGACGCTGCTGGCCGAGGGCGTGGCCGCCGAGGGCGTGACGGACTTTGCCGCCTACGGCCTGGACGAGCCGGTCTCCACCGTCAACATCACCTATACGGACGGCACGACGCTCCTGCTCGAGATCGGCGACGTGGCGCCCGCCTCCCAGCACTACTACGTGCGCGTGGACGGCGGGGACACGGTCTACCTCATGCGCCCCCTGATCGTGGAGATGTTCTCCGAGGGCGTCGCGGCCTACCGCGATCTTTCCGGCTTTGCCGTCGCCGCGGACGGGCTCGCCGCCTTCCGCGTGGAGACCGGCGGGGAGGTCTTTGCCATGGAGCACCACGCGCGCACGGGCGGCTCCGCCTTCACCCAGTGGCAGATCGTGGAGCCGGAGCTGGCCAACACGGACACCGCGCTGGCCGAGAGCCTGGTGAGCGGCCTGTCCGGCATCCAGCTGGAGTCCTTTGTCCGCAGCACGCCGGACAAGGCGCAGTACGGCCTGGACGCGCCCTGGCGCACGCTGCTGCTCACCTACGAGGACGGGACGACGCTCCAGATGGACCTGGGCGCGGACGCGGGCCTGGGCAGCTACTACGCCTGCTTTGACGGCTCGGACGACGTCTATACCGTCAGCAGCAGCGACGTCGCCTTCCTGGACGCGGCGACACTGCAGAACCTCGTCAACGAGTTCGCCAACATCGTGGCCATCTCCGGCGTGGAGCAGCTCACGGTGGACCTGGACGGCGCGCAGGCGACCTTTGTCATCGACCGCTCGGGCGAGGAGGACGTGGTCCTGCGCGACGGCCAGAGCGTGGACGCCGAGGCCTTCAAGGCGGCGTTCCAGGCGATCAACGTCGTACCGGTCAACGGCTTCACCTCGGCCGAAGAGGTGGCCGAGGCGCCCGCGGTCCTGACGCTCACCTACGTGTTCTCCGGCGAGGAGGAGCCCTACACCGTGACCTACCTCGACTCCAGCATCAACAACTACGCCCTGCGCAAGAACGACAGCGTCTCCGTCACCGTCTCCAAGGACGCCTGCGCGGACATGCTCGCGCAGCTCCGCGCGCTGCTGGCCTAAGGCCGCGCGCCGCCCGCCGGAATCCCCGAAAATGGGCTCCGGCGGGATTTTTTTGCCCCGCAACCGAAAGTTTCCCCCTGCGCAACCGCAGGATTCTGGACAATCTCCCCTGCGCATGGTACACTTAGGGCCGAAAAAAGGAGGTGGGCACATGCCCTTTGGCCAGAATGTCCAACGCCTGCGGCGCGCCGCGGGCCTCTCCCAGGAGGAGCTCGCCGAGCGCCTGGGCGTCACCCGCCAGGCCGTCAGCAAGTGGGAGCGGGAGGGTTCACTTAGATAAAGATACCACATCAATCCCACGCTGACTTTTGCTCAACCGATACAGCCGGAGGGCTGGATAACAAGAAAAGGCGGTATGCGCCC
>CAJFMX010000019.1 GCA_904393115.1 uncultured Clostridia bacterium
CTCGCCGAAGCGCTGGCCGCCGAACTGGGCCTTGCCGCCCAGGGGCTGCTGGGTGACCAGGGAGTAGGGGCCGGTGGAGCGGGCGTGGATCTTGTCGTCGACCAGGTGGTGGAGCTTGAGCATGTACATGTAGCCGACGGTGACGCGGTTCTCAAACGGCTCGCCGGTGCGGCCGTCGTAGACCTGGGTCTTGCCGTCGCGGGGCAGGCCCGCCATCTCCAGGCAGTTGGCGATGTCCTCCTCGTTTGCGCCGTCGAAGACCGGGGTGGCGACGCGCCAGCCCAGGGCCATGGCCGCATAGCCCAGGTGCGTCTCGAGCACCTGGCCGATGTTCATTCGCGAGGGAACGCCCAGCGGGTTGAGCACGATCTGCAGCGGCGTGCCGTCGGGCAGGAAGGGCATGTCCTCCTCCGGCAGGATGCGGGAGATGACGCCCTTGTTGCCGTGGCGGCCGGCCATCTTGTCGCCCACGGAGATCTTTCTCTTCTGGGCGATGTAGACGCGCACCAGCATGTTGACGCCGGCGTTGAGCTCGTCCTTATTTTCGCGGGTGAAGACCTTGACGTCGACGATGGTGCCGTACTCGCCGTGCGGCACGCGCAGGGAGGTGTCGCGCACCTCGCGCGCCTTTTCGCCGAAGATCGCGCGCAGCAGGCGCTCCTCGGCGGTCAGCTCCGTCTCGCCCTTGGGCGTGACCTTGCCCACCAGGATGTCGCCGGCGCGGACCTCGGCGCCGATGCGGATGATGCCGCGGTCGTCCAGGTCGCGCAGGGCGTCCTCGCCGACGTTGGGGATGTCGGCGGTGATTTCCTCCGGCCCGAGCTTCGTATCGCGGGCCTCGGTCTCGTATTCCTCCATGTGGATGGAGGTCAGGATGTCGTCCTTGACCATCTTTTCGGAGATCAGGATGGCGTCCTCGTAGTTATAGCCTTCCCAGGTCATAAAGGCCATCAGCACGTTCTTGCCCAGGGCGATCTCGCCCTGATCGGTCGACTGGCCGTCGGCGATGACCTGGCCCTTTGTCACGCGCTCGCCGGCGGAGACGATGGGCCGCTGGTTGATGCAGGTGGACTGGTTGGACCGGGTGAACTTGATGAGCTTGTGCGTGTCGCGCACGCCGTCGTCGCCCCGGATGATGATCTGGTCCGCGGCGACCTTTTCCACCGTGCCGTCGCGCTTGGCCAGGATGCACACGCCGGAGTCGCAGGCCGCGCGGTACTCAATGCCCGTGGCGACCACCGGCGCGTCCGTGGTCAGAAGCGGCACGGCCTGGCGCTGCATGTTGGCGCCCATCAGGGCGCGGTTGGCGTCGTCGTTCTCCAGGAAGGGGATCATGGCCGACGCAACGGAGACGAGCTGCTGGGGGCTGACGTCCATGTAGTCGATCTGGTTGCGGTCGATCTCGACCGTGTCCTCGCGGCTGCGCGCGGTGACGCGCTCGTGGACGAACCAGTGGTTCTCGTCCAGGGGCTCGTTGGCCTGGGTGATGATGTAGTTTTCCTCTTCGTCCGCGGTCATGTAGCGGACCTCGTCCGTGACGCGCTTGGCGGCCTGGTCCACGCGGCGGTAGGGCGCCTCGATGAAGCCGTAGCGGTTGACGCGGGCGTAGGTCGCCAGCGCGCCGATCAGGCCGATGTTCGGGCCTTCCGGCGTCTCGATGGGGCACAGGCGCGAGTAGTGCGAGTGGTGAACGTCGCGCACGTCCATGGAGGCGCGGTCGCGGTTGAGGCCGCCCGGGCCCAGGGCCGAGGTGCGGCGCTTGTTGGTCAGCTCCGCCAGGGGGTTGGGCTGGTCCAGGAACTGGGAGAGCTGCGAGGAGCCGAAGAACTCCTTGATCGCCGCGGAGACCGGGCGGATGTTGATGAGGGCCTGCGGGGTCACCACGTCCAGATCCGTGATCGCCATGCGCTCCTTGACCGTGCGCTCCAGGCGGGAAAGGCCGATGCGGATCTGGTTCTGCAGAAGCTCGCCCACCGAGCGCAGGCGGCGGTTGCCCAGGTGGTCGATGTCGTCGATGGTGCCGATGCCGTAGTTGAGGCCGATGACGTAGCTCATGGAGGCCACGACGTCGTCGACGTAGATGTGCTTGGGGATCAGGTTGTCGATGTTCTGGCGGATGGCGGCCTTGAGGCTCTCCTCGTCCTCGTTTTCCGCCATCAGGGCGCGCAGCGTCGGGACGTGGACCTTCTCGGTGATGCCGACCTCCTCCGGGTTGAAGGAGAGGAAGGCCGCGGCGTCGGCGAAGTTGTTGCCCAGCACCTTGATGTCAAAGGCGCCCCTCTCGTTTTCCACGTGCAGGGTCACGCTGTTGACGCCGGCGTTCTGGATGGTCTCGGCCATCTCGCGGGAGATGGTGGCCCCGGCGGAGACGAGGATCTCGCCCGTCTCGGGGTTGACCACGTCCTCGGACGCGATGCCGCCCGCGATGCGCGCGGCCAGCGCCAGCTTCTTGTTGAACTTATAGCGGCCGACCTTGGCCAGGTCGTATCTCTTGGGGTCGAAGAACAGGCCGTTGACCAGGGAATTGGCCGTCTCCACCGTCGGCGGCTCGCCGGGGCGCAGCTTCTTGTAGACCTCGAGCAAACCGGTGTCCACGCTCTTTGCGGTGTCGCGCTCGATGGTGGCCAGCAGGTGCTCCTCGCTGCCCAGAAGCTCGAGGATCTCGTTGTCCGTGCCGTAGCCCAGCGCGCGCAGGAGCACGGTCATGGGAAGCTTGCGCGTGCGGTCGATGCGCACCCACATCACGTCGTTGGAGTCCGTCTCGTACTCGAGCCAGGCGCCGCGGCCGGGGATGACGGTCGTGGCGTAGAGGGCCTTGCCGGTCTTGTCGATGGTCTTGGCGTAGTAGACGCCGGGCGAGCGGACGAGCTGGGAGACGATGACGCGCTCGGCGCCGTTGATGATGAAGGTGCCCGAGGCGGTCATCAGCGGGAAGTCGCCCATGAAGACCTCCTGCTCCTTGATCTCGCCCGTCTCCTTGTTCATCAGGCGCACGTTCACGCGCAGGGCCGTGGCGTAGGTATAGTCCCGCTCCTTGCAGCGCTCCTCCGTGTACTTGGGCGTTTCATCGAGGGAGTAGTCCGTAAACTCCAGCACCAGGTTTTCCGAAAAGTCGGTAATGGGAGAAATGTCCCGGAGCACCGCGCGGAGATCTTCCTTCAGAAAGCGTTCGTAGGAGTTCTTCTGCACCTCGATCAGGTTGGGCATTTCCAGGACTTCTTCGATCTTGGAAAAACTCATCCTCGTGCGCTTTCCCATCTGAACCGCATGGACCATGTAAGCACTCACCTCTCCTGTAGATTTCCGTTCGCGGGCTTGCGGCGCCCGCCCCGGGTAGCCTGTAAAGGGGTTTGCCGGCGCGTTTTCCTGATCTTTCGACAAGGCCGAAAAAAGGCATTGCAATTTGGAAGAAAACGTTGTACAATATTGCATGACATCGGATCGGAAGGGTGTGAAGACGCCCTTTTCCGCATTATGCAGATTATAATTGTATCACTTCAGCCTTCCACCGTCAATTCGGCTGGGAGCTTTTTTGTACCCAATTTCCGAGGAGTTTTGTTAAAAATTTGAAAACTCCCTTGACAAGCCGCTCTCATGTGTGATATTAAGGTTTTCTTTTCGTTAAACTTTTATTAAGGCGAATGCTCGTTCGAATTTCGGTTCGTTCCGCAAATTTTGCTTCGGAGGTTGTCGGGTGTGAAAGCGCTAAAATCTTGTCTCCGGCAGGAGCCGGTTCTCTGCGCGTCCGCGCTGTGCGCGCTGCTCTCCTTTTTCTTCCTTCCGCCCTCGCGGGAGACGCTCACCTTTCCGGACTATCGGGTGCTGAGCCTGCTGTTCTGCCTGATGGCGTCGGTGGCGGGCCTGGGGGAGGCGGGGCTGATGCGCCTGCTCTCCGACGCGCTGCTGCGCCGGGCGCGCACGCAGCGGATGCTGGCGCTGCTGATGACGCTGCTGTGCTTCTTCTCCTCGATGCTGATGACGAACGACGTGTCGCTGGTGGCGTTTGTGCCGCTGACGATCCTCGTTTTGACGCAGGCCGGGCTTTCGCGCCTGCTCATCCCGGTCATCGCGCTGGAGACGGCCGCGGCGAACCTGGGCAGCGCGCTGACGCCCGTGGGCAACCCGCAGAACCTCTACCTCTTTTCCGCCTACGAGATGGGCGCGGGGGAGTTCTTCGCCGTGACGGTGCCGCTGACGCTGGCGTCGCTGCTGCTGATCGTGGCGGCGGTATTTGCGCTGCGCCTGCGCGGGCCGCTGCGCGCGGCGCCCGCGGAGCCGGCCGCGCCGGACCGCCGCCGGCTCCTGCTGCACGGCGCGCTGTTCGCGCTCTGCCTGCTGACGGTGTTTTCGGTGCTGGACTACCGGATTCTCCTTGGCGCGGTGCTGCTTGCGCTGCTGCTGTTTGACCGGCCGGTCCTGCGCAAGGTGGACTACGCGCTGCTGGGCACGTTCCTGTGCTTCTTCCTGTTTTCCGGGAACCTGAGCCGGATTCCGGCGGTGCGGGATCTGCTGACGGGGCTGATGGAAAGGAGCGCGTTCTTCGCCTCGCTGCTGACGAGCCAGGTCATCAGCAACGTGCCGGCGGCGCTGCTGCTGGCGCCCTTTACGGACGACGCGCGCGCGATGATCCTGGGCACGGACGTGGGGGGCCTCGGCACGCTCGTGGCGTCGCTCGCGTCGCTGATCTCCTATAAGTTCTACGCGCGGACCGAGGGCGCGCGCCCCGGGCGGTACCTCGGGTTCTTCACGCTGCTGAACCTGGCGCTGCTCGTGCCGCTGATCGCGCTCTCCCTCCTGCTGCTGGCCGTGGGCTGAATCTTTAGGCGGCGAAAAAAAACGCCGCCTTTTTTTGCGCCCAAAAACCTGCGCGGGGGCGTTGTGTGTCTAACAGTTGACCGGTCCAAAAACCACGAAAGGAGTTGCGGTCCATGTCGGACGAGGAATTCGCAGAGCGCGTCACGGCCATGACCCAGACGCTGTACCGCGTCTGCTACGCGCAGCTTTCGCAGGCCTGCGACCGCGAGGACGCCGTGCAGGAGGCCCTGCGCAAGTGCTGGCAGAAGCGCGGCCAGCTTCGGGACGCGCGCTACCTGCAAACCTGGGTCATCCGCGTGCTGCTCAACGAATGCCACAACATCCAGCGCCGCGCCGCGCGCCTGCAGCCCTGCGCCACGCTCCCCGAGCGCGCAGCCGCGCCCCAGCCCATGGGGACCACGCGCGTGGGCGAGGCGCTGCTGGAGCTCGAGGAAAAGCTGCGCATGCCCCTGGTTCTGCACTACATGGAGGGATATTCCGTGGCGGACGTCGCCGCGGTGCTGCGCATCCCGCAGGGCACCGTCAAGACCCGCCTGCGCCGGGGGCGCGAGGCGCTCAAGGCCCTGCTGACCCCACCCATAGGAGGTGTGTCCCGTGATCCCGGATGAACTTCGCCATGCCTTCCCCGAGCCGGACGAGCGGTTCCAGGCGTGCGTCCGCCGCACGCTGGACGCCCTGGCCCAAGAGGACGCACAAAAGGAGAGATTGCCCATGAAACGCACCCATCTGCGCGTCGGCGTGCTCATTGCCGTCGCCGTGCTTCTGCTTTCCACCATCGGCGTCGCGGCCGCGAGCCTGCGGTACGGCGTTTTCGACTTCCTGCGCGGCGCGGACGGCAGCCCCGCGGCGCTGCCCGAGGCCTCGGCCCTCGTGCAGACGGAGATTCCGCAGACCGCGGTTCCGCAGGCCGGCGCCCCGGCCGCGGAGACCGCCTTCTCCCTGCGCGAGGCGGTCTATGACGGCGGCGCCGTGCACATGGTCGTCGAGGCCCGGCCTGCCAGCGAGGAAGTGCTGCTCATCGGCCCGGACTGCCTGCTGACGGACCCCGTCTCCGACCTCGGCATTTCCGGCGAGGAGAGCATCGCCGAATACGCCGCCGCCAACGGCAAGACCGAGATCCGCAGCGTGCAGATCGTCGACACCGGCGCGGCCACGGGCGGCGAGGGCGTCGTGCAGTCCCTGGAATACCGGCTGGAGGGCGACGGCACGCTCGTCTTCATCGCCAGCGGCTCCGTCGCGGACGGCGCGGCGACCCTGCCCGTGGACCTCGTCTGCATCACCTACCCGGTCCTGGCCGACGGCAACTACGACGTGGAACACGGCACGCAGACCGACCTCACCTTCTCCCTGGAGCGCACGGACGCGGGCCAGGACTCCCGCACCTTCTCCACGCCGGCCGCGTTCGCCGGCTGCGGCGTGACGGTGGAGCGGGCGACGCTCACCGCCTCGCCCATGGGAATCTACTACACCCTGGAGTGCGCCGTGACGGACGAAACGGCCTTTGCCGCTGCGCAGGAGGGGCTGTTCTTCCGCTTCCTGGACGCGGACGGCGAGGAGATCCCCCTTGCGCCCGCCATCGGCTCCCAGGAGAGCGCCCCGGAGGGCGGCCGCTTCACCCAGGAGGGCGCGCTCGCCGCGAGCGAATCGCTGCCGGACGCCCTGACGATCCAGGCCTATGACGCCATGACCAAGGAGGTCTACGACACGCAGACCCTGCGCTGATCGCCCAGCGCAGAACGAGCGCCCCGCGCGGTTCTCCCCCGCGCGGGGCGCTCGTCTTTTTATCCGTCCGCGTACATGGCGCGGAACTCTGTGGGCGTCATGCCCTCCAGGCGCTTGAAGTTGTAGCAGAAGTAGCTGCTGTTCTCGATGCCGACGCGCTGGCCGATCTCGGAAACGCGGTATTCCGACTTGACCAGCAGGCGCTTGGAGATCTGGATGCGGCGCTTGAGGATGTACTGGAAGGGCCGCTCCCCGATGCAGTCCTTGAACACGCGGCAGAAGTGCTGCGGCGTCAGGTTCATCAGGCCCGCAAGCTCCTCCAGCGTGAGGACGTCGGCGATGTGCGCCTCGATGTAGTCCAGCACGGGCTTGAGCTTGTGCGCGCGCTGGTTCTGCTGGCTCGTCTGCTCCTTTCGGGTCATGTAGAACTCCACCAGGATGCGGTACACATAGGAGCTGGCGCGCAGCTGGCCGAAGAACGGGTCGGCGTGCAGCTCGGTGAAGATGTTCTTAAACAGCGCGTCAAAGCGCGTGGGGTCGGGAAGGTCCACCACGCAGGCCCTCTGCAGGTCCAGGCTGCGGAGCGTCTCCGCAAGGCAGATGCCGTCAAAGCAGAGCCAGTTCGTCTGCCAGTCCGGGGTGAGGGGCCAGTAGTCGTGCGGAACGCCCTTGGGCAGGTAGAAGCAGGTGCCCGGGTGGATGTCGTAGGTATGGCCGTCCACCGTCAGGCGGCCTTCGCCCTGCGCGCCGTAGATGACCTGCGTGTTGACCGCGCCTTCGTCGCGCTTGCGCCGCGCCTGCTTCTGCGCGGCGCCCACGGCGTGGATGACAAAGGGCAGGTCCATGTTTTTGTGGTTGGGAAACAGCGCCTCGGACTTCACGCCGCGTCTCCTCCTCTCCGGGCCTCTTTTCCCTTCATGATAGCGCGCCGGCGCGGAATTTGCAAGCGCGCGTCTCTCAGTGGTCCCCAAAAAGGGGCTCTTCCACCTTCTCCTGCCGCTTCATCTCCGCAAGGACGGAGAAGGTCAGCGGGATAGTCAGGATCAGCGAGCAGACGTCGGCCACGGCCTGGCTCATCTGCACGCCGAGCAGGCCCAGGACCTGCGGCAGGATCAGGATCGCCGGGATGAAGAAGATACCGCTGCGCGCCGCGGCGGTGACGGAGGCCTTCAGCGGCTTGCCGATGGTCTGCAGCATCATGTTCGAGACCACGACAAAGGCCGTGAAGGGATACGCGATGCACTGCAGCCGGAGCGACAGCGCGCCGATCTCGATGACCTGCGGGTCCTCCCGCCGGAAGATGGCGATGATCTCCGGCGCAAAGGCGATGCCCACGGCCGAGCACACCACCAGCACGCAGAAGCCCACGATCACCGTGAACCAAAAGGCCTGGCGCACGCGCTTGTACTCCCTTGCGCCGTAGTTAAAGCCGCATACCGGCTGGAAGCCCTGGCCAAAGCCGATGACCGCGGAGTTGGCGAACTGCAGCACGCGCGTCACGATGGACATGCCCGCAATCGCCGCGTCGCCGTAGAGGCCGGCGGCAAAGTTCAGGCAGATGCTGGCGACCGAGCCCAGGCCCTGGCGGAACAGCGAGGGCAGCCCGCCGCGCAGGATCTCCTTATACCGCGACAGGCTCGGCGCAAACTCCCGCAGGTGGATGGCGATGTTGCCGCCCCGCGTGCAGCCGCGCAGCAGCAGGAAAAAGCTGACGATCTGGCTCAAAATCGTGGCCAGCGCCGCGCCACCCACGCCCATGTCCAGCACGAAGATGAAGATGGGGTCCAGGCCGATGTTGATCACCGCGCCCGCGCCCATGCCGATCATGCCGAAAAACGCGCTGCCCTGGAAGCGGAGCTGGTTGTTCAGCACGAGCGAGGAGGCCATGAACGGCGTGCCGATCAGGATGTAGAGGGCGTAGTCCCGCGCATAGGGCGCGATGGTCGGCGTGGCGCCCAGGATCTGGACCAGCGGGTCCAGAAAGAGCAGCCCCAGCACCCCGAAGACCGCGCCCGCGATGAAGGCGGAGACAAAGCCCGTGGTCGCCATCTTGCGCGCGTGCTCGACGTCCCCATGCCCGAGCGCGCGGGAGATGTAGTTGCCTGACCCGTGGCCAAACGTAAAGCCCAGGGCCTGGATGATGCTCATCAGGGGGAACACGACGCCGACCGCCGCGGTCGCCTCCGTGCTGATCCGCCCCACAAAATACGTGTCCGCCATGTTGTAAAACGAGGAGATCAGCATGGAAACGATGGCGGGAAGCGCCATCGTCAGGATGAGCCGCGGGATCGGCTCCTGCGTCAAATACTGTCGCTTTTCTTCCGGATTGGAAAAGGTTCTCATTGCACTGCCCCCTGCATCTTTCTGCGTAATCGTTTACAGTATACAATAGCTTTCCGCAAAACGCAACTTTGTTCCGCAATGCGGATCAGCTTCTGCCAAGCCCTTCCAAATCTTTCGTCAAGAAAACTTTTTATTGCGGAAATTATTTTTGCGTGATACAATTTATTCCATAAAATGAATGACAAAGGGAGTCCTGCCCATGTTTTTTTCCCGCAGCGACGGACGCCGCATTCGGTCCCTTCCAGCCATGCAGAAGATCATGCCCTACATCATGCGCACGCGCACAGGGTCGGTCAACCTCTTCCGCGAGGCGCTGGACTGCGCTCCGCTGGAGGCCTATATCGCCGCCCACAACGGCGCGGACGCCCAAAGCCGTCTCGGCGTCATGCACATCCTCATCGCAGCGCTGGTGCGCACCATCGCCTTGCGGCCGCAGTTGAACCGCTTTGTCGTGCATAGCCGCATTTACGCCCGGCACGGCATTTCGGTGAGCTTTGTGGTTCACCGCTCCCTGCGCGTGGAGGACGGCGGCACCACGATCAAGCTGGAATTCACTGGCACGGAGGATCTCCCGACCATCGCCCGCGCCGTCAACGCGGCGGTGCTGCGCGAGACGGCCCCCGCCGCCGCGCGCAACGCCACAGACAGCCTGGCCGACGGCTTCATGCGCCTGCCGGACCTGCTCATCCGCCCGCTGATCGGCTTTGTGATGCGGCTGGACCACTGGAACCTGCTGCCCGAGGCGGTGCTCAAGGCCAGCCCCTTCCACACCACGGTGTTTCTGACGAACCTGAAGTCCTTGGGCATCGACTCCATCTTCCACCACCTCTACGAATTCGGCACCAACGGCATTTTTATGGCCATGGGCAAGGAGGCCCTGCACACCGTTTCCCGCCCGGACGGCAGCGCCGCCGCGCGCCGGGAGATCCACCTGGACTTCGCCCTGGACGGCCGCTTCTGCGACGGGCTGTACTTTGCCCGTTCCATGCGCCTGTTCCGCAAGTTTCTGCGCGACCCTGCGCTGCTGGAGACCCGGCTGGAGCGCACGGAAGAGGACCTGCCCTAGGGGCCGGACGGCAAAGGGGAGAGGGGCGTCAAGCCCCTCTCCCCTTTGCCGTCCCTTTTTTCCGCGCCTAGATTGCGTAGAGGACGGCGCGCAGCATGATTCCGCACACCAGCGCGATGAGCGCGCCCACGACGAGCATGGAGATCATGCCGCCCACGCCCACGGTCTTGCGCATCACGATTCCGCAGACGATGGCGGCAAGGCCCATCAGCGTTCCCAGGGCAAACAAAACCAGCAGCAGGTTCACGGTCTTTCCTCCTCTTCTCGGCACATCACCAGGGCCGCGGCCAGCAGCAGTCCCGCCGGGACGAGCGCCGCGCGCAGGCGCAGGATCTGCGTCAGCAGCCCGCCCAGGCCCGCGCCCAGCATGAAGCAGCCGATCACGGCAAAGTATTGCAGGCCCACGCGCAGGTCCTCCCGGTCGCGTCCGCGGGCGTAGCGCCAGAGGCGCTCGGTCCCGCTGCGCAGGTTGCCCGTGCACATGGTGGTCGCGTAGAGATTCCCCTCGAAGGCGCGGAAGGTGTTGACCTGCATGGCGCAGGCAAAGGAGATGCCCGCGTTGACCAGGTTGTTCCACGCCTCCGGCAGGAAGGCGGCGGCCACGAGCACGAGGGCCTCCACGCCGAGCACGGCCTGCCGCCAGTTCACGGGGTGCAGCGTCCGCTTGCGCGCCTTGAGGAACTCCGAAAGCACGATCCCCAGCACAAAGGCGCACACCGGTACGAGGTAGCGCAGCGCCTGGGGGTCGGCCTCAAAGGCGCGCAGTCCCAGCAGGACCAAGTTGCCGGTCTGCGCATTGGCAAAGACGCGGCCGCGCGCGACGTAGGTATAGGCGTCCAGGAATCCGCCCGTGGCGGCCAGCAGCAGCCCCATCTGCAGGGAGTCCGCCGGCCGGCACCCGGCGCAGCCATCCCCCGCGCGCATCAATCCAGCGCCGCAAAGGCGGCGGAGCGGAACTTCCGCGTGACGTCGATGGTGCCGGTATCTGTCTTCTGCAGCATGAGCAGGAGCACCAGGTCGTCCTCCGGGCTGATGCAGAAGTAGGTGCCCAGCCAGCCGTCCCAGCCGAACTCGCCCGCGCTCCCCAGGCTCGGGGCCTGTCCCTCCTCCAGGAGCACGCGCATGAAGTTGCCGTAGCCGTGGCCGTGCAGCGACTCCCAGGTGCAGGTCGCGCGCTGGGCGGGCGTGAGCTGGTTCTGCCGCATGTAGCGCACCGTGCGCGGGGAAAGGATGCGCGCGCCGTCCAACTCGCCGCCGCGCGCGAGCATCTGCGCAAAGCGCGCGTAGTCGTCCAGCGTGGACACGAGCCCCGCGCCGCCGGACTGGAAGGCGGGCTCCCGGTCGTACAGGGGCAGGATGCACAGGTGCGCGCCCGTCCAGCGCACGAGCTCCGCGCCCTGCTGGCGGTAGACCGCGGCAAAGCGGCCGCGCTTTTCCTCGGGCAGGAAGAAGCCCGTGTCCTGCATCTTTAGGGGCGCGAAGATCTCCTCCCGCAAAAAGTCGCCGAAGCGCTTGCCGGATACGACCTCCACCACCGCGCCCAGGACGTCGGCCGAGGCGCCGTACTGCCAGCGGCTGCCCGGCGCAAAGGCCAGGGGAACCCGGCCCATGCGGTTGGCGAAGTCCACGGTGCCCGTCTCCTCGCCGCGGGCCTGGCCGGCCTGCACCTCGGACCACAGGGCCTGCATCCGCGTCTCGGCATAGCCCTGCGCGCCGCCGTAGACCACGCCGCTGGTCATGCCCAGCAGGTCCTTGATCGTCGCCGGGATCTCCACCCGCCTTAGCTGCGCGCCGTCCCAGTACACCTGGTCCGCAAAGCCCGGCAGGTACTTCTGCACCGGGTCGAGCAGGTCGATCTGCCCGCGCTCGAGCAGGATCATGGCCGCGCAGGCCGTGACCGGCTTGCTCATGGAGAACATGCGGAAGATGGTGTCCCGGGTCATGGGCCGGCCGGCCTCGCGGTCGGCATACCCGGCCTGGCCGTAGTAGATCTCCTGGCCATGCTGGTTCAGCATGGCGACGCAGCCGGCGATCTCGCCGCTGGCGACCGCTTCCTGCAAAACGCCGTCCAGGCGCGCTTTTCTCCTCGGTTCCATGTTCTTACAAACCCCCTTTTCGCCTAAGAGTATAGCACAGACCGTCCCCGCGCGCTACTCCTGCGCGCCGGGGACGAGCATCATGCCGCCCTTCATGGGCGAGGCGGCCAGGTGCGTGAACACTCCGAGCGCGCCCTCGGTGTATCGAGCCGGACGCGGGGTCCAGCGGGCGCGGCGCTCGGCCAGGACGCGCTCGACCTCCTCCGGCGCGCAGGGCTCGCCGTGGATTCCGACGATTTCCAGCTTGCGCGCCTCGACGTCGATGGAGATGAGGTCCCCCTCCTCCACCAGGGCGATGGGCCCGCCCTGCGCGGCCTCGGGCGAGACGTGGCCGATGGCCGGGCCCTTGGACGCGCCGGAGAAGCGGCCGTCCGTGATGAGCGCGATGGAGGCGGCAAGCTCCGGGTCCGAGGAGATGGCCTCCGTGGTGTAGAACATCTCGGGCATGCCGCTGCCCTTGGGCCCCTCGTAGCGGATGAAGACCGCGTCGCCCGGGCGGATCTTGTGGGTGAGGATGGCGGAGATGGCGTCCTCCTCGCAGTCAAAGGGCCGGGCGCGCAACAGCGCGCGGTGCATCTCCTTGGGCACGGCGCTGTGCTTGATGACCGCGCCCTCGGGCGCGAGGTTTCCGCGCAGCACCGCGATGGTGCCGTTTTTGCCGATGGGCGCGCCGAAGCTGCGGATGATGTCCGTGCGCGCCCGCCCCGTCTTGGCCAGGTAGGCGTCGCACTTCTCGTAGTAGTCGCTCTTGCGCAGGTCCTCCAGGTTCTCGCCCAGGGTCTTGCCCGTGACGGTCCTGGCGTCCAGGTGCAGCATGGACTTGATCTCCTCCATGACGCGGGGCACGCCGCCGGCATAGTAGAAGTATTCCGCGGGGAAGCGGCCGGCCGGGCGGATGTCCAGCAGGTAGTGCGCGCCGCGGTGCATGCGGTCGAAGGTGTCCGCGTCCAGGTCCACGCCGAACTCGTGCGCGATGGCGGGCACGTGCATGAGCGCGTTTGTGGAGCCGGAGATGGCCGCGTGGACCATGATCGCGTTCTCAAAGCTCTCCCGGGTCACCATGTCGCGCGGGCGCAGGTCGTGCTCGGCGAGGAAGAGGGCCTGCTCCCCGGCGCGGCGGGCGGCGGCCTTGAGGTCCGGGTTCAGCGCGGGCAGCAGCGCCGTGCCCGGCAGCATCAGCCCCAGGGCCTCGGCCAGGATCTGCATGGTCGAGGCCGTGCCCATGAAGGAGCACGCCCCGCAGGAGGGGCAGGCGTGGTGCTTATAGTAGGTGAACTCCTCCTCGGTGATCTCGCCGCGGGCGCACATGGCGGAATACATGCCGATCTGCTCGAGGGTGAGCAGGTTGGGCCCCGCGCTCATGACGCCGCCGGTGACCATGACGGTGGGCAGGTTTGTGCGGCCGATGGCCATCAGGTGCGCGGGCACGGCCTTGTCGCAGCTGGCCAGGAACACGCCGGCGTCAAAGGTCGTGGCGCGCTCGTGGATCTCGATGAGGTTGCAGATCGCGTCGCGCGAGGCCAGGGAATAGTTGATGCCGTCGTGGCCCTGGGCCATGCCGTCGCAGATGTCGGTGGCAAAGTAGCGCGCGGCGCGGCCGCCGGCAGCGCTTACGCCCTGGCAGGCGAGGTTGACCAGCTCCAGCAGGTGCGCGGAGCCGGGGTGGCTGTCGCCGAAGGTGGATTCGACGAGGATCTGCGGCTTTTCCAGGTCCTCCACGGTCCACCCCATGCCGATGCGCAGGGGGTCCATCTCCGGCGCCAGCTTGCGGACTGACTGACTTCTCATTCGCATTGCTCCTTCCTGTGAACCCGAAGTTCTTGTTAACAACGCGTGATCGCTCTTGCATCTTAGCACAAAATGTCGCACAATAAAAGGGACCTTATAAAATCCGCAAAGGGTGGGGGAAATCCATGTTATTTTCCAAGGAAGAGCTGCGCCGCCTGATCGTGCCGCTGATGATCGAGCAGATCCTCGCCGTGACCATCGGCATGGCGGACACCATGATGGTTGCAAACGTGGGTGAGGCCGCGGTATCGGGCGTGTCGCTCGTGGACAGCATCAACATCCTCCTGATCAACATCTTTTCCGCCATGGCGACGGGCGGCGCGGTCGTTGCTTCGCAGTACATCGGCCGGCAGGATCGGCAAAACGCATGTTCCGCCGCAAAGCAGCTCATCTACAGCAGCGCCTTCATCGCGCTCCTGCTCGGGCTCCTCGCGCTCGTGGGCGGCGAGCACCTGCTTAGGCTCGTGTTCGGCTCTGTGGACGCGGACGTCATGGCCTATGCGGAGACGTATTTCTGGCTCTCGGCGCTGTCCTATCCCTTCCTTGCCGTCTACAATGCGGGCGCGGCGCTGTTCCGCTCCATGTCGAATTCCTCCATCTCGATGAAGACCTCGATCCTGATGAACATCATCAACATCGGCGGCAACGCGCTGCTGATCTATGGATTTGACATGGGCGTGGCCGGCGCGGGCACGGCGACGCTCGTCTCCCGCGCGACGGGCGCGGTCGTCATGATGTGGCTGCTGCGCAACCGCCACAACCTCATCTACGTCGAGCACCTCTTCCACTACCGCCTGGACTGGCAGATGGTCAAGCGCATCCTGCGCGTGGGCGTGCCCAACGGCCTGGAGAACGGCATGTTCCAGGTGGGCAAGGTGCTGGTCTCCTCGCTGATCGCCATGTTCGGCACGACGGCCATCACCGCCAACGCCATCGCCAACAACCTGGCCTCCTTTGAGTGCATTCCGGGCAACGCGCTGGGCCTTGCGATGATCACGGTCATCGGCCGCTGCGTCGGCGCCGGCGACTACGAGCAGGCCAAGTACTACGCCAAGAAGCTCATGAAGCTGACCTACATCTTCATGGCGGGCATCGGCGTGCTGCTCATGGCGCTGTGCGTGCCCATCACCTGGCTCTACAACCCCTCGCAGGAGACGTTCGACCTGGCGATCTGGCTGGGCATCTACCACAGCTTGTGCGCCATGGCCATCTGGCCGGCGGCCTTTGCCCTGCCCAACATCCTGCGCGCATCGGGCGACGTGCGCTTTACGATGCTCACGTCCGTGATCTCCATGTGGCTGTGCCGCATCCTCTTCTCCTATGTTCTGGCCCTGGGCTTCCACCTGGAGCTCAAGGGCGTGTGGATCGCCATGACGCTGGACTGGCTGGTGCGCGCGATCTTCTTCGTGTGGCGCTACTTCTCCGGCCGCTGGCAGAACAAGCAGGTCCTCAGCTGATTGCCCCCACGGGTTGAAAAATGCCCTCGAACTAAAGCGGTTCGGGGGCATTTTTCCATTCTTTCGCCCTATGCGGACAAACCCCGTGCGTCCCTGCGAAAGGCACGGTCCCTCGCCCTTGGCTGCAGCCAGCCGCCGGCAAGGGGGCGGGGCGAACGTCCGCGTTCGCACACAGGCGCGGCGCTGCCGTCGGAAAGGGTGAAACGACGGCGGCCCTTGCGCACATCGGCATGGCTTTTCCGCGCCGGAACGCGCCGCGCCCCTGCACAGTCTCCCTCTGCGCGCGGGGACGGTATTTCAGTCACATCCTTTGTGCTAATTCCAATGTAGCAGACGGAAACGCATTTGTCAAATGGTCCTTGGGAGTTTTCACAATAAATTTCCACTTTGTCGAAATTCGGCGCCCGCGCGGCGCGCTCAGCGCTTGGGGCCGGGGCGCGGGCTGCGCCGCTCCTTGGCCACGCGCTCGCTCTTGGGCTCGAAGGAGAGGATCTCGCACTCGATGCGGCCGTTGTAGACGCGGCGGCGCTTGGTGCAGCGCCGGCCGAAGTCCTTCTCAAAGTCGCGGCGGGAGGAGATGGCCGTCAGCGTCCAGTCCTCGCTCCGGCGCAGCAGCGCGCCGAGCTCCGCGCAAACCTGGCGCGCCTCAGCCTCGTCCCCGAGGCGCTCGCCGTAGGGGGGATTCGTCACGATCGCGCCGCGCGGCACGGGGACCTGCGCCTCGCGCAGGTCCTTGCGCTCCAGGCGCACAAAGCCGTTGAGGCCCGCCTGCGCGCGGTGCGCCGCGGCCAGGCGCAGCACGCGCTCGTCCCTGTCCGAGCCAAAGACCTCGACCGTGCGCGAGCGCTTTGCCGCCTCGAAGCGCTCGCGCGCCTCGCTGCGCAGCGCCTCCATGCCCGCCTTGTCCGCGCAGCCCCACTTTTCCATGTCAAAGGGGCGGTTCAGGCCCGGCGCGCGGTCCAGCGCGATCATGGCCGCCTCGATGGGCAGCGTGCCGGAGCCGCAGAGCGGGTCGTAAAACGGCAGGGCGGTCCGCCAGGGCGAGACGAGCAGCATGGCCGCGGCGAGCGTCTCCCGCAGGGGCGCGGCGGCGTTGAGCGTGCGGTAGCCCCGCCGCGCGAGCCCCGCGCCGCTGGTGTCCAGCGTCACGGCGACCTCGTTTTCGTGGATGTGGACATCGATGTGGTAGCGCGCGCCGTCCTCGGGCAGCCAATTCAAATGGTAGGCGGCCTTGAGCCGCTCGACGATCGCCTTCTTGGAGATGGACTGGACGTCCGGCACGGACATCAGGCGCGAGCGCGCGCACTTGCCGGTGACGTAGACCTCGGCGTCCCTGGGGAGGATGTCCTCCCACGCCGCGGCGCGCACGCCCTCGAACAGGTCGTCAAACGTCTCGGCGCGGAAGCGCGCGGCGTAGAGCAGCACGCGGTCCGCCGTGCGCAGCCAGAGGTTGGCGCGGAAGGCGTCCAGCAGCGTGCCGGAGAAGGCCGCGCCGCCCAGAAACCCCTTGGCCTCGTAGCCCAGGCGCTTGAGCTCGTTGGCGACCACGCCCTCCAGACCGAAGGCGGCCGTCGCGCCCAGGGAAAAGGTGTTGCTCATCGTCTCTCCTCCTGCGCCCCGCGGGGCGCGTCCTGCCTCGTTCGGTTGATGTTGACGCCGTTGACCACCAGCTCAAACCGGCAGCCAAGGAAGTTTGCCGCCTCCTCGCACATCTGCATGCGGGTCAGATAGATCTCCATGAAGTCCATGACCGAGGAGCTCTCGTCCATGGAGAGGGCAAAGCGGATGATGCGGCGCACGGGGTCGACCTCCACGGCGTTCTGCGCGATGGCGAAATTGACGCGGTCGTGGATGTCGTCCGGGTTGTAGGAGGCGCGGCGCACGCGGGTGCGGTGCGCGTCGGACTTGTCCGCGATGATGAGCGCGGCCGAGACCGCGGAGACCACCTTGCCGTTCTGCTCCTCGTGGTTGCCCACGGCCCCGACGATGGTGACGACCTCGTCCATGGGCATGCCCATCTCCTGCAGGATCGGAAAGAGCAGGGCCCCGCCGGTGATGCCGTGGTTCACGCGGTTGACGGCGTTGCCCACGTCGTGGACCCAGCCGGCGATGGCGGCCAGCTCGCACATGCGCTCCGGATAGTGGAGCTGCTCGAGGATGCTGCGCGCCGTGTGGCTGACAAAGCCCACGTGGCGCGGGCCGTGCTCCGTGTACCCGATGACCTCGAGCATCCGGTTGGCCGCGTCGATGAGCACGGCGAGCTTCTCGTTCTGTTTTACGTCCTGCACGGTAATGCGCTTCTCCTGCATCGCGGTCTCCTTCCCTCCGGCATTCTCTTTTCTCAGCCGAGCTGCTTCATGGACTCGTAGTAGGGGTCGCCCTCGAAGGAGCGCTCCTCGCCGATCTCGCCGCCCAGCGCGCGCACGGCGTTTGCGATCTCCACATAGTCCAGGTAGTTGATGGCCGGGTCCTCCAGGGCCTGCATCATGCGGGGCAGGGCCTGCGCGTCGCCGAACTTGGCGATGTAGGAGGCGATGAGCGCGACGTTCTTGGAGGTATCCATGAGCCCGAGCAGCAGGGGCAGCACGCGCTTCTCCTCCGGATAGTCGCACAGGATGTCCGCGATGCACTCCCGCGCGCCGGGGCTTGCCGTCTCATAGGCCTTGAGCAGCGGCTCGATCACGCGGCCGCCCATGTTCTTGAGGGATTCGGCGCCGTTTTCCGCAAGTTCGTCCATCTCCTGCCCGGAGGCCAGCCAGGAGATGTACAGGTCCATGGGCTCCACGCGCTCCATCTCGCGCAGAAGGCCGATGGCCGTCATGCGGACCTCGCTGGCGGCCTCCTTGCGCGCGGCGATGTCCAGCAGGTGCGGCACGCTCGCCTCGCCCAGCTCGGTGATGCGCTCGAGCAGCTGGTCGGGCACGGGCACCTTCTTCTTCACATAGTCGCACAGCCACTTGCACAGGAACTTCGCGTCGTCAAACTGCGCGAAGTAGTTGCCCGGCGTGCGGCCGCTGAGCCAGTCGCACGGCTCGTTGAGCCAGCGCAGGTAGACCTCCGGGATGTCGGCCTCCATGGCGTCGACGTTCTTGTAGCGGGCCATGTTCTCCTTGCTCCACTGGCGAACATAGCTCTCAAAGTGCTTGTCAAAGTCCACGCAGTTCATGTCTCTTCCTCTCCTTTTTGACCTTCCTCCATCCGGATCTGGTATTCGGCCTCCATGAGCTTGCCGCGGCGCATCTGCATGGTGCGCAGCGTGGCCCCGGCCTCGTCCGCCAGGGCGCGCCAGTCCACGCTCTTTCCGTTCCGCTCCCGATAGAAGCCGTCCAGCGCGAGCACCCACGCCTTTTCGTTCCGGATCTTGGGGTAATGCCCATCCAGGTATAGAATATAGGCTGCCCACATCCCGGCGGCAAATTCCACCGCCTGGCCCTCGTTGTAGCGCTGGGCCATGCGGTTGATGGTGTCCCGCATGATCCGCAGGTACGGCTTGGGCAGTCCGGCGTCAAAGGTATAGGTCCGGCTGCGCACGAGGACGAGCTTTCCGTCCTGCAGGGAGTAGAAGGGCTCCTGTGCGTGCAGCCTGCGCAGCGCGTCGAGCGCCTTTTTCTTGTAGTAGGCGTTGTGCGTGGGCGAGAGCAGGACCTCGCGCAGCATCCGCTCCGCGGCCGGGCCGCCGGCCCTGCCCAGCAGGCGGATGGCGCGGCTCATCTGGTCGTCGCTGCCGGTCAGGGCCGCGCGCACGAGCGCGCCGGCGTCCGCGTCCTGCAGGGCCTTTGCCGCGTCCTCGGGCTCCATGCGCTGCAGGCGGTCGACCTGCGCGTCGACCTCGCGCTCCACCTCGTCCGGGAAGTCGAAGGTATAGGGCAGGCGCTTGGGCGCCTCTTCCCCGCGAAGGGCCGCGGCCGCGGTGCGCGCGCCGCTCTGGGCGAGCAGGCTATCCGGATCGGTCTGGGCGAGCTTTTCAAAGGTGCGCAGGCTCTCCTGCACCTTGCCCTGGTTGTACTGGCAAACGCCGCAGAGGTAGAGCATGGACGGGTCGTAAGGGCTCGTGAGGAAGATCTTCTTGAGCGCCTGGCTGAGCTCCTGGTCCAGGTCCAGGTCCGCCAGGGCCAGACAGTATTTGAAGAGCTCGTCGACCTCCTCGATGCGGTCCAGGCGCAGCTTGCGCACCGCCTCGACGGCCTCCTCCCGCCGCCCCTCGGAGAGCAGGAACATGGACTCGTTGCAGCGGCCGTGCACGTCCAGCGGGCTTTCCTGCAGGACGATCTCCAGGTTCTCCCAGGCGCGGTCCATGTCCCCCACGCAGGAATAGGCCACGGCCAGGTTGTTGCGCACATAGGTCATGCTGGGGTCCTTTTGGAGGGCGCGCTCCAGGCAGTCGATGGCGTGGTCCAGGTCCCCGGCGTCCAGGGCGGCCTTGCCGTCCATGGAGAGCTCGTCCAGCTCCCGGTCCAACTCCGTCTCATAGTCGCACTCGGCGATGTAATTCAGCGCCTCGTCCGCCTGGTCGATGTATTCGCCCTCCGGCTCCACGTGCTCGTAGGTCCGGAGCATGGTCTCGGCCTGGTCGTAATCGCCCATGGCCAGAAAATTGCTCCCCATGGCAAAGAGCGCCTCGGCGGGCGTCCTGCCCTGATGGAGCATGAGCTGAATTTCCAGGTTGCTGCGCTCGTACAGGCCCATCCGGGCATAGGTGTTGGCCAAATCCATCCGGTAGGTGAGATTTCCCGGTTCCATGGCGATGGCCTTTCGCAAATGCTTGAGCGCCGCGGGAAAGTCCTCCTTGTCGATGGACTTGATGGCGCGCCGATGATAAAAACCCGACTCCGGCTGAATGGAAAGCACTCTTCTGTCAGCCATCTCATTTCCCCCCTCCCGCTTCGGGGCTGGCATCTTCCCCGAACTCCGCCGCGCGGCGGACAGTTTGGATATAGTATATCACGTCCGCGCCGCCTGTGCCACTATCCCCCGCCCGTTTTCGCAAAAATCAAAGAAGGGGACCGCAGCGCGCGGGCGCGGGCTGCGGTCCCTCTTTTTCCCCCATGGGGCTCACCCGATGCGGTCATCCTGCTGGATGTGCGCGCGGATGCGCTGAAAGGTCTCCTCGCTGATGACGTGCTCGATGCGGCAGGCGTCCGCGTCCGCGGTCTTTAGGTCCAGCCCCAGCACCTGCATGAGGAACTGCGTGATGCACAGGTGCCGCTCGTAGATGCCCTCCGCGCGGCGACGCCCCTCCTCGGTCAGCGTGATCTGCCCCGAGCGCGCGATCTCGACAAAGCCCTGCTCCTTTAAGATCCGCATGGCCCGGCTGATGGACGCCTTTGTATAGTTCAGCGCGCCGGCCACATCCACCGACCGCACAAACCCATTCTGCCGCTGCAAAAGCAGGATCGTCTCCAGGTAGTTCTCTCCGGACTCGTGAATGCCCATGCGCGCCCCCCTTTCTGCTTCTTGCAACAGTATACCACAAACGCGCCGCCCAAGGCAAATCGGGCGGCGCTCTTCCTCACAGTTCCTTTTCGTAGCAGAGCCAGTGCTCGCCGTAGGCGTCGGTTTCCCCGGCCAGGCGGAAATGGAGCGGGCGGTAGGCCGCCCGCGCGCGCAGGTTGTTCGGCCCCACGAGGTAGCGCGCGCCGCGGTATCCGCGCGCCTTCATCTCCTCCAGGACCATGGCGATGGCCTTGCGGGCCAGGCCCCGGCCCTGAAACGCCCGGTCCACGCCCACGCGCTCGATCATCACCGCGGGCTGCAGCGCCGCATCCCAGACGGCGTTCCCCTCCATGTCCTCGTCGCGCACGGCCGAGACCGCCGCGGCGATGCGCCCGTCCTCCTCCAGGACGAAGAGGCCGTGCTCGGCCAGGTCGTCCCGGATGCAGGTCTCGTCCGGGTATTCCTCGTTCCAGGTCACGCCCTCCTGCGTCAGCAGCGACTTGTAGAGCCGCAGGATCTCCGCCGCGTCCGCGGCCGTCGCCTCCCGGAAGCGCATCACACCGCCTCCGCGGCAAAGGGCGGCAGGGGGATGCCGTTTGCCTGGTACACATTGCCCTCGACCCAGTTGGTCAGGTCGTAGCGCGCGGCGGCGGGCGCTTCGAGCCCCGGCGCGGTCAGGCGCACGGTCGGGCCCGCGATCTCCGCCTGCGCCCAGCGCCAGACGCCGTCCGCGCCGCGGAGCTGGAAGCCCCGGACCTCCGGCCCGCGCGCGGAGAGCGCCGTCCCAAAGCGCAGCGCCAGGGCGTTCCCCTCGCGCGAAGCGCTCTGCGGCGCATCGAGCGCAACGTCGAGGTTCTGGCCGTAGGCGCCATGCAGGATCTGGTCGGCCAGGCGGTTGCCGACGGTCTCCTTGTCGATGGGGTGGACGTTGTCGCGCTCGCCCGCGTCGGTCACGACCGCAAGGGCCGCGTGCGCGTCGCGCGCGCAGACCGCGGCCTGGGCCAGGCGGATCTTCCCCCAGTTCTCGCCGTCGGGGTCGTCGCTGCCAAAGCCGGGCAGCTGCACCACGCCGAAGAAGAGGTCCTCCGCGCGGAAGTCGCGGCGCCACTCGGCCATCAGGGCCGTCAGCAGCGCGCCGTAGAGCTCGGGGTGCGTGCCGGAGTCCTCCTCGCCCTGGTACCACAGCGCGCCGCGCAGCGAATAGGGCGCGACGTGGGCGAGCATCGTCTCGTGCAGGCCGCAGGGGCGGCGGTAGGCGTCCGGGCCCATGGGCGGCGGCCAGGGGAAGACGATGTCCTTTGTCGCCTCGCGATAGGCGACCATGTCGTCCTTAGAGATCGTCACGCGGGCCATGCGGGCGCTGTAGTCCTCGATGGCGGCGGCGTAGTCGGCCTTCTCCTGCGCGTACTGCTCCGGCGTCTTGCCGGCGACGGCGCGGTCGTAGTCCTCGAAGTAGACCCGCAGCGCGGGGTTGGCCTCCAGCGCCTTACGGCTCACCCAGCAGGAGGCCGAGGTACCGCCCCAGTTGCAGCCCACGATGCCCACCGGCACGCCCAGGGCTGCGCGCAGGCGCTTGGCCACGTGATAGGCCACGGCGGAGAACTGCCCGGCCGTCTCGGGCGAGGAGGTCACCCAGCCCGCGGGGACCTGGGCCTCCGCCTCGGCGCGCCCCGCCTCGGAGGCGGTCTTGACCGCGTGGTAGTAGCGCAGGTCCGGGTCCAGGGCCTTGGGGATCTCCGCGCCGCCGCTCTTGGCGTTCTCCAGGATCAGCTCCATGTTGCTCTGGCCGCCGGCGAGCCAGACCTCGCCCAGCGCCACGTCGGAGAAGACGGCCTCCTCCGCCCCGCAGCGGACGCGCAGCTCGAGCGGCCCGCGGGCGTCCATCGCCGGCAGGAAGAGCAGCCATTTGCCGCCCGCGCACGCCGCGCGCGCCCGGCGGCCCAGGAGCTCCGCCTCCACGGTCTCGCCGTCCGGCCCCTGGCCAAAGACGGCGATGGGCCGGTTTCTCTGCAGGACCATGTGGTCCGAAAAGATTCTCGCACAGGAAAAGCGCATTGCAACTTCCCTCTTTCTCTCGAATTTAGTCCGGCATCCCGGGGCCGGGGTCCGGCATCCCGGGGCCGGCCAGCGCGACGATGGTGTGCGCGTAGATGCGCGCGGCCTCGAACATCTCGGGCAGATACTGCTTTTCGTCCGGGCCGTGGGCGCCGCCGCTCTTGTTGCCGGGCAGGCCGGGGCCAAAGGCGACGGCGTTCTTCATGCTGCGGGCGTAGGTGCCGCCGCCCATGGAGAAGGGCTCGTCGTCGCGGCCGGTCATCTCCTTGTAGACGCGCATGAGGGTGGTCACCAGCCAGGAGTCCTTGGCCACGTAGAGCGCCGGGGAGACGTGCGTGCTGCGCGCGGTCAGGCCATAGGGCGCGCAGGCCGCCTGCACGCGGGCGAGCACGTCGGCAAAGTCCGCGACGACGGGCTGGCGGATGTCGAGCTGGAGGGCGATGCCCGCCTCGTCCGCGCGCACGACGCCCAGGTTCACCGTCAGCGCCCCGGAGGGCTCGTCCTCCATCTGGATGCCCAGGCCCTTGCCGTCCCAGTCGGTGACACCGAGCTTCTCGCGGACAAAGCGCAGCGCGGGCTCGGCCGCGCCGAGGTCCATGCAGGACAGGATCTCCGCCAGCAGGGCGATGGCGTTGCGCCCGCCCGCGGGGAAGGCGCCGTGCGCGGCCACGCCCTCGACCTCGATGTCGATTTTGCCGTCCGCGCAGGCGATTTTGCAGGGGACCTCCAGCTGGCGCGCCCTTTCCCGCAGGGCTTGCGCCTGCTCCGTCGCGCCCTGCACGCAGGCGCGGCAGCGGTTGGGCACGATGTTGACCGCCTGGCCGGCCGCAAGGGAGATCAGGGGCGTCGCGCCGCCGAACGCGCCGCGGATCTCCATGCGGTGGATGCCCTTTTCCGCGTAGCAGACCGGGAACCCGGAGTCCGGCGAGAAGCCGTAGTCCGGCATGCCCACGTGCTGCATGTAGTGGGCCATGTCCGCGCTGCCCTTCTCCTCGTTGCAGCCGAGGATCAGCAGCACGCGGTCGCGCAGGGGGATGCCCGCCTCCCGGATGGCGCGCAGCGCGAAGAGGCAGGAGACGCAGCTGCACTTGTTGTCGTTCGCGCCGCGGCCGTAGAGGAAGCCGTCGCGGATGACCCCCTCGTAGGGCGGGACGGTCCAGTCGCTGCCCTCGGGCACGACGTCCAGGTGCGCGAGGATTCCGAGGGTCTTGCCCTCCGGCGTGCCGCCAAAGGCCACGTGCCCGGCGTAGTTTTCGTCGTTATAGGTTTCAAAGCCGAAGCTCTCCGCCTTTTTCAGGGCGTAGTCCAGGGCGCGGGCGCAGGCCTCGCCAAAGGGCTTGCCCGGCAGGGGCTCGCCGTCCACGCTGGGGATGCGCACCAGGCCGCGCAGGGTTTCGGTCATTTCCTCCTCATAGGTTTTGAGGATTTCGTCCAATTTCTGCATTTTATCCATATCGGCCGCCTCCAAATTGGCTTTTCCCCTATTATACAATCGTTGTTATGTGTATGTAAATGGAGGATGCAACATTTTTCCTGCGGAAGGATTTTTTCCGCCCGGCGTAGAACTAGAACAAACTGGGCACGTGCCGTGCAGCGCGTGTATCCCTTTGCGCGAAGAGAAGCGCAAATCCTGAATTCTTTTTGGGGGTTGCGGGATGACACCGGAAGAACTCAAGAAAATCGCGCGCGACGACCGCGCGTATCGATATGCCTGTCAGCTTCTATCGGACGGGCGGATCAAGAACCTGCGCGTGGAGGGGGAGCACAGCTTTTCCGCCACGGTGGAGGACCCGCCCTGCTCCTACACCACGTCCGTCGCCTTTTCGGGCGGAGAGCTGACCGCCTGCTCCTGCACCTGCGGCGTGCCGGTGGCCAGCCGCCGCGTCTGCGCGCACGTGGGCGCGCTCTGCCTGGAGCTGTCGCGGGAGGGGCGCACGCAGGTGCTCCTGAGCCGCGCCCGGCGCGAGGCGGGGCTGGACGTGCTGCGCTGGTTTGAGACGCCCGCCGCGCGCGAGCAGTCCCTAAAGCTCCTGGCGACGGTGGAGATCCCCGTCTCCGGGCCGGCGGCGGGGCTGCTCTCCCTGCGCGTGGGCCAGCGGCGCATGTACGTGGTGCAGGACCTTTCCTCCTTTATCAAGTCGTACGCCGCGGGCGAGGAGATCCCCTTTGGCAAGGGCCTGACGGTGGAGGCGCAGTGGCAGTGCTTCGGCCCGGCGCAGGAGCGCCTGCTCGCCTACCTGCGGGAGATCGTCGCCGCGCGCGAATTGACGCTGGGCCGGCCGGTCCTGCGCGAGCGGCAGCTCCCCCTGACGAACGAGCAGCTGCGCCGGGCGCTTCAGCTCCTGGCGCAGAGCGTGTTTCAGCTCACGGTCCGGGGGGAGACCTCGACCATCCGCGGCATCCAGGCGGCCAACGTGCCGGCGGCCTTCACGCTGCGGGCCGTGGGCAAGGAGCTGGAGCTGGAGTCGCGCCTGCCGCCGGAGTGCGTCAAGCTCACGCGCGAGGGGCAGTTCGTCCTGATGGAGGGGCGGGTGCTGGGCCTTTCCGCCGCGCAGCAGCACGCGCTGATCCCCTTCCTCTGCAAGGAGGGCGTGACGCGCTGCCGCTTTTCGCTGCCGGAGGGGGAGCAGCTCGTCTCCGAGGTGCTGCCGCTGCTGCGGGAGGTGGCCTCGGTCACGGTGGACGAGACCGTGTCCTCCCGGATCGTGACGGAAAAGCTCACCACCACCGTGACGCTGGACGCCGTCTCCGGCAGCATCGTCGCGCAGGTGGCCTTTATCTATGGAAAGACGCGCATCGACCCCTTCTCTCCCCCGCAGGACCGGCAGGAGAACGTCCTGCTCCTGCGGGACGCGCAGGCCGAACGCGTGGTGCTGGACCTGCTCGGCCGCCACGGCTTCAAGGTGCGGCTGAAGGAGGCCTACCTCTCGGGGAACGATGCGATCTACAACTTTCTGCAGGACGGCGTGCCGCTTCTGCAGTCCTGCGCGGAGGTCTACTGCTCGGAGGCGCTCCTGCGGATGCGGCCCCGCCGCTCGCGCCCGCGCGGCAAGCTGCGCATGAGCCCGGGCGGGGACCTGCTGCAGTTCGAGCTGCTGCTGGACGGCGTGGACCCGAGCGAGTACGACGGCGTGCTCCAGGCCCTGCGCGAGAAGAAGAAGTTCGTGCGCCTGACGGACGGGTCCTTCATCTCCCTCCTGCCGGACGACGGCTGGTCGGAGCTGGCCGGGTACCTGGACGAGGTCGGCGAGGTCAAGGGCGGCGTGGTGGAGATGATGCGCTGCCGCGCGGTCTACCTCTCCCAGCTCATGGCGGCCTCCAACCTGGACATCGAGCAGGACAAGTCGGTTACGGACCTTGCGCGCGCCGTGCAGCACCCGGACAAGGGCAAGGCCCCGATCAAGGGCCTGCGCCCCTACCAGCAGCGCGGCTTTGCCTGGCTCAAGACGCTCGCGCGCCTGGGGATGGGCGGCGTGCTCGCCGACGACATGGGCCTGGGCAAGACGATCCAGGTCCTCGCCCTCATCCAGTGGGGGTATGAGACGATGGGCTGCATGCCGAGCCTGGTCGTCGCGCCGACGTCCCTGGTCTACAACTGGCAGGCGGAGATCCAGAAGTTCACGCCGCACATGCGCACCGTCGTCCTCTCCGGCGGAAAGGACGACCGCCGCCGCCAGGCCGAGGACGTGGAGCACGTGGACGTGCTCATCGCCTCCTACGCGCAGGTGCGCCGGGACATCGATTGGCTGGAGAGCGTGAACTTCCGCTTCTGCATACTGGACGAGGCGCAGCAGATCAAGAACGCAGCCTCCGTGGGCGCGGGCGCGGTCAAGCGCATCAAGGCGCAGTCCCGCTTCGCCCTGACCGGCACGCCCATGGAGAACCATCCCGGGGAGCTCTGGTCCATCTTCGACTTCGTCCTGCCCGGCTACCTCATGGACCAGGCGGAGTTCATGCAGCGCCACGGCGACGGCTCGGACAGCGACCTGCTGGCCAAGAAGATCCGCCCCTTCCTCATGCGCCGCCTCAAGAAGGAGGTCCTCTCCGAGCTGCCGGAAAAGATCGAGCACCGCATCGTCGCGGAGCTGACGCCCGAGCAGCGGCAGGTGTACCTGGCCACGCTGGCGCAGGTCAAGCGCGAGCTGGACGAGACGGTCAAGAACGAGGGCTGGGACAAAGCGCACTTCCGGATGCTGGCGGCCATCACGCGCCTGAGGCAGATCTGCTGCCACCCGGCGCTGTTCCTGGAGGGGTACGAGGGCGGCAGCGGCAAGCTGGAGCTGTTGATGGAGCTGGTGGGCGAGCAGGTGGAGAGCGGGCACCGCATCCTCATCTTCTCCCAGTTCACGGCCATGCTCGGCATCATCCGCGAGCAGCTCACCGCCGCGGGCATCCGCTCGCTCTACCTGGACGGCAACACGCCGCCGCAGGACCGCCTGAAGCTCACCGAGGAGTTCAACCAAGGGGACGTGCCCGTGTTTCTCATCTCCCTGCGCGCGGGCGGCTACGGCCTCAACCTCACCGCGGCCGACACCGTCATCCACTACGACCCCTGGTGGAACCCCGCCGTGGAGGACCAGGCGACCGACCGCGCCCACCGCATCGGCCAGACGCGCGCCGTGCACGTCATCCGCCTGATCGCCCACGACACGATCGAGGAAAAGGTCTCCGAGCTGCAGCTGCGCAAAAAGGCGCTCATCGACCTGGTCGTGACCCCGGGCGAGGTGCTGCCCAGCGCGCTGACGCCCAAGGACATCCGCGCGCTCTTCGACTGAGAAGGGAGGACTGCCTGTGCACATGGAAGTGCGCCGCGCGCACGTTGCGCAGAAGGCGCTGCTGGAAACCCTGCTGGAAAAGTACCTCTACGAGCTCTCCTTCTTCGAGGGCGAGCGCTTCGGGGAGGACGGAACCTTCGGCTACCCCTACCTTGCCGCCTATTGGCAGGAGGAGGGGCGGCATCCCTACCTGCTCTACGCGGACGGGCGCCTTTCCGGGCTGTGCCTGGTCAACCGGATTCCCGCGGCGGACGCGCCGCTGGACCACGCGGTCGCGGAGTTCTTCGTGGCCCCGCCCGACCGGCGCCAGGGCGCGGCCTCCGCGGCGATCGCGCAGGTCTTTGCCCGCCATCCCGGCGCCTGGCAGATCGCCTTCCACGAGAAGAACGCCCCGGCCGCGGCCTTCTAGCGCCGGGCCGCGCGTGCTCTGCTTTTCCACGACCTGAACCTGCAAAACGTCGCGCCCCTCCCGTTCTGCGGAGGGGCGCGACGTTTCGTTTTCTTGTGCCGCCGCCCGTTTTCTGCTATACTGGGCCAAAGGAGAGATTCCCATGATTCGAAAATTTGAGCGGGAGCGCGATTTGGATGCCGTTTTGCAGATCTGGCTCGAAACCAACGCCTCGGCGCACGCCTTTGTCCCCCGGTCGTACTGGCTGCGCCAGTCTGCGCTGGTGCGCGAGGCGCTGCCGCAGGCGGAGGTCTACGTGGAGGCCGGCGAGGACGACGGGCAGGTGCGGGGCTTTGTCGGCCTGACGGGCGATTTCATCGCGGGGCTTTTCGTTCGGGCGTCCGCGCAGTCCCAGGGGATCGGCCGCGCGCTCCTCCAGCGCGCCAAGGCGGGCAGGTCCTTCCTGCGCCTTGGCGTCTACAAGAAAAATCCGCGCGCGATCGCCTTTTACCAGCGGGAGGGGTTTGTGATCGAATCGGAAGGCCTGGACGAGAACACGGACGAGCCGGAATTCACCATGGCGTGGCGCAAACCGCCCGCCGCAGAGGAGGCGGTCCCATGAGCGCCCGGCAAAACGCACTCTATCGCGGCGGCCTGCTCGTCAGCGCCGGCGCGGTCCTCGGGGGGATCGGCCTGGCCGCGCTCCTGGCGTTCCTCGCGCTGTACCTGCGCAAAAAGAAAAAGGAAGGCTGGTAAATTCCAACCATTCCGCATCCAGAAATGGTGTTGCGCGGGCTCATTTCGTTCGGGCTTCCTGTGCCTTGGCGTCTATCAGAAGTTTGTGATCGGATAGGCAATCCGGTTCCGCGCCGTTTCTACATTTTTCGGAGGATTTCGTTATGGAAACAAAAGAAAAGATTGCGAAATATTATGATGGATATGACGAGGATGAGCGCCTTGTTTCGAAACACGGCATGGTGGAATACCTTACCACGATGAAGTATATAGAAACCTACCTTCGGCCCAATGTGCGCATCCTGGAAATCGGCGCAGCAACAGGCCGGTATAGTCACGCCTTGGCACAAAGAGGCTATCGGGTCGATGCGGTCGAATTGCTGGAACACAATATCGAACTCTTTCAGAAAAATACCGTCGCGGGAGAACCCGTCACCATTACACAGGGCAATGCTCTGGACCTGTCCGCGTTTGAGAGCAATACATATGAGATTACGTTGCTGCTCGGCCCGATGTATCATCTTTTTACAATGGAGGATCAGTTGAAAGCCCTGTCTGAGGCCATTCGTGTGACCAAAAAGGGCGGAATTCTTTTCGCAGCGTATTGTATGGGGGATGCAAGTGTTCTCTCTCATGGTTTTGTTCGTGGGGAAATCGATTCTATCCTCGAGGATTGCGGCCTGAACCCGGAAACATTTGACGCGTTTCCCCATCCTTGGGGAATTTTCAAACTGAACAGAAAAGAGGATATCGACCGGCTCCGCTCCAACTTCGATGTCACCCCGCTTCATCTTGTTGCTTCGGATGGATATGCAAACCACATGAGAAGCACCGTTGACCAAATGGATGATCGGATGTATGCGCTATATTTGAAGTACCACTTTGCGACATGCGAAAGACAGGACATGATGGGGTACTCTCATCACATACTGGATATATTTCAAAAGAACTGATCTTGTTCTGGAACGATTTCACAGGAGCCGTAAGCGAAAAAACGGTGTAACTCTCTTTCCCTTCGTTACACCGTACCTTGCAGAATGGCTTCCGGATCTGGCGCTGCGAACTCAGCCTTCCTTTTTTGCGTGCGCCTCGTAGAAGCGGACGAAGCCGCCCAGTGTGAAGTCCGCATTGCCGGAGATGTCCTCGTCCACGAGCTTGAAGAAGCAGCTCGGGATCTCGCCGAGCTTCAGGCACTTTTCGACGCAGAGCGTGCAGCCCTTGTCGTGGTTGTGGGGGTTCAGGGGGCAGGCGTGGTCCTTGCAGGTGCAAAAGGGCGCGCTGGCCATGGCGGGTTCCTCCTTCTTCGTTTTCGATGGAAAAAATGCGGCGCTGCCGCGCCCCTCAGGTCGGGGCGGGCAGCGCCGGCTCTTTATTCGTTCGTGGATTCGGGGGCCTCGTCCGCGGGGGCGGGCTCGGCGGGCGCTTCCTGCGGCTCGGCGGCCGGCTTTTCCTCGGTGGCCAGCTCCGTCATCAGGCGCATGGTGCGGGTGAGGAAGGCGTTCATGCGCTCCGCGGGCAGGGGCTGCTGGGCCATCTCCGCAAGGTCCGTCAGCTGCAGGCAGATGTCCTTGGCGGTGCCGTCCTGCGGGCGGGCGGCGAGGTTCTTGACCAGCGGGTGCTGCGCGTTGAGCACGAGCGTGCGCTCGAGCGGGAACTCGGGCATGTCTCCGCTGCCCCACATGCGCATGGCCTCCTGGTAGCGGCGCATGTTCTCGTCCAGCAGCAGGACCGCGGCGGTATCGGCGTTCTTGAGGGGCTCGACGCGGACCTTGAGGTTCCCCTCCTCCACGGCCCACTGGAACATCTTCTCGAGCTTGTCCGTCAGGCTCGCGTCGATGGCGGCGTCGCTGTCGCGCAGAGCGTCGGCGATGTCGGCGTCGATGCGGGCAAAGTGCACGTCCGGATTCTTGCTCTCGATGAACTGCATGAAGCTGATGTCGATGGGCGAGCCCATGACCAGCACCTCGATGCCGCGCTCCTCGTAGAGGCCCACGGTGTTGGCCTGGCGGTCCTCATCGTTGGCGTAGTAGACCTTGCCGGCGTGGGTGTCCTTGGCCTTGTCCAGGTAGTCCTGCAGGGTCTCGTACGCGCCCTTGCTGGTCTTGTAGACGATGGCGTCCTTCATGCGGTCGTAGAACTTCTCGTCGCGCAGGCAGCCGTACTTGATGAAGGGATGGATGTCCTTCCAATACGTCTCGTACTGCTCGCGCTCGTTCTTAAACAGGCCGGTGAGGCGGTCGGCCACCTTGCGGGTGATGTAGTCCGAGAGCTTGCGCACGTACCCGTCGTTCTGCAGGAAGGAGCGGGAGACGTTCAGCGGCAGGTCCGGGCAGTCCACGACGCCCTTGAGCAGCAGCAGGAACTCCGGAATGATCTCCTTGATGTTGTCGGCGATGAAGACCTGGTTGCTGTAGAGCTTGACCTGGCCCTCGTTGGCGGTGAACTCGTTCTTCAGCCGCGGGAAGTAGAGGATGCCGTGCAGGTTGAAGGGATAGTCCGCGTTGAGGTGAATCCAGAACAGCGGCTCCTCCCACTCGTGGAAGGTGTCGCGGTAGAACTTCTTGTACTCCTCCTCCGTGCAGTCCTTGGGCGCCTTGAGGTAGAGGGGGTTGGGGGTGTTGAGCATCTCCGGCGCGTGCTCGTGCTCATGCTCGTGGTCCTCGCAGCCGCAGCCGTCGCCGTGCTCGTGCGCCTCCTCCTTCTTCTCGTCCTCCGCGACCTCGCAGTAGATGGGCGTGGGCATGAAGGAGCAGTACTTGCGGAGGATCTCCTTCATGCGGAAGCCGTCCAGGAACTCGTCGGACTCGTCGTTGAGGTAGAGGGTGACGGTGGTGCCGACCTCCTCGCGCTCGCTCTCCTCCATGGTGTACTCGACGCTGCCGTCGGACTCCCAGGTCACGGCCTTTTCGCCCGGCATGCAGGAGAGGGTGTCGATGCGGACCTTGTCGGCGACCATGAAGGCGGAGTAAAAGCCCAGGCCGAAGTGGCCGATGATCTGCTCCCCGCTGTCCTTGTACTTCTCCAGGAAGTCGTTTGCGCCGGAGAAGGCCACCTGGTTGATGTACTTGCGGACCTCCTCCGCAGTCATGCCCACGCCGTCATCCGTAAAGGAGAGGATGCGGTGCTCCTTGTCCACGCGCACGGTGACGCGCGGGGAATAGTCCTCCGGCGTTTCGCCCGTCATGCGGCGCTTGGCCACCGCGTCACAGCAGTTGGAGACCAACTCGCGCACAAAGATGTCTCGGTCTGAATACAGCCACTTCTTGATGATGGGCAAAAAATTTTCCGTATGTATCGAAAGCTGTCCTTTTTCCACGCTCATGCTTCTCATTCCTCCGTACCTGAAATTATATAAATTCCATTACGAATTCTATTATAGCACGGCCGGAAGAGAAGTCAAGAAAAATTTAGCACTCAGCATGGCTGAGTGCTAACAAATTTTCTGCGGTTGGGCTCAGCCCTCGTGCTCGCGGAAGGCGGCCTGCGCGCGGCGCTGGCCGGTCACGTGCAGCAGCAGGGGGCGCAGGGGCGCGGGCGCGCGGCCGCCCCGGACCGTGACCGTGCCGCCCAGCAGGTTCTCGTACTCGCCGTCGGCAAGGGGCAGGGCGATCTCCCCGGAGACCAGGTGGAAGTTGAACGCGCCCAGGAGCATCTCGTCGCCCCACTCGTAGCGGCCGACGAGCAGGCTGTCCTGCGCGGGCTTTTCGAGGAAGAAGGCGCCCTTTGTGGCGATGGGCAGCTTCTTGACCGCGCGGAGCCTGCGCAGCAGGCCGCACAGCCAGGGCGCCTCCTCGCGGGGGAAGGCGTCCGGCCCGGTGACGTTCGTGCGCGCCGCGACCTTGTACTCCTGGCCGGCGTAGAGGAGCACCGGCCCCTTGAGGAAGTAGGAGAAGGCGGTCCACATGGCCAGCTGCTCGTCCGTGTGCACGAGGGAGCAGACGCGCGCCTGGTCGTGGTTCTCGAGGAAGCGCAGCTTGATGTAGTTCATGGGGTACATGGCCTTCTGCCGGTTGAGGCCGTCGACGTACTGCTCCAAGGTGCCCTTGCCCTTGAGGTAGTCCTCGTAGAAGTAGTGCACGTCGTAGTCGTAGGTGATGTCAAAGGCCTGATACATCTCCGCGTCGGAATGGACGCACCAGCCGCGGTCGCGCATGTTGACGAGGAAGGGGTAGTGGTGCGTCTCGGCCAGCCAGATGAAGTCGGGGTTGACCTCGTCCATGGCGGCGCGCGCCCGCGTCCAGAAGGAGAGGGGCACCATGGGCGCGACGTCGCAGCGGTAGCCGTCCACGCCGCGGCGCGCCCAGGAGAGCGCCGTCTCCACCATGTAGCGGCAGAGGTCCTCGTTGCGGTAGTCGAGGTCGTAGACGTCGTTCCAGAAGCGGTACATGGGCTTGCCGTCCGCGCCCTGGTAGAAGTACTCGGGGTGCTCCTGCGCGAGGACGGAGTCCTGGGAGGTGTGGTTGTAGACGATGTCCAGCATGAGCTTCATGCCGCGGGCGTGGACCTCGCGCACCAGGCGGTCGAAGTCCGCCTCCGTGCCGTAGGCGGGGTTGATGGCGCGGAAGTCCTTTACGGAGTAGGGGGAGCCGCAGACGCCAAAGCGCATCTTCTCCCCGCGCGGATGGATGGGCATGAGCCAGACGACGTCCACGCCCAGGTCGCGGATGCGGTCCAGGTCGCGGATGACGCCGGCAAAGTCGTGGGTCTCGGTGTGGTTCTGCACGCTCAGCTCATAGATGATCTGGGCGTTGAGGTTCGGATTGGTCTGAAGCGCCATGGATTCCACCTTCCTTTTCTCTTTTTATTCGTCATAGGGAAAGACGATCTTCTCGATCTCCGGGGTAAAGAGGTTGTCGCGCGTGACCGCGACGCTGGAGAGGGTCTGCACCTCCGGGATCTGCTCCCCGCGCAGGGCCCCTGCGGCGCGCTCCACGCCCAGGTACCCCATGCCGAAGGAGTTGCGCACGATGGTCGCGTCCACCGACCCATCCTCGATGCAGGCGATGAGCTCGGTCACGATGTCCGTGCCGACGATGGGGATGTCGCGGTCCAGGTACTGCGCGGCCTGGGCCGCGCCCACGGTGGCCTTGGCGGAAAAGGCGACGATCGCGTCCAGGTCCGGCCAGAGGTAGAGCTGCTGCAGCGTCTGCCGGTAGGCCCACTCCCGGTTGTCGCCGCTGAAGAAGCGGCCGCGGACCGTCACGCCCTTGGCCGCGAGGTTCTCCCGCAGGCTCGTCTCGCGCAGGTCCGTCTCGCGGTATTCGGCGCTGTCGGCCAGCAGCAGCACGCCGTCGCCCTCTGCAAGGGACGCGGCGAGGGCCTGGGCCGCGCTCTGGCCCATCTTCGCGTCGTCGTTGAGCACGGCGGCCTCCGCGCCCTCGATCTGCGTGCCCACGGCGATCAGCGGGAGGCCGATCCCCTCCAGCGCGTCCAGCAGCTCCTGCTGGCCCTGGCTGGCCACGACGAGCGCATCCGCGCCGTCCCGGGCGGCCTGCGCCGGCAGGTCCTCGAGCCGGATCTCCTTTTCCTCGTCCGGCATGTAGCAGCGCAAGGGGATGTCCATGCGCTCGGCGGCGGTCTGCGCGCCCTCGACGATGTTCTCCCAGTAGTGGCCGCTCGCCCCGGAGAGGATCAGCGCCACCTGCACGGGCTCGTCGCCCTGCTCGCACCCGGGCACGAGCAGCAGGCAGAGCAGCGTCAGGGCAAGCGCTTTGGCAACGTGATGGTGACGCATGTCCGCTCTTCCACCTCGCTTTCGATGGTCAGGCCGTATTCCTCGCCGTAGAGCAGGTGGATGCGGCGGTTGGTGTTGCGCAGGCCGATGCCGTAGCGGGACTTCTTGACGATGGCGTTGCTGTCGTCCCGGAGCATCTCCTGCAGGCGGCTAAGCTCCTCGGGCGGGATGCCGAGCCCATCGTCCTCGACGGTGAAGAGGATCCTGTGCCCCTGCTCGTCCTGCGCGGCGCGCACGATGAGCGTGCAGCCGGGCATCTCGCTCATGCCGTGCTTGATGGAGTTCTCGATCAGGGGCTGCAGGATGATCTTCGGGCAGAGGGCGCCCCGGATCTCCTCGTCCATGTGCAGCTCGTAGCGGAACTTTTTCTTATAGCGCACCTGCTGGATGGTCAGGTAGCTGCGCGCGTAGTCCATCTCCTGCTCCACGGTCAGGAAGTAGTCGCCGTTGTTGATCGAGAGGCGGAAGAGCCTGCCCAGGGCCTGCACCATCTCGATGGCCTCGGGGGTGCGGCCCGTCTCCATCACGCGGACGATGGAGTCCAGCGTGTTGTAGAGGAAGTGCGGGTTGATCTGCTCCTGCAGGGCGCCGATCTCCATGCGGCGCAGCTGTTCCTGGCGGTCCACGGTCTCCTTCATGAGCCCGCGGATCTTGTGCAGCATGACGTTATAGGAGTGGGAGAGCGCGGCGTACTCGGCGAACCCCTCCTCGGGCAGGCTGATGCGGTTGTCGTCCAGGTTGCGCTCGATGCGCTGCATGTTCGTCTGCATCTGCGTCAGCGGCCGGACGATCTGCATGGAGAGCCAGACCGCAACGGCCGTGACCAGGATCGCCAGGCACACCACGATGCCCGTCATGCGCGAGTTGAACTCCGAGGAGTTCTTCGCGATGTCCTCGGCCGTGACGGTGCCCACCAGCCGCCAATCCGTGCCGGCGATGTCCTGGGAGAGCACCATGGTGTTCTCGTCCGCGCCGTCCTCCTCCTCGGTGCGGATGCTCTCCTCGGAGATCAGCTCCAGCGCCAGCAGCTTTTGGTCCGGGTGGAAGATGATCTCGTCGTCCTGGGAGAGGATGTAGGGGCAGCCGGAGGACCCGAGCTCCACGGACCGGCAGATCTCCTCCAGGGGCTCCAGGCGCATGTCGACCATCAGGATGCCGATGTTCTGCTCGCCGTCCTGGTTGTAGCGCACCTTGCGCAGGACGGAGACCACCCAGGGGTAGCTGTTGGGGTAGAGGTTCTGCACGTGCGGCCGGGACAGGACCGTCTCCCCGATCTCCGCGTCCATGGCCTGGCGGTACCAGTCCAGCGCGGGCAGGTTGCAGGTCTCCTTGAACTGCGCGCCCGGCAGGCCCATGATCGGCGTGCCGTATTCGTCCACCAGGATCAGGGCGGAGATGTCCTCCGTGTTCCCGGTATAGAAGCGCACGCTCTGCGCAAAGCTCTCGGCGTTGAAGTTCTCCTCGGCCTCGATGTCGCCGGCGACCGCGGAGGCGACCTCGCGCACCCGGCCGACGTAGGTCGAGAGCCGGTCCGAGACCGTCGCCATGTCCTGCAGCATGTCGCTCATGCCCAGCTGGTTGAACATGGTCGTCGCCGTGGTCGAATAGACGGAGCTTACGACAAAGACGGCGCCGAGCGTCAGCCCCACGACCGTGAGCAGCAGCACATGGCGGATGGAGATCTTTTTCATCCGCTATGCGCCCCCCTGCATCCGGTACTCCTTGGGGGAAAGGCCGCAGCGCTGCTTGAAGCAATAGCTGAAGTAGCTGGCGTCCCCAAAGCCCGTCTCCTCGGCGATCTGGTAGATCTTCATGCTGGTCTCGCGCAGCAGCTTCTGCGCGGCGGCGATGCGCTGGTCGAGCAGGTACTGCAGAAAGCTCGTGCCCATCTCCCGCTTAAAGAGCAGGGAAAACTGGGTCTGGCTGATCTGAAAGAGCGCGCACAGCGACTCTAAGGAGAGGTCCTTGTCCGCGTAATTGCTCTGCGTATAGGCCACGGCCTGCGCGATGAGCTCGCTGCCGGAGGTTGCGACCTCGCGCCGCACGGCGTCGGAGACGAACTGCATGAGCGTGCCGAGCTGCTCCACGCCCGCCGTGATGTCCGCCGGCTGCAGCACCCACTCCATGTGCAGCCCGGGGAAGGCAGGCGCGACGTCCACGCCCGCGCGCCCCGCCGCCGCAAGGACCGCCGAGAGCACCTGCAGGAGCAGGAGCTGGCGCTCGCTGGCGTCCATCTGGGCGTTGGCCACGTGCTGGGCCAGCTCCCCGCAGAAGGCGGCGATCTCCTCCTTCTTTCCGCTGCGGCACAGCGCGGCCGCCCGCGTGAGCCAGGCGTCCAGCTCCAGGTCCTTGCGCCGGCTCTCGGGGCTGGAGCTCGGGGTGTAGACCTGGCCCTGGCCGGCGATGAGGCGCTTGTCCAGGGCGGCCATGGCGTTCTGATACCCCTCGCTGAGCGCGGAATAGCTGCCGATCTCGTCCGAGAGGCCGGCCGTCGCGGTCAGGTGCAGGTAGTGGCGCAGGGACTGGATGGCGTCGTCGCAGGCGGCGATGGCCTCCTCCTGCGAGGCGGGCAGGAGCAGCAGAAACTGGCTGCGGTACTGGATGAACTCGCCCTGCCGCCGCTTGAACACCTCGGAGAGGACCTCCTCCACCGAGGCGCCCAGGAGCATGGGCTGGCTGTCGAAGTCGCGCCGCAGGACCTCCAGGTTTTCCTCCGTGCGCTCCAGGGAGAGCACGGCCAGGTACATCGGGAAGGCGATGCGCTCGTCCACCGGCTGGGGGTAGGCGCACAGCGCGTGCGCGTCCCCGCCGAAGCTGCCCGAGAGGTATTCCAGCACGACGCCGCGGCGGAGCTGCTGGGCGTTCTTGGCGACCTTGTCGCGCAGGATCTCCAGGTTCACGCGCTGGCGGTCCTGCTCGTCGAGCTGCTCCTTGGCGCGGCGCAGCACCTTCATGATCCCCTGTGCGGAAAGGGGCTTGAGCAGGTAGTCCAGCACCTGGCGCTGCAGCGCCTGCTTGACGTAGATGAAGTCGTCGTATCCCGAAAGGACGATGTACTTCATCGTGGGGTACATCTCCTGCAGGCGCGAGATCATCTCCATCCCGTCCATGTAGGGCATGTGCACGTCGGTAAAGACGACGTCGGGCTGGAACTGCGCCGCCTTCTCGATGGCGTCGATGGCGCCCGTCGCCTGCGCGCACAGGGTAAAGCCGCACGCCGCAAAGTCCACGGTGGCGGTGATGCCCTCGCGGACCTCGTCCTCGTCGTCTACGAGCATGATCTTGTACATTGCGCGCCTCCTACTGTTCTGCAAAAAAGACGGGTATCCGCGCTAGATGCGCGTGCTGCGGATCGGCCGGCCGTCCATGGCCTTGATCGTGAACAGGCCGTCCTCATACGTCATGTAGCTGTTCTCGTTCCCCTCCTTGGGCAGGGAGACGGAGCCGGGGTTGAGGTAGAGGTTGTCCTGGCCAAAGGGGTCCATGGCCTGCACGTGCGTGTGGCCGTGGATGAGCAGGTCGCCGGGGCAGAGCTTGGGCGGGTTTGCGGTGTTGAAGAGGTGGCCGTGGGTGACAAAGGCCATGCGCCCGCCCAGGAAGAGCGCGAGCGAGTCCGCCTCGATCGGGAACTCGAGCACCATCTGGTCCACCTCGGCGTCGCAGTTGCCGCGCACGCAGAGGAAGCGCTGCTTCATGCCGTTGAGGATCGCGGTGACCTCCTTGGGGTTGTAGTCGCGGGGCAGGTCGTTGCGCGGGCCGTGGTAGAGCAGGTCGCCCAGCAGCACGATGCGCTCCGGCTTTTCGCGCGCGTCGATCTCCGGCAGCATGCGGGCGTAGTAGGCGGAACCGTGGATATCGGAAACAAAGACGAGTTTCATGCGCATTTCCTCCATTTGTCGTAAAAAAAACCTATACCCGCATGATACCACAAAATCCCCTGGCCGCGCAACGCAAAATCCCCTGGCCCGTCCCGGCAAGTTGTGGTATCCTGTAGGCAGCAACGCGCCGGTTCCGGGCAAGGGGGGCTTTTCATGGTCTATGAACAGGACTACATCCTTCGGCAGATCGAGATCCTGATGCAGGGCATCCGCCGCGTCTTCTTCGGCAAGCGGGAGAAGGGCGCGGCCGCCTTTGCCGTCAGCGGCGCCCTGCCCGGCGCGCTCTGGTACACCCGCGTGCTGGAGCGCCTGGAGGCCGGGGACATAAACGGCGCGGAAAACCTCCTCTTTGCGCTGATGGACCCCGCCGAGCCCCAGGGGCTGCTGGCCGCGCTGGACTTCTACAACCGGCTGCGCCGCATCCCGGAGGAGCACCTGCTGGAGAGCGGCTTCTCCCTTGCCGAGGTCGAGCAGGGGCTCCTGGACGCCGCCGCCCTCTACGGCCTGGACCTTGGCGGCCCAATCTGAATCGCCGTCTTGCGGACGCGGCCGCCATGCGATATAATGAGGGCAACCCGAAAAAAACGAATAGGGGGTACAGAACATGTCGATTCCCATGAAGACCATTCCCGGCTATTTCAACGAAAAGCCCGGCATCCAGGTCGGCACCAAGATGGAGGGCGACATCCGCCTGGGGAGCGACGGCCGCTACATCTTTGACGAGCAGGGCGTGCGCTTCCTCAAGCAGATGGGCGTGGACTGGGTCATGGTCGGCGACGTGCCCGAGCATAACGCCAAGACCTATAAGGCGGTGCGCGAGCAGCTCGAGGAGCGGGGCCTGAAGATCTACCGCCTGCAGAACATCGAGCTGCACAACATGCCCGCCGTGACCTTGGGCCTGCCGGACCGCGACCGCATGATCGACCGCTACCTGCAATACATCACGGACCTTGGCGAGGCGGGCATCCACTACGCGACCTATGCGCACATGGGCAACGGCATCTGGCGCGGGGACGCCCGGCGCGAGGTGCGCGGCGGCGCGACCGCCGGCGGCCTGGACCTGCACGCGCCCAACCGCGCCACGGCCTTCGGGCCCTTCGACTGGCCGCTCTCCCACGGCCGCGTCTACGGCGAGGACGAGATCTGGGAGAACTACGAATACTTCATCAAAAAGGTCGTGCCCGTGGCGGAGGCCGCCGGCGTCTACATCGGCATCCACCCGGACGATCCGCCGGTCTACACCATGGCGGGCGTGCCGCGCTGCGTCTTCGGCAATTTCGAGGGGTACAAGCGCGCGCTGGAGATCGCGGACAGCCCCAACATCGGCGTCTGCCTGTGCGTGGGCTGCTGGCTGGAGGGCGGCGACCTGATGGGCTGCACGCCCGTGGAGTTCATCCGCTACCTGGCCGAGCGCAAGAAGCTCTTCAAGCTCCACGTGCGCAACGTCACCGCCCCGCTCTACGCGCCCGGCGGGTTCAACGAGACTTTCCCGGACGCGGGCTACTACAACCTGGCGGACGTCATCTCCGTGCTGGACGAGGTCGGCTTTGACGGCTGCATCATGAACGACCACCTGATCGACATGGTGGGCGGGCACTACACCTGCGAGGCGTTCTTCACCTCCTACCTCAAGGGCCTGGTGGACGCGGTGCAGACCGTGCAGCACCGCGCCAGGGCCTGAGCATGGACCGCATGACCGCGCCCGGCGGCGCGCTCCTGCCCGGCCAGTCCCCGGAGGAGGCGCTGCGCCGCCTCTCCCAGTACGAGGACCTGCGCGCCTCCCTGGAGGGCCAGCTCGCTTCCACCCTGGAGAAGCTGGAGTCCCTGCGCGCGCAGGGGCGGACGCGCAGCGCCACCTACCAGCAGCTCCTCGCGCAGAAGCTCACGCTCAAGGACTTCCTCTCCCGCATCGACCTGTTCGTGCGCTGACGCGCCCGCGCGCGACAAAACGGAGGCATTCGCCATGCGCCTGCTCTTTCTCGGCAACAGCCACACCTACTACAACGACATGCCCTTCCTCGCGGCCGAGCTCCTGCGCGCCGGCGGGGACGCGGTGGAGGTCGCCATGCTCACCCGCGGCGGCCAGAGCCTGGCCGGCCACCTGCAAAACGAGCAGACGCGCTTCAACCTGCTCTACGGCGGCTGGGACCTCTGCCTTGCGCAGGAGGTGACCAGCGAATTCCCGCCCCAGGAGGACTACCTGCGCGGCGTCGAGGCGGTAAAGGCCCTCTGCGACGCGGGCGGCTGCCGCCTGGCGCTGTACATGAACTTCGAGTCGCCGCGGGATACGCCGCCGCTGTCGGCCATGCGGCCCTCGGTCCTGGCGGCGGCGGAGCGCTTCCGCCTGCCCGTGGCGCGCGCGGGCGAGGCCTTTGCGCGCGCAGTCCAGTCCTGCCCGGACATCGACCTGTACGGCCCGGACCGGCACCACGCCTCGCCCGCGGGCTCCTACCTCGTCGCGCTGAGCGTGCTGCGCGGCGTCTTTGGCCGGGACGTGCTCGGCCTGCCCGCGCGCATCGGCTTTGCCGGACGGCCCGTGCTCGACCTGCCCAAGGCCCAGGCCGCGGCCCTGCAGGCCGTCGCGCAGTCCCTGCCCGCCGCCCTCTGACCAAAAACGCCGCCGCGCCCTGCGCTTGGTACCGCGCAGGGCGCATTTTTGTGTTTTGGCGCTTACACGTCCAGGACAAAGGCCTGGTAGCGCGCAAGCGGCGCAAAGCGCAGCCGGGTCTGCGCCCCGCCGGCCTCGACCGCGGGCTGGGGCGCGCCCTCGAGCGGATGCACGCCCGTCACCGCGCAGGGCAGGCAGATCTCCACGTTGGGGACGGGGATGCACGGCTCGACCGTCACGCCGTTAAAGCCCGAGAGGTTGAGCAGCTGCAGGAACATCCGCCCGTCCGGCAGGCCGTTCCAGAAGACCTCCACGCAGGTGGGCGCGTTCGTCCGGAGCAAAAAGGCCTCCGGCGCAAGGTCCCGCAGCGCGTCCAGCGCGAGCAGCCGGTGGTCCGCGTAGCCATAGTCGTGGTAGAGCCGCCCGAGCCGGAAGGCAAAGGCCGCGCTCGTCCCGTCCGCGCTGCGCAGCAGGCCGCGCTCCTCGCCCGTCTCGTGGCCAAAGCACCGCTCCGGCGGGCCGAACATGGCGCTGTGCACCAGGGGCAGCGCGCCCTGCGCGCCGGAGAAGACGCCGAACTCCCGGTCCAGGATCACCCAGTCGCGGTCCGGGAAGGAGGGGAAGCGCGTCTTGTCCGCCGTGGAGAGGTAGGCGGCGCGCGTGGCGCGCAGCGTGGTCCTCCACTCCGCGCCGAGCAGGCGCAGGGCCTCCGTGGCCTCGCCGTCCACCAGGCCGGAGAACAGGAGCTTTGCTCCGCCCTCGCGCGCGGCGCGGAGCATGGCCGCCGGCGCGCGCGCCGGGTCCGGCACGATCAGCGCGGCATAGCCCGCCGCGCGCTCCGGGTGCTCGACGGCCGCGGGGTGGTCCAGCACGTCGAAGAGGACGTGCCCCTCCTTGAGCAGGTTGAACCAGCCCAGGTACTCGGGGTCGCCCTTGCGCGGCCGGTAGAGCAGCACGCGCGCCAGGGACTGGAACTTGCCGTAGAGCGCCTCGTTCCGGGCGTGGACGCCGAAGACCTCGCGCATGGCCGCGACGCCCGCGCGGTCCGGGTAGTCCGCAAAGTCCCCGATGATGCAGAAGTCGAGCTGGGACCCTGCGGCCATGTTCTCGTAGAGGCGGATCTTGGTCAGCTCCGGGGAGACGCCCTGGAAGCGGTAGAAGATGTCCACCGCGTTGATGGCGCAGTTGAGCATGGTCTTCTCCCCGCCCCAGGAGCCCGCGGCGCTCTGGCAGTTCTCCGACGCGGAATAGAGGAAGAAGGGCAGGGGCCGGTCCACGGCGGAGTTGGACTCCTCGCGGATGATGTCCACGCCCTTGTGGTGGTAGGTGCAGATGGCGACCTCCGGATTGATGGCCTTGACCGCGCGGCGGATGCGCAGCAGCAGGTCGCCCACCACCTGCTCCTTGAAGGCGGCGTAGGTTTCGTCCGTCTTCCAGTCCTGGCCCTGGGGCAGGTCGCGGCCGCAGTAGTCCAGGTACGCCTTCCGGCAGGCCGGGCAGTTGCAGATGCCGTGCTCGACGTTGGAATAGTCCTTGGTCTGGAAGCCGAACATGTTGAAGAAGATGCCGTCCACCGGGTAGTTTTCCAGCACCTCGCGCAGGATCTCGATGGAGAGGCGCTGCTGGTACTCGCCGCAGACGCAGGTGGCCGCGGTGTCGTTGTAGTGCAGGTGCTCGCCCGCCTCGGAAACGTAGTACCACTCCGGGTGCTCCGCGAGGAGCCGCTCGTGCGTCTTGGAGAAGTCGAACCGCGCGATGACGCGGACGCCGTGCGCGTGGCAGACGCGCACGATCTCCCCCAGCAGGTCGCCTTTCAGGTACGGGCTGCGGGTCTGATAGGGCAGGTTCGTGGGGTAGAACGAGGTGATGCCCCCCGCGCCCACCATCACGCAGTTGCAGTGGGAGGATTCAATTTCTGCAAACCATGCGTCCACGTCCATGCCCGCGTCGATGTCGCGCAGGTTGTTCTGGATCATGCGCAGGTTGTTCTGGAGCCACCAAGCCATGTTTCCGGCCTCCTTCTCTCTTTTTGCCTTTTCATTGTACGGGAAAACGCGCCCCGGCGCAAGAGCCGCGGCTTCAGCGCAGGGCGCGGCGCCAGAGGTAGCTGTGGCCGAGCGCGGCGCGCAGGGCGCGCTCCACCGCGTCGTGGTAGGCCCACAGCGTCTGCAATTCCTCCTGGTCGGGCGTGCATTCTGCGTAGAGCAGCCGCTCGCAAACCTCGACGGCCTGCGCGCAGGTGGGCGCGCCCTCCCCCAGGGGCAGGCTCCGGTCCACGCGCTGCGCCCAGGCCGCGAGCGTCTCGCCCGCGGCCCGGCCGAGGTTGTAGAGCGCCATCTGCCGTTCCAGGTCCGCGCACAGCGCCTGGCCCGCGCCCTTGCGGCCCTGTTTGCGCACCAGGCGCTCCAGCGCGAACGCGCGCGCCTTGCGCCCCAACAAGAATCGGTAGAGCAGCCACAGCGCGGCCAGCGCGAGCCCGGCGCCCGCCGCGCGCAGCGCCGCCTGCGCGAGCCCGCGGAAGTCCTCCCGGGGAGAGGCGGCCTCCGGCTGCGGCGTGGGCCGCGCCGTGGCGGT
>CAJFMX010000020.1 GCA_904393115.1 uncultured Clostridia bacterium
CGCGCCAGCATGGGCTTGAGCAGGTTGCCGGCGTCCATGCTGCCCTCGGTCTTGCCCGCGCCGACGATGGTGTGCAGCTCGTCGATGAAGAGGATGATCTCGCCGTTGGACTTCTTGACCTCGTTGAGGACGGCCTTCAGGCGCTCCTCAAACTCGCCGCGGAACTTCGCGCCCGCGATGAGCGCGCCCATGTCCAGCGAGAAGAGGCGGCGGTCCTTCAGGGACGAGGGCACGTCCCCGCGCACGATGCGCTGGGCCAGCCCCTCGGCGATGGCGGTCTTGCCCACGCCCGGCTCGCCGATCAGGCAGGGGTTGTTCTTCGTCTTGCGCGAGAGGATGCGGATGACGTTGCGGATCTCCTCGTCGCGGCCGATGACCGGGTCCAGCTTGTGGGCGCGGGCCAGGGCGACCAGGTCCTGGCCGTATTTCGAGAGCGCGTCATAGGTGTCCTCCGGGGTGTCGGAGGTCACGCGCGTGTTGCCGCGCACGGTCTTGAGCGCCTCCAGGAACTTCTCCTTGGTGAGGTTGTGGCGCTGGAAGATGGTCTTCAGGTTGGAGTCCGCCGTCTCCATCAGGCCGAGCATCAGGTGCTCGACGGAGATGTACTCGTCCGTCATGTGGTCGGCCTGGTTCTGCGCGGCGTTCAGCGCGCGGTCCACGTCCTGGGAGATGTAGACCTTGTCCGGCTCGCGGCCGGGGCCGCTGACCTTGGGCAGGCGGCTGACCGCCTGCTGCGCGTCGGCCTTGACGGCCTCCGGGTCGATCTCCATCTTGGTCAGCATCTGCGGGATGAGCCCGTTCTCCTGCGCGAGCAGGGCGTAGAGCAGGTGCGCCTGCTCGATCTGCGTATTGCCGTATTCAATCGTCAAGGCCTGCGCGTCCTGCACGGCCTCGCGGGATTTTTGCGTCAGCTTGTTGATGTCCATGAGTTTCTCTCTCCTTTCCGGCTTGCCGTGGCGGTTGGTTCTGCGTCACAGCAGCAGGGGGGTTGCCTGCAAATAGGTTTGGTAGGATTTTGCCATCTGGGGCAGGGCGGCGCTCTGCTCTCCGCCCGCGGCAAAGTAGTTCTTGATCGCCCCGTCAAACATGCGGATATAGGCGCTCATCGCGTCGGCGAGCTGCTGGTCGGTGAACTCGGCGCTTCCCGCCGGGGCAAAGGCGCGGATGTACTTTCCCTCCTCGATGCGGCTCTCGCACGCGGGCAGCCGGAGCTGCTCGCGGTAGTGCCCCTCCAGGCGCGTCCAAAGCGCGAAAAAGGAGGTCAGCATCTCGATCAGGGGCTGGCTCTGCGTTCGGAAGGCCACCTTCAGCGCGCCCACGGTGCGCCCGCGGCTGCTGCGGTAGAGCTCTACGCTGTAGCGGATGGTCGGTTTGTATTTATAGCGCAGCGCCGAGCGGATGGTCAGCATCGCGTCGGAGGGCTGCGGCTGGATCTGGAAGCTGTCCACGCCCTGCATCAGGCGCTCCATTTCCTCAAAGACGGCGCGCATGCGCATCTCCGGCGTGGTGTAGCGGACGTATTCGGCCAGGATCTGGTTGATGAGGTTGGAACGCGAGGTTCCCATCTCATAGGCCATTTTGTCCACTTCGCTCACGACATTATCCATCAGCACCAGCGAATAGACGCTCTTGTTCATGCTCCCGCCTCCTTTCTTTCTTCTCCGTTTCTGCATCTATTGTAGCACGCCTAAATAATTTGTCAATAGGATTATATAAAAAACTTTGCGAGTTTTTTGCGGAGAAAAAAAGGGACGCCCGCGCGGGGCGTCCCTGGAACGGTCGAAAAGCCGTGGCTGCTTCGGGTTCCCTCCCTCAGGCGGCGGCCGCACGCCTGCGGAAGCGGAAATAGCGGTAGAGGAACAGGCAGAGCGCCAGCGACCGCCAGACAAAGGCGATGGAGTTGAACAGCAGGAAGGCGTTGTAGTCCGCGCCCAGGGCGTTGTAGAGCTGCACGCCGACAAAGGGCATCACCGCGTTGGAGAGCGTGACAAAGGCCATGTTCAGCGAGACGATGAGGGAGCGGTTCTTCTCCGGCGTGACCTCCAGCAGCATCTGGACCAGGCAGAGGTTGTTCGCGCCCTGGGGAATGCACACGAGCGTGCCCAGGACGAGGAACACGGCGGGCCGCAGCCCCACGGGCGCAAGGCCGGAGACGAGCATCGTCAGGGGGCAGAGCATCAGCGAGAGCACGCAGAAGATGAAGGTAAAGTGCACGGTTTTCTTTTCATTAAAGCGCGCAAAGATCCCCAGCGTCAGGAGCTGCAGGATGGCGCACGCCGCGGAATACCAGGAGAGCTGCGCCTCGGTCAGGCCCACGTACTGCGTCTGGCCGATGTACCACATGGTCCAGTCCAGGTGCCAGCCCATGTAGAAGAACATGATGGACCCGAAATAGAACAGGAAGCGCCGGTCGTGCAGGAGCGTGCGGAACACGTCCCCAAAGGCGGAGAAGGAGAACTTGGGGATCTGCGCCAGCGCCTCGGGCGAGCGCCGCCCGCCCGGGATGCGCGAGAGCACAAAGGCGTTGAGCAGGTTCAGCGCGCCGCACAGGTAGAAGAAGATCCGCAGCACCGAGAGCTTGCGCTCGCTGTCCGGCATGGCGGTCAGGATCGTGCCCAGCAGGATCGGGGCAACGGTGCTGATGGCAAAGACGAAGCGGTTGCGGAAGGCGTAGACCCGGTTGCGGTCGGCAAGGGGCGTCACGTCCCCAAAGAAGGCCTGCCAGATCGCGTTGTAGATGGCCATGAGCCCGGCCGTGAGCGAGACGAAGAGGAAAAAGAAGACCATGCGTTGCTCGCCCATCACCGGCACCGTGCCGTAGAAGAAGTACATCACGCCCACAAAGAGCAGGATGATCACCGGCATGGTCTTGGAGTTCTTCGTCCGGTCGCTGAGGATGCCCGCGGGCAGCAGCAGCGCCACGGCCAGGAGGTTGGACAGCAGCTGCACCATGCTCACCTGCGTGTCCGTCGCGCCCAGGTTCGTGGCGTAGAGGTTGGTGCCGATGCCGTTGCCCGCGGCCAGGGAGTAGACAAATTGGAAAAGCAGGCCCTCGATTCCAAAAAGCAGCAGCGTGCGGTTGCGATTTCCCGCGAGAAACCCGAAAATGTCGTTTCTCAGTCTGTGAAAATGTCCTTTCATGATGATGCCCCTCGAAAAAATTCTGTTTTCATCGCTATTATACAGAAGCTCCCGGGCGAACACAAATAAATTTTCAGTTATGTTTTTTTCACGTAAAATCCTGGAAGTTTTGGGGGGCGCGGCGGGCGGGCTACAGCGGCCGGCGGAGCTTCAGGATGGTGAGGTTGACCTCGCCCTCCGTCGCCGTGCCCGAGCTGGAAAACGTCAGGGAAAACTGCGTCGCCGCCGGTGCGCGCAGGATCAGGAAGCCCGCGCCGCAGGCCGTGGAGCCGTCCACGGCGGTGGCAAAGTAGATCCCGCGCTCGATGTGCGGAACCCCGTTGTAAAAGGGCGTGACCTGCATGTAGTTCGCCTGCTCAAAGAGCACGGACACCTTGTAGGAGATCAGGTAGTAGCCGGGCTCCAGGCCCACGTGATGCGAATCGACCGCGGTGATCTGCCCGGTCGGGTCCGCAATGTCCGGAAAGATGGAGATCAGCGAGCCGTCGGTCAGCGGCTCCTGGAAGTCGACGAACGAGGCGAAGACATCGTCCGGCACGGTTCCGGTCGGCCCGGTTGGCCCCTCCGCGCCGGCGGGCCCGGTCGGCCCGGTTGGCCCCTCCGCGCCGGCGGGACCGGTGGGTCCTGTGGGGCCCTCCGCGCCGGCGGGACCGGTTGGCCCCTCTGCGCCGGCGGGACCGGTCGGGCCCGTGGACCCCTCTGCGCCGTCAGGCCCGGTGGGTCCTGTGGGCCCCTCTGCGCCGGCGGGCCCGGTGGGTCCTGCGGGCCCCTCCGCGCCGGCGGGCCCGGTGGGTCCTGCGGGCCCCTCTGCGCCGACAGGCCCGGTTGGCCCGGTGGGCCCCTCTGCGCCGGCGGGCCCGGTCGGGCCCGTGGACCCCTCTGCGCCGTCAGGCCCGGTCGGGCCGGTGGGTCCTGTTGGCCCCTCTGCGCCGGCAGGCCCGGTGGGTCCTGTGGGGCCGCCGGCCGGTCCCGCGGGCCCGGTCGGACCCAGCGCACCGGCGGGACCCGTCGCCCCCGTGGGGCCCGTTGCCCCCGCGGGACCCGTCGCTCCCGTGGGGCCCGTCGCCCCCGTGGGACCCGTCGCCCCCGCGGGGCCCGCTGCCCCGGTTGGGCCTGTGGGACCTGCGGCGCCCGTGGGCCCGGTCGGGCCCTCCGCTCCGGTGATGCCCCGCGCACCCTGCGTCCCCGTGGAACCGGCGGGCCCGGCGGGGCCTGTGGCGCCGGTTGGGCCGGTGGGGCCGGCGCTGCCCGCAGGTCCGGTCGGTCCGGTCGGTCCGGCCACGCCGACCGCGCCGGCAGGTCCGGTGGGGCCCGCGGGTCCTGTGGGGCCGGGGATGCCCGGGGAACCCATGGGCCCGGTGGGACCGATCTGCCCTGCGCTGCCCATGGGGCCCGTCGGCCCGGGGACGCCGGCCGGCCCCGTCGGCCCGACGAGGGGGGCGGCGGGAAAGGGCGTCGGCGGGGCGACAAAGTTGGCGGGGAAAAAGCGGCAGCAGCCGCGCAGGAGAGAGGGACGATGGATCTGCTTCATGAATGCGCCAACTTTCTGCTTGAACTTCACAGGCAGTGTATGCGGCGCGGGAGCGGCGCGTTCCGGGCGCAAAAACGCCCCGGCGCGCGGGCGGCGCGCCAGGGCCGGGGGAATCACTTGCCGAGGCGGTTGATGGCGGAAACCAGGGCGTTGACGGAGGCGGCCATGATGTCGTCGTGCGTGCCCGCGCCCCAGGAGACCTGGCCCTCGGGCGTCCGGATGCCGACATAGGCGATGGCCTTGGCGTTGGAGCCCTGCTCGATGGCGTGCTCCTGGTACTTGATGATGGAGTAGCGGTAGCCGAGGTTTTCCTTCAGGGCGTTGGAGACGGCGTCCAGGCGGCCATTGCCCTGGGCGGTGAAGACCTGCTCCTCGCGGCCGCCGTTGAAGACCGTGATCGTGGCGATGATGCCGTTTTCCTGGCGGAAGTGGGCCTCGACCACGTCCAGCGGGTCGAAGTTGTTGACGTAGTTCTCCATGAAGATGGCCAGGATGTCGTCGGCCTGCATCTCGCGGTGCTCCTGGTCGGAGAGGCGCTTGACGGTGTAGCTGAAGTCCTCGCGCATGGCCGCGGGCAGGTCGTAGCCGAAGTGGCTCTCCAGCACGTGGCCGATGCCGCCCTTGCCGGACTGGCTGTTGATGCGGATGACGTCGCTCTCGTAGGTGCGGCCGATGTCCTCGGGGTCGATGGCCAGGTACGGCACGGTCCAGCGGCCGCCGCCGTGCTCGGCGCGCCACTTCATGCCCTTGGTGATGGCGTCCTGGTGGCCGCCGGAGAAGGCCGCGAAGACGAGCTGGCCGGCGTAGGGCTGGCGCTCGTAGACGTGCATGCCGGTCACCCGCTCGTAGACCGAGGTCAGCAGCGGCAGGTTGGAGAGGTCCAGCCCCGGGTCCACGCCCTGGGCGTACATGTTGAGCGCCAGGGTGACAAGGTCCGTGTTGCCGGTGCGCTCGCCGTTGCCAAAGAGCGTGCCCTCCACGCGGTCCGCGCCGGCGAGCAGGCCCATCTCCGTGTCGGCCACGGCGCAGCCGCGGTCGTTGTGCGGGTGCAGGGAGACGATCACGTTCTCCCGGAAGAGGAGGTGGTCGCACATGTACTCGATCTGGTTGGCGTAGACGTGCGGCATGGACAGCGAGACCGTGGCCGGCAGGTTGATGATGACGGGGCGCTCGGCCGTGGGGGCAAAGATGCGGAGCACCTCGTTGCAGATCTCCGCGGCAAAGTCCATCTCCGTGCCGGTGAAGGACTCGGGCGAATACTCAAAGCGCACGTCCGCCTCGGGCAGGATCTCCTCGCGCAGGCGCACGCAGAGCTCGGCGCCGGTGGTGGCGATGCGCACGATCTCCTCCCGCGTCTTGTGGAAGACCTGCTCGCGCTGGGCCAGGGACGTCGGGTTGTAGAGGTGGACGATGGCGTGCCGGACGCCGCGCAGCGCCTCGTACGTGCGGCGGACGATGTGCTCGCGCGACTGGGTGAGGACCTGGATGGTCACGTCCTCCGGGATGAGGCCGCGCTCGATGAGCGCGCGCACGAATTCGAACTCCGTGTCCGAGGCGGCGGGGAACCCCACCTCGATCTCCTTGAAGCCCGCGCGCACCAGCGTCTCAAAGAACTCGACCTTTTCCTCCAGGCCCATGGGCACGATCAGCGCCTGGTTGCCGTCCCGCAGGTCGACCGAGCACCAGATGGGCGCGCGCTCGATGTGGTCGCGCCGCGCCCAGCGCATGGGCGGGTTTTCCGGCGCAAAGTATTGGATTCCGTACTTGCTCGCGTTTTGCATGTTGTTCTCCTTTCCGGCGCAGTCCAGGGAAGCGGGGGAGAAAAAAAGCCCTCGCCTCCTGCGGGTGCAAGAGACGAAGGCATTCCTCCGCGGTACCACTCTTGTTGGCACGTCCATTCCGTGCCCAGCTCCTTGTTTCGCGCATCGGCAGCGCTGTGCGAATGCGCGCCCCTGGGTAACGGCGGGACTCCGGCCTAACCTAGTCGCTCTTGGCATTGCGGTTCAGCAGGCTGCTCAAGGGAGAGTTCGCGCGTGCGGCCCGTGCCGCCTTGCACCACGCGGCGGCTCTCTGCGACGGGGGGGGACATGCGCTTTTGCCCTGTCAAAGCATTTGATTTGGGTTTAGTATAGCCGAAATACAAGCCGTTGTCAAGAAACAAAACGCGGCGCGGCCCGGGTCCGCATGGCGAAATGCTGGGGAGGTTTTTCGGCGTTTTTTGTGCATTCGCTTGTCCCCCCGGCGGAAATATGATATGATAAAAACAGTTCTATACATATATTTTCGGCAAGGGGGAGTTTCACATGTTCTTTTACACAAAGGAAGACGTCATCAAGCTCACGCCCCAGTGGACGGGCGAGCGCATGGAGGACGGCCGGCCCAAGGTGCCCGCGTCCGTTCTGGAGCGCATGCGCAAGCTGACCCTGGAGGAGGTCTGGGGCCGCGCCTATTCCCTGGGCTATGAGTTCCAGTCCGAGGGCCACTTCATGACCACCCACTCCACGGAGGATCACCGCCTGGTGGGCCGCGCGCTGACCTGCGTCTGTGTGCCCCTGCGCCAGGACCTGCACGAGGTCGCCACCGCCGAGTCCCGCGAGTTCGGCTTCAAGGGCGGCTACAATAAGTCCGCCGTCGACCGCCTGGTCGAGGACGACGTCATGGTCGTGGACCTGTTCGACAAGGTCGTCTACGGCACCTTCTTCGGCGGCAACCTCTCCACCCAGCTCAAGAACAAGACCAAGCGCGGCGGCGCGGTCGTCTGGGGCGGCATCCGCGACCTGGACCAGGTCAAGAAGATCGAGGGCATCCAGATCTACTACCGCGGCACCCACCCCACCCCCATCCGCGACTACGTCATGACCGGCTACAACGCGCCCTGCCGCATCGGCGAGGCCATCTGCATGCCCGGCGACGTGGTCTTCGGCAGCAACGAGGGCGTGGTCTTCGTTCCCGCGCACCTGGCGGAAAAGACCGTCGACAGCGCGGAGAAGTCGCACCTGAAGGACGACTTCGGCTTTGAGCGCCTGAAGCAGGGCGTCTACACCGCCACCGAGATCGACGCCAACTGGTCCGACGAGATGTGGAAGGACTTCCAGGGCTGGTTCAAGACCAGCGAGATCGCCGCGCCCTTCCAGTACCTCGACTGGGAAGAGGACATCGAGCGCTCCCGCCAGATGCGCGAGCATCCGGAGTCCATCGTCCGCAAGGGCCCCCGCACGGACAACCCGTCCATCCGCTCCACCATCTAATCTGCATAAGAAAAGCAAACCCTCCGCATGGATTCCGCATGCGGAGGGTTTTTGCCGTCCAAGGCGCGCAGCGCTCCGGACGATTCAGCCGGGAAGCGGGCGCTTCCGATTCGGCTTTCGCTTGAGGGCGAGTATTTTCATATAGGCGTCCAGATCCCCCAAATCCGTCGGCGCAAACAGGACCCATTTTCCATCGCGATAGGTCGTCGCCTCGTCGTATTGCCGGCAGAGGCGCGCGGGGAGAGCGCCCCGCATTTCCTCAAACGCCGCACGCTCCGCCTGAGCGAAGATCACCAGAAAGCCAAAGCCGTTTTCCCGCGCATACAGGCAGCAGAGCGTCTTCCCGCCTCTGCGGTATTTGTATTCATACCGCCAATTCTTTCCGCCCGGTCCCCCAATTTGTTCCATTTCATACGCCGCTTCAATGGCGGAACGGAATCCCTGCCAAACCTCGAACAGGGAGACGCCGAGCAAGTCCCGCAGAGCGGACGGAGTCGGCGATTCTTTGCACATAAACAACCCTCCTGTTTTGTGTGCCGGATACAGGATCGCAGAAACGGGCAGAGCTGTGCTTGCGCCGACGATCGCGCTCCATGAGAGGTGGCGCTTCTTTCCTCGCGTTTTCTCGGCTGCGCTGCCGCCCCGAGCAAGGGGAGATTCGGTTTTCAGAATTCACGCTTGAGGCTGCGCAGAAACAGGTTGGAGAGCGCCTCGCGGGGGTTCACGCCCTCGTAGAGCACGTCGTAGACCGCGCCGCAGATGGGCAGGCCCACCCCGCAGCGCGTGGAGAGAACGCGCAGGGCCTTGGCGGTCGCCATGCCCTCGGCGAGCTGCGCATAGCGCTCGCCCCGGACGAACCTCTCCCCAAAGGCCCGGTTGTGGCTGTAGGGGGAGAAGACCGTCGCCTCGTAGTCGCCCAGGTGCGCAAGGCCGTAGGCCGACCGCTCGCTCCCGCCCAGCGCGCCGATGAGCCGGCCGACCTCGCGCGTGCCGCGCGCCATGAGTGCGCCCTTGAGCGAGGTCAGGCCGTAGCCGTCCAGCATCCCCGCCGCGATGCCCACGACGTTCTTGGCCGCGGCGCCGATCTCGTTGCCGATCAGGTCGTCCCCGTAGTAGAAGCGGATCAGGTCCGAGGAAAAGGCCCGCACGAGCGCCTCGCGCAGGGCGGCGTCCGCGGAGTCGATCACCATGCAGTTGGGCACGCCGCGCAGGAAGTCCTGCACGTGGCCGGGCCCGACCCAGATCGCGCAGGGGATGGGGCCCAGCTCCTGCCCGACGATCTCCGTGATGCGCAGCCCGGTCTCTGCCTCCAATCCCTTCATGCAGAGCACGAGCGCCCGGCCGGAGAGGTCCAGCCCGGCGAGCTCCCGGAGGAAGCTCCGCAGCGACTGCACGCCCACGGAGATGACCAGCACCTCCGCGCGGGAGACCGCCGCGGCAAGGTCCGTCGTGAGCTGCACCCCCTCCGGGATCTGGAGCAGGTCGTTTTCCCGGCACTTCAGCAGGCGCTCCATCCGCCAGGATGCCGCCCGGCCGTAGAGCGTCACCTCGTGCCCTGTCCGGCACAGATACCAGGCGAGAAAGGAGCCCCACCTGCCGCAGCCCAAAACCGAAATCCGCATGTCTTGTCCCCTCCTTGTGACTTTTTTCCCACAGCTTTTCCCCAGTATACCGCCGGAAGCGGGACCTGTAAAGCCCAGGCTCGCGCGCAAGCAGGATTTTGGTCATTTTGCACGACGAAACGTCGCTTTTTGGGATTCCGCGCGCCATTTTCGCGGCAGAGGGGGATTTTGGACGAGAAAAATTTAACAAGCGCGTTTTCCGCACACAGGGCGTGCACACGCTATCCCCAAGGTTGTCCGAATCTTTTCCACAAAGTTATCCACAGCCTGTGCAAAACTTGTGGGCACAGAGTTCCTGAGCCGCTATATCTAGTGGGGGGAGCCCGGCGACGCCCCGAATGTAGTGGAACGCCTGTGTAAACTCGGATGCAGGCAAATTTGCAGGACGATGGCGTGGGAATATGCAGGCGGGGCGTCGCCCATTCTTTACGCAGTTTTTTTGTAAAAGCGGGCAAAGGGGGTGTATAATGGACGACGGAAAATGCGGCGTTTCGCATCAGGAGGGAAGAGAGATGGACAATGCACGGCTGACGGCCCTGCGCGCGCACATGGCGGAGGCAGGGATCGACGCCTACATCGTGCCCACGGCGGACGACCACGAGTCCGAGTACGTGGGCGAGCACTACAAGGCGCGCGCGTTCTGCACGGGCTTTACGGGCTCGGCGGGAATCTGCGCGGTGACGCAGGAGGACGCGGTCCTCTGGACGGACGGGCGCTACTTCATCCAGGCGGCGCGGGAGATCGAGGGCAGCGGATTCCGGCTCCTGCGCAGTGGGGAGCCCGGCGTCCCGACCCTGCGGGAATACCTGACCCTGGCCCTGCCCGAGGGCGGCTGCCTGGGCTTTGACGGCGAGGTGATCAACGAGGCCATGGCGCGCGACCTGCGCGCGGCCCTGGCCCACAAGCGCGTGCGCCTGCGCATGGACCGCGACCTGGTGGGCGAGATCTGGGCCGGCCGGCCCGCGCGCTCGGCGACGGAGGCCTTCCTGCTGCCCGTGGAGCGCACGGGCTGCTCCGCGGCCGAGAAGCTCGCGCTCTTCCGGGAGGACATGCGCGGCCAGGGCGCGGACGCGGCGATCCTGACCGCGCTGGACGAGATCGCTTGGCTGTTCAACCTGCGCGGGCACGACATCGCCTGCACGCCCTATCTGCTGGCCTTTGCGGCGGTGGAGCCGGCGCGCGCGATCCTCTTTGCGCAGGAGGGGACGATCCCGGCGGCGGTCCGCGCGCAGCTCGGCGCGCAGGGCGTGGAGATCGCGCCCTACGCGGGCGTGTACGGCTACGCTGCGTCCCTGCAGGCGGGCGCGACGGTCTGGATCGACGCGGCCAAGGCGAACTGCGCGCTCGTCTCCCGCATTCCCGAGGGGGTGCGCGTGCTGGACAAGACCTTCTCCCTGGAGCTGCGCAAGGCCGTCAAGAACCTGGTGGAGATCGAGAACCTGAGGGAAGCGCACCGGGAGGACGGCGTGGCCTTTGTCCGCTTCCTCAAGTGGCTGAAGGAGAACGTGGGCAAGCGCGAGATCGACGAGTGCGACGCGGCGGAGGAGCTCACGCGCCTGCGCGCGCAGAGCGGGGACTTCCTGGAGCCCTCCTTTGCCACGATCTGCGCGTATAACGAGAACGCGGCCATGATGCACTACAGCGCCAAGCCCGGCAGCGCCGCGCGCCTGCGGCCGGAGGGCTTCCTGCTGGTGGACAGCGGCGGACAGTACGAGAGCGGCACCACGGACATCACGCGCACCATGGCCCTGGGCCCCGTGCCGGAGGAGTGGAAGCGCCACTATACCGCCGTGCTGCGCGGCATGATCCGCCTGGCGCAGGCGCGCTTCCTGCGCGGGTGCCGCGGGCTGAACCTGGACATCCTGGCCCGCGGGCCCATCTGGGACCTGGACCTGGACTACAAGTGCGGAACGGGCCACGGCGTGGCCTTCGTCGGCGGCGTGCACGAGCCGCCCAACGGCTTCCGCTGGCGCCTCGTGCCGGAGCGGCGGGACAGCTGCGAGCTGGAGCCGGGCATGGTGACGAGCGACGAGCCGGGCATCTACATCGAGGGTAGCCACGGCATCCGCACCGAGAACGAGCTGCTCTGCTGCGCCGGGGCGGAGAACGAGTACGGCCAGTTCCTCCACTTTGAGACGCTGACGCTGGCGCCCATCGACCTTGCGCCGGTCCGGCCGGAGGAGATGACCGCGGCGGAGCGCGCGTGGCTCAACGCCTACCACGCGCGGGTGTACGCCGAGCTCGCGCCGCGGCTCAGCGAGGAAGAGCGCGCGTTCCTTGCGGAATGCACGCGGGCGCTGTAGGCCAAAACACTTGGGAACTTCCCACAAGAAAGGGACAACGACGCGCATGAACGTGCTGACGCAACTGGCCATTCTGCTGCTGATCTGCTTTGTGGGGGAGGGGGTCGCGCTCCTGCTGCCCATCGCCTTCCCCTCGAGCGTCATCAGCATGATCCTGCTCTTCCTGCTCCTGCTCACGGGCGCGCTCAAGCTCCGGCAGATCGAGGATGCAGCGGATTTCCTCACGAAGAACATGGCGTTCTTCTTCATCCCCGCGGGCGTGGAGATTCTGGAAAACTACAAGCCCGTGGCGGACAAGATCCTGCCCCTGCTGGCGGTGCTGGTGCTGACCACGGTCATCACCTTCGCGGTCACGGCGGGGACCGTGCACCTTTGCCTTGCGGTGCAGCGCAGGCTGGGAGGGGGTGCGCGCGCATGACCGCCTGGACGGACTCCACGCTGTTCGGCCTGGTGCTGTCGCTGCTCGCGTATGCCCTGGGCGTATTCCTCAACCGGAAGACGAAGCTGCCGCTGCTCAACCCGCTGCTCATCGCGGTGACGGCAATCGCGCTGGTGGTGACGCTCCTGCAGATCCCGCTGGACAACTACCGCAAGGGCGGGCAGTTCATCTCCGCGCTGCTCGCGCCCGCGACGGCGGCGCTGGCGGTATCCATCTACAACCAGCGGCGCGTGCTCAAGCAGTACTTTGTGCCGGTGCTGCTGGGGTGCCTGGCGGGGAGCCTGGCCTCCATGGGCAGCGCCTATCTGCTCTGCAAGGCGTTCGGCCTCGGGGATGCGCTGGTGGCGACCATGCTGCCCAAGTCCGTGACCACGCCGATCGCCATGGCCGTTTCCGAGACGCTGGGCGGCATCGTGCCGGTGACGGTCGCGGCCGTGATTCTGACCGGAATCCTGGGCGCGATGGCCGCGCCCCTGCTCATCCGCCTCTTCCACGTCACGGACCCCATCGCCCAGGGCGTGGCCATCGGCACCTGCTCGCACGCCATCGGCACGACAAAGGCCATGGAGCTGGGCGAACTGCAGGGCGCGATGAGCTCGATCGCCATCGGCGTCGCAGGGCTGATCACGGTGCTGATCTCCCTGTTCCTCTAACGAAAGGAGTCATATATCCAATATGCCGCAGATCTGTAAGAAGCTCGCCCTTGGGGCCGTGAAGGACCCCCGCTTTGTCGTGGTGCTCTCCCACCAGGAGGGGAAGATCCTCCTCAGCCGCCACAGGCAGCGGCAGACCTGGGAGACGCAGGGCGGGCACATCGAGCCGGGGGAGACGCCCGGCCAGGCCGCCCGGCGCGAGCTCTTTGAGGAGTCCGGCGCTGCGGCCTTCACCCTGCAGCCGCTGTTCGACTACTGGGTCGGGGACGAGGCGACGGGCGCCGGCGGCGTGGTCTTTGCCGCGCAGGTGGACCGCCTCGGCCCCCTGCCGGAGAGCGAGATGGCGGAGGTCCGCGCCTTTGACGAGCTGCCGGAGGACCTCACCTATCCCGACATCACCCCGCACCTGTTCCGCTGGGCGGGCCTGGCCTGAGCAAAAATGCGCCGGGCTGGAAGGGAGTTTCCCCTTCCAGCCCGGCGCTTCTGTCTTTTTTAGAGGCGGACCATGCGGTAGCCGACGCCCACGTGGGTCTGGATGAACTGCGGGTCCTCGGGGCGGGGCTGGATCTTCTTGCGCAGCGTGGTCATGAACACGCGCAGGCTCGCGATGTCGCTGTCAAAGGCCGTGCCCCAGATTTCGCGGGTGAGGTAGGTGTGGGTGAGCACCTTGCCCACGTTGCGGCACAGCAGGCAGAGCAGCTTGTATTCGATGGGGGTCAGGTGCAGCTCCTCCCCGCGCAGATAGGCGAACCCCGCGGCGTAGTCCACCGTCAGGTCCCCGTTGACAAAGGTGGAGTCCTGCGCGGAGGAGGCGCGGATGTACTTGAGGCGGCGCAGCGTCACGCGCAGGCGGGCCAGCAGCTCGTCCACGGAAAAGGGCTTGGTCAGGTAGTCGTCCGCGCCGGCGTCCAGCGCGTCGATCTTGTCAGTGTCCTCGCTGCGGGCCGAGATGACGATGATGGGCAGCTCCGACCAGGAGCGGATCTTGCGGATGACCTCCACGCCGTCCATGTCGGGCAAGCCCAGGTCCAGCAGGAGGACGTCCGGGCGCTTGGTGGCGGCCTCGAGCACCGCCTGCACGCCGGTTGCGGCGGTGTGGTAGCGGTAGCTCTGCGTCTCCAGAGCGGTTGCGATCAGGTTCTTGACCGCGTTGTCGTCCTCAACGATCAGAATGAGCGGCTTGTTCATGATGGCAGATCGATCCTTTCTTCCTGGAGGGTGAAGGCGAATACCGCGCCGTGGGGGACGTTGTCCGAAACGGAGATGGTCCCGCCGTGCGCGTTGACGATGGACTTGCACAGCGCAAGGCCCAGCCCCATGCCCCGGCGCGCGTCGCTTCCGGCGGAGGTATAGAACATCTCAAAGACCTTTTCCTTGTCCGCGTCGGGGATGCCGGGGCCCGTGTCCGCCACCTCGACGACGACCATGCCGTCCCGGCGCAGGGTGCGGACCGCGATCTCCGACCCCGGCGGCGTGTACTTGACGGCGTTGTCGATGAGGTTCGTCAGGACCTGCAGGATGAGCCGCGCGTCGATGCGCGCCATGAGCAGGTCGTCCTCCTGCTCCACGCGCAGGTGGTGCGTGCTGCCGTACTTCTCCAGGCGCTGCATGGCGCCGCCCACGACCTCGCTCAGGAGCTCAGGCTTCAGGTGCAGGGCCATGCGCCCCTCCTCCATGCGGGTGACGGAGAGCAGGTTTTCCACCGTGCTTAAAAGCCAGAGGGAATCGCTGTGGATGTCCGCATAGAGCTTGTGCCGCTGCTCCGGCGAGAGGCTGTCGCCCTGGTCGGCCAGGAGCCCGGCGCTGCCCGAGATGCTCGTCAGCGGCGTGCGCAGGTCGTGGGAGATGGAGCGCAGAAGGTCTGCGCGCAGCTTTTCATTGCGGATCTGGAGCGCAGCCTCCTGCCGCTTCTGGTTGTAGAAGCCGCGCTCCAGCGCCAGGGTGCATTCGCTGAGCACGGACTGCATGAGCTGATCCTCCAGGGCGGTCAGCGGCCGCTCGCCCGCGAAGATCCCGAGCACGCCCCAGACGTGCGTCTCCGTGCGGATGCAGATGTAGAGGAAGTCCGCGCGGGCAAAGCGCGCCGTGCGCGCGCCGGAGTTTTCGCCGTTGCGGAAGGTCCACTGCGCGGCGATCTGGTCCAGGGCTGTGCCCTCCACATACGCCCCGAAGCGGCGGACGGGGCCCAGCTCCGTCCCATTGGCCACATAGAGCGCGACGGGCCGGTTCAGGAGCTGTTCGAGCTGCTGGGCGGTGATGGAGAGGATCTCCTCGCGGCCGTTCGCCTTGAGGAAGAGCTGGTCCGCGCGCAGCAGGAGGCGCGTGCGGTCCGTCAGGCGCCGGCTGTTGTGCGCGATGCTGCCCATCAGCAGCGCGACGCCCAGGGGCACGAGGAAGTCCACGGGATGGAGCGTGCGCAGAAACGCCAGCGAAAAGCGCGGCTGCGCGCGGAGGAGTTCAAAGAGCAGGATGCCCGCCAGCGCCGAGACCGCGCTGCAGAACCGGCTGGCCGTCAGCGCCGCGGTGAGCAGGATGCCCAGCAGAAACAGCGCATAAAGGTTGACCTCCTGCAGGTCCAGCCAGTCGAACAGCAGCCCGAGCGCCGTGGCCAGAACCAGGATGCCCGCGGTGATGAGGCCGTTCTTCCAGCCCAAACGAAAGCGCGCGGAATGCTGCATGGTTGCCTCCCCTCCGCCAAGGGAGGAAGTCCCTCCCCTGGCCTACAGGAGCAATTATGCCACATTCCGCGCGTTTGTGCAAATTCCGGTTGGATTAGAAGATGGAGATGTTCAGGAAGAGCGTCGCCAGCAGGGACGCGACCAGGGAGACGACGGTGATCTGCGTGTTGATGGACGGGCCAGCGGTGTCCTTGAAGGGATCGCCGACCGTGTCGCCAACGACCGCAGCCTTGTGCGCGTTGGAGCCCTTGCCGCCCTCGGCGCCCGCCTCGACGTACTTCTTGGAGTTGTCCCACAGGCCGCCGGAGTTGGACATGAAGAGCGCCAGCAGCAGGCCGGAGACGATGTTGCCCAGCAGGAAGCCGCCGACGGCGCTGACGCCGCCGATGAAGCCGACCAGGATCGTGGCGATGATCGCGAACAGGCCCGCGGGGATCAGCTCGCGCAGCGCGCCCTGGGTGGCGATGTCGATGCACTTGTCGTAGTCCGCATCCGCCTTGCCTTCCTTCAGGCCGCGGATCTCGCGGAACTGGCGATGGATCTCGGCGACCATGCGCTGCGCGTTGCGGTCAACGCCCAGGATCAGCATGGCGGAGAACACCGCCGGGATCGCCGCGCCGATCAGGATGCCGAAGAACACGGTCGGGTCGATGATGTTGAGCACATCGATGACGACCTTGCCCGCCGCCTCGTTGACCTCGCTGATGTAGGCGCCAAGCAGGGAGATGACGGTAAGACCCGCCGCGCCGATGGAGAAGCCCTTGGTGACCGCCTTGACGGTGTTGCCCGCGCTGTCCAGCTCGTCGCAGATGCGGACCGTCTCGTCGCCCATGTCGCCCATCTCCGCCAGGCCGCGGGCGTTATCCACGATCGGGCCGTAGGCGTCGTTGGAGATGATCATGCCGACGATGGACAGCATGCCGACCGCCGCCATGGCGATGCCGAACAGCGGGTAGGAACCGCCCATGGGCTCCAGGAGCTTGTAGGCGACCAGGGCAGAAATCGCGATGCCGATCATGGCCGGCAGCGCAGAGATGAAGCCGTAGGCCACGCCGGAGAGGATCGTAAAGGCCGGGCCGGACTTGGAAGCCGCAGCCACGCGCTTGACGATGGGGCGGGTGTCATCCGTGAAGTAGTCCGTGGTGAGGCCGATGATGACGCCCACGACCAGGCCGACCGCAGAGGCGCCCCAGACGCGCCAGGCAATGGCTTCGCCGGAGAAGAAGATCAGGTTGGAGACCGCCGTGAGGACCAGGAAGATGCCGGTGGTGACGTAGGTGGAGGCGTTGAGCGCATTGGTCGGGTTGCCGTTCTTGCCGATGCGGGCAAAGGCGATGCCCAGCGCCGAGGCCAGCAGGCCCAGCGCCGCGTAGCAGAACACCATCTCCGCGCACACGCCGAAGCCGCCGTCCAGAGAGAAGGCCAGGACCAGCGCCGCCGCCATGGCCGCCACGTTGGAGTCGAACAGGTCCGCGCCCATGCCGGCCACGTCGCCGACGTTGTCGCCGACGTTGTCCGCGATGACGGCGGGGTTGCGGGGGTCGTCCTCGGGGATGCCGAGCTCAACCTTGCCCGTCAGGTCCGCGCTGACGTCCGCGGTCTTGGTGAAGATGCCGCCGCCCGCCTTGGCAAACAGCGCAAGGGAGCTGGCGCCGAACGAGAAGCCGAGCAGCGCCGTGGTGTCGCCCGCCAGCATCAGCACGAGCATGACGCCCAGCAGGCACATGCTCACAACGCCCAGGCCCATGACCGCGCCGCCGCGGAAGCCGACCAGGAACGCGGGCTTGATGCCCTCAGAGGCCGCGCGCGCCGCGCGGGTGTTGGCCAGGGTCGCAACGTACACGCCCAGCTTGCCGGTGATGGCCGACATGACCGTGCCCGCCACGTAGGCGATGACCATCTTGACGTTGTCCAGGAAGTTGGCGCCCTCGCTCCAGAAGGGACGGGGCAGGAAGATGAGGATGAGCACCGCCACAACGCCCGCAAAGCAGGCCAGCAGCTTGTACTCCCGGCGCATGAAGGTGTTCGCGCCGTCGCGGATGAGCTTGCCGATCTGCTCAATCCGCGCGTTGCCCAGATTTTGCCGCTTTACCCACATCGCAAGGTAGGCCGCAAAGGCCACCGCGATGACCACGGCAAAAAACGAGATCAGGTACATCGTGGTCATTGTGAAACTCCCCCCAGTGGTGATTTTTATTGAGAGGGACGGCGGAGCGCCGCCCCAGACTCACGAATCGATCTCAGGCTTCTTTTCCGGACTTGCGGTTGGTGACCTTGCCCAGGGCGATGGTCACCAGGATGATGATGCCGATCACGACGAAGATGCCCAGCAGGCCCAGGCCCATGTAGCCCAGGTTGGCGATAAAATTGCTCGGGGTAAACTGCATAGCTCGTTTCCTCCCTTTAGCCGAAGAAGGTCAGGATCAGGCCGCCCGCGATGACGGAGGCGATCTGTCCGGAGACGTTGACGCCGATGGAGTGCATCAGCAGGAAGTTCTGCGGGTCTTCCTTCAGGCCCATCTTGTGCACGATGCGGCCCGACATCGGGAAGGCCGAGATGCCCGCCGCGCCGATCATGGGGTTGATCTTCTTGTCCTTGGGCAGGAAGACGTTCAGGAGCTTGGCAAACAGCACGCCGCCCGCCGTGTCGAAGATGAAGGCCACAAGGCCCAGGGCCAGGATCAGCAGGGTGTCCGGGGCGAGGAACTCCGCCGCCTGCATGCGCACGGCGATGGTGAGGCCCAGGAAGATCGTGACCAGGTTCGCCAGGACCTTCTGCGCGGTCTCGGACAGCGAGTTCAGCACGCCGCACTCGCGGATCAGGTTGCCGAACATCAGGAAGCCGATGAGGCTCGCCGCGGACGGCGCGACCAGCGCCGCGATGACCGTGATGCAGATCGGGAAGAGGATGCGCGTCGTGCGCGTGACGTTCTTCTGCTCGTAGGGCATGCGGATGAGCCGCTCCTTGCGGGTGGTCAGCATGCGGATGATCGGCGGCTGGATGATCGGGACCAGCGCCATGTAGGAGTAGGCCGCCACCATGATGGCGCCCAGGTACTTCGAACCCAGCGCCTGCGCAACGACGATGGAGGTCGGGCCGTCCGCCGCGCCGATGACCGCGATGGAGGCCGCGTCGTTGATGTCAAAGAACATGGACGCCGCGCACAGCGTGAAGAAGATGCCGAACTGTGCCGCCGCGCCGAAGATCATCAGCTTCGGGTTGGAAAGCAGGGGGCCAAAGTCGATCATCGCGCCGATGCCGATGAACAGGATCAGGGGGAACAGCTCGTTGGCGATGCCCGCGTTAAACAGCGAAACCAGCGCGCCGCCTTCCTGAATCAGGTCGACGTTGGGAATGTTGACCAGCAGTGTGCCAAAACCGATGGGAAGGAGCAGCGTCGGCTCCATGTCCTTGGCGATGGCAAGGTAGATCAGCAGGCCGCCGATGCACCACATCACCACGTGCTGCCAGGTGAGGTCCAGTAGGTTGCCGAACAAGAATTCCACGTTCACTCTCTCCATTTCTTTTTTTATGGGCCATTCCAATATTCATTATATCACCATGTATATAAACAGTTTGTTAATATTTGCGCCATAAGTATAAAGATAACATTAAGAACATTTTTTGGGTGTTAATATGAAGAAAAGCTGCAAAGACGGATCGCTTTCCGGAAAAATATATTTATATTTTTGTATAAAATGTTTCCGGGCGCCGGGGGAGAAAAAAGGCCGCCCTGCGCGTCGCTGCACAGGGCGGTCCGGAAAAATGGGATCAGAAGTCCGCGTTGCGGGCCGTGCGGGGGAAGGGGAGCACGTCGCGGATGTTGCTCACGCCCGTCAGGTACATGATGAGGCGCTCAAACCCGATGCCAAAGCCCGCGTGCTTGACCCCGCCGTAGCGGCGCAGGTCGAGATACCACCAGTAGTCCTCCTTCTTGAGGCCCAGCTCCTCCATGCGGGAGACGAGCACGTCGTACCGCTCCTCGCGCTGGGAGCCGCCGATGAGCTCGCCGATGCCGGGGACGAGCATGTCCATGGCCGCGACGGTCTTTCCGTCGTCGTTGAGGCGCATGTAGAAGGCCTTGATCTCCTTGGGGTAGTCGATGACAAAGACCGGGCGGCCGAAGGTCTTCTCGGAGAGGTAGCGCTCGTGCTCGGTCTGCAGGTCGCAGCCCCAGTAGGCCTTGTAGTCAAAGGCGTCGTTGTTCTTCTCGAGGATCTGGATCGCCTCGGTGTAGGGGACGCGGGCAAAGTCGGAACCGGCCACGTGCTCCAGGCGCGCCCGGAGGCCCTTGTCCACGAAGCTGTTGAGGAAGTCGATCTCCTCGGGCGCCTTCTCCAGGACGTAGCGGATGATGTGCTTGACCATGCCCTCGGCCAGCTCCATGTTGTCGTCAAGGTCCGCAAAGGCGATCTCCGGCTCCACCATCCAGAACTCGGCGGCGTGGCGCGGGGTGTTGCTGTTCTCCGCGCGGAAGGTCGGGCCGAAGGTGTAGATGTTGCGGAAGGCCATGGCGAAGCACTCGCCGTTGAGCTGGCCGGAGACGGTCAGGTTTGCGGGCTTGCCGAAGAAGTCCTGGTTGAAGTCCACGCTCCCGTCCGGCAGGCGCGGCGGGTTGGCGGGGTCCAGGGTGGTGACGCGGAACATCTCGCCCGCGCCCTCGCAGTCGCTGGCGGTGATCAAAGGCGTGTGCGTGTAGACGAAGTCGCGGTCCTGGAAGTAGCAGTGGATGGCGTGCGCGGCCAGGGACCGGATGCGGAACACCGCGGAGTAGAGGTTCGTGCGCGGGCGCAGGTGCGCGATGGTGCGCAGGAACTCCGGCGAGTGGCGCTTCTTCTGCAGGGGGTAGTCCGGCGGGCAGGCGCCCTCCACGGCCAGCTCGTCCGCCTTGATCTCAAAGGGCTGCTTGTTGCCGGGCGTCAGCTCCAGCACGCCCGTGACCCGCACGGCCGAGCCCACGTTGAGCTTGACCGCGTCCTTGAAGTTGGGCAGGCGCCCCTCCACGAGCACGACCTGCAGGTTCTTAAAGAACGTGCCGTCGTTGAGCTCGACAAAGCCAAAGGTCTTGCTGTCGCGCACGGTGCGCACCCAGCCGTATACCGTCACGACGCTCCCATCGGCAGGGGTCTGCCGGTAGAGCGAGCGAATCGTCGTCTTTTCCATGGGTTCTCTCCTCCACAAAAAGTTCGTGCTGTCCCTAGTATACCACGGCTTTTTCCAAAATACTACTGCGATTCGGCCCGCGGGGAGGCGGAAAGTGCGCGCAGCCAGGGCAGTTCGCGCTTTAGATCCGCCCGCACGCTCCACTGCCAGAGGCACTCCCCGGCAAAGAGCAGGCGGTACATCCCGCGCCGGCGCCGGAGCGCGTGCAGGAGCCGGGGGAGGGAGTAGATGCGCGCGCTGGCGCGCAGGACCTCGCGCTGGAGCTGCTCCGGGCTCATGCGGCGCGGGTAGTGCACGGCGCGGCCCGTGCAGCGGCCCCAGTCCCCATCGCGCAGGAGCCGGCCGCGGTTGGCCTCGTAGACGGGCGTCCCCGGGACGAAGTACATGGCCTGGATGAGCACGCCGCACAGATCGTTTTCGATGGCGAAGTCCGCCAGCCGGTCGCCGACGCCCGGCTCGTGGTTGTCTGCGCCGAGGATGAACAGGCCGCGCACCTGCAGGCCGTGGCGCTGGATGTTGCGGATGGAGGCGACGATCTGGTCGCGCGTGCTCTGCTTGTGGTAGAGGGCAAACGATTCGTCGTCCAGGAACTCCACGCCCATCGCCAGCTCCGTAAAGCCCGCCTGGGCGAGCAGATCCAACATTTCGTCGTCAAAGCCGACCTCGAAGCGCGCCTGCACGGTGAAGGCGCAGCGGATGCCGCTCCGCAGGATGGCGCGCAGCACGGACATCGCCCAGTCCCGGTCCGCGAAGAAGTTGTCGTCCGTCAGCCAGAGGACGCGCAGCAGCCGGCCCGGGCGGTCGTGAAAGGCGATCGCCTGGCGGATCTCTTCGACGACGTTCTCCGGCGGCCGCGTGCGGACCCTGTGCCCGAAGTGCCGCACGACCGCGCAGTAATCGCAGTTGTGCGGGCAGCCGCGCGAGGCGTGCACCTGCGGCCAGAGGGTGTTGTGCCCGGCCATCTCCCGGTAGCGGTAGACGAGGGAGCGGTCCGGGATCGTCGAGATGTCGCAGGGCGGGCGGCGCGGGCCGGTCGTGCGGAAGGCGCCGGATTCGTCCCGCCAGGCAAGGCCCGGAAACCCCGGCCGCTCCCCGGCAGAGAGCGCGGCGAGCAGGTCCCGGATCGACTCGTCGCCCTCGCCCAGGAGCACGAAGTCCGCGTGGTCCGCCGCCTCCTGCGCGCTGAGCGAGGCGTGCAGGCCGCCCAGGACCACCAGCGCCCGGGAATGCTTGCGCACATAGTCCGCAAGCGCGTACCCGCGCGGCGCGTTGAACGTGAAGACCCCGATGCAGACGAGGTCTGCGTCCAGCACGTCCTCCCAGACGATGCGGGAGATGGACTCGCTGTACACGCGCGCATCCGCGCCCGCGTCCCGGGCGATTGTGGCCAGGGTGATCAGTCCCGTCCCCGGCGTGCGGATGTAGCGGTCATAGACGAAGAGGTTCCAGGGCGAGGGGCGGTAGGGGCGGTTGCCGGGCTCGAGAAAGCGCACTTTGAGCGGTTTGTTCATGGAAGGGGCCCTCCTCTTTCCGGATCGTTGCGCGGCGGAGCGCTGGAGCGACGTTTGCGCCATCAAATGCGCGGGTTTGGGACAAACTGTCTTTACGGCGGAGCCGGGGTTTACTATAATGGTAGGTGAATCGAACAGGGAGGTGCAGACATTGCCGTTCTTCTACTATGGTTCCTGGGATTACCTTTGGCTGATCCTGATTGCGGCGGTGCTGGGCATGGTCGCGCAGGGCGCGGTGCAGAGCACGTACCGCAAGTACGCCGGCGTCGCGGCGCGCTCGGGCGTGACCGCGGACGAGGCCGCGCGCTACATCCTGCAGAACGCGGGCGTATACGACGTCTCCATCGGCTACAGCAACCGCGGCGGGCTCTCGGACCACTACGACCCGCGCGCCAAGACGCTCCGCCTCTCCTCCGGGGTGTACGGATCGACCTCCATCGCGGCGCTGGGCATCGCCGCGCACGAGGCCGGCCACGCCATCCAGCACGCGCAGGGCTATGCGCCGCTGGCCATCCGCAACTCCATCGTGCCGCTGGTCAACTTCGGCTCGGCCGCGTCCATGCCGCTGCTGCTGATCGGCCTGTTCCTGAACTCCTATGTGCTGGCCATGATCGGCGTGATCTTCTACGCATTTGCGGTGGCGTTTCAGCTGGTGACGCTGCCGGTGGAGCTCAACGCCTCCCGCCGGGCCATGCAGGCGCTGCAGAGCACGGGCCTGCTCGCCCCGGACGAGGCCGGCAAGGCCCGCAAGGTCCTCACCGCCGCCGCGTCCACTTACGTCGCCGCGGCCTTTGCCGCCGTGGCGCAGCTGCTGCGCCTGCTCTCCATCGCCAACCGGCAGAAGCGCGACTAAGGACGGAGGGCAGATCCATGGACACAAAGGAACGGCGCAGCGCGATTTTGCAGCTCCTGCGCAACCGGACCGCGCCGGTCACCGGCGCGGAGCTGGCCGCGCGCATGGGCGTGAGCCGCCAGGTCATCGTGCAGGACATCGCGCTGCTGCGCACGGGCGGCCAGACCATCTTCGCCACGCCCGAGGGCTACCTCCTGCCGGCGCTGGAGCCGGCGGCCGCCGCGCGGCGGGTCGTCGCGGCGCGGCACCGGGACAACGCCGGCATGCGCCGGGAGCTGGAGACCGTCGTGCGCCTGGGCGGAACGGTCGTGGACGTCTCCATCGAGCACCCGGTCTACGGCGAAATCTCCGCGCCGCTGCACCTGCGCACGCAGGCCGGCGTGGACCGGTTCATGGCCAACTTTGAAACGGGCGGCACCTCGCCCATCTCGCTCCTGACCGACGGCGTGCACCTGCACACCGTGGAGGCCCCGAGCCAGGGCGCGATGGAGCGCATCCTTTCGGCCCTGCGCGAGGCGGGCATCCTCGTGGAGTGAGCGCCCCTTACGCGCCGAAAAAGGCGGCGCACAGGGCACGGATCTCCCCGGCGCTGCGAACGCGGCGCAGCGCCCACTCCGGCGGCAGGAGGCCGCGGTAGTCCGCGGCGCCGTAGCGGTCGTCGAGCAGGAGCAGCGCGCCGCGGTCCGTCTCCGTGCGGATGACGCGGCCGGCGGCCTGCAGCACCCGGCCGATGCCCGGGTAGACGTAGGCAAAGGCGTAGCCGTCGCCGTAGACCGCGTCGTAGCGGGCGCGCAGGGTCTCCCGCTCCAGCCCCACCTGCGGCAGGCCCACCCCGACCACCGCCGCGCCGCAGAGCCGCTCCGCGGGCAGGTCCACGCCCTCGGCGAAGATCCCGCCCATGGCGCACAGCGCCAGCAGCCGCCCCTGCGGCTCCGGCGAAAACCGCGCGAGGAATTCCCGCCGCGCGGCCTCGTCCATGTCCTCGGCCTGGGGCAGGAGCGTCGCCTCCGCCCCGAGGCGCTCGGCCAGCAGCGGCAGCGCGCTGCGCAGGTACGCGTGGGAGGGGAAGAAGGCGATGAAGTTCCCCTTCTCGCGCGAGAGCACGAGCGCGGCGATGGCCGCGGCCACCTGCGGCAGCGTCCGCTCCCGCGCGCGGTAGCGGGTGTTGACCGGCAGGTGCAGCACCAGCAGGTTCTCCGGCGGAAAGGGCGAGCACAGCCGCACGCACGGACTCCCCTCCGCCGCGCCGCAGAGCGCGCGGTAAAAGGGCAGCGGCGTCAGCGTCGCCGAGAACAGGATCGCCGCGCGCGACCGGCGCAGCACCTTGCCCATCTCGCCCGACGCGTCCGCGCAGAAGAGCGTCAGCACCCGCGAGGTCTTTCCCCCCTCAAAGAGCAGGAAATAATCCGGGCCAAAGTGCGCCGCCTGGTAGAGGAAGGCGGCCAGGTCCAGCGCCAGGCGCCGCGGCGCGCCGCCCGGCGCGGCGGGGTCCTGCCGCAGCGCGCAGAGCGCCGCCTCGCACGCGGAGAGGAGCTCCTCGCGCAGGTCCGGCTCCGCGCGCGGAACGTCGCCCGCGCCAAAGGCCTCCTCCAGCGCGCGCAGCAGCGCCTTGAGCGCCGGATACAGCGCCCCCCGCCGCTGAGCGCGCGGGATGGAGGTGCGCACCGCGTCGATCTCCCGGGCGGAAAGGCGCGCGGAGTACATGGCCCGGCCGCGGTCCGGCAGGTTGTGCGCCTCGTCCAGGAGCAGCACCTGGCCGCGCCGGCCGCCGGCGGCGAACCGCTGCAGCCGGACCCGTGGGTCGAAGAGATAGTTGTAGTCGCAGACGACCACGTCGCATTCCAACGCGATGTCCAGCGAGAGCTCAAAGGGGCAGAGGCAGAATTCCTCCGCCAGGCGCAGCAGGTCCTCCCGGTCCAGCGGCCCGGCGATGCCGCGCGCGGCCCGCAGCGCCGCGGGCAGCCGGTCGAAATAGCCGCGGGCGCGCGGGCAAACTTCCGGCGCGCAGTCCGGCGCATGGCCGGCGGACCCCGCCCGGGGGGCGGACTCCGCCTGGGGGGCGGACCCCGCCTGGGGGGCGGACCCCGCCGCCTGCGGGCAGAGGACCTCCCGCGCGTAGAGGACGATGGTCCGCAGGCTCCCCTGCGGCAGCAGGCGCAAGGCGTCCACCGCGGCCGCGCGCGCCGTCGTGCGCGCCGTGAGGTAGAAGATGCGCTCCACGAGCCCCTCGCCGATGCCCTTGAGCGCCGGAAAGAGCGCGGCCATGGTCTTGCCCGTGCCCGTGGGCGCCTGCGCCAGGACCATGCGCTTGTCCCGGATGGCCAGATAGATCTCCTGCGCCAGCTCCCGCTGGCCCGCGCGGTAGGCCGGAAAGGGGAAGGTCAGCGCGCGCATCTCCGCGGCCAGCCCCGCCCGGCGGCGCGTGAGCCCGTCCAGCCAGGCGAGGTACGGCCGCACATAGCCCTCGAACTTCTCCGCGAGCGCCTGACGCGTGTGCGTGCGCACAAAGCGCGTGATCTCGCCGTCCGCAAGGCTGAGGTACGTCACGCAGACCTCGAGCGAGGGCAGGCCCTCCGCCTGGCAGAGCATGTGCGCGTAGCACTCCGCCTGCGCCCAGTGCAGGGGCGCGGCCTCCGCCGGCGCGCCCTCGAGCGTGGTCTTGATCTCCTCCACGCGGCGCAGGCCGTGCACGCGGTCCGCGCGGCCGAACACCGTCAGGCGCACGGCCGCGCCCTCCGCGCAGAAGCGCAGCGGCACCTCGTTGCGCACGCCCTCCGCCTCGACGCTCTGCAGGCTCTTGTGCCCGCGCACGCCCTCGAGCAGGCGCTCGGCCGAGGCGCCGGGCGCAAGGTCGCCCGCCCGCAGCGCATACTCCACCACCGCGTGCACCGAAGCGCGCGCCGCCGCCTTCTCCAACGCTCCAACCCCCTTTTTTCCGATGTAGAATGGGTGTGATGTGATGATTCAACGCGAGTCGCTCCGGCTCCTGCTGCAGGGGCCAGTCCGATTTTCCCGGCCCGTGCTCGCCTTTGGCGCGGACCCGGAAACCGCGCCGCCGGAAGAGCCCCGCGGCGCGGCGCGGGCGCGCCCCCTGGACGGGAGGCTGCCCGTCCTGGGCGCGGTCCGCATGCCAAAGGGCCTGGCCCGCGGGGTGGAGGCCGAGGGGCGCGTGGTCTCCTGGGCCGTGGCGCGCGAGGCGGACGAGGCGGGCGTTCGCTCCGTGACGGTGGAGACGGCCCCCGGCTACCGCGGCCGGGGCTATGCCCGCGCCTGCCTGCTGGCGCTGCGGCGCGACTGCCGCGCGCCCCTGCTCTACCTCTGCGAGAGCCGGAACCTGCACTCTGCGCTCACCGCGCTCTCCGCCGGGTTCTTCCGCGTGGGGACCATCGAAAAACAAACCGTCAGGGAGGAAAAAACCATGTCCGCACTGCCCTTTTCCACCGTGGACCACGTCGCCATCATCGTCTCGGACTACGCGCGCTCGCGGGCGTTCTACGTCGATGCGCTCGGCTTTTCCGTCGTGCGCGAGAACTACCGGCCCGACCGCGGGGACTGGAAGCTGGACCTGCGCTGCGGGGACATCGAGCTGGAGCTCTTCGGCCGGCCGGGGAGCCCCGCGCGCGTGACGCAGCCGGAGGCCTGCGGCCTGCGGCACCTGGCCTTCCGCGTGCCGGACCTGGACGAGGCGGTGCGGGCGCTCGCCGCGCGCGGCATCGCGTGCGAGCCGGTCCGCACGGACGAGTTCACGGGCAAGCGCATGACCTTTTTCGCCGACCCGGACGGCCTGCCGCTGGAGATCCGCGAGTGAAAAAACAGGGCGCGCAAGGGGGAAAGACCCCTGCGCGCCCTGCGCCCAAGATCAGGCGTTTGGCTTTTCCATGACGAAGTTGCGGAGGCGAACGCCCCGGCGCTCCACCTCCTGCGCCCGGACCACGCGGTAGCCCCGCTTTTCAAAGAAGGGGCGCGCGGTCAGGGAGGCGTGGGTCGTAAAGAGCGGCGCGAAGGAGGCGCCCTCCAGGGCGTCGCAGAGCGCCGTCGCGATTCCCTGGCCCTGGCGGTCCGCCGCGACGTAGAGCCGGTCGAGATAGCCGGTCTCGTCCATGTCCGCAAAGCCGACGATCTGTTCCCCCTCCACCGCCACGAGCGTGCGGTGCGCGAGGAAGGAGCGGTCCCACGCGGCAAGGTCTACCTGGCCCGTGGACCAGGCGTTCAGCTGCTCCGGGGCGTAGTCCCGGGCGTTTACCGTGTGGATGGTCTTGTGAAAGAGCGCGGCGAGCGCCGCGCAGTCCTGCGAGCGATAGGGTCGAAGCTGCATGGGAAAATGCCCTCCTTGCACCTCAATCCACCGTCAGGCGCTCGATCTTGGCACCCAGGGAGCGGAGCTTGTCCTCCAGGTGCTCATAGCCCCGGTCGATGTATTGTACGTTGTAGATGTCGGTCACGCCCTCGGCCATGAGGCCCGCGATGACCAGCGCCGCGCCCGCGCGAAGGTCCGAGGCCGTCACCGCGCACCCGGTCAGGCGCGGAACGCCCTCGATGATGGCGATGCGGTCGTTGATCTGGGAGATGCCGCCCATGTGGCGGATCTCCTCCAGGTGCTTAAAGCGCATCTCATAGATGGTCTCGTTGATGATGGAGGTGCCGCGGGCCGTGGAGAGCAGCACGCTCATGGGCTGCTGCAGGTCCGTGGGGAAGCCGGGATAGGGCAGGGTCTTGATGTTGACGTGGCGGTGGTTGCCGTCGGAGCGCACGCGGATGCTGTCCTCGCCCACGCCCTCGTCCACGCGGGCGCCCATCTCCAGGAGCTTGGCGGTCAGGGCCTCCATGTGCGTGGGCAGCGCGCCGCGGATGAGCACGTCCCCGTGGGTTGCGGCCGCGGCGATCATCAGGGTGCCCGCCTCGATCTGGTCGGGGATGATGGCATAGGTGCAGCCGTGCATGGGCCGGCCGCCGCGGATGCGGATGACGTCCGTGCCCGCGCCCTTGACCGAGCCGCCCATGGCGTTGATGAAGTTGGCCAGGTCCACGATGTGCGGCTCCTTGCCGGCGTTGACGATGACGGTGTTGCCCTGCGCCTTGGTCGCGGCGAGCATGATGTTGATCGTCGCGCCGACAGAGGGCATGTCCAGATAGATCTCCGCGCCGTGCAGGCCGTTTTCGGCCCGGGCGGAGATCACGCCGTGGTCCGTGGACACGGACGCGCCCAGCGCCTCAAAGCCCTTGATGTGCTGGTCGATGGGGCGGTTGCCGATGGCGCAGCCCCCGGGATAGGAGACGTCCGCCTGACCGAAGCACCCCAGCATCGCGCCGACAAAGTAATAGCTGGCGCGCAGCCGGCGCGCGTATTCCTCCGGCACGACGGCGCTCTTAACGCCGCGCGGGTCGATGGTCATGGTCGAGCCCGCGAGCGTCACCTTCGCGCCCAGCGCAAGGAGGATGTCCGCCAGCGCCTCGGTATCGCGCACAAAGGGCAAGTTTTCGATGGTGCAGGGCTCGTTGCAGAGCAGCACTGCCGGAATGATCGCGAGCGCGGCGTTTTTGCCGCCGTTGACGGTGACCGTGCCTTCCAGCCGCTGCCCGCCGGTGATCCTGAGTATTTCTTCTGCCATGTCGCAAATGCCGGCCTGCCGCCGGCGCACCTCCCTATCCCCTGTTCAAACCTCTCCCCATTATACACAATTTTTCCGCTGCTGACAAGTTTTGCCCCCCGCTTTCCGGGCTTTGCGCCGCCAAAACGGCGAGGATTTGCAGCGCTTGCTCCGCCGCGTCCGCGCGCACCTGGGCGGTGTAGAGCCCGTCCATGGTAAAACGTACCTCGAAGAGCCCGCCTTCCGTCCGCAGCGAGTAGAGCAGGCTGGCCCCCGCCGCGCCGCCGAACCCGTCGGGCGCGCCGCAGGCCTCCAGGGCGCGGACCTCTCCAAAGGGCGAGGACAGCGCCTCCTCTGTGTCGTTTCCATGGCTGCCCTGAAACGCTGCGACCCCGCCCTTTGCGTCGGGCGCATAGACCGACACGCGCGCCGCGGCGCACGCGCTCCCCTCCTGCGAGGCGGCGAACTCCAGCGCGTAGTCCACGGTTTTTCCCGCGCGGGGAGCGTCCATCCGCAGCTGGCGGCGCTCCAGCGACAACCCCTCCGGCAGCAGCGGCGTCAGCGCGGAGTCTTCGACATAGGGCAGGCCGAGCGCTTTCGCCGCCGCGCGGCATTCTTCCGCCGTGGCCGGTGCGCCCGTCCGCGCCGTCGGCCGGAAGCAGAGGGAAACCACGGCCAGCCCGGCCAGCAGGCACAGCGAGCCCAGCGCCAATGCAACGCCCCATCCATCCCGCTTTTTCATGTGCAGCCTCCTGCGCAAATCGCTGGGAGACCGCGCATCCCCCCGCCCTGGAGCCGAACTTCTTTCGCCATGCGGGAAGGAGCAGGGAAATTGCGCAGTCCAATGGAAACATACATAGACCCCTTTCCGCAGAAGCGGGGAGAGGGGAAGAGAGCAACCATCAATTTCTGTAATTTCAGTATACCATGCGCTCGCTCCGGTGTCCAGATTTCGCGTCGGAGCGGCGCGGAAAGCGAGGAAAAAATGGCGGAAAAACCCGTCGTGACCAACGCCATGCGGCTGCTCAAGGCCGCGGGCATCGACTTTGAAACGCGCGAATACGAGGTGGACGAGAGCGACCTGAGCGGCGTGCACGCGGCCGAGGTCCTCGGCCTGCCGCCGGAGCAGGTCTTCAAGACCCTCGTGCTCCGGGGCGAAAAGCAGGGCATCCTCGTCTGCGTCCTGCCCGTGGAGCTGGAGGTGGACCTCAAGAAGCTGGCCAGGGCGGCCGGCGACAAGAAGGTGGAGATGATCCACATGAAGGAGCTGCTCCCGCTGACCGGCTACATCCGCGGCGGCTGCTCGCCCGTGGGCATGAAGAAGAAATACCCCACGTTCCTGGACGAGACGTGCGAGCTCTGCGACCGCATCGCGGTGAGCGCGGGCCAGCGCGGCGTGCAGATGCTGCTGCGCCCCGCGGACCTTGCGCGCTATGTCGAGGCGAAAATCTGCGACATCGCGCAATAGCGCGCTTTGCCTTGAAAATGGCGGAAGGCTCCGCTACAATGGAAAAGAGAAACCGAAGAAACGGGGGAGAGATATGGGTCTGATCAAAGCGGCGGGCGGCGCGATCGGCGGCGTGCTCGCGGACCAGTGGAAGGAATACATCTACTGCGAGTCCATGGCGCCGGACGTGCTCGTGTGCAAGGGACGCAAGCGCGTCAGCCAGCGCTCCAGCAATACCAAGGGCGAGCCGGACATCCTTTCGCGCGGAACCGTCATCGCGGTCAACGAGGGCCAGTGCATGGCGGTCGTGGACCAGGGCAAGGTCGTGGAGTTCTGCGCCGAGCCCGGCGAATTCACCTACGACGGCTCGCCCGAGCCCTCGATCTTCTGCGGAAGCCTGGGCGAATCCATCAAGGAGACCTTCCGCCAGATCGGCCGGCGCTTCTCCTTTGGCGGCGGCGCGGCCCGGGACCAGCGGGTCTACTACTTCAACCTCAAGGAGATTGTCGGCAACAAGTACGGCACGGCCAACCCGGTGCCCTTCCGCGTGGTGGACAAGAACATCGGCCTGGACATCGACATCGCCATCCGCTGCTACGGCGAATACTCCTATAAGATCGTCGACCCGCTCCTGTTCTACGCCAACGTCTGCGGAAACGTGGCGAGCGACTACCGCCGCGCGCAGATTGATGGGCAGCTCAAGTCCGAGCTGATGACCGCGCTGCAGCCGGCCTTTGCGCGCATCTCGGCCCAAGGCGTGCGCTACAGCGCCCTGCCCGGCCACACCATGGAGATCGCCCAGGCCCTCAACGAGGTCCTCTCCGAGAAGTGGTCCCAGCTGCGCGGCATCGAGGTCGCCTCCTTTGGCATCAACTCCGTCACCGCCCCGCGCGCGGACGAGGAGATGATCAAGGACCTCCAGCGCCGGGCCGTCATGCGCGACCCCAACATGGCCGGCGCGACGATCCTCGAGGCGCAGGCCGAGGCCATGAAGTCCGCCGCGGCAAACCCCTCCACCGGCCCGATGTTTGGCCTTGCGGGCGTCAACATGGCCGCCAGCGCGGGCGGCGTGCGCGCGGACGCGCTCTTTGCCATGGGAAGACAGCAGGCCGCACAGGCTGCGCAGGCCCCGCAGGCCTCGCAGGCCCCGCAGGCCGCGCCGGCAGAGGGCGCGTGGACCTGCCCGGGCTGCGGGGCGCAGAACACGGGCAACTTCTGCTCCACCTGCGGCGAAAAGAAGCCGGAGCCCAAGAAGGCAGAGGGCGCGTGGACCTGCCCGAGCTGCGGGGCGGCGTGCACGGGGAAGTTCTGCCCCGAGTGCGGCGAAAAGCGCCCGGAGCCCGCGCGGGCCTGGACGTGCGAGAAGTGCGGCGCGCAGAACAAGGGCCGCTTCTGCACGGAGTGCGGCGCGAAGAAGCCGGAAAAGGCGCGCCTCTACCGCTGCGATAAGTGCGGGTGGGAGCCGGAGGACCCGGAGCATCCGCCCAAATTCTGCCCCGAGTGCGGGGACAAATTCGACGACTCGGACGAGCGCTGACGCGCTGCGGGGCGCTTGGGGGCACGACAGAAAAAACGGGGGCTGCCCGGCATTGTGGAATGCGGCAAGCCCTCGCAGAAAGAGGAGGAAGAGCACATGAGCAGCTTTTTGCAGGACAAGATCGCGGAGCTGGAGCGCTACCTGCCGCCGCTGACGCGCCGGGAGGACTTTGACGACTTCTGGGCGCGCACGCGCGCGCAGGCCGAGGCCGTGCCGCTGGCGCCAATCGTGGAGAAGGTCGACTATCCCATGGACGCCGTGGAGGTCTACGACGTCTCCTACTGCGGGTTCGACCAGACGCGCATCCACGGCTGGCTGCTCCTGCCCGCGTTCCGCAGGCAGGAGCGGTATGCCTGCATGGTGCAGTACCACGGCTTCGGCGGCAGCCGCGGCGTGCCCTCGGACCACATGGCCTTCGCGATGCTCGGCTGCGCGGTGCTGGCCATCGACTGCCGCGAGCAGGGCGGGATCACCGGCAACTGCGCCCACTACTCGGACAGCGGCCTGTTCACAAACGTGAACAGCAAGGGCGTGCTGGACAAGGACGAATACTACTACCGCGCGGTGTACATGGACTGCGTCAAGGCCCTGGACTTCCTGGAGACGATCCCGAAAATCGATCCGGAGCGCCTCTTTGTGCGCGGAACGAGCCAGGGCGGCGCGCTGGGCATGGCTGTGTCCGGCCTGGACGCGCGACCGAAGCTCGCGCTCGTCAACGTCCCGAGCAACAGCAACATCGAGTACCGCATCGAGCACCGGCACGGGTCCTTCACCTCGGTCAACGACTACCTGCGCGCCTATCCCGACAACCTGGAGCGCGTCTATGAGACGCTGAGCTACTTTGATACCATGAACCTGGCCGACCGCATCCAGGCCAAGGTCTTTGCCTCGGTGGGCCTGGCCGACCCCGTCTGCCCGGCGCTGTGCTACTACGCGACCTACAACCGCATCCGCTCCGAAAAGCAGATCTGCGTCTATCCCTTCAACGAGCACGACGGCGCCCGCGCCACGCACGTCGAGCGGGAGATCCGCTTCATCCGGGAGAGCGGCATCCTGGAAGCAGCCGGCACGTCTGCATAACATTCTTCAAAATTGGATAAAAATGCAGAGAGATCTGCAACGAAAGGCCACATTCTGGCGGCTATTCCTGCAAAAAACGCCAGAATGTGGCCTTTTTTTCGCAAACTTGCATGAGTTAGAACTTTACCTTGCAAAACAGACAGACTTGCTATATCATAAGAAAGATTGTAGATGCATTGCTGCGGGGCAGAATGCAAGAGGAATGTATTACGGGGGTATCCTGCAATGAAAATCACGGACGTCAAAATTGAAAAGTTTTCCGCACCGCTGTCCGAGCCCTTCCGCGTCGCCTTCGGCGTGATCGAGGACTCCGACAGCTGGACGGTCAAGATCACGACGGACGAGGGCATCTACGGCCTGGGTTCCGCCGCGCCCATCGGCTTTGTCACGGGCGAGACGATGGAGACCTGCTACCTGGTCATGAAGATGTTTGCCGAGGCGTTCATCGGCTTTGACCCCATGGACATCGCCGGCGCGCACAAGCTGATGGACAGCATCATCTACAGCAACGGCTCGGCCAAGTGCGCCTTCGACATCGCGCTCTACGACATCATGGGCAAGAAGAAGAACCTGCCGGTCTACAAGCTCCTGGGCGGCACGGACCCGGTCGTGCACAACGACATCACCATCGGCATCGACACGCCGGAGAAGATGCAGGCCGCGGCCAAGCGCTTTGTCTTTGAGAAGGGCTTCCGCATCCTCAAGATCAAGATCGGCATCAACCCGGAGGACGACCTGCGCGCCCTGACCCTCATCCGCGAGGCCGTGGGCGAGGACATCCGCCTGCGCGTGGACGCCAACCAGGGCTACAACGTGGAGACCGCGCTGGAGGTCCTGCCCACGTTTGAGAAGCTGCACATCGACGCGGTGGAGCAGTGCCTGCCCTGGTGGGACTTTGACGGCGCGGCGGAGCTGATGCAGAAGAACACCACGTCCGTCAAGCTCATGCTGGACGAATCCATCCACACGCCCTACGACGCGCAGCGCGCCTCCAAGCTCCACTGCGCGGACTACTACAACATCAAGCTCATGAAGTGCGGCGGCCTCTACACCGGCGCGCAGATCGCGGACATCGCGCAGGAGACGGGCGTCAAGTGCATGGTCGGCTGCATGCAGGAGAACAAGATCAGCATCACCGCGGGCGTGAGCCTGGTCGCGGCAAAGCAGGCCATCGTCGAGGCGGACTGCGACAGCTTCATGTTCTTCAAGGGCGACGACGACGGAATCGCCGGCGGCTTTGACCGCAAGGGCGGGATCTTCACCCTCCTGGACAAGCCGGGCCTGGGCATCGACATGGACATCTAAAAAAACGAGAGATAGAAAAGAAAACGTCTATTGGAAAGAAGGGGTATGAAAATGAGCGCATTGGATCGTGTGAAGGCGAGCGTGGAGGCGGAGCTCAAGGTGTGGGACCAGCCCTCCATCGCCGTGGGCGTGATTAAGGACGGCAAGGTGGAGCTGTGCGAGGGCTTTGGATATGCGGACGTGGAGTCCGGCCGCAAGGCGGACGCGGACACCCTCTACCAGATCGGCAGCTGCTCCAAGGCCTTTACCGCGGCGGCGGCCGCGGTGCTGGTGGACCAGGGCAAGCTCGACTGGGACAAGCCCGTGATCGAATACCTGCCCTGGATTCGGTTCATGGACCCCTTCACCACCTACCACGCCACGACGCGCGACCTGCTCTGCCACCGCACCGGCCTGCCGCGGCACGACGCCTACTGGATCGACGGCCCCTGCACCCGCCGCGGCATGGTCGAAAACCTGCGCAACATGCAGCCCGCCTGGTCCTTCCGCTCGAACTGGTGCTATCAGAACACCTGCTTTGTGGCGGTGGGCATGCTCATCGAGGCGCTTTCCGGACAGACTTGGGAGGAGTTTGTGCGCGAGAACCTGCTCGAGCCCATCGGCATGACGCGCACCACCTTCTTTGTGGACGACATCGCCGGCGATCCCAACCACGCCGAGCCCTATGACCGCGTGGTCCCCACGGACCTGACCGGCATGACGAAGATCCCCTTCCTCAAGAGCGACCGCGAGGACCGCGCCAAGGGCATCGGCGCGCCCTATGGCCCGGCCGGCTCCATCATGTCCACGGTCCGCGACATGCTCAAGTGGGTGGAGTTCAACCTGAACGACGGCAAGGTCGGCGACAAGCAGATCATCTCCGAGGCGAACATGAAGGAGCTGCACAAGCCCCAGATGCTCATGAGCACCCCGCTGCTGATGGACTACCCGGAGATGGACTTCTACTCCTACGGCCTGGGCTGGTTCCTGGAGACCTACCGCGGCCACAAGATGGTCGAGCACGGCGGCAACATCAACGGCTTCTCGGCGCTGACGACCATGATCCCGGATCAGAAGCTCGGCGTGGTGTGCCTGGTCAACTTCAATGACTCCTTCAACACCTACGCCACGACCTATGACATCCTCGACAGCTACCTGGGCGCCGAGGGCGGCGACTGGCACAACCGGATGCGCGCCTTCATCGCGGACACCTTCCGCGCCATGCTGGAGCAGAACAAGGGCGCAGACAGCGAGCAGATCCCGAACACCACGCCCACGCACCCCATCGAGGCGTATGCCGGCACCTACCGCAACGCCTGCTACGGCGACATCGTCATCGCGCAGAAGGACGGCAAGCTCACCTTCACCTACAACAAGCAGGAGAGCCCGCTTACGCACTTCCACTACGACACCTTCCGCATCGACGACGTGCACGCCCTGTTCAACGGCATGACCTTCTCCTTTGAGACGGGCAAGAACGGCAAGGTCGAGGCCATCCGCTTCGGCATCGTCATGAACCCCGCGGCCAAGGACGAGATCTTCACCAAGGTGGAGGGGTAAAACGCCGCAAGGCAAGGAGAAAGGTGGGAGAACCATGAACAACTTCGCCGAGAGCCTGCGCGCGCAGGCCGCGGAGCAGGCCCGGGCGTGGGACGTGCCGTCCCTGTCCATCTGCGTGGTCCAGGACGGCAAGACCCTTTTGTGCGACGGAATCGGCATGCGGGACAACGCCTCCCGCCCCGCCGACGCGCAGACCCTCTACCAGATCGCCAGCTGCACCAAGGCCTTTACGGCAACGGCCGCCGCGGTTCTGGCCACGGAGGGCAAGCTCGACTTTGACACGCCCGTCATCGAGTACCTGCCCGCGTTCCGGCTCAACGACCGCTACGCGACCGAGAACCTGACGCTGCGCGACTTCCTCAGCCACCGCAGCGGCCTGCCCCGGCACGAGTACGCCTGGTACGGCACGGGCTTTTCGCGCGAGCAGCTCCTGAAGAACCTCAAGGACCTGCCGCTGAGCGCGCCGATCCGCTACCGCTTCCAGTACAGCAACTTCAATTACCTGATCGCCGGCGCGGTCATCGAGGCGGTCAGCGGCGAGAAGTTCGAGGACTTCCTGAAGGAGAAGCTGCTCAGGCCCCTGGGCATGGAGCGCAGCGAGACGTACCTGGAGGCCATGCGCACGGCGGACAACGCCGCCCTGCCCTTTGACCACGACAGGGAATACACCATGACCGGCATCCGGCAGATCCCCTACTACCGCTCCCCGGCGGAGGACGCCGAGGCGATGGTCGGCGACCCCACCGCGGCGGCCGGCTGCATCTGCTCCTGCGCCTCGGACATGGAGAAGTGGCTGCGCTTTACCCTCAACCGCGGCCGGGTCGGGGACGTGCAGCTCGTGCGCGAGGACCTGATGGACCTGATCGCCTCGAGCCACATCGACACCGGCGACGGCGGCGCCTACGGCCCGCAGCGCGCCATGACCTCCTACGGCCTGGGCTGGAGCCTGTACAGCTACCGCGGGCACAAGATGCTCGAGCACGGCGGCAACATCAACGGCTTCACCTCCTCGACGGCCCTCGTGCCGGACCTGAACCTGGGCGTGTTCGTCAGCGCGAACATGAACGTCACCCTGCTTGCGGACGCCCTCGTGCAGCAGACCGTGGACATGGCCCTGGGCGAGACGGACGGCAACTGGTTCGCGCGGCTGAAGGCGTATAACCAGGCGATGTTCGACAACGTCATCTCCTTCTTTGCCGCCTTTGGCGGCCAGGCCGTCGCGGGGACGAAGCCCTCGCACGAGATGGCGGCCTATGCGGGCACGTACGAGGCGCCCGGGTACCGCCGCTTCCGCATCGAGGAGGCGGACGGCAAGCTCACCGCGGACTTCAACACCTTCCGCGTGGGCCTCCGGCACCACCACTACGACACGTTTGCGACCGAAGGCCCCATCGGCGAACTGCCCGCGGGCCTGACCCTCACCTTTGCGGCCAACCCCAAGGGCGAGATCTCGACGCTGTCGGTGACGCTCGGCAGCGAGAAGGGCTTGCAGCCCATTGTCTTTACGAAATAGCGCGGGCGGTTTCGCCGCTGCGGCAAGGAGAATGGTAAAATGGATGATCAGAAGTTTTTTGAATCGCTCCGGGACATGGCCGGGGAAGGGCTCAAGCTCTGGGAGAGCCCCTCGGTCTCCGTGGGCGTTGTAAAGGATGGAAAGACGGTGTTCTGCGGCGGCTTCGGCCTGCGCGACGTGGAGAAGAACCTCCCCGCCGACGGCGAGACGCTCTACCAGATCGGGAGCTGCTCCAAGGCGTTCACCGCGGCGCTGGTCGCGATCCTGGTGGACCAGGGCAAGCTCGACTGGGACGCGCCGGTGACGACCTATGTGCCGGAGGTGCGCTTCTACGACGACTTCACCACCGAGGCCGTGACGCTGCGCGACCTGCTCTGCCACCGCACGGGCCTGCCGCGCCACGAGTATTCCTGGTACGGCACGGACTTTGACAAGGCGACGCTCGTGCACAACCTGCGCTACCTGGAGCCGAACCAGCCCATCCGCACCAAGTTCCAGTACAACAACCAGTGCTTCATCCTGGCGGGCTATGTCGTGGAGCGCGTGACGGGCAAGAGCTTTGAGGAGTGCCTGGACGAGTACATCTTCGGGCCCCTGGGGATGAACCGCTCCTGCGCGTTCGTCGACGACATCGAGGGAAATGAAAACCACGCCGAGCCCTATGACCGCACAAACCCCGACGACGCCCTGCACGGCATGAAGAAGATCCCCTTCTACCGCATGCCCAAGGAGGACAAGTCCAAGGGGATCGGCGCGCCGCTCGGTCCGGCCGGCTCCATCAACTCCTGCGCCGGCGACATGCTCAAGTGGGTGACGCTCCACCTGAACGAGGGCGAGTTCGAGGGCAAGCGCATCGTGAGCAAGGAGGCCATGCAGCAGATGCACAAGCCCCAGATGCTGCTCACCGCGCCCCTGGACATGCCCATGGACGAGACGGAGTTCTGGTGCTACGGCCTCGGCTGGTTCGTGGAGTCCTTCCGCGGGCACAAGATCGTGCACCACGGCGGCAACATCAACGGCTTCTCCGGCTTCACCTGCTTTGTGCCGGACCTGAACCTGGGCGTTGTGGCCTACACGAACATGAACAGCAGCTTCCTGCACTACGCGCTGGCGCGCGAGATCATCGATCACTACCTGGGCGCCGAGGGCGGCAACTGGGTCAAGCGCTACCACGACTTTGTCGCCGAGCGCGCGGGCAGCCATGAGAAGATCCTCCACGCCATGACCGGGGACAAGGTCGAGGGTACCCAGCCCTCCCATCCGCTGGAGGACTACGTGGGCGTCTACGGCCGGCCGGGCTACACGGACGTGACCATCACCCTGGAGGATGGGGCGCTGCGCCTCTCCTTCATCGGCACGGAGGTGGAGCTTGCGCACTTCCACTACGACACCTTCCTGCTCTCGGGCGTCATGGGCGAACTGCCCAGCGGCATCCCGGTGCACTTCTACGCCGAGGAAGCCGGCGGCAGGATCGGGGCGCTCTCCATGCCCCTTGTGACCGAGCCCGGCGGAAAGCTCATCCGGTTTGACAGAAAGTAAGAATGGGGCGGTGAATCCATGTCGCGATATATCGTAAAACGACTTCTTTACATGATCCCCATGCTGTTCTGCGTGATCCTGATGATCTTTCTCATCATGTCGCTGACGCCGGGCGATCCCGCGAGCAACGTGCTGCCGCTGACCACGCCCCAGGACGTCAAGGACGCCTTCAACGAGCGGGTGGGCTTCAGCGGGAGCCTGCTCACGCGCTTTGGCAACTACATGCACGGGCTCCTGACGGGCAACGTCCTCTCCTACACAACGCAGGAGAACGTCTTCACCGAGCTTGCGACGCGCTTTCCGCTGACGATCCGCGTGGGCACTTGGGCCTTCTGCATCTCGGCGGTGATCGGCGTGTCCCTGGGAATCCTGAGCGCGATCAAGCAGTATTCCTTCCTGGATACGACGGTGACGATCTTCGCGGTGACGTTCGCCTCGGTGCCGTCGTTCTTCGTGGCGGTGCTGATGATCCTGTTCTTTGCGGTCTACAAGGGCTGGCTGCCGTCGTTCGGCATAGAGGGATTCACCTCCTACATCATGCCGGTGGCGACCCTGGTGCTGGCCAACATCCCGATCCTGAGCCGCATGACGCGCTCGTCCATGCTGGACGCCATGACGCAGGACTACATCCGCACCGCGCGCGCCAAGGGCTGCAGCGAACGGCGCGTCATCTGGAAGCACGCGCTCAAGAACGCGTGCCTGCCCATCATCACGCTCCTGATCACGGGCCTGGCCTCGACGCTGGGCGGCTCCGTCATCGTCGAGCAGATCTTCACCATCCCGGGGGTGGGCATGTACATGCTCACGGCCGTAAACGAGAAGAACGTGCCGGTGGTCATGACGTGCGCCTTCCTGCTGTCGCTGATCTTCATGGGCGCCATGGTGCTCCTGGACATCTGCTATGCCCTGATTGACCCCAAGATTGGAGCGCGGTACAAGAAATGAGAGCGGAGAAAACCATCAAGCGCATGGCGGGCGGCAGGCGGAACAGCCTGTTTTCCGACGTCGTCCGGCGCTATATGCGAAACCCCGCGGCCGTCATCGGCGGGGTCATCCTGATCATCATCCTGCTGGCCTGCTTTACGGCGAACTGGATCGTGCCCGAGGAAATGGTCACGGCGTACGATACGCAGGCGCGGCTGCAGCCGCCGAGCGCCGAGCACCCCTTTGGCACGGACAACCTGGGGCGCGACCTGTTTGCGCGCGTGCTCTACGGCGCAAGGATCTCCGTGGGCATCGGCGTCGGCGCGACGGCCCTGTCGCTGGTCCTGGGCGCGGCGATCGCTTCGATCTGCGCCATGTCCAAGAAGGCGGACTTCTTCATCATGCGCGTTGTGGACGTCATCACCTGCGTGCCGACGATCCTGCTGGCGCTGGTGCTGCTGACGGTGCTGGGCGGCAGCGTGTTCAACATGGTGCTGACGCTGACGCTGGTCTCGGTTCCGGGCTTTGTGCTGCGCATCCGCGCGGTGGTGCTCGGGGTCGTGGAGCAGGACTACGTCAAGGCCGCGCGCGTGAGCGGAACCCGCTCCATCAAGCTCGTGGTCAAGCACATCCTGCCCAACGCCCTGGACCCCATCATCGTCGACGCGACGATGACCATCTCCAGCATGATGCTCTCGGCGGCGGGCCTCTCCTTCATCGGCGTGGGCGTTGCGCCGCCGAATCCGGAGTGGGGCGCCATGCTCAACTACGCGCAGCAGTACTTCCGCACCGCGCCCTACATGGCGATCTTCCCGGGCCTGGCCATCACCCTGACGGCGCTGTCCATCAACCTGGTGGGCGACGGCCTGCGCGACGCGCTGGACCCCCAGGCCGACAAGTAGAAGGAGGGAGCATATGGAAGAAAAGAACCCGCTGCTGCAGGTCGTCGACCTTTCGGTGGACTTCCGTTTGGACCGGAAGACCTCTCTGCACGCCGTGCGCCATGTCTCCTTCGACCTCTACAAGGGCGAGACGCTGGGGATCGTGGGCGAGAGCGGCTGCGGCAAGTCCGTGACCTGCATGTCCATTTTGCAGCTCAACCCCGCAAGGCGCACGCGCTACCCCTCGGGGCAGATCCTCTTTGACGGCAAGGACCTCCTGCACATGACGCCCAAGCAGCTCCGGCCCATCCGGGGCAACGAGATCGCCATGGTCTTCCAGGAGCCGATGACCGCCATGAACCCGCTGTTCTCCATCGGCGACCAGCTCATGGAGGCCCTGCGCGTGCACAACCCCCGCATGGAGAAGAGCGAGGCCTACGAGCGCAGCCTGGAGGCCGTGCGCCGCGTCAAGATCCCCAACCCGGAGAGAATCCTCAAGACCTATCCCTTCGCGCTCTCGGGCGGAATGCGCCAGAGGGCCATGATCGCCATGGCCATGATCACGCGGCCCAAACTGCTCATCTGCGACGAGCCGACCACCGCCCTGGACGTCACCATTCAGGCCCAGGTCCTGGACCTGATGAACGAGCTCAAGCACGAGATCGGCACCTCCATCATCTTCATCACGCACGACCTGGGCGTCATCAGCGAGATGGCGGACCGCGTGCTCATCATGTACGGCGGCCGGGTCTGCGAGGAGGCGGACGTGGACGAGCTGTTCACCAAGCCCCGCCACCCCTATACCGTGGGGCTCATCGACTCCCACCCCAACCCCGAGTACGACGGCGACCGGCTCAAGGTCATCCCCGGCAGCGTGCCCACGCTGCGGGACATGCCCGCCGGCTGCCCGTTCAACAACCGCTGCGCTTATGCCAGCGATACCTGCCGCGACGTCTTCCCCGACTTTGAGGAGGCGGAGAGCGGACACACCGTCGCCTGCCACAACTGGCGCCAGGCCCTGCAGAAAGGAGGTGCGGCGCGGTGACCGAGCAGTTTCAGGCCAAAACGGACGAAAACTACTTCCTCAAGGCCGAAGGGCTGACCATGCACTTCCCCGCCGCATCGGACGCCCTGGGCCGGCCGACCAGCTGGATCCACGCCGCGGACGACGTCTCCTTCGCCGTGCCCAAGGGCAAGACCCTCGGCGTCGTGGGCGAGAGCGGCTGCGGCAAGTCCACCGTCGGCAAGATGCTTCTGGACATCTACCGGCCGACGGGCGGCAAGATCTTCTACGAGGGAAAGGACATCACCGCCCTCTCCCCCAAGGAGCGCCGCCCCTATGTCAAGAAGATGCAGCTCGTCTGGCAGGATCCCTATTCCTCGCTGGACCCGCGCCTGCGCGCGGGCGACATCATCGCCGAGCCCATCGACAACTTCCGCCTGGCCGCAAACCGCGCCGAGCGCGCGGAGAAGGTCGAACGCCTCATGCAGATGTGCGGCCTGTACCCGGAGATGGCCACGCACTATCCGCACCAGTTTTCCGGCGGACAGCGGCAGCGCATCTGCATCGCGCGCGCCCTGGCCACGGACCCGGAGTTCGTCGTCTGCGACGAGGCGGTCTCCGCCCTGGACGTCTCCATCCAGGCGCAGATCATCAACCTCCTCAAGGACCTGCAGGACGAGCTGCGGCTGACCTATCTCTTCATCTCGCACGATCTGAACATCGTCCACTTCATCTCCGACGAGATCATCGTCATGTACCTGGGCCAGATCGTCGAGCGCGGCACGATGGAGACCGTCTACCGCAACCGCGCGCATCCCTATACCAAGGCGCTCTTTTCCGCGACGCCCGCCTTCACCGCGGCCGAAAAGCAGAAAAAGCAGCGCATCCTCCTGGAGGGCGACGTGCCCTCGCCCGTGGACCCGCCCAAGGGCTGCCGCTTCCGCGGCCGCTGCCCCTATGCGGACAAGCGCTGCGAGGAGGAGCCCCAGTGGCACGCGGTGGAGGACAACCACTTCGTCAAGTGCCGCCTGTTCGATTGATTTGGAAAATTTCCGGCCGCGCCCGCAAACGCCGCGGGCGCGCAAAGCCGATTCCCATGCATGGAAGGATAAGAAACCGAATGAATACGAGCAAATCCATTTTGGCGCTGATCCTGGCGCTGGCCGTCGCGCTCTGCACGCTGACGGCCTGCTCCTCCGCGCAGGCGCCCGGCACGAGCGAATCCGCCGCGCCCGCGCAGAGCGCCGGCGCGGACGCGGGCGCCGGCCAGGAGACGACCGGCGGCTCCGGCCAGACCCGCCCCACCACCAACGGCCAGGCGGAAAACTCCCTCACCGTGGCCCTGACCGAGCCGGTCGCGACCCTGGACCCGCAGCTGCTCCTAAAGCAGGTCGAGTACAACGTCATCGTCAACCTCTATGATCCCCTGTTCTACCTGGACAACGACGGCAACATCGTCTGCGCGCTGGCCGAGTCCTATGTGGAGAACGAGGACGGCAGCGTGGACGTCACGCTCCGCAGCGGCGTCAAGTTCCACTCCGGCGACACGCTCGTGGCGCAGGACGTGGCC
>CAJFMX010000021.1 GCA_904393115.1 uncultured Clostridia bacterium
TTTGCAGCCGTCCCCTCTCCTGCCGTCCGCCCCAGCGCGGCGGTGGGAGAACCGCGCCCGGAACCCCGGCGGCCAGGGCGTGCGCTCCGAGGTCCAGCCCGAGAAGGGGCGCGCATCTTTGCAGCAGGAGAGGGGACGGCGTCAGCCGTCCCCTCTCCTGCCGTCCGCCCCCGCGCGGCGGTGGGAGAATCGCACCCAGAACCCCGGCGGGCAGGGCGTGCGCTCCGAGGCCCAGCCCGAGAAGGGGCGGGGATAACCCCGCGCGCCTTTGCAGCAAGAGAGGGGACGGCATCAGCCGTCCCCTCTCTTGCTGTCTGCGCCCGCGCGGCGCGCGCGGAAAAACGCGGTGAGCGCCGCCTCGCACTCCTGCCGCAGGACGCCGCCCAGGGCCTGCACGCCGCCGCCGAGCGCCGGGTCCAGGTGCAGGGCGTAGCGGCTGCCAAAGCCGCCCTGCGCGGGATCGAACGCGCCGAAGACCACCAGGTCCGGCCGCGCCTGCACGAGGGCACCGGCGCACATGGGGCAGGGCTCCAGCGTGACGTAGAGCGTGCAGCCGGGCGGCAGGGCCCAGCGGCCGAGGGCCGCCCCCGCGCGCCGCAGCGCGAGGATCTCGGCGTGGGCGGAGACATCGCAGGCGGCCTCGCGCTCGTTGCGGGCCGCGGCGATCTCCCGGCCCTGCTGCACGACGACCGCGCCCACGGGCGCCTCGCCCGCGTCCGCGGCCTCCTGCGCCAGGGCGAGGCACCGGCGCATCCAGCGCTCGTGCTCAGTCAAAGGGATCATAGGCGGGGTTGCGCTCCGGGATCTTGCCGCAGACCTCGGTGTCGCGCCAGGCGGCGAGGCGCGCGTGGAGGGCGTCGCGCACGGCGGGCAGGTCCTGAGCGAGGTTCTGCATCTCGGAGGGGTCGTTGACCAGGTCGTAGAGCTCGAGGGCGCCGTCCTCGAAGTATTCGATGAGCTTATAGCGCCCGTCGCGCACGGCGCAGGCGGGGGTGCCGCCCTGGTTGCCGTAGTGCGGGTAGTGCCAGAAGACTGGCCCGCGGGCGAAGACCCGGCCCTCGAAGGCGTCGCGGGCGTTGACGCCGTCCACGTGCTGCGCCGGCTGCGCGGGCAGGCCCGCGTAGGACAGGAGCGTGGGGTAGAGGTCCGGGGAGGTGAAGACCGCGTCGGTCACGCGTCCGGCGGGAATGCGGCCGGGGAAGCGCGCCAGCAGCGGCTCGCGCAGGCCGCCGTCCGTCATCCAGCCCTTGCCCTCGCGCAGGGGGTAGTTGCAGGTGGGCGAGCCCTCGGCCGTGGACAGGCCGCCGTTGTCCGAGGAGAAGAGGACGAGCGTGTTGCCGGCCAGGCCCTCTTCGTCCAGCAGGTCGAGCACGCGGCCGATGTTCCTATCCAGGATCTCCATCATCGCGGCGTAGACCGGGTCGCTCTGCACGACGCGGCGCTCCACGCGCTCGTCCTTCTTGTGCTCGCAGGGGAAGTGCTCGCCCGGGACGATGGCCTCGACCTTGTCCAGGCCCATGCGGTGCGCCTTGCGGCGGTACTTCTCGACCAGGTCCTCGGGCGCCATCTCCGGCATGTGCACGAGGTAGTACCAGAGGTTGAGGAAGAAGGGGCGGTCCTTGTCGCGGGAGCGGATGAGGTCGAGCGCGCGGTCGGTGAGGTAGGTGTCCAGATACGTGCCCGCGGGGATGTCCGAGTCGTCGATGACGGGGTTCTGGAAGGGCGCGAAGTACCCGTGCGCCGGGTGGCCCCAGTGGCAGCCGCCGACGTTGACGTCAAAGCCGTGGCGCGTGACGAGCTCCGCGCCGCCCAGGTGCCACTTGCCCACGTGCCAGGTCTGGTATCCGCCCTCGCGCAGGGCCTCGGGCAGGGTGAACTCGTTGTCCGGCAGGTGGTCGAGGAAGGGCACCTCCAGGAGCTTGCCGCGCTCCTGGCCGTAGATCCAGTTGGTGATGCCCACGCGCGCCGGGTACTTGCCCGTCAGCAGCGAGGCGCGCGAGGGCGAGCAGACCGGGCAAGCGGCGTAGGCGTCCGTAAAGCGCATCCCCTGCAGGGCCAGGCGGTCGAGGTTGGGCGTCTCGTAGAAGGTCGAGCCGTAGCAGGAAAGGTCCCGCCAGCCCAGGTCGTCCGCCAGAAGGAATACGATGTTGGGTTGCATGAAAAAGCCCCCTCTCTCTTGTCGCGTTTGTTCTAGTATAGCACAGTGCGCAGGCGAGGAAAAGCGCCGATTGTTGCATTTCCGGGAGGGGTATGGTATAAAGAGAGGAGAAAAAACGCTGCAAAGGGGAACCGACATGAAATTTGTCTCTTGGAACGTCAACGGCCTGCGGGCCTGCATGGGCAAGGGCTTTCTGGACTTCTTCACCGCCGCGGATGCGGACGTCTTCTGCCTGCAGGAGACGAAGCTGCAGGCCGGGCAGATCGACTTTGCGCCCGAGGGCTACCACGCGTACTGGAACTACGCGGTGAAGAAGGGCTATTCCGGCACGGCGGTCTTCTCCCGGCAGGAGCCGCTCTCGGTTTCCATGGGGCTGGGGATCGAGGCGCACGACCAGGAGGGCCGCGTGATCGCGCTGGAGTATCCGGACCTGTACTTCGTCTGCGTCTACACGCCCAACGCGCAGGCGGAGCTGACGCGCCTTGCCTACCGCATGGAGTGGGAGGACGCCTTCCGCGACTACCTCTGCGCGCTGGACGCGAAAAAGCCGGTCGTCGTCTGCGGGGACATGAACGTCGCCCACGAGGAGATCGACCTCAAAAACCCCAAGACGAACCGCGGCAACGCCGGCTTTACGGACGAGGAGCGCGGCAAGTTTACGCAGCTGCTCGGCGCGGGCTTTACGGACACCTTCCGCGCGCTGCACCCGGGGCTGGAGCAGGCCTACACCTGGTGGTCCTACCGCTTCCGCTCCCGCGAGAGGAACACGGGCTGGCGCATCGACTACTTCCTGACCTCGAACCGGCTCTTCCCCCGCGTGAAGGACGCCGCAATTCACGCCGATGTCTACGGCAGCGACCACTGCCCGGTGAGCCTGACGCTGGACTGATGCAAGACCTAAAAAAACGCCCCCGTGCGGGGGCGTTTTTTGGGGTCTTAGAGGGACTCGGCCTCGCGGAGCCAGAGCGCGGCGCTGGCGTCGGAGGGCATGCGCCAGTCCCCGCGCGGGGAGAGCGTGACGGAGCCGACCTTGGGGCCGTCCGGCAGGCAGGAGCGCTTGAACTGCTGGGAGAAGAAGCGGCGCAGGAAGGTGCGCAGCCACTTCTTGATCTCCTCGTCCGAATAGCGGCCCTGCATGGCGGCGCGGCAGAGGCGGTAGATCTTGCGCGGGGAGAACCCGAAGCGCAGCAGGTAGTAGAGGAAGAAGTCGTGCAGCTCGTAGGGGCCGACGATGTCCTCCGTCTTCTGGGAGATCTCGCCCTTTGTCGGGGGCAGGAGCTCCGGGCTGACGGGCGTGCCCAGCACGTCCAGCAGCACGGACTTGAGCGGCTCCGGGCTGCGCGCAGCCTCAAAGGCCGTCAGGTGCCGCACCAGGGTCTTGGGGATGGAGCAGTTGACCGCGTACATGCTCATGTGGTCCCCGTTGTAGGTGGCCCAGCCCAGCGCCAGCTCCGACAGGTCGCCCGTGCCCACGACCAGGCCGCCGATCTTGTTGGCGATGTCCATGAGCACCTGCGTGCGCTCGCGGGCCTGGCTGTTCTCATAGGTGACGTCGTGGTCGTTCATATTCTGGCCGATGTCGGCAAAGTGCTGCTCCACGGCCTTGGAGATGGAGACCGTGCGCAGCTCCACGCCGTAGGCCTCGGCGAGCTTTTCGGCGTTGCCGCGCGTGCGGGAGGTGGTGCCAAAGCCGGGCATCGTCACCGCGAGGATGCCGCTGCGGGGAAGATTCAGGTCGTCAAAGGCGTGGGCCATGACGATGAGGGCGAGGGTGGAGTCCAGCCCGCCGGACAGGCCCACCACCGCGCGCCGGATGCCCGTGTGCTTCAGGCGCGTGACCAGCCCGCCGGCCTGCAGGGCGAGGATCTCCTCGCAGCGCTCGGCCAAGTGCGCCTGGCTCTGCGGCACAAAGGGCGTGGGCGAGATCTCCCGCAGGAGCGAGAGCTCGCGCAGGGGCAGGGAGAAGGCCGTCCGCAGCAGGGCCGCGCCGGGCGCAAAGGTGTTCGACCGGCGGCGGTCCGCGGCAAGGCGCTGCACGTCCACGTCGCAGACCGCCATCTCGTTCCGGAAGCGCTTCGTCTCGGCCAGGATCGTGCCGTTCTCCGCGATGAGGTCATGGCCGGCAAAGACCATGTCCTGCGTGGACTCCCCGCGGCCCGCGTCCGCATAGGCGTAGGCGCACAGGAGCCGGCCGCTCTGGCCCTGCACGAGGCTGCGGCGGTAGGCCGCCTTGCCGATGATCTCGTCGCTGGCCGAGAGGTTGAGCAGCACCGTCGCGCCGGACAGCGCGAGCGCCTCCGAGGGCGGCGCGGGCACCCAGAGGTCCTCGCAGATCTCCACGCCCACGACCAGGTCCGGCATCTCCTTACAGGCGAAGAGCTGGCGCGCGCACAGGCGCACGCGCTGGCCGCAGAGTTCGACCTCCTCGTCCACGCCCTCGCCCGGGGCGAAGTGGCGCAGCTCGTAGAACTCCCCGTAGTTGGGGATGTGCGTCTTGGGCACAAGGCCGAGGATGCGCCCGGCGCACAGCACCGCCGCGCAGTTGTAGAGCGCCGCCCCGCAGCGCACGGGCAGGCCCACCGCAAGCAGCAGGTCCAAGCCCGCCGTGCCCGCAAGGACCGCGGAGAGCGCCTCCTGCGCGCCGCGCACCAGCGCGTCCTGCAGGAAGAGGTCGCCGCAGGTATAGCCCGTGAGCCCCAGCTCCGGGAAGACCGCAACGCTCGCGCCCGCCTGCGCCGCGCGCTGGGCGGCGCGGACCGTCTCCGCCGCATTGCCGGCGCAGTCGGCCACGCGCAGGTCGGGCGTGATGGCCGCGATGCGCACAAAACCGTCGATCATGCTCAAAAACCCCTTTACCGTGGATTTCTTTCGCATTTGATGGTAGCCCAAGCCGGCCAAGAAGTCAAGCCCCAAGCGCGGCTGGCACGAATTTGAAACGCGGTTCCGCATGGCGGACCAGATGCGAATTTCCGCGCCGGAACGGGTTGCCAGAAGGGAAAAGATGCGATACTATTGTAAAAGAGACACGGATGGGGGAGCCCGTCCCGAAGACAGAGATGAAGGGAGATTCGTTTTATGGACATGAACAAGAAGATCGAAGCCCTGGGCATCGTTCCGGTGGTCGTTCTCAACGATGCGGACGACGCTGTGCCGCTGTGCAAAGCGCTGGCAGAGGGCGGCCTGCCGGTTGCGGAGATCACCTTCCGCACGGCTGCGGCTGAGGAGTCCATCCGCCGCGTGGCCAAGGAGCTGCCGGACGTGCTGGTCGGCGCCGGCACGGTGCTCACCTGCGAGCAGGTGGACCGCGCGATCGCCGCGGGCGCGAAGTTCATCGTCTCCCCGGGCTTCAACCCGGAGGTCGTCGGCTACTGCGTGGAGAAGGGCTACCCGATCTTCCCCGGCTGCCCCACCACCAGCGACATCGAGAAGGCCATGAGCTACGGCCTGAAGGTCGTCAAGTTCTTCCCGGCCGAGGCCATGGGCGGCATCAAGGTCATCAAGGCCGTCGCCGCGCCCTACGGCTCCATGCGCTTCATGCCCACCGGCGGCGTGAACGAGAAGAACCTGCTGGACTACCTCTCCTTTGACAAGGTCATCGCCTGCGGCGGCTCCTGGATGGTGGACAAGCAGGCCATCGCGGACAAGAACTTCGCCAAGATCACGGAGATCACCCGCTCCGCGGTGCAGAAAATGCTCGGCTTTGAGCTCCTGCACGTGGGCGTGAACTGCGCGGATGCGGACGAGGCCATGAAGGTGGCCAAGCGCTTTGGCGCGATCTTCGGCTGGACGGTCAAGGACGGCAACTCCTCCACCTTCTCCGGCACGGCGGTCGAGTGCATGAAGAAGCCCTACCTGGGCAAGAACGGCCACATCGCCATCGGCACCACGAGCGTCCTGCGCGCCAAGGCGTACCTGGAGTCCATGGGCTTCGAGTTTGACGAGTCCACCGCCAAGTACAAGGGCGAGAAGCTCAACGCCATCTACCTCAAGGAGGAGATCGGCGGCTTCGCGATCCACCTGGTCAACAAGTAAACCGACATTTCGGGCGCGCTGCGCGGGTTTTCGCGCGGCGCGCCCTTTTCTTTTGGCCGCGTTTCCCGTATACTGAAAAGCGTAAAGGAGGTGCGGAACGCATGATTTGGGACATCCTCAGCTTTCCCTTTAAGCTCGTGGGCAACATCGTGGGCTGGGCGCTCTCGCTGACGGGGCACATCCTGGGCTTCATCCTGGGGCTCGTGCTGCTCGTGGCCGGCATCGCGCTGTGCCTGACGATCATCGGCTTGATCGTGGGCATTCCGCTGGCGATCGTGGGCGCGGGTATGATGCTCAAGAGCCTGTTCTAAGCGGGACGCGCGTCCGGACGGCAGACCCCCCTTGGGGGGCGCGCCGCCCGGGCTTTTGCGCGCCCCTGGCCCGACGGGTTTGGAGGAGGGAGAAGCGTGAACTATCTCTACGGTCCGGACCGGGACTACACGGACTACGCCCCCGGCCGCGCGCTGCGCGGGGGCGCGGGGCGGCCCAATTTTCCCGTCCGGCTGGCGCTGGAGCTCTACGGCCGGGGCGCCGCGGCCCTGGGCCGGACGCCCGTGCGGCTCTGGGACCCGCTGTGCGGCGGCGGGTCGCTGCTGTTTGCGGCGGCGCTGCTGGGCGAGCCCGCGCCGGAGTGGGTTCTCGGCTCGGACGCGGACGAGGGGGCCGTGGACCTTGCGCGGGAGAACCTGGCGCTGTTGACGCCCGAGGGGTGCGCCCGCCGCCGCGCGCAGATCGAGGAGCACCTGCGCGCGTTCGGCCGGCAGAGCTTTGCCGAGGCGCTCGGAAGCCTGGACCGCATCGCGGCGCAGGGGCGCGGCGTCCGCGCCGCGGCCGCGGTCTACGACGTCTTTTCCGGCGCCGCGCCGGACCTGCCCGTGCGGCCGAACCTCGTCGTGTGCGATCTGCCCTACGGGGACCTTGTGGACTGGCGGGGCGGCGCGCAGGCGCCGGGCGCGGCCTTCCTCCCGGCGATCGGGCGGCATTTGGAGGCCGGGGCGGTCGTGGTGGCGTGCATGGACAAGCGGCAGCAGCTGGAGGCGCCGGGCTTTGTCCGGCTGGACCGGCAGCAGGTCGGCAAGCGGCGGTTCGCCGTCTACCAAAGGGAATGAAAATCCAAACAGGCAAGAGCCACGGCGGAGGGACGCGCCGTGGCTCTTGCCTGCAATTCGTTTTGCGGATCAGGTCAGGGGATAGACGTAGAGGCAGATGTCCTCGTAGCGGCCGTCCGGCAGGCGGAACCCGCCCTCGACGCGGCCCACGCACCGGAAGCCGATCCGCTCGTAGAGCGCGCGGGCGCGGGCGTTGCCGGCGACCACGGCGTTGAACTGCATGGCGCGGAAGCCGAACCCCCGCGCGCGGGAGAGGCTGTCGCGCACCAGGGCCTCGCCCACGCCGCGGCCGCGGCAGTCCCCGCGCACGGCGTAGCTCGCGTTGGCGATGTGGCCGCAGCGGCCCACGTTGTTCGGGTGGAGGATGTAGAGGCCGAGGATCGCGCCGGTCTCGGCGTCCTCGGCGACGCCGCAGCCGGTCTGGCCGGCGAAGAAGGCCGCGCCCGAGGCGGGCGTCAGCTCCTCCTCCTGGGGAAAGGCGTCCCCGGCGCGCACGACCTCGTTCCAGATCCCGCACATGGCGGCAAGGTCGCCCGGGCCATAGGGGCGGATGGAAAACGGCATGGGGAAAAGCGCCTCCTTTTTTGGCGGAATCACAGCAGCGCCAGCAGGCGCTCGACGACGAAGACCGTCGCGCACGCGCCCAGCGCCACCGTCAGGAGCGACTTGTTCCGGAAGGCGAGCACCAGCGCCACCGCGATGCCCGCCAGCGCCGAGAGCAGGCTGGCCGTGGCGTGCAGCGCCTCCGGAATGGTCATGGCGGCCAGCACCGCGTAGGGAACGTAGTAGAGGAAGGACTGAAAGAACCGGTTTTCGATCCGGCGCTTGAAGACGACCAGGGGCAGCATGCGCGTCAGGTACGTAACGCCGGCCATCACGGCGACCGCGCCGAGGAAATAGGCGGTCATGACGCTTCCTCCTCTCCGGCGGGCTCGTCGCGCACCTCGGCGGGCACGGGGAACTTCCAGGCCATCAGCGCCGAAACGCCCACCGCGCACAGGATGATGACCCACCCGCGCGACAGCTCCCGCAGGAGGGGCGCGTAGTAGAACAGGGAGGAGACGGCGGCGCTGAGCAGCACCGCGAAGAGCACGGGCCGCACCTTCCGCGCCGGCGGGACGATGATGGCCAGGAACATGCCGTAGATCGCAAGGCCCAGCGCGGAGCGCACCATCTCCGGCAGCGCGCCGGCCACCGTCGCGCCCAGGATCGTTCCCCCGGCCCAGCCCGCGTAGACGCAGAGCACAAGGCCCGCAAGGTACGGCGCGGTCACGGGTCCCTTCTGCTGCATGCAGACGGCGAAGACCTCGTCCGTGTTGCCGAAGGAGAGGAGCGCGCGCTGCAGCGTCGTCATGCGCGCGTCCACCTTCTGGGAAAGGGAGAGGGACATGAGCGTATAGCGCAGGTTGATGACGAGGGTCGTGACGCCGATCTCAAACAGGGGCGCGTTCGCGAGCAGGAGCGTGAGCCCTGCAAACTGCCCGGCGGAGGTGAGGTTCGTCATCGAGATCAGCGCCGCCATGAGCGGGGAGAGCCCGCTCTCCACGCACATCATGCCAAAGACAAAGGCAACGGAGACATAGCCCAGGCAGATCGGCACGCCGTCGCGCGCGCCGCGAAGAAAGGATGCTCTCAAGTCGGTCTCCTCTCCTTGTCAAAGAGCGCGCGGCGCGCGGTGGAGCGGCGCATCCGCTCGCGCAGGTCCGCCTCGTCCTGGTCGATCAGGTCCTGGCGCACGGCGGCAAGCTCCGCGGAAAAGGCGTCGATCTGGCGGACGAGCACCTCGCGGTTGAGCAGGAAGAGCTCGCTCCACATCCGGTCGTTGATGCGCGCGATGCGCGTCAGGTCCCGGAAGGAATCGCCCGTGTAGGCGGCCAGGTCCGGGTTGTCGTTGCAGTTCATCAGGGACATGGCGATCACGTGCGTCAGCTGCGAGAGGAAGCCGACCATCTCGTCGTGCGCCTTAGGCGTGAGCACGGAGATGCGCGCAAAGCCCAGGATCTCCGCCAGCTCGTGCACCGCGTCGACGGCGGCCTTCGTGTTGCGCGCCGTGGGGGTGATGAGGAAGTTCGCATCCTGGAAGATGCGCGCGTCGCTGTTGCGCACGCCGCTGACCTCGCGCCCGGCCATGGGGTGCGCGCCGACGAACTCCACGTCCGGCCGCAGGAAGGACTGCACCTCGTCCACGACGCCGCACTTGACGCCGGAGACGTCCGTCAGCAGCGCGCCGGGCCGCAGCGCGCCCTGGTGCGCCCGCAGCCAGGCGAGCAGCGCCTTGGGGTAGAGGCCGAAGATCACCACGTCCGCCTCGCGCACGAGGGCCTCGTCCATGGCCGCGCCGCGGGCGATGATCCCTTCCTCCAGCGCGTAGGCGATGGCGTCCGGGTCCGTGTCCAGCGCGCAGACGCGGTGGCCCAGGGCCGTCAGGCGCCGCGCGTAGCAGCCGCCGATCAGCCCGAGGCCCACGATCAGGAATTTCGTATCGCTCTTCATTCCTCCAACACCTCCACCTTTCCGCCCAGGGATTTCAGGTCCGCAAAGAAGTTCGGGTAGCTCTTGCGCACCGCCTCCGCGCCGCGCAGGATCAGGGGCGCGCGGCCCAGCGTCGCCGCGATGGCAAGGCTCATGACCACGCGATGGTCGTTGTGGCAATCCACCTCGGTCTGCGCCCACGGCGCGCGGCCGGCGGGGAAGCCGGAAACGGTCAGGCTGTCCCGCGTGGAGGAGACGCGCGCGCCCAGGCGGCGCAGCTCCTGCTCCATGGCGGCGATGCGGTCGCTCTCCTTGTCCCGCAGGCGGGCGGCGTTGACAAGGCGCGTCTCCCCCGCGCAGAAGAGGGCCAGCACCGACAGGACCGGCGCAAGGTCGGGGATGGGGTCCACGTCGATCTCCTGGGCGGAAAGGGGGGCCGACGAAATGTGCGCGCCGTCCGCGCCCCATTCGACCCCCGCGCCGCAAGCGCGCAGGATTTCCAGGATCGCGCGGTCCCCCTGGAGGGAGTCGGGCGCGAGGTTCGCGATGCGCAGGCCGCCCTGCACCGCGCCCGCCGCGGCGAAGAACGCGGCCTGGGAGTAGTCGCCCTCCACGGCGACGTCCTGCGCCGCATAGCGCTGGCGGCCGGGGATTTCCAGCTGGTCCTCCCCGGCAAAGCCCGCGTGCACGCCAAAGCGCGCGAGCATTTGCAGGGTGAGGTCCACATAGCCCTTAGAGGAAAAGGGCGGCAGAATCCGCAGGGTGGAATCCGCATCCAGCAGGGGCAGCGCAAAGAGCAGCCCGGTCAGGAACTGGGAGCTGACGTCCCCGCGCAGCGTCCACTCCCCGCCGCGCAGGGGGCCGCGGACGCGCAGGCAGTCCGCCGCCTGCAAAAAGGGCAGGCCCTGGGCGGCAAAGAGGTCCGCATAGACCGACTGCGGCCGGGCGAGGAGCCGGGCCGAGCCGGTGAAGACCGTCTCCTCCGGCGAGAGGGCGAAGAGCGGGATGAGGAAGCGCAGCGTGGAGCCGGATTCGCGGCAGCAGACGCGGCGCGGGCCGAGGGCCTGGGGGAACGCCGCGCCGCGCACGAGCAGCGCGCCGTCCGCCGCGCGTTCGGCCTGCGCGCCCAGCGCCGCAAGGCCGTCCAGCGTGGCGAGCATGTCCTGGGAGTCCGAAATGCCGGTCAGGCGCGAGGACCCGTGCGCGAGCCCGGCGCACAGCAGCGCCCGGTGCCCGAGGGACTTGGACGGCGGCGCGGCCACCGCGCCCGAAAGATGCGCGGGGGATACCTTGACGATCATGGAAACGCCTCCTGCCGGGACTTAGAGCTCGCGGTCGATGACCGCGGCGATGCGCCGCGCCTTCTTGACCAGGGAGGCGTAGTGCTCGGGCGTGAGCGACTGCGCGCCGTCGGACCAGGCGCGCTCCGGGCAGGGGTGCACCTCGATGATGAGGCCGTCCGCGCCGGCGGCCACCGCCGCAAGGGACATGCTCTCCACCAGGCGCCAGTCGCCCGTGGCGTGCGAGGGGTCGATGACGATGGGCAGGTGCGTCTTTTCCTTGACGATCGGGATGACGGACAGGTCCAGGGTGTTGCGGGTGTACTTTTCAAAGGTGCGGATGCCGCGCTCGCAGAGGATGACGTTCTCGTTGCCGCCGGCCATGATGTATTCGGCGCTCATGAGCCACTCCTCCATGGTGTTGGCAAGGCCGCGCTTGAGCAGCACGGGCTTGTTCGTCTTGCCCAGGGCCTTGAGCAGGTCGAAGTTCTGCATGTTGCGCGCGCCGACCTGGATGAGGTCCACGTACTCCACGAATTCGTCCAGGTGCTCGATGGCCATCAGCTCCGAGACGATGGGCAGGCCCGTGGCCTTCTTGGCCTCCACCAGGTCCAGGATGCCCTCCGTGCCCAGGCCCTGGAAGGCGTAGGGCGAGGTGCGGGGCTTGTAGGCGCCGCCGCGCAGCATCGTGGCGCCGGCGGCCTTTACGGCCTTGGCGGTCTCGACGATGGGCTCCAGGCCCTCGACCGAGCAGGGGCCGGCGATCATGGCGATCTTCTCCTGGCCGCCGATGCGCACGCCGCCGCAGTCGATGACCGAGTCCTCCGGGTGGAAGAGGCGGTTGACCTTCTTGTACGGCGCGGAGACGCGCGTCACGGTGTCGACATAGGGATTGACGGCGATCTGCGTCTCGTCCACGCGCGTGGTGTCGCCGACCAGGCCGAACACGTTGTAGTCCTCGCCGTAGATGGTCGTGACCGACAGGCCCATCTCCTCGAAGGAGCGGACGAGCTTGTTGATTTCCTCCTGGGGGGCGCCCTTTTTCATCGAAATAATCATCGGGTTTCCTTCCTTTCCTGGATGTAGTTCTTGAGGAAGCAGATCGCCTCTTCATAGCCGGCAAAGCCCTTGCCGTAGACGGTCTTGACGCATGCCTTGCCCGGGTAGGAGATGTGGCGGAAGTCCTCCCGGTCGTAGATGTTGGAAAGGTGCACCTCTGCCGCGGGCAGGCTCACGGCCTTGAGCGCGTCCAGCAGCGCCACGGACGTGTGCGTATAGGCCGCGGGGTTCATCACGATGCCGTCGAACTTGCCGTAGGCCTCCTGAATCCAGTCCACGAGCACGCCCTCGTGGTTGCTCTGGCGCACCTCGCACTCGATGCCCTCGCGCGCGCAGACCGCCTGCACAAAGGCCGCAAGGTCCGCGTACGTCTGCCGGCCGTAGATGTCCGGCTCGCGCAGGCCCAGAAGGTTCAGGTTCGGGCCGTTCAGAATGAGAAATTTCATCGGCACATCTCCTTAAACTGGTCTTCGATGGCGCGCGCGGTTTCCTCCGCCGCGCCCTCGTTGGAAACGGAAAAGTCCGCCGCCGCCGTGTAGAGCGGCAGGCGCTCGGCATACATGCGGGCAAGGGCCTCCGCGCTCGTGGAGAGGGGGCGGCTTGGATCCGCGCTGGACAGGCGCGCAAGGCCGCGCTGCACAAAGCAGACCGCCGCATTGGCGCGCAGCAGGCGCACGTTCTCCGGGTTCTTTACGATGCCGCCGCCGGTGGCCACCACCAGCCCCTGGCGGCCCGCGACCTCCCGCAGGGCCGCGGTCTCCCGCGCGCGGAAGCCGGTTTCGCCTTCGCGCGCGAAGATCTCCGGGATGGAAAGCCCTGCGTCCCGGGCGATCTTTTCGTCCAGGTCCACGAGCTCGCGGCCCAGGCGCGCGGCGAGCAGGCGGCCCAGCGTGGTCTTGCCGCAGGAGGGCATCCCGATCAGCGCCAGGGAGCGCATCTCCCGCGCAAGCTCGCCGTAGACGCGGTCCGTCCCGGCGTCCGGCAGCGGCGCGCCGAGGAAGTGCTCCGCCGCGGCCTTGGCCTGCGCCACCAGCATCCGCAGCCCGTTCGCACAGGGGATGCCCAGGTCCTGCGCCTGCTGCAGCAGGCGCGTGCGCAGCGGGTTGTAGATCGCGTCCACGACAAAGGTCAGGCGGGAAAAGGGCGCAAGGTCGATCGGCGCGCCCTCGAGCTTGGGGAACATGCCCACGGGCGTGGTGTTGAAGAGGCCCTCGGCGTCCGCGTGCCCGGCGGCCGCCTGCTCGTAGGAGATCTGGCCCGGGCCGGACGGGCGGCGGCTGACGATGAGCACCTGGCGCGCGCCCAGGGACTGCGCCACGGCGCAGGCCGTCTTGCTCGTGCCGCCGCTGCCCAGCACCAGGATCTTTTTGCCCGCCACGGCAAAGCCGTTGGCGCGCAGCAGGTCCGCAAGGCCCGCCGCGTCCGTGTTGTACCCGAAGAGCAGGCCGTCGCGGTTGACGATGGTGTTCACCGCGCCGATGCTGCGCGCGACGGGGTCGATATAGGTCAAATACGGGAGCACCGTCTCCTTGTAGGGGATGGTGACGTTGATGCCGGCGAACTCCCGCCGCGTCAGGAACGGCCCGACCTCCTCCCGCGGCAGGGGCAGGAGGTCGTATTCATAGGCGCAGAGCCGTTCGTGGATCACCTTGGAGAAGCTGTGGCCCAGCTTTTCCCCGATCAGACCGTAACGCATGGCCCCTCCTTTCTCGCCCACAGGTAGCCGAAGCGGCCCATCATCAGGTCGCACAGCGCCATGGCCGCCGCGGCGTCCACCACGGCGCGCGCCCGGTGGAAGATGGCCGGGTCGTGCCGGCCGCGGATGCGCAGCTTCTTCGGCTCGCCCGTGCGCACGTCCACGGTGTCCTGCTCCTTGTAGATGGAGGGCGTGGGCTTGACGGCTGTGGAGAACACCACGGGCATGCCGTTTGTGATGCCGCCGTTGACGCCGCCGTTGTGGTTCGTGCGCGTCACGACGCGGCCCGGCGCAAGGGCGGCGAAGCTGTCGTTGAGCTGGCTGCCCGCGCCGTGGGCAAAGCCGAAGCCCAGGCCGAAGGCCACGCCCTTGACCGCGGGGATCGAGAAGAGCAGGTGGGAGATCTCGCTCTCCACGGAGTGGAAGAACGGCTCGCCGATGCCCGCGGGCAGGCCCAGCACCGCCGTCTCCAGCACGGCGCCGAGGGAATCGCCCTCGCTCTGCGCGGCCTCGATCGCAAGCAGCATCCTGCGGCGCGCGGTCTCGTCCAGCACGGGGAAGCCGGGGGACAGGAGCGAAGCGAGGTCCTCGCCGAGGCGGTCCCAGGCAAAGTCCCGGTCCGCGATGTCCTGGCAGGACTTCACGTGCGTGCCCAGGGTCACGCCGTGCTCCGAGAGGATCTGCTGAAAGATCGCGCCCGCCGCGACGAGCCCAGCCGTGACCCGGCCGGAGAAGTGGCCGCCGCCGCGCGGGTCCTGATAGCCGCCGTACTTGGCAAAGGCCGCGTAGTCCGCGTGGGAGGGGCGGGGCAGGAACTGCATCTCGTCGTAGTCCTCCGAGCGCTGGGCGGTGTTCTCGATGACGAAGGTCAGCGGCGTGCCGCAGGTGCGGCCCTTGTAGAACCCGGAGAGGAAGCGGAACTCGTCCGCCTCCTGGCGCTGGGTGGAGATCTTGCCCGCCGGGCGGCGGCGGGTCAGCGCGTCGCGGATGTTTTGCAGGTCCAGCTCGATGCCCGCGGGCAGGCCGTCGAGCACAAAGCCCACCGCCGGGCCGTGCGACTCGCCAAAGAGCGTGAGGGAAAAATTCGTGCCGTAGCTGCTCCTCATGGGACATCCACCCCCGCAAACACGCGCGCGCGCAGCTCGTCGTAGGTCATCTTCCGGAAGAGGTAGTGGCCGGGCCGGTCCACGACCACGACGCTGACGCCCGTGGCGTCGCCCTTCTTGTCGTGGGTGAGGGCGGCAAAGACCTTCTCCGGGTCCACGTCCGCGCGCGTGGGCAGGCCGAGGCGGCGCAGGATGGCGAGCGTGCGGGATTTGAGCGCCTCATCCTCCAGGAAGTAGAGCAGGCCCAGGGCCACGCACTCGCCGTGGAGCAGGCCGTGCAGGCCGCCTGCGGCCTCGATGCCGTGGCCGATGGTGTGGCCGAAGTTCAGGCACTTGCGCTCGCCCTGCTCGGTCTCGTCCGCCTCCACGACGTCCGCCTTGGCCAGCACCGCGCGGGTGATGATCTCCTCGACATGGCTGCGCCAGTCCTCTTTTTCAAAGAGGGCGAGGATTTCGGGGTCGCAGATCAGGCCCATCTTCAGCGCCTCGGCCAGGCCGTTGACGAAGTGGCGCTCCGGCAGCGAGGCCAAGGCGTCCGCGTCCAGGAACACGGCGCGCGGCTGGTGGAAGGCGCCGACGATGTTCTTGACGCCGCAGAAGTTGATGGCGGTCTTGCCGCCGACGGAGGAGTCGATCTGGGAGAGGGTCGTGGTGGGCAGGTTCACAAAGTCGATGCCGCGCATGTAGATGGAGGCGGCAAAGCCCGCAAGGTCGCCGATCACGCCGCCGCCCAGGGCCAGGACCAGGTCCTTGCGGGTGAAGTTCTCCCGCAGCATCCGGGCGCAGAGGCGCTCGCAGGCGGAAAAGCTCTTGCTGTCCTCGCCCATGGGCAGCACCTCGAGGAAGCCCTGCCCGCACTGGGAGAGGACGAGCGTCCGCAGGGACTCCGGCACGCCCTCGTCCGTCACCAGGAGCACCTTGCGCGCGAGGTTTACGCGCGGGGAGAGGCAGCGCAGCGCGCCGCGCTCGATGTAGAGGGGATAGGACCGCGCGCCCAGGGATACGATTCGTTCCATGCAACCATCCTTCCGTATAGATCTCGATCGTCGGGGGGAAAGGGGATTTTTTCACAGAAAAAGGGGGACGATGTCATCCACCGTCCCCACCGGGTATGTCATGGGTATTCAGGCGTCCGCCCGTTCGACCACGTAGGTGCCCAAAACCTTGGTCTGCGTGCAGACCTCGCGCAGCTGCGTCAGCAGGGAGGAAGCGGCCGCGCCCGCCAGGTCGCCGACCACTTCGATGTAAAAGTAATATTGCCAAGGTGCGTTTTTGAGGGGGCGGGACTTGATGCACTCCAGGTTAAAGCCCAGGGCGCTGACGATGTCCAGCACGCGCGCAAGCTGGCCCACCTCGTGCCGAAGGGTAAACAAAAGGCTAAATCGATCGCCGTTTTCGGCCATCGATTTAGCGATGAGAATAAATCGTGTGGTGTTGTCGTCAGAGGTGTTGATGTCGCGGGCGAGCACGGAGAGGCCGTAGAGCTCGGCCGTGGCGGCGGAAGCGATCGCCGCGCAGGCGGGGTCGCCCATCTCGCGCACGTGCTTGGCCGCAAGCGACGTCGAGGCATAGGTCACCGTCTCCATCTCCGCCTGGGCGAGGTATTCGCGGCACTGCATGAGCGCCTGGGGATGCGAATAGACGGTCTTCACCCCGGAAAGGGGCGCGCCGGGAAGACCCAGCAGGTTCTGCCGGATCTTGAGGTCGAACATCTTGCAGATGTAGACGTCGTGCTTCTTGAGCAGGTCGAGGATGTTGCCCACGTCCCCGGTGTGGGAGTTCTCAAAGGGCAGGACGCCGCAGGCGATCTCCCCCGCGTCCACGGCCTCGAAGATCTCCTCGAACGTGGCGTAGGAGACGGCTTGGCGACCGGGGAAGAGGTGCTGCTCCGCGACGTGCGTGTGCGAGCCCTCCGCGCCGAAGTAGCCCACCGGGCCGCCGCCGATGCGCGTCGCCTGGTAGGCCTTGGAAAGGTCCATGAGCCCCTTGAGGAAGGTCTCGTAATAGGGGAGGTAGCGAAGGTCCTGCACGTAGGCGCTGTTCTTCTTCAGGAGCGCCGCCTCGCGCGCGGGGTCGAAGATGGGCAGGCGGTTTTCCGCCTTGTAGTGCGCGACGGCCTCGGCCGCCTGCATGCGCCGGCAGAAGAGCTCGGCCATCTGCGCGTCGACCTCCTCGATGGTGCGGCGGGCCTGTTCCAGCTCGGTCATGCCGATCCCCTCCTCGCTTCGCGTACATTTCGATCCGAACCCCCGTGGGACGTCGGAACACGGCAAGTATACCACAATTTTTTTCCCCTGCAAAGGGGGAAAGGACAAAAAAATCGGATTTCCGGACCCGCGGGGGCGAAAAAACCGTCTTTGCCGGATCCCCTGGGCGCTGCGGTCAGTCGTTGTTGGACTTTGCGGGCAGGAAGGGGAGGAGCCGGCCGGCGAAGGCGGGCAGGGAGAGGGTCTGCAGCCAGACCTTGCCCGGCCCCTGCAAGGCGGTGAGGAACAGCCCCTCGCCGCCGAAGAGCACGTTTTTGAACCCGCGCACCGTCTCCACCTGGTAGCCGACGCTGGACTCGAACACGGCGACGTTGCCCGTGTCGACCTTGATGCGCTCGCCGGGGGCCAGGTCCTTTTCGATGGCGCTGCCGTCCACCTCCAGGAACGCAAGGCCGCTGCCGGAGAGGCGCTGCAGCAGGAAGCCCTCGCCGCCGAAGAACCCGCGGCCCAGGCCCGGCGTGACCTCGACGGAGACCTCGACCCCGGGCGTCGCGCAGAGGAAGGCGCTCTTCTGGCAGATGTACTCCCGGCCGGGGCCGATGGGCAGCGCCAGGATCGACCCGGGGAAGGAGGAGGCCAGGGCGATCTGCTGGCCGTCGGCGGTGGCGGTATAGGTCGCAAGGAACAGCGATTCGCCGGTGAACATGCGGCCCAGGCCCTTAAAGAGGCCGCCGCGCATGTTCGTATCCATCTCCATGCCGTCGCTCATCCAGGACATGCCGCCCGACTGGGTGAAGATGCTCTCGCCGCGGTCCAGCAGCAGGGTAACAACGGGCAGCGTGCCGCCCTCGATCCGGTATTTCATGGCGTTACCTCCCAAAGGTCGTGATGGTCATTCCGCCTTCGGCTCCAGGGCGCCGACCCATTCGGCGTGCGCGCCGTTGCGCAGGAAGGCGGGGATGCGGTGCAGGGGCGCCTCGACCAAGAGGGTCTGGCCGCCCGGGTACGACGTGCCGTCGGCAAGGTCCGTCCAGGACGCGCCCGCGGGCAGGTAGACCTCCCGTTGCCGCGCGCCGGCCTCCGCCACGGGCGCGACGAGCACGTCCGGGCCGTAGAGGTATTCGTCCTTGCGGTCCCAGGCCGCGGGGTCGTCGGGGAATTCGAAGAAGAGCGTGCGGATGACGGGCGCGCCGGTCTCGTGCGCCTGGCGCATCAGTTCGCGCGTGTAGGGGCGCATGGTCTCGCGCATGGCGATCAGGCGGGTGAAGATCGCCTCGCACTCCGGGCCGTAGGACCAGATCTCGTTGTCCGCGCCGCTGTTGAGACGCGCTTCGCCGGACTTCGTCTGCACCTGGACGCGCGGGTCGCGCACGCCGTGCAGGCGCATGACCGGGCAGAAGAGCCCCCACTCGAACCAGCGGACGAGCAGCTCGTGGAAGGCGGGGTCGCGGGCGTCGGCGCCGACGAAGCCGCCGATGTCCGTGGTCCACCAGGGGATGCCGGCAAGGCCCATGTTCAGCCCGGCGCAGATCTGCTTGCGCAGGGTGGGGAAGTCGGAGTGCACGTCGCCGGACCAGACGAGCGCGCCGTAGCGGGCGCTGCCGGCCCAGGCGCAGCGCAGGAGGTTGACGACGTCCTTCTGGCCCTCCTTCTTCTGCCCCTCGTAGAAGGCGCGGGCGTACGCCTGCGGGTAGAGGTTGCCGACCTGCATCACGGGTCCCGCGTGGTAGCGGTAGTTCTCAAAGTCGTAGACGCCGTACTCCGGCTCGGCCTCGTCCAGCCAGAAGGTTTCGATGCCGTAGGTGTAGTAATTCTTCTTGACCAGCTCCCAGAGCCAGGCGCGGGCCTCGGGGTTGGTGAAGTCGAAGAACATGACGTTCTCCTGGCCCTTGCGGAACTGCACATCCTCGCCGCGGTCGCTGCGCACCAGGTACCCCTCGCGGTCCATCTCGGCGAAGTTCTCGCTCTGGTAGGAGACCTGCGGCCAGATGGAGACCATGCACTGCATGCCCATGGACTTCAGCTCCGCGACCATGGCCTTGGGATCGGGCCAGAACTCCTCCTCAAAGCGGTAGTCGCCCATGTACGGCCAGTGGAAGAAGTCGATGACGATCACGTCCACGTGGACGCCGCGGCGGTGGTACTCGCGCGCGACGCGCAGGAGCTCCTCCTGGTTCCAATAGCGCAGCTTGCACTGCCAGAAGCCCAGGCCGTACTCCGGCATCATGGGCGCGCGGCCCACGGCGGCGGAATAGCGCTCGAGGATCTTGGCGGGCGTGTCGCCGCAGCAGAGGTAGTAGTCCATCTGGTCCGTGTCGTCCGCGACCCACTCGGTCAGGTTCTCGCCGAAGGTGGCGCGGCCGATGGCCGGGTTGTGCCAGAGGAAGCCGTAGCCGCGGCTGGAGAGCACGAAGGGCACGCTCGCCTGGGAATTGCGCTGCGCCAGCTCGAAGAAGCTGCCCTTGCAGTTGAGCGTCTCCTGCTGGTACTGGCCCATGCCGTAGAGCTTTTCGCCCGCCTGCGCCTCGAACTGGACGAGGAGCTGGCACGCGCCCCCGGGCAGCGGGCGGAAGCGGCGCGGGCGGATCTTGAGCGCGTCCGTGCCGCCGCGCTCGGCCAGCAGCAGCTCGCCGCGCTGGTTGTAGTAGGAGACGGTGAGGCGGTCCGGGCGGTCGGCGCAGAAGCGGACCTCGGCGCGCAGGTCCCCGACGGCAATCGAGGCGCGGTCCGCGGCGATCTCCACGCGGGACTCGGTTTCCGGCTGCGGCAGGAGCGCGTAATCGTGGAGGACCGGCTCGCCCATGTGGCGCGCGAGGACGCGCAGGCCGCTCTCCCCCCAGGGGAGGAGCCAGAGCGTTTCGGACTTATAGCGGCACTTGAGCGCGCCGCGGTCCATGGTGAACATGGCCATGTTCTGTACCCCCTATTTCTTTCCTTCCAAAAAAGCGGGACGGGAGAGCGAGAACTCTCCCGCCCCAAAGCATCGAATCCAACGGCGGCGGATCAGAGGTCGACGTCCGCGCCCTTGCGGACGAAGACCGGGATGACGGAAAGCGGCGCCGCGGCGGTGACGACCTGGCCGCCGGCGTACTCCTTGCCGGTAGCGGCCTCGCGCCAGGTCTCGCCCGCGGGCAGGTAGACGGCCTTTTCGGTGACGCCGGGCTCGGTCACGGGGGAGACGAGGATGTCGTCGCCGAAGAGGTAGGTATCCTCGTGGTCGTAGCCGGCCTTGTCCTGCGGATAGGCGTAGAAGAGCGGGCGCAGGACGGGCGTGCCCTTCTCGTGGGCCTGCTCCATGGCGCGGCGGATGTAGGGCAGGAGCTTCTGGCGCTGGAAGATGTACTTCTTGCAGATCTCGAAGTTCTCCTCGCCGTAGGACCAGATCTCGTTGGCCGCGCCGGTGCCGAACTGGGGGTCGCCGTTCTCGGCCTTGTAGCGCATGCCGTCGCAGGGCCAGTGGGGCAGGCGCTCGCCGTGCAGGCGGAACACGGGCAGGAACGCGCCGAACTCGAACCAGCGGATGAACAGCTCGTGGAAGGCGGGGTCGTCCGTATAGCCGCCGATGAAGCCGCCGATGTCGCACGTCCACCAGGGCATGCCGGACACGGAGGCCGAAAGGCCCGCGCAGACCTGCTCGCGCAGGGAGCGCCAGGAGGAGTAGACGTCGCCGGACCAGAGCAGCACGCCGTAGCGCTGGCTGCCCGCCCAGGCGCAGCGGACGAGGTTGACCACCTTGTCCATGCCGGCCTTGGTCATGCCGTCGTAGAAGGACTTGGCGTAGAAGAAGGGATAGATGTTCGCCACCTGCTGGCCGGGGCCGATGTGGTAGCGGACGTTCTCCATGTCGTTGGCGGCGGTTTCCGGCTCGGCCTCGTCCAGCCAGAACAGGTCGATGCCCTTGTCGAAGTAGTTCTTCTTCGCCTCGCGCCAGATGACCTCGCGCGCGCCGGGATGGGTGGCGTCAAAGTAGGTGGTGTATCCCATGAAGGTGCTGTAGAGGGAGCCGTGGTCCGCCTGGATGAGGCCGCCCATCTGCGCCAGCTCGCGGTTGTTGACGGAGTCGACGTCCACGGTGGGCCAGATGGAGACCATGAGCTTTGTACCCATGTCGTTGAGCTCCTTGACCATGGCATCGGGGTCCGGCCAGCAGGCGGGATCGAACTTCCAGTCGCCCTGGCGGGTCCAGTGGAAGAAGTCGATGACGATCACGTCCAGCGGGATGCCGCGGCGCTTGTACTCGCGCGCGACGGAGAGGACCTCGTCCTGCGTGCGGTAGCGCAGCTTGCACTGCCAGAAGCCCATGACGTCCTCGCGCATCATCGGCGGGCGGCCGGTGACGGCGGTGTAGTGCTCCTCAATCTCCTGCGGGGTGTCGCCGGCGGTGATCCAGTAGTCCATCTGGCGGGTGGAGTCGGCGACCCACTCGGTGCGGTTGAGGCCGAGCGTCACGCGGCCCAGCGCCGGGTTGTTCCACAAAAAGCCGTAGCCGCGGGTGGAGAGCAGGAAGGGGATCGAGGCCTGGGAGTTGCGCTGCGCCAGCTCCAGCGTCAGGCCCTTGCGGTTGAGCTGCTTTTCCTGGTACTGGCCAAGGCCGTAGAGCCGTTCGTCGTCGTAGGCCTCAAAGAAGGCCGTGACCCGCCAGTCCCCGCCGATGATCGGCTTAAAGAAGCGCGCCTTGTAGTTGAGCGGCACGCAGTATTCCGTAAGGTCGCTGCGGTTGCGCCAGTATTCGCGGGTGAGCTCCTCTCCCTTCTGGTTGTAGAAGGCGAGGTATCCATGGCGGTCCACGACCGCGCGGATCTTGCCGTTGCGGATGGAGAGGGAACCCTTTGCGTCGTCCTGCGTGAGCTCGACGTCCTGGGCCTCGGGCTTGGGCAGCAGCGCCCAGTCCTCGCCCTCGTCGATCTGCGCCGCATAGGTGACGCGCACGCGCAGGCTGTCCTCGCCCCAGGGCTCGATGCGCATCTTTTCGCGCCCGTTCTGGTAGTAGAGAATGCCGTTCTGAATGTCTGTGATGGCCATGCGGAACCTCCGATCTGTGTATTTCGCCGCCCCTCCCGCGCGGGGAAGGGCGGCGAGCGGTTCTTACGCTGTCATTGTAGCAGAAAACCTGCGTTTAGGGAAGGGGATTCTCGCGGGCGGCGAATTCCTCCTCCGAATCGCCTTTTGCAGGTTTCGTTACCGGAGGGGGCGGTAAGCATTCTCTTTCTTTATATTCACGCAAGTAAAGTCAGTGCTTCGGCTCGCAGGGCGAAAACAGGTCCTCAATCCCGCAGCCGAGCACGTGGGCCAGGAGAGGGAGCTTGTCGCTGGGAGGCTTGCGGTCGCCGGATTCCCACATCGCCACGATGGATTGGCTATGGTAGCCCATCTTTTTCGCAAGCTGCCCCTGCGTCAGCCCCCGCGCCTCACGATGGCGTCGGATCGCCTCTTTCATTCGATTCACCTCACTCACTTTATGTGAGCATTGTAAAGTTTACACGAAGAAAAGTCAAGAGTTTTTTAACAAATTGTGAGTTTTCGTTGAATGGATTCACGGTTCGTGATAATCTTCTCACAAGGAGTGATGCGGGTGCTCGCGGATCAGATCAAGAAGCACAGACGGGCGGCGGGGCTGACGCAATCGCAGTTCGCCGAGGAATTCCACGTTGCGACCGGGACCATCGGCATGTGGGAGACGGGCAAGCGCGAGCCGAATTCCCGCACGCTGGTCAAGCTCGCGCATTTTTTTGGCATCTCGGTGGACGATTTGCTGAGCGGCGGGCCGGCAGGCCACGGGGAGGAGGCGGGCGCGGCGGGACGGGTGCCCGTGTATGCGGCGCTGCGCGCAGGGCAGCCGGGCGAGGCGCTCGGCGAGGTCGTGGGCTACGAGGCGTTCCCCGCCGCAGCGGAGAAAAGCGGCGTCTACTTCGGATTGCGGATTCCGGACGGGGCGATGTATCCGGAGTACCAGACCGGGGACATCGTCATCGCCCGGCGGCAGGACAGCGCGCGGGACGGAGAGGATGCGGTCGTCTCCGTGGGCGGGGAGGACGCGGCCCTGCGCCGCATCTTGCGCGCGCCGGAGGGGCTCCTGCTCCTGCCGCTCAACGCCGTGAGCGTTGCGCCGAGCTTTTACAGCGAGCGGCAGGTCCGCGCCCTGCCGGTGCGGATTCTCGGCGTGTGCGTGGAGATGCGCCGAAAAAAGGACCTGCCCGAGGGCAGATCCTGAAGAAGCGCGTGCGCCCTTCCCGGCAAAGGGGAAGGGCGCTCGCGCTTTGGCGAAAAGGCGATTTACACGCGCGGCTGGTTGGGGATGGGATACGGGCCGCGCTTTTCCCAGATCGTGGGCACGGGCTCGCCGCCCTCGTTGAGGAGAACGAAGGGGACGCAGTGGGTCATGCCCTTTTTGTTTTCCTCGAAGGTGAATTCCGCGACGAACCGGTAGACGGGCCGGGTGAGGGAGTCGACGAGGATCTCGAAGTCCAGCGCCTTGGTGCCGCTGCCCAGGTGCGCCATGGAGAGGAAGACCGCGGCGTCCTTGGAGGGAAGCACCTGGACCTCGTCCTGCGCGTAGAGGTGGACGAGCACCCGGTCGCTGGAGATGGAGGCCGAGTTGTTGGAGAGCAGGAAGCGGATCTTCTTGGGCACGCCGGGCGCGAGCACGGGCTCGCCCAGGTAGTCCAGCCGCACGTTCATGTACGGGAAGGCGTACTTGACCGTCTCCATCTCGCGGTAAAGGTTCTGGAAGTAGGGGGGCGCGGTGAAGTCCGGCGCGGGGCGCGCGCCCTCCGGCTCGAACTGGATGTCCAGGTCGAACTGCTCCCTTGCGGCGAGGAAGAGCTTCTCCACGCGCGCGCTCATCTCGTCGATGGTGGCGGGGATGCGGCCGGCCAGGCGGAAGGGGTCCAGGGAGATCGTCTTGATCCCACAGCCGATGGGCTCGATCCACTTCTTGTCGATGCAGTCCACGCCGTGCATCAGGCCGTAGAGCGCGGCGATGGTGCCGGCGGTGCAGTCCGTGTCCTCGCCGAAGCTGACGGCGGTCAAAATCGAGTCGTCAAAGTTTCCGGCGCAGCGGAGGAGCGAATAGACCACGATGAAGAGGTTCGAGGGCACGTCCCAGCCCATCTTGCCCTCCTTGTAGCCGGCGGCCTCGTCCTCGGGGGAGATGTAGTGCCACTCGATGTGGCCGATCCACTCCTCGAGCATGACCTTGCGCGCGGCGCGCCGGTCCATGCCGGCCTCCACGCACTCGATGGCGCGGCGCGCGGCGCGGGCCACCGCGCAGGAGGCCGGGATGTAGCTCAGGCCGATCTCCACTAGCCTGCGCACGTCCGTCTCAAAGAAGGCCGCGGACTCCATCGCCGCGACGAACACCTCCGCGTAGACGCCCTCGCCGTTGCCGTGGTCCACGACCGCGTCCTGGAAGGCGTATTCCGCGGCGCGCTGCGGATGGCCGGGGAACAGGCAGGCCCAGATCTCCGAGCGGATGAAGGAGCCGCAGCTGTCCTTGAAGTCGTTGTTGTGCGTGCCGCTGACGGGCGGCTGCAGGCCGGCGCGCAGGTTGGTCTTGGCCGTGCCGTACTCGGCGTGGGTGAAGATCATCAGCTCGTTGAAGTATTGGCCGAGGACCTTGCAGTCCAAGGAGAGGCCCTGGTCCTCCAGGGCGATCAGCCACAGGATCTGGATGTCCAGATCGTCGTTGGGCAGGGGCTCGCCCGTCATTTCGTGTGTGTAATATGTCACGTCGTTTTCCTGGCGGTTCCACTCCATGGGCATGCCCAGGGTGCCGCCGACGTTTTTGCCGATCCAGCAGCCCGCAAGCCTGCGGCGGTATTCGGGGAGAGAAAGGTACATCGTGCAATTCCTCCTTGACAAAAGGGAAGGTGGGCCGGCGCGCGGCCGGCGCCTTAGACGTTTTCATTGTACCGCGGCGGCGCGCGTTTGTCAGCGGTTTTTTTGCAAGGGCGAATTTACGGAGTGTTAACAAAGTTCTCCGTTGACAAACGGCGCGCCCGGCCCTACAATATAGGCAATTTCATACCCATGGAAAGCGACTGGGAGAAGAAGAGTAGTCCTTTTCTTGCGCGCACAGAGAGTCCGCGGGAGCTGCAAAGCGGATCGGGCGGGGAGGATGAACATGGTCTTGGAGTCGCGCAGCCGAAAGCGCATCGCTCAGGCTGCGACGGGGCCGCCCGTTACAGCGGCGGGGTATAAGCGGAAGGGGTTCCGCCGTACCCGGCAAGGCTCGGCGCCGCAAGGCGCGGGCGAAAAAAGGTGGTACAGCGAAAGCGCAAGGCTCTCGCCCTTTTGAAGGGGCGGGCGCCTTTTTTCTTTCCCTCCGCGCGCACGGCGCGGAAATGATTCGGAGGTGTGGACATGATCCAGGTGACGAATCTGACCAAGGTCTTCCGCGGGGAGACGGATGTTACGGCCCTTACGGGCATCAACCTGAACGTGGACGACGGCGACATTTACGGCATCATCGGCATGAGCGGCGCGGGCAAGAGCACGCTGCTGCGCTGCATCGCCCTGCTGGAGACGCCGACGCAGGGGCGCATCGAGGTGGACGGGGTGGACATCTCCACCCTGCAGGGAAAGGACCTGACCGCCCTGCGCAAGAGCGTGGGCGTGATCTTCCAGGGCTACAACCTGCTCATGCAGCGAAACGTGCTGCGCAACGTCTGCTTCCCCCTGGAGCTGGACGGCGTGAAGAAGGAGGCGCGCGAGGCGCGCGCCCTGGAGCTTTTGAACGTCGTGGGCCTTGCGGACAAGGCGCGCGCCTACCCGGCGCAGCTTTCCGGCGGGCAGAAGCAGCGCGTGGCCATCGCCCGGGCCCTGGCCAACAACCCCAAGATCCTGCTGTGCGACGAGCCGACCAGCGCCCTGGACTCCTTCACGACCAAGAGCATCCTGACGCTTTTGCAGGACATCAACCGGAAGATGGGCCTGACCATCATCATCATCACCCACGAGATCGGCGTGGTCAACGCCATCTGCAACAAGGTCGCCATCATCAACCAGGGCGCCTTTGTCGAGCAGGGGACGGTCGAATCCGTCATGGCGCGCCCGAGCTCCCCGATCACGCGGATGCTGCTGGGCATGAAGGAGGAATGAAGCGATGAACGTTTTGACGGAAAACCTGCCCATGCTCCTGGAGGGCACGGGCGAGACGCTGGCCATGGTCTTCGTCTCGGCGCTGTTCGCCTATGTCATCGGCCTGCCGCTGGGCGTGGCGCTCATCGTGACGGACAAGAACGGCCTGCACCCCATGCGGAGCGTCAGCGCGGTGCTGGGCTGGATCGTCAACATCGGCCGGTCCATCCCCTTTGTGATCCTGATGCTGGTGATCTCGCCCCTGACGCGCCTGATCGTCGGCCGCGCCTATGGAACGACGGCGACCATCGTGCCGCTGGTCGTGGCGGCGGCGCCCTTTGTGGCCCGCATGGTCGAGCAGTCCCTGGGCGAGATCGACCGCGGCGTGGTCGAGGCCGCGCGCACCATGGGCGCCACGACCTTTGAGATCGTCTGGAAGGTGTTGCTGCCCGAGTCCGTGCCCTCGCTCATCCGGGGCGCGGCGGTGACGGTCATCACGCTCGTGGGCTATTCGGCCATGGCCGGGGCCCTGGGCGGCGGCGGCCTGGGCGACATCGCGGTGCGCTACGGCATGCACCGCTACGAGTACGACGTCATGCTCCTGACGCTGGTCCTCATCATCGTCATCGTCCAGGTCATCCAGGTGGTCTTTGACCTTGTTGCCAAGCGCGTGGACAAGCGCGCAAAGTAAATATCCAGCAAGATTTTGAGGAGGAAACCGCAATGAAAAAGACCCTTGCCGCGCTGCTCGCGCTGTGCCTGGCGCTGTGCCTGAGTGCCTGCGCCGCCCCGCAGGAGGATACGACGCTCGTCGTGGGCGCCTCGCCCGCGCCCCATGCCGAGATCCTGGAGTTCGTCAAGCCCATGCTCGCCGAGCAGGGCATCGACCTGCAGATCGAGGAGTTCACGGACTACGTCCTGCCCAACCAGGCGCTGGAGTCCGGGGACCTGGACGCCAACTACTTCCAGCACCTGCCCTACCTGCTCAACTACAACGAGAGCACGGGCGCCACGCTCGTCTCCGCCGGGTCCATCCACTTTGAGCCCCTGGGCATCTACGCGGGCAAGAGCCAGGATCTGAGCAGCATCCCGGACGGCGCGGTCATCGCCGTGCCCAACGACGCCACCAACGAGGCGCGCGCCCTGCAGCTGCTCGCCGCCCAGGGCCTCATCACCCTGCCCGAGGGCGCGGGCCTGAACGTCACGGCCCGCGACGTCGTGGACAACCCCCACAACATCGAGTTCCTGGAGATCGCCGCCGAGCAGGTGCCGCGCACGCTGCAGGACGTGGACTTCGCCGTGGCCAACGGCAACTACGCCGTGGAGGCCGGCATCCTGGACAAGGTCCTGGTCACGGAGGACGCCTCCTCCGAGGGCGCGCAGACCTATCCCAACGTCATCGCCGTGCGCGAGGGCGACGAGGATCGGGAGGACATCCAGGCGCTCGTCGCGGCGCTCAAGTCCGAGGAGACCCGCGCCTTTATCGAGGAGACCTACGGCGCGTCCGTGGTGCCGGTGGAGTAAACCGACCGCAGGGTGGAAAGGGAGGCAGCGCCTCCCTTTTTTTTGCGCGGCGGGCGCGGCGCTTCGGGCAGCGGCACATAACGGGATCTTAACATAAGAAAGGGACCTGCAATCTTGCGCTGCGGGGAGATTTTGCTATACTGGACGGCGGAGTATCCCAATTTCACAAGAGGAGGACCTGTTTCCATGCGAAACGCAAGACGATTTGGGGTTGCCCTGCTTGCCGTTCTGCTGCTGCTCACGGCGACGGCCTGCGTCCCCGCCCGGCTGCTCGAGAGCGTGATGTCCGGCGCGGCCCAGGAGAGCACCGCCCCCGCCCAGACGGAGCCGGCCGCAGAACCCACCGCAGAACCCACCGCAGAACCCACTGCAGAACCGACCGCAGAGCCCACGCAGGAGCCTGACGCGCCGACCGTCGCCGAGGCGCTCGCCGGCTTCTCCCACGGCACCTGGGAGGGACTGACCTTCACCAGCGACCTGGCGGGGCTTGCGCTCACCCTGCCGGACGAGAGCTGGACCATCGCCACGGACGAGGACCTGGCCGAGATGATGAACCTGGGCCAGGAGGCCGTGGGCGACGACCTGAGCGACCTGGAAAAGGCCATGGCGAACCTGACCAACATCCAGGACATGATGGCCCAGAACCCGCAGACGGGCGAGAGCATCCTCCTGATGTTTGAGAACCTCGCCATCATCCCCGGCGCGAGCGACTACACGGCCGAGGCGTTTGCGGAGGAGCTCGCCCAGGGCCTGGAGGAGACGGACGCGCTGCCCTACATCGTGGGGGAGATCGGCACCCAGACCCTCGGCGGCAACGAGTACGTCGTCGTGCCCGCGACGGTGGACGGCTATGAGCTCTGCCAGCACTACCTCATCCGCCGCGAGGGGAACTTCATGGTGGAATTGATCCTCACAGGCGTGGGGGAGGAGGGCATCGAGGGGCTCCTGGCGATGTTCGCCTGAGGCGCCATTTCCCCGGAAAGCCCGCTCCCGCCTGCCGGAGCCGCGCGGACTGCGCGGCTCCTTTTTTTGTTAAGGTTTTGAAAAGGGGTTGACAGACCGGGGAGCAGTGGGTAAGATAACACCCATAAAAGGCGTCGAGGGAGAATGCCCTGCACGACCCGCCGGCAGAGAGGCGATGTCACCGGCTGCAAGCATCGCCAGGTCGGGAGGCAGGGGGAACACTCCGGAGCCGAGGTTTCGAAAGCGCGGCGCGCAAGTAGGGGCCTACGCAGGGGCCGAGCGTTACAGCGGCGACGAGCGGTTACAGGAAGGCACCGTCAATGGCGACGCGCGCAGCTTTCTGCGACAAATCGGGTGGTACCGCGGGGTGCCGCATTTTTGCAAGCATACCCGTCCCTTAAGGGGTGATTATACCCTTTAAGGGACTTTTTTTATCCCAAAATCGGGAAAAACGGCAAATGAAAGGAGAAAAACGCCATGCTGACCATGACAGGAGAGAGAACCCAGGAGTGGACGATCGAGCGCATCGCGCGGGAAAAACCGCAGGCCCCCATTGAAGTGAAGGGGTGCGTGCACAACGTGCGCCGCATGGCGAACTTCGCCTTTGTGATCCTGCGCCGGCGCGAGGGGACGATGCAGTGCGTCGCGGGCGCGGACATCGACCCGGCGGCCCTCGCAGAGGGGAACTGCGTCGCAGTCACGGGCGAGCCGGTCTTTGACGCGCGCGCGCCGCACGGCTTTGAGCTGCGCCTGACCGGCGCGCAGGTGCTCTCCCGCCCCCTGGAGGGGCTGGAGCTGCCCATCCACAAGTACAAGCTGGACCTGACCCTGGAAAAGGACCTGGAGATGCGGCCGCTGACGCTGCGCGCCCTGCGCCGCCGCGCGCTCTTCAAGGTGCAGGAGGGGATCGTCCGGGGCTTCCGGGACTTCCTGCACGGCGAGGGCTTCACCGAGATCCATACGCCCAAGATCGTCCGCGCGGGCGCCGAGGGCGGCGCGAACATCTTCAAGCTCGACTACTTCGGCCGCCGGGCGTACCTGGCGCAGTCGCCGCAGTTCTACAAGCAGACCATGGTCGGCGTCTACGACCGCGTGTTTGAGGTCGGCCCGGTCTTCCGCGCGGAAAAGCACGCCACGACCCGGCACCTGAACGAATACACCTCCCTGGACTTCGAGATGGGCTTCATCGACAGCTTTGCGGACGTCATGCAGATGGAGACGGCGCTGCTGCAATCGGTGTTCCGCCTGCTTGCCGCGGAGTACGCCGAGGAGCTGGCGCTGCTCGGCATCGAGCTGCCGGACGCCTCCCGCATTCCGGCCCTGCCGTTCCGGGAGGCCAAGGAGCGCGCGGCGCAGCGGTACGGCTACCGCATCCGCGACCCCTACGACCTGGAGCCGGAGGAGGAGCAGAAAATCTCCCAGATGGTTCGGGAGGACACGGGATCGGACTTCGCGTTCATCACGCACTATCCCGCGAAAAAGCGCCCCTTCTACGCCATGGACGACCCGCTGGACGCGCGCTACACGCTCTCGTTCGACCTGCTCTTCCGCGGCATGGAGGTCACCACCGGCGGCCAGCGCATCCACGACTACGCCCAGCAGGTGGCGAAGATGGAGCGCCTGGGCATGGAGATCGCAGAGTTTTCGGACTACCTGCGCGCGCACCGCAACGGCCTGCCGCCGCACGGGGGCCTGGGCATCGGCCTGGAGCGGCTGACGATGAAGCTGGCGGGCGCGAAGAACATCCGCGAGGCGGCCCTCTTCCCGCGGGACATCCACCGCCTGACGCCCTGAGGGCGGGCGCGGCAACGGGCGAAAAAAGGGAGGAAAACGACGATGAAGATCGATTCTGCAATGCTGGAGCACCTGTGCGAGCTGGCGCGCCTGGACCTGCCGCAGGAGGAGCGCGGGGAGGTCCTGGAGCAGCTGGGGAAGATCCTGGACTACATGGAGATCCTGAACCGGCTGGACACGGAGCGCGTCGAGCCCTACGACCTTGCGGCCGAGGCGGTCGAGGGCCTGCGCGCGGACGTGCCCGGGCCCTCCATGGACCGCGCCGCGCTGCTGGAAAACGCGCCGCGCGCGCAGGACGGCGCCTACCAGGTGCCGCGGACCGTGGAATGAGAGAGGGGGAAGGGAAAATGGAGGAAATCTTGTGCAGGAGCGCGCTGGAGCAGGGCGAGGCCCTGCGCCGGGGCGAGATCACCGCGCCGGAGCTGCTGCGCGCGCACCTAAAGCGCATCCGGGAGGCGGACCCGGAGATCCACGCCTTCACCCTCGTGGACGAGGCGGGCGCCCTGGCGCAGGCCGAGGCCGCGCAGCGCGCCATCGAGCGCGGGGAGGCGTCGAGCCCCCTGTGCGGCGTGCCGGTGGCGATCAAGGACAACATCTGCGTGCGCGGCATGGAGACGGCGTGCGGCTCCCGGATGCTGGAGGGCTACCGGCCGCCCTACGACGCGGCGGCGGTGGAGCGCCTGCGCGCGGCGGGCCTGGTGCTGCTGGGCCACACGAACATGGACGAGTTCGCCATGGGCTCGACCACGGAGACGGCCGCTGGCGGCCCGACGCGCAATCCCTGGGACGCGGCCCGCGCGCCGGGCGGGTCCTCGGGCGGGTCGGCGGCGGCGGTTTCCGCGCGGATGGCCCCGCTGGCGCTGGGGTCGGACACGGGCGGGTCCATCCGCCAGCCCGCGGCCTTCTGCGGGGTGACGGGGCTCAAGCCCACCTACGGCGCGGTCTCGCGCTGGGGCCTTGTGGCCTACGCCTCCTCGCTCGACCAGATCGGGCCCATCGCGCGCACGGCGGCGGACTGCGCCGCAGCCTTTGACCTGCTCTGCGCCCGGGACGCGCGCGACGCCACCAGCCGCGGCGGCACGGGCGGGACGCTCGCGGGCCTGACCGGCTCAGCCGCTGGCCTGCGCATCGGCATCCCGGACGAATCCTTTGCCGAGGGGCTGGACGAGGGCGTGCGCGCGCGCGTGCTCGGCGCGGCGGAGATCTTTCAGGGCCTGGGCGCGCAGGTGGAGCGCTTCTCGCTGCCGGTCGCGCCGTACGCGGTGCCGGCCTATTACATCCTGGCCTGCGCCGAGGCCTCCAGCAACCTCTCCCGCTACGACGGCGTCAAGTACGGCCACCGGGCCGAGGGGCCGGAGGACATCGTTGCCCTCATGCGCCAGAGCCGGATGGAGGGCTTTGGGCCGGAGGCGCGGCGGCGGATTCTGCTGGGCACGTTCGTGCTCTCGCAGGGGTATTACGAGGCGTACTATTTGAAGGCCCTGCGCGTGCGCAGCCGCATCCGGCAGGAGCTGGAGCGCGCATTGACGCGCTTTGACCTGATCCTGCTGCCCGCCGCGCCCAGCGTCGCGCCGCGCCTGGGGGAGTCGCTCTCCGATCCCCTGCAGATGTACCTGAGCGACGTCTACACCGTCACGGCGAACCTGGCGGGCCTGCCGTGCGCGTCCTTCCCCTGCGGGGAGGAAGAACAGACCGGCCTGCCCGTGGGCGCGCAGCTCCTGGCGCGCAGGGACGAGGAAGGCCTGCTGCTGCGGGCGGTGGACGCCTTCCAGCGGCACACGGACTACCACCTGCACAGAGGAGGGATGGCGCGATGAACTACGAAATCGTCTGCGGACTCGAGGTCCACGTCGAGATGAACACCAAGAGCAAGATCTTCTGCGCCTGCTCCACGGCGTTTGGCGGCGAGCCGAACACGCACGTCTGCCCGGTCTGCTCCGGCCAGCCGGGGGCGCTGCCCACGCTCAACCGCGCCGCGGTGGAGAAGGCCGCGCGCACGGGCCTTGCGCTGGGCTGCGACATCGCGCCCGTGACGCGCTTTGACCGCAAGAACTACTTTTATCCGGACCTGCCCAAGGCCTACCAGATCTCCCAGCTCTACGCGCCGATCTGCCGGGGCGGGGGCCTCGCGCTGGAGAGCGGGCGCTTCATCCGCCTGCACGAGATCCACATGGAGGAGGACGCGGGCAAGCTCGTCCACGACCCCTTCACCGAGACGACGCTGTGCGACTACAACCGCTGCGGCGTGCCGCTGATGGAGATCGTGACCGAGCCGGACTTCCGCTCGGGTGAGGAGGCTGCGGACTTCCTGGAGCGGCTGCGCACGCTGCTGGACTTCCTGGGCGTTTCGGACTGCAAGATGCAGGAGGGGTCCATCCGCGCGGACGTCAACGTCTCCGTGCGGCCCGTGGGCAGCGAGGCGCTCGGCGTGCGCACGGAGATGAAGAACCTCAACTCCATCAAGGCCGTGGCCCGCGCCGTGCGCGCCGAGGCCGAGCGGCAGATCGAGCTGCTGCGCGAGGGACGCGCCGTCCGCCAGGAGACCCGCCGCTGGGACGACAACAAGGGCGCCTCCTTCGCCATGCGCTCCAAGGAAAACGCGCAGGACTACCGCTACTTCCCGGAGCCGGACCTGCCGCCCGTGGTGCTGGACGAGGCCTTCCTTTCGCAGGTGCGCCGCAGCATGCCGGAGCTCCCGGAGCAGAAGCGCGCGCGGTACCTGGCGGAATACGGGCTGACGGAGCGAGACGCGGCGATCCTGCTGCGCTCGGCGCGGCTGTGCCGGCTGCTCGAAGGGCTGATCGGCCGCGGCATCCCGGCCAGGGAGGCCGCCAACTGGACGCTGGGCGAGGTGCTGCGCCTGCTCGGGGAGGACGGGCTGGAGCCCGCGGACCTGGAGATCGACGAGGAGAAGCTCGCCCGCGCCCTGCGCCTGCTTGCGGCGGGGCGCATCGGCCGGCCGGCGGCGCGGCGCGCGGTGGAGGCCGTCTACCGCGAGGGCGCGGACCCGGAGCTCTTCTGCCGGGAGCACGGCCTCTTCCTGGAGAAGGTGGGCGAGGGCGACCTCTCCGCCGCCGTGGCCAAGGTCCTTGCCGAAAACGCGGACGCGGTGGAGAAGTACCGCGCCGGCAGCGACAAGGTCTTCGGCTTCCTCGTCGGGCGCTGCATGGCGGCCCTGCGCGGCAAGGCCGATCCCGCCAGCGTCAACCGCGCCCTGCGCGAGGCGCTCAAGCGCTAGGACACGCTCCACAAAAAGACGCGCCCGGCCCTCCGGAGAATTCTCGGAGGGCCGGGCGCATTGCAGCTTGTAGAAACCCCTTCCCGCCGCTTTCGGGGATGAGAAGGGGATTGGGCTCCCTTCCTTTGAAGTCCGCAGCGGCGGCGCGTACGCCTGCGAAGGGAGCGAAGCCGAAGGGAGCGAAGCGCCTGGAGGCCGAGCGTTTGGGCCGCAGGCCCAATAAGCCGGCTTTTCCCCGAGCCGCCGTTGGCGGTTCGGGGCGAAGCCGAAGGGAGCGAAGCTCCTGGAGGCCGAGCGTTCGGGCCGCAGGCCCAATAAGCCGGCCGCAACCCCGAACCGCCGTTGGCGGTTCGGGGCGCAGCCGAAGAGAGCGAAGCTCCTAAAGGCCGAGCGTTCGGGCCGCAGGCCCAATAAGCCGGCCGCAACCCCGCACCGGCGTTGGCGGTTCGGGGCGAAACCGAAGGGAGCGAAGCTCCTGGAGGCCGGGCGTTCGGGCCGCAGGCCCAATAAGCCGGCCGCAACCCCGCACCGCCGTTGGCGGTTCGAGGCGCAGCCGAAGGGAGCGAAGCTCCTGAAGGCCGAGCGTTTGGGCCGCAGGCCCAATAAGCCGGCCGCAACCCCGTACCGGCGTTGGCGGATCGGGGCGAAGCCGAAGGGAACGAAGCGCCTGGAGGCCGGGCGTTTGGGCCGCAGGCCCAATAAGCCTGCTTTTCTCCGAGCCACCGTTGGCGACTCGGGGAAAAGCAGAGGAGGCGCGCAGAAACGCGCCCGGCCCTTATCGGAGGATTCTGGAAGGGCCGGGCGCGTTTTCTTTTTTGTTTAGACACGGCGCGTCATCCAGCGCTGGCCGCCGTGGCGGACGAGGCCCAGGATCGCGCGGTAGTAGAGGCTGATGGTGTTGGCCAGGTAGATTCCCAGGACGCCCCAGTCCCAGACGAAGCAGAACAGGTACGTCAGCGGCAGGCGGATGAGCCAGACCGCCGTCAGCGTCACGACCATGACGTAGCGCACGTCCCCGCCCGCGCGCAGCTGCGCGTCGATGGCGTTGATGGAGACGCCCGCAACGTCCATCACCAGCAGAATCCACATCAGGTTCGCGGCGCTCTCCACCTCCAGCGGGTTCGAGGTGTAAACGCCCGCCAGCGGCACGCGGAAGACCAGGACGATCGCGCTCAGCAGCAGCGTCGCCCCGATGCCGGAGAGCCAGATCCAGCGGCCGGTCCGCTTGGCGGCGCGGTAGGTCTTCGCGCCCAGCAGCCGGCCCACGGCCGAAAGCCCGACCGTCGAGCAGATGCCCTGCGGGAGCGTAAGGAACGTGTTGAGCGTGTTCATGACCTGGTAGACGCTGCTCTCGAACGTGCCCAGGGAGATGGACATGGAGTTGGCCAGCATGTAGCCCACCTGGACGAAGAGGCTCTCCGCGCTCACGGGGAGGCCCAGGCGCAGGATGCGGCGCACGGTCGCCCCGCGCGGGCGGAGCATGTTCCGCAGGCGCAGCACGAAGAAGCGATGGTCGCGCACCAGCGCGCCCAGCATCAGCCCCGCACCCACCAGCCGGCAGCACACGTAGGACAGGCCTGCGCCCACCTCCTGCAGCGGGAGCACGTCAATGAATAGGTAGGCAAACGCGATCTGCGACAGGTTCATCAGCAGCGCCACCGCCATGGGCGAGCGGCTGTCGCCCGTGGAGCGCGCCGCGGAGGAGAGCATGCCGTGCAGCACGTAGGCGGGCAGCGACAGCATCAGCATGTCGTAATACCGCAGCGCCTCGGAGAAGAGCTGGTCCTCGGCCGTGGGCATGAGCAGGCGCAGCAGGGGCTGCGCGGTGAGCAGGCACAGCGCCGTCATCCCCGCGGAGCACGCCAGCGAGAGGAAGCCGCCCTGCTCGATCGTGTCCGCGGCGGCCGCGCCCTCCCCCGCGCCGATCTGGCGGGAGACGAGGACCGCCGCGCCCGTCGTCACCATGGAGAAGAGGGAGAAGATCACGGCCATGACGGTGTTGGCCATGCCGATGGCGGCCAGCGCGCTGCCGCTGATGGTGCTGATGATGCGCGAAAACACCAGGCCGATGAAGATGGTCAGCGTGTTTTCCAGCATCACGGGCAGCGTGAAGCGCAGCGTCGGGCTGTGGACCAGGGCGCCGAGGCGGGGGACGGGCATCGCGCATTCCTCCTTCCGCAGGGACGGGGCGTTTTTGCGGTTTTGTTCTGACGGAACAAGTATACCATATCGCGCGCCCGTCTGCGCAGAAAATTCGCAGAAAAATTCCGCCCCCCACGTCCCGGCTTGTAAACCCGGCGGGATGTGCTATAATGGAAGCGCCTGAACACGACGCATACACAGGAGGGATTTGCCTATGAACCCCATCCCAAGACCCGAACATCCGCGGCCGGACTGGCAGCGGAAGGACTGGCTCAACCTCAACGGCGAGTGGGAATTCGACTTTTCCGCGGCGGAGGCCTGCCCGGCGCAGCTCGCGCGGCGCATCCAGGTGCCCTTTTCCTGGGCCGCGCCGCTCTCCGGCGTGGGCGAGGACCGGAAGGGCGCGGCCTGGTACCGGCGCACGGCGCGCTTTTCGGCCCCGGGCGAGGTCTTCCTCGTCATCGGCGCGGCGGACTACGAGGCGCGCGTCTTTGTCAACGGCCGCTTTGCCGGCGCGCACCGCGGCGGCTACGATGAGATCCGCCTGAACGTCACCGGCCTTTGGGACAAGGACGGCGAAAACGAGATCGCCGTGCGCGTCGAGGACCTGGACGCGTCGAGCCAGACCCGCGGCAAGCAGGGCTATGGCGAGATCCGCGGCATCTGGCAGACGGTGTACCTCGAGGCCGCGCCAAAGACGCGCCTGGAGCGCGCCAAGATCGAGACGAAGATGGACGGCCGCGTCCGCGTCCTGGCGACCGTGCGCGCGCAGGGCGGGCCCGCGACGCTGACCGCCGCCTTTGACGGCCGGGAGTTTTCCAAGGCGCTCGACCTGCCCGCGGGGGAGGCGAGCGTGGAGCTGGACTTTGTCCTGGAGAATCCGCGCCTCTGGTCGCCGGACGAGCCGAACCTCTACGAGGGCGAGCTGCGCCTGGGCGAGGACTGCGTCTCCACCTACTTCGGCGTGCGGGAGATCGAGGCAAAGTGCGCGCCGGGGAAGGACTATCCCTGGATCTACCTCAACGGCCGGCCGATCTACTTAAACGGCGTGCTCGACCAGTGCTTTAACCCCGAGGGCTTCTTCACCCTGCCCAGCGAGGAGGCGGTCGCCGCCTCCGTGCAGCGGGCCAAGGACATCGGCCTCAACCTCATGCGCCTGCACATCAAGCCCGAGGAGCCGCGCAAGCTCTACTGGATGGACCGCCTGGGCGTGCTCGCCTTTGCGGACATGGTCTGCTTCCACGGCGACCCCACGGAGGAGGCGCGCGCGCAGTTCGAAGCGGAGCTGAGCGCCATGCTCCGCAGGGACTGCAACCACCCCTGCATCGCGGCCTGGATCGTCTTCAACGAGACGTGGGGCCTGTTCTCCAACCTGCCGGGGGCGGTGCGGCTCTACGAGCCCAAGACGCAGGAGTGGGTGCGCGGGGTCTACCGCCGCGTCAAGGCCTTTGACCCGACGCGCATCGTGGAGGACAACTCCGCCTGCAACCACGACCACGTGGAGACGGACCTGAACACCTGGCACTTCTACATCAACGGCTACATGGCCGTCAAGGAGGAGATCGACACGGCCTGCCGCTCCGCCTACGCGGGCAGCGACTGGAACTGCATCGGCCGCAACCGCCAGCGCCGCGTGCCGCTGATGAACTCCGAGTGCGGCATGGTCTGGGGCGTGCAGGACAGCGCGGGCGACAGCGACCTCGGCTGGCAGTACCACTACATGCTCAACGAGTACCGCCTGCACGAGAACCTCTGCGGCTTCGTCTTCACCGAGATGAACGACGTGGTCAACGAGTTCAACGGCTATTACCGCATCGACAACAAAAAGAAGGACTTCGGCTACGCGATCCTGGGCATGGGCATGGACCTGCGCGACATGCACGCCAAGGACTTCCTCGCCTACGACGCGGCGCCCTGCCGCACCGTCGGCGCGGGGGAGACGGTCGAAACCCCGGTCTTCTACTCGAACTTCGGCGGGGCCAAGGCGGGCGAGGCGCTGCGCCTGGAGTACTTCCTCCACGGCATGCACGGCTATGCGGAGGCGGGGCACCTGGACTTCACCTGCCCGGGCGACGGCCTGCTGCCCCTGGGCGCGATCCAGGTCACCATGCCCGAGGGCGCGGACACGGCGGCGCTGACCTTCCGCCTGTGCAAGGACGGCAAGGTGCTCAGCCGCAACTTCTGCTGCTTTGACGTGCGCGGCCCGCGCCTGGGCGTTGCCTGCGTCCGGCCGAAGGACTACGCCCAGTGCGAGTTCTCCAACCACTGGACCGCGCTCTCCGGCCACAAGCTCGCCTGCGCGGGCGCGGGGCGCCTCGTCTACGAGATCCCGGCGCTCTCCTTTGCCGCGTTCGACGCCGCGGAGATCTGCCTGGAGGCCTCGGCCAAGATCGAGCTGGGCAAGGACCGCAAGGACGTCCAGATCGCCGCGGGGAACGTGGACTGCGTCGTGGGCAACCGCACGGACCCGGGCATGAACCACAACTCCTACTTCATGACGGACGAAACGCCCTTCCCCTCGCAGATCCGCGTGCTCGTCGAGGGCGAGGAGGCCCTGGCCCAGGCCCTGCCGGACGACCCGGCGGACGCCAACGGCGTGCTCTCCTGGCACTACCAGCGCCGGCAGCGCTATCTGGAGGAGGCCGGCTCCTACGGGTATCTTCTGACCGTGCCCGTGAGCGCGCGCGCGATGGACAGCGCCCGCGCGCGCGGCAGCCTGCGCCTGGAGATCCAGTGCGACGAGGGCGGCATCGCGCTCTACGGCCGCAACGCCGGGCGGTTCCCGATCGACATCGAGGTCCGGCCCGCGCTGCAGAAAGCGGGGGACTGAATGCAGACGCAGGAGGAGCGCTTCCTGTCCCTGGCGATCGAGGCGGCGCGGGAGTCCGTCCGCCGCGGGGACGAGCCCTTTGGCGCGGTGCTGGTCAAGGACGGCGCGGTCGTGGCCACGGGCTGCAACGGCATCTACACCCGCGGCGACCGCACGGCGCACGCCGAGCTCACCCTCGTGCAGGAATACTGCCGGAGCGCCGGCGTGACGGACCTGTCCGCCTACACGCTCTATTCGAGCTGCGAGCCGTGCTACATGTGCAGCGGCGCGCTCGTCTGGGCAAAGCTCGGGCGCCTGGTCTACGGCGCGAGTGATGCGGATCTGGGCGAGATCCTGGGCGGCAAGGGCAGCGCGCCCAGCGCGGAGGTCTTTGCGGTCTCGCCCGCTTCGCCGCGCGTGACCGCGGGCGTCTGCCGCGAGGAGTGCCTGGCGCTCCTGCGGGACTACTTCCGCGATCACGAGAAGAACTGAACGCATGGGCGGGCCCCGGCGCGCGGGACCCGCTCCTTTTTTTGCCGCGCGCGGATGGATTTCTTTGGAGGGACGGTATGAAGATCCTGCACACTTCGGACTGGCACCTGGGCCTGGACTTCTACGGCGCGAGCCTGCTGCGCGACCAGGAGGCGATGGTGGACCGCATCGCAGACATCGCCGCGCGGGAGCGGGTCGGCGCGGTGCTCCTGGCCGGGGACGTATTCGACCGCGCGGTGGTCGGCGCGGACGCGATGGGCGTCTACAACCGGGCCATGCGCCGCCTCTGCCTGGAGGAGCGCATCCCGGTGGTGGTCTGCGCGGGCAACCACGACGGCGCGGCGCGCCTCTCGCTCCTGCAGGAGCTGCTGGCGCCCTCCGGGCTGCACGTGTTCGGCCGCGCGGGCGCGCAGGACGACCGCGTGGACCTGGGCGAGGCCGTGGTGCACGTTCTGCCCTACTGCACGACGGACGACGCGCGGCTGAGCTTCCCCGCGGAGCGGGAGGCGATCGGCAGCGCCGCCGACGCGGTCGCGGCCTTCCTCGCCCACCGCGCGCCGGAGCGGGACGGCCGGTTCCACATCCTGCTGGGGCACTGCTTTGCCGCGGGCGGCCAGGCGGGGCGCAGCGACCGCGCCGCGGCGGTCGGCGGCGCGCTGGCCGTGCCGGTGGGGGCCTTCGCGCCCTTTGACTATGCGGCGCTGGGGCACCTGCACAAGGCGCAGACGCTCGCGGGCGGGCGCGTGCGCTACTGCGGCGCGCCCCTGGCCTACGCCTTTGACGAGGCGGGCCAGGAAAAGGGCGTGACGATCCTGGACACCGGGGACGGGTCCCTGCGCGCCGTGCCCGTGCCGCCGCTGCGGCCGGTCGAGGCGCGCACGGGCGCGGTGGACGCGCTGCTCGCGGGGGAATCGGACGCCTATCTGCACCTGACGGTGACGGACGCGCTGGCCACGGCCTCCGTGCAGGACGCGCTGCGCCGGAAGTACCCCAACGCGCTGTTGATCGAGAGCGCGCTCCTCTCGCGGGAGGGCGGCGCGCCGCTGCTGACCGCGCAGGAGGCGGCCGCGGACACGCCGCTCGCGCTTGCAGAGAAATTCTATCTATATAAGACGGGTCTGGAGATGGACGACGAGCAGCGCGCCTGGTTCCAGCGCGCCGTGGAGGAAGCGGAGCGCGCATGACCCGGCAGAGAACAAGACGCGGAAGGAGGCGGGCGGAATGCTGCCGCTCAAGCTGACGATGGAGGCCTTTGGGCCGTACCTTGCCCCGCAGGTCGTGGACTTTGCGCCGTTTTCGGACCGGTTCCTGATCTACGGGGAGACGGGCGCGGGCAAGACCGCGCTCCTGGACGCGATGACCTGCGCGCTCTACAACCGCGCCAGCGGCGGCGAGCGCGGCGGCATCCAGGACCTGCGCTGCAAGCTGGCCGGGCCGGAGCAGGACACGCGCGTGGAGTTTCTGTTCTCCGTCCGCGGGCGGCGCTATCTGTTCTGGAAGCGGCTGCGCGCCGTGCGCCGGCGGAAGAAGGACGAGGACGACCGCGCGGAGCGCTATGTCCTCGAGTGCGGCGCGCGGGAGCTGCTGCCGGACGGCGGGGAGCGCAGCCTGCTCGAGAGCGCCAAGCCCACCGCGCAGGAGGCCGCCGCGGTCGAGGCCGTGGGCATGGGCTTTGACCAGTTCGTGCAGGTGATGATCCTGCCGCAGGGGAAGTTCGAGCGCTTCCTCACCGCAGACTCGGCCGAGAAGGAGCGCATCCTCAAGACGCTGTTCCGCGCGGACCGCTTCGCCGCGTACCAGGAGAGCCTCGCGCGCCAGTGCCGCGAGGCGGAGGAGTGCCTGCGCGCGGATGAACAGGCGCTCCGGTCCCAGTGGGCGGTCCTGGGCGTGGAGAGCGCGGAGGCGCTGCGCGATCTCTGCGCGCAGGAGGAGGCGGCGCTCGCCGCGCAGCAGGCCGAGCGGGAGCGCTGCCGCGCGCGCTATGCCGCCTGCGACGAGGCCGCCCGCCGCGCCCAGGCTGACGAGGAGAAGTTCGCCCGCGCCGATCGCGCTCGGGAGGCGCTCTTCGCCGCGCAGGGCGAGCAGGAGGCCGCCCGCGCCGCAGAGGAGGACCTGCGCCGCGCCGAGGCCGCCGCGCTCTGCCGCGACGCCCTGCGCGCGTGCGAGCGCGCACGGCAGGAGGCGGAGCGCGCCGCTTCCCGCGCCCGCGCCGCGGAGGCCGAGCGCGCCCGCGCCGGCGAGGAGCGCGCCGCCTCCGCGGACGCACAGGACCGCGCGCGTCTGGCCCTGGAGGAGGCCGCGCCCCTGCGGCAGGAGGTCGAGCGCCTGGAGGCCGCCCTGCCCGAGAAGGTCGCGCTCTCCGCGGCGCAGCGGGCCGCATCCGCCGCGGAGGAAGCCCGCGCTCGGGCCGAAGCCGCCGCCGCGGATCTCGCCGCGCGCCTGGCCCGCGCGGAGGCGGAGGAGGCGGCGCGGCGGGAGCGCCTGCGCGACCTGTCCAGGGCGCGCGACCGCCTGCCCGCGCTGGAGGCGGCCTGCGCGCGCTGGGCGGAGGCCAAGCGCCTCGCGGACCGCGCGCGGGAGCTGGGCGAGGCGCTCAGCCGGGCGCGCAAGGACGCCCTCGAGGCGCAGGCGGAGGCGCTCGCCGCGGAGGGCGCGGCCCTGGAGCGCGCGGGCGCGGAGGCGGACCGCACGGAGGAATACTTCCGCAACGCCGCCGCGGAACTGGCCAAGTGCCTGCAGGACGGCGAGCCCTGCCCGGTCTGCGGCAGCCGGGCGCACCCGAATCCCCGCATCAGCGCCGCGCACGCCGGCGCGCGGGAGCGGCTCCTGGCGGCGCGGCGCGCCCTGCGCGAGGCGCAGGAGGTCCTGCGCGCCGCCTCCGGCCGCCGGGCCGCCGCCCAGGAGCGCGTCCAGACCCTGGAGCAGCAGGAGGCCGCCGCCCGGGCCGAGGCCGCCGCCCTGCCGCACGATCCAGCGGCCCAGCGCGCCGACGAAGAGGCCCGCAGCCGCGCGGCCCGCGGCGCGCAGGACTGGCAGCGCCTCCAACAGGAGGACGAGGCGCAGGCGGAGGCGATTCGCGGCCTGCGCGCGGCGCTGACGCAGGCGCTGGCCGCGCGCTCC
>CAJFMX010000022.1 GCA_904393115.1 uncultured Clostridia bacterium
GCCCCCAAAACTCCATTCCTATGTTATAATAGAAACGAGGAGGGATGAAGTATGATGGGCCGACAGAGTGGTCAGATAAGTATGTTGATTCTGGACATAATGGCCGCATCCAAAGCTGGGAACGGATTTATTTGGAAGAGGGGGCGGAAGGTCTTGCAGTGGAGCGCAGAGGGCGCAAAAGTACAGGCAGGCCGAAGAAACTGCCCGACAAAGTAGAAGAGGACCTGCTTGCCGAAGTACAGCGGCTGCGAGCGGAAAATGCATACCTAAAAAACTTGCAAGCCTTGGTTTTGGAAGAAGAGCGACGCCAGCGCAAAAAGCGCAGGTAGTTCAAAAACTGAGGCATGAGTTCTCGCTGGCCCTTCTGCTCACAATCGCTCAACTTCCTCGCGCGACCTTCTACTACCATCTGAAGCGGGTGAGGGTTCCAGACAAATACAAGGAAGTCAAGGCAGAAATTATCAAGATTTACTACGAGAACAAAGGACGGTATGGATACCGCCGTATCACAACTGAAGTACACAACCATGGATTTTCAATTAACCACAAGACCGTCCAACGGCTTATGAAGGAGTTAGGACTGGCTTGTCGTGTCAGAATCAAGAAATATCGTTCTTACAAGGGTGAAGTAGGAAAAATTGCTCCTAATCTGCTGAACCGGAACTTCTATGCGGAAAAGCCAAACCAGAAATGGGTGACCGACGTAACCGAGTTCAGCTTGTTTGGACAGAAGATGTATCTCTCGCCCATTTTGGATTTGCACAACGGTTATCTGGTCAGCTATACTATCTCTGACCGGCCAGTGTTGGGTATGATAACTTCCATGCTTGAGAAGGCCTTTGAGACTATACCAGATGGAACAGGATTGATCCTCCATTCTGATCAAGGCTGGCAGTATCAGCACAAGCAATACCAGCGTATGCTCAGGAGAAAAGGAATCCGCCAGAGCATGAGCCGGAAAGGCAACTGTTTGGACAATGCCGTCATGGAGAATTTCTTTGGTCTGCTCAAGAGCGAGCTACTCTATCTGCAAGAGTTCAGATCTTTGGATCACTTCAAGCAGGAACTGGTGGACTATCTCGATTACTATAATAACCGCAGAATCAAGGCAAAGTTAATGGGCTTGCCGCCTGCTCTTCACAGACAACAAGCCCTCTCGGTTGCTTGAACAATTCCTTCAGAAATATTGTCTAACTTTTCGGGGTCACTTCACCTTTGTCAACAGGTCCTTTTATTATACCTTATCTTTTACGGCATCGCGTTTCGCTTGCTTTACACGCCAAAACCAAAGTCATCTGCGAAGGCATTGTCGATATGGAATTCTACCTCCATCCATGATCACCGCTCTCTGCTTTCGCATTGTTTCGTTTTTTGTAACAATTCTTGCAAAAAACGAAATGTCGCCTGCTTTTAGGATGCTAACATGCCATATTAGCATCCTCCTGCTCCACCCTATACTTATGATATGAAGCTGTTTCTGCTACCTGTCCTAATCCTCTAAATCAGACGCAGCAGCTCTTATCATTCCTAAATACGCTTCTTTCACATTTTGCGGAGCTTTAATTTTAACTTTTCCACCAAACCCAAATACCCAACTATAAAAAACATTGTTTACTGCAATATTGACAATTGCTCTGAAGGATGTCGCGTCATTTGCATATGTGGCAACATCCTCGCCAAAGCGGTCTATAATAGAGTCCATCACATCGTTATCGCAAATCAATTCCACTTCAGCCCGGTCGCTATTAAACATCCGGAATGTGGTGTTGATGTATTCGTTAATATGAAATTCCTCCGGTGGGGGAGTTCCGTCCTCAGTCAAGATATCAGGGCGCTTTGCAATACGGTCTACACGGAAGCTGCCAATGCGTTGCTTATAATCGTAGACGCCCACCATGTAGTAATAGTCGCCGTTCCAGACCAAATGCAACGGTGTGATCGTGTATGGCTCTCCATTGCGCCTCAACTTATGTTGTTTCCGAACATCATACTGGAAGTATTGAAAAGAAATCTTTTTGTTCGTATTGATTGCTTCATTTATTGCATCCACAATCAAATAGATTCTCTCATTTCCGGACTTTACACGGCCCTCACAGCTTACGTTTCTCTTCAGCATAACACGGGCATGTTCTCCTGCAAGTGTGCTGAGTTTGTCAACCAATTCCTTGCTCTTACTTGCCGTAATGAACTTGGAGGAGCACACAGCATCAATGAGGAGCTTCAGCTCCGGAATATCAAATGGCCTAGCGAACAAATTATATCGATTTTGCGTTGATTTTACTTCTTCTATCTCAAGCCCAAACTGCTTCAACAGCTCAATGTCGGTCTTGATAGTTTGGCGATGCGACTGAATTCCGTATTGTTGCTCTAATATCTGCATCAGCTGTGCAGTCGTTAGGAAATGCTCTTCATCGGTTTGCTCATATAGAATTTTTGCAAGGTATAACGGCCTCAGTTTTGCTTTGTTCTCCATCCCATCGTCTCTCCTCACCAATTTTATTAAGGAATATCCGGCTAGACATCTCTTCTTATCAATCTCCTGCAACTTCCATAAACTTATCAATAATACAGTGAGAAATCATATAGAGCTTACATAGTATCCACAGAAACCGCTCGTTTGGGTTTACTTTTGTCACCATGTACCGGGATAGCTCAGCTGCTTTTTCAAGATTGCTTTTTTCATCTTGTTTGCGTTCATCATAATCAAAATTCTATCGTATCTGACGCCCTTATTCACGCATCCTAACCTGTGATTTCCCATTCGCCCAACAAATACAAAGATTTGTTGTAAATTATAGCATGATCTATTGCCTTCATCAAGAGATTTTGACAAAATCCATGGATCGCAGCGTGTGGTGTCGAATTAGAACATCACCAGTTCAAAAACGTACTGATGTCCTGCAAAATGTAACGCAATAAGCGCAGCATTCAGTCAATTTCACTTTAAACAATAACACGAGGCCCGCGCCAGGCATATTTAAGCTTCATCCTTTTCATGACTTGAGCCAAGCCTCTGTATTGCGTATAGCGCATGTCATGCTTATCTAACGCTTCCGTGAATATTCGCTCAATTTTCTGCTGCCGCGGCTTGTGGATATACCGATACTGCGGCGTGTGCCGAATATCCTCCGCCATTTCCACAAATACTTGCCATATGTGACGGTCAAAATTTTTCTCCCTTGTCGTTTTGGGGACATGGTTCTTGTGGGACAATCGACTGGCTCCTGTACTCCCACCCGCCGTCCCGGTTCGCTGTGGCATAGTGCAGAATGTTGTATTTCAGGCAGATCACATCGTCATAGTACTTGTCGTTAACATAAGTGTATCGGATGGGATTCCCGGCTTTGGTTTTCGGGAGAGTATAAACTGAGTGAGGTCCGAATGCAGCCGCCAAAGATTCTTTTCCAATTCCATGGTGTTTTTTTGTGGAGCTGTTATCAGAAATGATTTTGTGTTCGAGCTTATTACTAAAATATCGTAATACAATAGGTCGAACGCTGCGCTATCATGTCAGGCCCCAGACGTGTGCGAAGTGCGTCTCCAGGGTCCACGGGGCCCGGCCCGAAAAAAGGGAGACGACTCTCGTCGTCTCCCTTTTTTCGGAAAGCGGGCCCCTCCCGGAAACGGACCTTCGTCCGTTTCCGGGACAGCGCGCCAGCGCGTCATCTCGCAAGAATGTCCGCCAGCTCGATCAGGTGCTTGTCCACGCGGCGCTTCATGGAGAGCGCCTTGTCGATCTCCACCGCCACAATGCGGTTCTTGACCACGCCCACGCAAAGACCGCCCTGGTTCTCGCGCAGCAGGTCCACGGCCTTCTCGCCCATGCGGGCCGAGAGGATGCGGTCGGACGCCGTCGGGGAGCCGCCGCGCTGCACGTGGCCGATCACGCAGCCGCGCGCGTCCACGCGCCGGCCCACGGTCTCGGAGTTCGCGTTGAGCCAGGAGGCGATGTAGTCCGCCGTGAAGTGGTGCATCTTCGGCGCCGCGTACACGCCCTCGGCCATGACGATGATGCCGTACTTCTTGCCGCGCGCAAAGGAGGTGCGCAGCTTCTGCACGATGTAGTCCAGCCACTGGTTGTCCGTCTTCTTGATCTCCGGGATCAGGATCGCCTCCGCGCCCGCCGCAATGCCCGAGTGCACCGCGATGTCGCCGCAGCCGCGGCCCATGACGTCCACGACGGAAACGCGGCCATGGGAGGCCATGGTGTCGCGCAGCTTGTTGATGGAGTCCACGCAGGTGTTGACCGCCGTGTCAAAGCCGATGGTGTAGTCCGTGTAGGCCAGGTCGTTGTCGATGGTTCCCGGCAGGCCGATGACGTTGATGCCGCCCTCGTGCTGCACCAGGTTCGCCCCGCGGTAGGAGCCGTCGCCGCCGCAGACCACCAGGCCCTCGATGCCGTGCGCGCGCAGGTTCTCGTAACATTTCTGGCGGACGGCGGGATCGGTGGCGAATTCCGGCAGGCGGGCCGTGCCCAGCATCGTGCCGCCGCGGTGGATGATGTCGCCGACATCGCCCGCCGAGAGCTGCTCGATCTCGTCCTGCATCAGGCCCAGGTACCCGTCGCGGACGCCGAAGACCTCCATGTCAAAGTACAGCGCCGAGCGCACCACCGCGCGGATGGCCGCGTTCATGCCGGGCGCGTCGCCGCCGGAGGTCAAAATCGCGATCTTCTTCTTGTCTGCCATATCCTCTTTCTCTCCTTTTCTTCACGCTTTTCCATTTTTTCTTCTTGAGCGCGTTCCACGGCGGTGCGCCGGCATTTTCCCGGGGGACAGGGCTTGCCGGGCTGCCCGAATCCGGAAATCCTCCCGGGCGGCTAAAAGCCCTGCTCCAGAAAGATCTCGCGCGCGGACGCGGCCTCTGAGCGCAGGACGAGCAGCTCGTAGCAGTTCTCCTCCTCGCTCCGGTTCCGGTAGACGGGTTTGAGCCGGACCAGGACGCCCTCGCGGCTGAGCATCTGCGTAAGCCGCGCCGCCTCCTGGCGGCTGTGCGCCATGTGGATGACGACCCACGTCACATCTCATCCCCTCCTTCGGCCGGAACCTGCGCCAACCGCTTGCATTATACCACATTACAAAACGGGTGTAAATCGCGCGGGAAGGGGCTTCCCGCATTTTTTTGACAAATTCGCGCCTCAGGCGAGCTTGGCCGTGCCCGCGCCCAGCAGCCCCTCGAGCTTGTCCACCAGCGCCGCGTCCGGATCGACGAAGTAGGCGCCGGGCAGGTCGTAGACCTTGCCCTCGATCACCGCGCGCACGGGCGTCCTGCCGCCGTGCTGCCGGAGCAGGTTCTGCACAAGGGGCAGCAGGGTCCGATCGTCCACCTTGACGTAGAAGCGCTGCGGCCGCTCCCTGTGCGCCTGCGCGCCCGGCGCCGGGACCGCGTGCGCGCTCTCGACCAGGAGCTTGGGCGCCTCGTCCTCGCGCAGGGAGAGCGTGCCCGCCATCGTCAGCACCGCGTCCTCCTGCAGGAGCCCGCCCAGCCGCTCGTACACCTTGGGGAAGACCAGGCACTCCATCGCGCCGTAGAGGTCTTCCAGCGTGACAAAGGCCATGAGCTTGTTGTTGCGCGTGGTGCTGACGCGGATCTGCACGGCCATGCCGGTCAGGGCCAGCGGCGTGCGGTCGTACTTCTCCCAGTCGGGCTCGGCGGCCATCTCCTCGACCATGGCGACGTTGAAGGGCTGCTTTTCCAGGACCGCGCGGTATTCGTCCAAGGGGTGGCCGGTGATGTAGACGCCGGTCATCTCCTTTTCATACTGGAGCAGCGCGCGCTGCGGCAGCTCCGGCAGGTCCGGCAGGCGCGGCCGCGGGGCCTCCACACCCTCCAGGGCAAAGAGCGAGATCTGCCCGGCGATCGTGCTCTTGCGCCGCCCCTGCTCGCCGTCCAGCGCGCTCTCGTAGACCGCCAGCTTCTGCGCGCGGTGGCCGGGCAGGCTGTCCATGGCCCCGGCCTTGATGAGGCTCTCGACCACGCGCTTGTTGAGCGCCTCGTAGTCCACGCGCTCGACGTAGTCGTACAGGTCGCGGTAGTCGCCGTCCTGCCGGCCCTCGACGATGGCGCGCACCGCGCCCGCGCCCACGCCGCGCAGGGCGTTCAGGCCGTAGCGGATGCTGCCGCCCTCGACGGAGAACTTCCCCTGCGAGCGGTTGACGTCCGGCGGCAGGACCGGGATGCCCGTCTTGCGCCCGTACTGGATGAAGGCGGCGATCTTGCTCGAGTTGCCCACGACCGAGTTCAGGATCGCCGCGAGGAACTCCACCGGGTAGTGGCACTTGAGGTACGCCGTCTCAAAGGCGACCACCGCATAGGCCGCGGCGTGGCTCTTGTTGAACGCGTACTGCGCGAACGTCTCCATCTCCGAGAAGATCTGCAGCGCCACCTCCGCGCTCGTGCCCAGGCGCACCGCGCCGGGGACGACGACGTTGCCCGCCTCGTCCACCGCGCCGTCGACGAAGACCTTTTTCTCCTTGTCCATCTCCTCCTTCTTCTTCTTGGCCATGGCGCGGCGGACCATGTCGCTGCGGCCGAGGGAATAGCCCGCGACGTCCCGAACGATCTGCATGACCTGCTCCTGGTAGACCATGCAGCCGTAGGTGACGTCGAGTGACTTTTCCAGGATGGGCGAGAGGTATTTCACGCTCCCCGGGTCCTTTTTGCCCGCGATGAAGCGCGGAATGGACTGCATCGGTCCCGGCCGGTAGAGGGAGATGACGGCGATGATGTCCTCCAGGTTCTCCGGCCCAAGGTCGATGAGCACCTTGCGCATGCCCGCGGATTCGAGCTGGAACACGCCGTCCGTGTCGCCCCGGCCGAGCATCTCGTACGTCTCCCTGTCCTCGTAGGGGATCTTCTCGATGTCAAAGTCCGCGTCCTTCCCCTGGCGGATGAGCTCCTGCGCGTCGTGGATGACGGTCAGCGTCCGCAGGCCCAGGAAGTCCATCTTCAGCAGGCCCAGGTGCTCCACCGTGGTCATGGGGAACTGGGTGGTGATGACGTCGTCGTTCTTCTGCAGGGGCACGAACTCGTCCAGGGGCCGCGCGCCGATGACCACGCCCGCGGCGTGGGTGCTGGCGTGGCGCGGCATCCCCTCCAGGGTCCGGGCGATGTCGATGAGCTCGCGCACCTTGTCGTCCGTGTCGTAGGCCTTTTTGAGCTCCGTGGAGATGTCCAGCGCCTTTTGCAGGGTCATCTTGGGGTCGGCGGGGATCATCTTGCTCAGACGGTCCACCTCGGCGTAGGGCAGGCCCAGCACGCGGCCCACGTCCCGCACCGCAAGGCGCGCGGCCATGGTGCCAAAGGTGATGATCTGGCTGACGTGGTCCGCGCCGTACTTGCGGGTCACATAGTCGATGACCTCCTGCCGCCGCTCGTAGCAGAAGTCGATGTCAAAGTCCGGCATGGAGACGCGCTCCGGGTTGAGGAACCGCTCGAAGATCAGGTTGTACTTGAGCGGGTCGATGCCCGTGATGCCCAGCGCATAGGCGCACAGGGACCCCGCGCCGCTGCCGCGCCCCGGGCCGACGGGGATGCCCTGGCTGCGCGCATAGCGGATGAAATCCCAGACGATGAGGAAGTAGTCCACGTACCCCATCCGGCAGATCATGGAGAACTCGTACTCCAGGCGCTCCTTAACCTGGCCCTCCACCGCGCCGTAGCGGCGGAGCGCGCCCTCGAGGCACAGGCGGTGCAGGTATTCGTCGTGCGGCTCGCCGTTTGGCACGGGGAAGTCCGGCAGGTGGTACTTTCCGAACTCGAACTCGACGTTGCAGCGGCGGGCGATCTCGGCAGTGTTGTCAAAGGCCTCCTGCGCCTGGGGGAAGAGGGCGCGCATCTCCTCCTCGCTCTTTAGGTACATCTGGTCCGTTTCCATGCGCATGCGGTCCTCGTCCTCGAGCTTCTTGCCGGTCTGGATGCACAGGAGGATCTCCTGGGCGCGGGCGTCCTTTTGCAGGATGTAGTGGACGTCGTTCGTGGCGACAAGGGGGATGCCGGTCTCCGCGGCGATGCGCAGGATGCCGGCGTTCACGATCTTCTGCTCGCGCAGGCCGTGGTCCTGCAGCTCGAGGTAGAAGTGGTCCTTGCCCAGGATCTCCTGAAAGCGCAGGGCAAAGGCGCGCGCCTCGTCCATGCGCCCCTGCAGGATCAGGCGCGGGATGTCGCCCGAAAGGCAGGCCGACAGCGCAATGAGCCCCTCGTGCCTCTGCGCGAGCAGGTCCATGTCGATGCGGGGCTTGTAGTAGTAGCCCTCGATGAACCCGGCCGAGCAGAGCTTGATGAGGTTCTGATAGCCCTGCTGGTTTTCGCACAGGAGCACCAGGTGCGCGTATTCGCGGGAGCCCTGGGTCTTGTCAAAGCGGCTGCCCTGGGCGACGTAGACCTCGCACCCGATGACCGGGTGAACGCCCGCCTTCTTGCAGGCCTCGTAGAAGTCGACCACGCCGTACATCACGCCGTGGTCCGTAATCGCCAGGGACTCCATGCCCAGCTCCTTGGCGCGCTGCACCAGCGGCCCGATGCGGCAGGCGCCGTCCAGCAGGGAGTATTCGGTGTGCAGATGCAGGTGCGCAAAAGCCATGCTCGCTCCCCTCCTGTTTCTTCCAAATCTCTACATTAGTTTTAGTATACCACGTTTCGGCCGGTTTTCAACATCCGCGCCGGACAAGAAGCCGCGCCCACCCGGTGCAAACCTGGAAGCCATGCGGAACCCCCGGGCGGGCTTTGCCCGCACGGGGCGCAGTTCGGAGGGTGAGCGAAGCGAACCTGGAGGCCGCGCGTTTGGCCCAACGGGCCAATAAGCCGGCCGGAACCCCGGGCAGGCCGCGCCCGCACGGGGCGAAGTTCGGAGGGTGAGCGAAGCGAACCTGGAGCATGTGCGTTTTGAGCCCGCAGGGCGAAAATAAGCCATGCGGAACCCCGGGCGGGCCACGCCCGCACGGGGCGCAGTTCGGAGGGGGGAGCGAAGCGGACCTGGAGGTCGTGCGGTTTGAGCCCAAAGGGCGAAAATAAGCCGGCCGGAACCCCGGGCGGGCCACACCCGCACGGGGCGCAGTTCGGAGGGTGAGCGAAGCGAACCTGGAGCATGTGCGTTTTGAGCTCGCAGGGTGAAAAAAAGCCGGCCGGAACCCCGGGCGGGCCCCGCCCGCACGGGGCGCAGTTCGGAGGGTCCGCGCCAGCGGACCTGGAGGCCGTGCGTTTGGCCCAGGGGGCCAATAAGCCGGCCGGAACACTAGCTATGTTCTCCCGACGTTGGCGGGAGAACATAGCTAGTGCGAAGAAACAAGATCGAAACAACTCGGAAACCCCGCCGTCGCAAGGGCGTGCGATACTGGTGCTGTGCGCGGCCTTCACAGAGTTTTCAAAAACCCGTCGCACGCCCTTCCCTTTTGCGCGCAGATGTGGTATCCTGAGTGTACCACACGGCGTGGTACACTCCCGGCTGGGTTCCTACACATCTTTTTCACGGAACCGAAACTTTTCCGCCCGGCCGAGCGTCTGAAGTTTTGTAAGAGACTGCCATGCGCCCTTTGCGCGGCCATGGAAGGAAAAAAGGAGGTAGAAATTTGGAGCCCATCATCCGCATACGGGGCCTGAAGAAGGTCTACCGCGTGGGCGAGGAGCGGGTCCGCGCCCTCAACGGCGTGGACCTGGATATCTATCCCGGGGAATTCGTGTGCATCATCGGGCGGTCGGGCAGCGGCAAATCCACGCTCCTCAACATGATGGCCGGCCTGGAAAAGCCCTCCCGCGGCTCGATCGTCATCGCGGGGGAGCACTTGGAGAAGATGAACGAAAAACAGCTGGTGGATTTCCGCCTGCGGCACATCGGCTTCATCTTCCAGCAGTTCAACCTCTTCCCCTCCATGACCGCGCTGGAGAACGTGACCATGCCCCTGGTCTATCGCGGGGTCAGCGTGCGCAAGCGCAAGGCCGCGGCGCTGAAGATGCTCAAGGACCTGGGCCTGTCCAAGCACGTCAACCACAAGCCCTCCCAGATGAGCGGCGGCCAGCAGCAGCGCGTCGGCATTGCCCGGGCGCTGGTCTCCAACCCGGAGGTCATCTTCGCGGACGAGCCGACCGGCAACCTGGACAGCCGCACGAGCGAGGAGATCCTCTCCCTCATCCAGGCCATGGCCAAGCGCGACAACCACACCCTCGTCATGGTCACGCACGACCCCTCCGTCGCCGCGCACGCTGACCGCGTGGTCAACATCCTCGACGGCCTCATCGTGGACATCGTCGACCAAACTGGCGGAAGTTCCGCCCCCGGCGGCAGTGCCGCTCCCAGCGGAGGGTCCGCTTCCAGCGGAGTGGCAACCCCCGACGCACCCCAACCAGCCCCTGAAGCGAATCCCAATCTCACCGAGGAGGAACACGCATCATGAACCGCCTGCTCAAGCCCCTCTCCTTTGCACTGGCCTTGCTGCTGGTGCTCGCGTTTTTCCCAATCTCCGCACAAGCTGCAACAGGTTTTTCGCTCGACAAAAATCATCCCACCTTTACCGACACAGCAGACCACATGCTATCCATGAGTTTCAGGTTAGTCTACAATTCTGAGAACTCAGTCGGTGAATCCATCACGTCCGAACAGCAACTAAATTCTCTGGGAATTACCAATCTACAGGTAAAAGTCGATGATCTCGATGGGGATGAAGCCTTAGATCGGGTCTTAAGTTCCGATACCATAAGCGGTCTACCAGTTAACGGCATTTTTTCCTTTAATTTTGCGACAAAACCGGATGCCCCCAATGGTACTGATTACTGCTATTTTAAAATTACCTATACTAAGGATGGCCAGGCTCACGAGGACGAGTTTATTTCCGTTCCGTTTAATATCACGAATGGCGTAGACAGCGGTTCCAGCAATGCGGGCGACTCCGGCGATTCCGGCGAAATCTACAATCCCTTCCAGCCGCAGGAGGAAATCGACAAAGACAAGCTGCAGACCAAGTACGACATCACCCTCGTCTCCAAGCCCGCGGCGCAGGACAAGATGGACGGCACGGTGGACCTGCGGCTGTACCTGGCCTACCAGGGCAACCAGGACCTCAACGACGCGCCGATCTCCTACATCCGCGTCGAGCCCGTCATCCCCGAGGACACGAAGAACTTCCCCTTTGAACTGGACAGCAGCTCCTACGTCAAGGACTTTGCGGACCTGATCGACGTGCGGGACAAGGACGGGGAGATCGTGGAGACCTACTTCGACTTCCCCTTCCGCGTGAAGAAGGATGCGGTCAACGGCACCTACGCCATCCAGTTCAAGGTCTACCACCTCTTTGCCAACACGAACCTGCAGGAGACCACCCCGGCCGAGACGGACATCACCACCTACGTGCAGATCCGCTACGGCAAGGAGCCGGAGGAAGAGGAGAAGCCCGAGGAGACGCCCGTCCCCGATCCCTCCACCGCGATCCTCCTGCTGGAGGACTACACCATGAACCCGCAGGAGGTCAAGGCCGGCGAGGAGTTTGACCTGACGCTGCGCATCCGCAACACCTCGGACCGCACGGTCACGGACGTGAAGTCCACCCTGGAGGAGGCGAAGTCCACCATCGTGCCGGTCAACGGGACGAACAGCTTCTTCATCGAGCGCATCAAGGCGGGCGAGACGGTCGAAAAGACGATCCGCGTGCGCGCGACGCCCTCGGCGGGCGTGGAGCCCGTCAGCCTCACCCTCAAGAACGAGTTCGTCCAGGAGGACGCGGCCAAGACCTCCCAGGACACCTTCTCCCTGCCCATCGTGCAGGTGTCCAACCTCTCGCTCGACACGCCCAATTACCCCATCGACTGCTACCAGGGCGAGAGCTTCAACCTGATGATGAACCTCTACAACAAGGGCAAAACCACCCTCTACAACGTCTCGGTCACCTTTGAGAGCGACACCATGAGCGCGGACGAGAACTACTACGCGGGCAACATGGAGTCCGGCTCCACCCGGGAGTACGACGTCATGATCACCCCGAACGCGGACGCCAGCGGCCAGGTGGACGGCGAGATCGTCGTCACCTACGAGGACGAGGACGGCAACCAGACCGAGAAGCGCACGCCCGTGACCGTCAACGTCGCCGCCATGGACTACGGCTACGACGACATGATGATCCCGGATGAGCCGGTCATCGCCGAACCCGTTTCCACGGGCTTCCCGGTTTGGGGCTATATCGTGATCGGCGTCGTGGTCGCGGGCGCGATCGCGGCGGTGATCGTGATCGTGCGCCGGCGCAAGAAGGCGAAGGTGGACGACGATGAAATGGAGTGACCTGATCCGCCTTGCGGCGACAAACCTCTGGCGGCGCAAGCTGCGCTCGGTGCTGACGATGATCGGCGTCATGATCGGCACGGCGTCCATCGTGGTCATGGTCAGCATCGGCATCGGCATCAATCAGGGCTACATCGACAGCCTCTCCCAGAGCGGGGAACTGACGACCATCAACATCAACTCCACCACCTATTACAGCGGGGGCGGCATGGTGATTATGGCCGCGGGTTCCTCCGGTGAGGAGCCCATCGAGGCGATCAAGCTCGACGACCGCGCCGTGCGCGAGATCGCGGCCCTGGACCACGTCACCGTCGTCTCCCCCCAGCAGGACTTCTACAACATGACGACCAAGACCGGCAAGTTCGAGAGCTCTTACGGCCTTACGGCGATCAACCCCGACGCGGTGGAGGCCCTGGGCATCCACGTCGTCGAGGGCTCGGGCTTCTCCAAGAACGCGCCCTCGGACACGATCGAGATCTTACTGGGCGAGGGCGCCAAGAGCGGCTTCCGCAACCCGCGCTCCAGCCGCTGGGACAGCGAGGCCCCGGACATCGACTGGCTGAACGCCAAGTACACCGTGGTCCTGAGCGACTACTCGGACACCGACGACCAGGGCAACCCCAAGGAGTACGAGTTCAAGGCGCGCGTGGTCGGCATCGTCGAGGACGACAATGCAGGCCATGGCTACAACATGTACTGCTCCCTGGACACGATGAAGCTCATCATGCAGAAGAACAAGAAGGTCTTCCAAAACATCAGCATGAAGACCGATGAGTACCCCAGCGCCGTGGTCAAGGTGGACAGCTTTGAGAACGTGCTGGATGTGCAGGATCAGATCAAGTCCATGGGACTCTCCTCCTATTCGATGGCCGAAACCATCCAGCAGATGCAGGAGAGCAGCAAGAGCCTGCAGCTCATGCTCGGCGGCATCGGCGGGGTCGCGATGCTGGTTGCGGCGATCTCGATCTGCAACACGATGCTCATGAGCATCTACGAGCGCACGCGCGAGATCGGCGTCATGAAGGTGCTCGGCTGCAAGATGAGCAAGATCGGCGCGATGTTCCTGACCGAGGCCGGCATCATCGGCCTGGGCGGCGGCATCCTGGGCCTTGCGATCAGCTACGGCCTGAGCGCGGGCATCAACGCGCTCATGGCCATGCAGGGCGCGGGCGGGTCCTTCCGCTCCGTGATCCCGCCGTACCTGGCGCTGGGCGCGCTGGTGTTCTCCATCCTGGTGGGCGTCCTTGCGGGCCTCTACCCCTCGCAGCGGGCCATGCGCCTGAGCGCGCTGGCCGCGATCCGCAACGAGTGATCCACATGCGCAAAAAAAGCAGCTTCCCCGCGCAGGGGAGCTGCTTTTTTGCACGTCTTTGCGGCCGGGCGGGCGTTCAGCCCTTAAAGCCCGAGGTCAGCACGGCGGACACGGCCTGCATGGCCTCCTTCTCGTCGGCGCCGTTGGTCATGAGCGTGACCTGGTCGTGCGCGCCGACGCCCAGGGAGAGTACGCCCATCATGGATTTGCCGTTGATGATTTTGCTGCCCTGCTCGATGAGGATCTGCGAGCGGTAGCGGCAGGCCACCTGGACCAGCATAGCGGCGGATTTTGCGTCCAACCCGTCCCGATTGGTGATGACGATGGTTTGCTGTAGCATAGTCGAGTCATTCCCCTTTCTTTGTCTGCATCTCCCGGGCAATCTCCACGAGTTTGCGCAGCCTGTGGTTGACCGCGCTCTTGCTGATGGGGGGATCAAAGCACTCCCCGAGTTCCTTCATGGGCGTTTCCGGATTCTCCAAACGAATCTCCGCCATCTCGCGCAGATGGCGGGGCAGGCGCGCAAAGCCCATCTCTCTCTCGATTTGTTCAATGGCCTCGATCTGGCGCCGGGCCGCGTCCATGGTCTTGTCGACGTTGGCGTTGTCGCAGTTGGCCGCGCGGTTGACGTTGTTGCGCACGTTCTTGGTGATGCGCACGTTCTCCAGCGCCATCAGCGCCTGGTGGGCGCCCATTCGGTTGAGAAACTCCACGATGAATTCGCTCTCTTTTAAGTATACCACAAAACTCTCCCGGCGCGGAACTACTTTTGCGGGAATTTCCAATTTTTGAATCAGGCCCGCGAGGGACTGGGCGTATTCCTCCGTCGAGGCGACGATCTCCAGGTGATACCCCTTGCCGGGGTCCGAGATCGTGCCCGCCGCCAGGAACGCGCCGCGAAGGTACGCGTGCTTGCAGCAGCGCTTGCGCAGGAGCGAGAGGGGCACGCTCCTGCGGATGCGCAGCCCCTCCCCGCTCTTGAAGAGCAGCCCGGTGCGCACGAGCACCTCGCCCGCGCGCTCGGGCGGCAGCACCACCTGGTAGGTATTGCGCCGGCCCAGGCGCTTGCGCATCTGCGTGCGCAGCTCCGGCGTAAAGCCGAAGCTCTCCTTGCACAGGGAGAAGATCCGCCGGGCGACGCGGGGCGCCTCCGTGGTCATGACGACGGAGGGACCGCCCCGGCCGATGCGCAGCGTGCCCGCGCCGTGGACCAGCGCCGCCAGCTCCGCGAGCGCGCAGCAGGGCTTGTCCTCGATCTCGCAGAGCTCCTGCTTGGTGTCGGAGGCAAAGGACATGTTTCTCCCCTCACTTCGTCGGTTTTGTTTCGATGGCGCTGTCCCGGTGGGAGACGGAGCAGCGGAAGCCCGCCTGCTGCAGGCCCTTGCACAGCTCGATGGCAAGACAGACGCTGCGGTGCTGGCCGCCCGTGCACCCCACGCCGATCACCAGCCGGTCCTTGCCCTCGGATACGTAGTGGGGGATCAGGAACTCCAGCAGGTCCAGCGTCTTCTGCAGGAAGGTCTTTGTCTCCTCGAACTTCATCACGTAGTCGCGCACGGGCGCGTCCGCGCCGGTCATGGCACGCATCTCCGGGATGTAGAAGGGGTTGGGGATGAAGCGCACGTCAAAGACCAGGTCCGCGTCCTGCGGCATGCCGTGCTTAAAGCCAAAGGACAGGACGTTGACGGAGATGGCCTTGTCCAGGTCCCCGTCGCCGTAGAGGCGCAGCAGCGTCTCCCGGAGCTGGCGGGTGAGCATGGTCGTGGTGTCGATGACGCGGGTGGCGCGCATCTCCATGCCGCGCAGCATCTGCCGCTCCTTCTGGATGTTCTTGATGAGCATGGTGTCGCTGCCCATGGGGTGGGCGCGGCGCGTCTCCTTGTAGCGGCGCACGAGCTCCTCGTCCGAGGCGTTGAGGTAAAGGATGTCGTAGCGGACGTTCATGCGCAGCAGCTCGTCCAGCGCCTCGTCCATCTCGCCGAAGAAGGCGCCGCTGCGCGTGTCCAGCCCCAGGGCGACCTTGCCGATGACGTCCTCGTGCTCCATGCAGAGCTTGGCCATGTTCGGAATCAGCATGGGCGGCAGGTTGTCCACGCAGTAAAAGCCCATGTCCTCCAGCGCGTGCAGCGCCTGCGACTTTCCGGCCCCGGAAAGGCCCGTAACCACTACCAGCTTCATTCTCGTCCTACCTCCTCTGCGCCGTCCTGGCCGAGGATGCGCACCTCGGGCTCCAGGCGGACGCCTTCTCTTTCGTATACCGCGCGCTGCACGCGCTCCATCAGGGTGAGGAAGTCCCCGGCGGTCGCCCCGCCCGTGTTGATGAGGAAGCCCGCGTGCAGCGAGGAAACCTGCGCCCCGCCCACGTGCGCGCCCTTGAGGCCCGCCTCCTCGATGAGCCGGCCCGCAAAGTATCCCTCCGGCCGCTTGAAGAAGCTCCCCGCCGAGGGGAACTGCAGCGGCTGCTTCTCCCGCCGGCGCGCGGCAAGGTCCGCCATGCGGCCGGAGATCTCCTCCCGGTCCCCCCGCTGCAGGACAAAGCGCGCGCCAAGGCAGATCCGCCCCGGCGCCTGGAGCGCGCTCGTGCGGTACCCAAAGGCCAGGTCCGCATTCTCCATGTCCACGATCTCGCCGTCCGGCTGGAGCACGCGCGCGCTGCGCAGCACCTGCGCGATCTCCCCGCCATAGGCGCCGGCGTTCATGGCCGCGGCGCCGCCCACGCTGCCGGGGATGCCCGCGGCAAACTCCAGCCCGGCGAGCCCCGCGTCCCGTGCCGCGAGCGCGAGCGCGCCCAGCGCCGCTCCGGCCTGCGCAAAGATCTCCTCTCCGCGCACCGCAATGCGCGCAAAGTCCTTGCCCAGGCACAGCACGACGCCGCGCAGGCCGCCGTCCCGCACGAGCAGGTTGCTCCCGCGGCCGACCACGGCAAGGGGCGCGCCGTGCTCCCGGCACAGGCGCGCAACCGTGCGCACGTCCTCCTCGCTTGCGGCAAAGACCACCGCGTCCGCCGGGCCGCCCACGCGCAGCGTGGTCATCTCCGCCATGGGGACGCGCCATTCCACGCGGCCGTCCAGCCGCGCCTCCTTCAAAAACTGCAACTCGCTCACAGCTCCACCTCTCTCCCGCTTTACCAGTAGTGTACCCGATTCGCCGGTGGAATGCAAGACGCGCGTCACGTTTGCCGGCCCGGCGCAGCGCGGGCGCGCTGCGCCGGGGAGGGGGTTCGCCTCCGGCGGGACTCCGCGAGGGGGGCTTCGCCCCCCTACGCATACCCCCCGCGAGCGCCGGAGGTTTGTATTCCTTCCGACGTCCTTCCGCCCCGGAAGGTTCCGCCTCCTCCGGAAAAATCCCCTGCTGCTGGGGACGCCTTCTGCCGGCGCAGCCTATTTTGCGGCAAGGGAGGCAAAGCTCGGCGCGAGCTCCAGATCCCCGGCGAGCGAGGCCTCCAGCGCGCCCATGGGCGTCCCGGCCTCGTAGAGCGGCCCTGCGCCCGTCACGGAAAAGAGCTGCGCCTGCACGAGCCCCGCCTGCGCCTCCTCCCCGAGCAGGAAGTCGAAGAACGCCTCCGCGCAGTCGCGCCGACTCTGCGCGTCGCGCTCGCCCGCGCTCGTAAGGGCTGGCTGCACAATCCCTGCCAGCAGCACTTGGTCCGCGTAGACCGCGCCCTCCGGCGCGAGAAAGGCCGTGCGCACGCCGCTGCCGCGCTCCTGCAGGACCTCCATGCGCCGCACCTCCCGCTGGGTCGCGACGTAGAAGGCGTAGTCCCCGTCCAGCGCGAACTCGGCCCAGATCTTCTCGTGCGGCAGGTCTGCGCGCACGGAGAGGCTCTCCGGCGCGCCCATGGCGCGCAGCGCCGCGAGGGGGTCCGTGTAGGGCGCCTTTGGGCAGGCCGCGGAAAGGCCCGCGCCGCCTGCCAATTCCATCGTCTCCGCAAGGCCCGCCGCCTCGCTCCACCCCAGCGCCTCGAGCCGGTCCGCGTTGCAGAGCAGGCCGTAGCCGCCCATGGCCAGGGGCACGGCATAGCGCGTCTCCCCGTCGCGGCCGGCGGGCCGCAGCGCCTCGCGCACGTCGGGCTCGGCGAGGGGTGTCAGCAGCGTCTCCGGCTCGGCAAAGACGCCCATGCCGAAGACCAGCGCATCCGGGAGGGTCTGCGCCGCGGCGCCTGCGCGCACGCCCGCGCGCGTCATGGTCCGCAGGCTCACGATCACGTAGCCCTCCTGTTTTTCAAAGGCGCGGCTCTGCGCGGCGAGCCAGCCGTCCAGGTTCACCGTCGGGAAGGAGGGCACGACCCCCACCGTCAGCACGCCCTCCCACTCCGGCGCGGGTTTCTGCAGCATGTCCCGAAGATTCTGCACCGCGCCGCCCGCCGCCCAGGGCGCCGCCGCAAGCGCCCCCAGGAGCAGAACCAGCGCCAGGCCTCGCCACGCGCGCCGCATGCGCATCCCCCCTCCCTTCAGTATAGGGGACCCCGGGCGCGGATATGCCGCGCAGGCCTGGTTTTCCGCTGGAAAAGCGCCGCCGCATCCTGTATAATGGAGAAAAAAACAGACGGCCCGTCCCCCTCTCCGCAGCGGGCCGAAATGAGGAGGACCGATTCATGAACAGTCCCGAACGCTTCCGCAGGGCGCTGGCCGGGGAGCCGGTCGACCGCCTGCCCGTCATCGAGTGGGCTACCTGGTGGGACCAGACGCTCGACGCCTGGCACGCCGCCGGGCTCGATCCCGCCCTGCAGGACCTGCACGCCCTGCACGACTATTTTGGTCTGGACCGCCAGCACCAGTTCTGGATTCCCGTGCGGGACGAGGGCTGTCCCCAGCCCGCGGGCTTTGGCGCGCCCATCCTCTGGGACGAGGCGGACTATGAGCGCATCCTGCCCCATCTGTACACGGACCGCCTGCTCGAGGGCATCCAGCGCGAGTGCCGCCGGATTCACCGGGAGATGGGGGACTACGCCTTCTGGTACTCGCTGGATGGATTTTTCTGGTTCCCGCGGACGCTCTTCGGCATTGAGAACCACTTCTTCGCCTTCTACGACTATCCGGAGCTGATGACGCGCATGAACGAGGACCTGTGCGCCTACTACAAAAAGGTTCTGGCCATCGTCAACGAGGAGACGGAGCCGGTCTTCATGACCTTTGCCGAGGACATGAGCTACAACCACGGGCCGATGTGCTCTTACGCGCAGTATGCGCAGTTCGTGCTGCCCTATTACCAACAGCTGACGCCCCTGGTGCGCGCGGGCGGCGCGCATCCCTTCATCGACACGGACGGCAACGTGGAGCCGCTGATCCTCTGGTTCCTGGAAGGGGGAATCGAGGGCATCCTGCCGCTGGAGCGCATGGCGGGCGTGGACGTGTGCCGCATCAAGGAGAAGTACCCGCAGCTGCTGATGCTGGGCGGGTTTGACAAGACGGTCATGCACAAGGGTGAGGCGGCCATGCGCGCGGAATTTGCGCGCATCCTGCCCGCCGTGCGCGCGGGCGGCTACATCCCCGCCGTGGACCACCAGACCCCGCCGGACGTCACGGTGGAAAACTACCGCATCTTCGTACGCCTGCTGCGCGAGGTCTCCTACGCCCCGTACGAGCCTTGCGGCTCGTCCGGGGTTCCGGCGCGCTCTTTGGGCTGACGCCCAAAGTTCACGCCTCCAGGTCCGCTTGCGCGGACCCTCCGGGGGCGGCCCGTACGGACCTGACGGCCCGTCCGGGGTTCCGGCAGGCTCCTTGTGCTGACGCCCAATCGCTCCGCCTCCAGGTCCGCTTTCGCGGACCCTCCGGGGCGCCCCGCACGAACCCTGCGCCCCGTACGATCCTTGCGGCTCGTCCGGGGTTCCGGCGCGCTCTTTGGGCTGACGCCCAAAGTTCACGCCTCCAGGTCCGCTTGCGCGGACCCTCCGGGGGCGGCTCGTCCGGGGTTCCGGCGCGCTCTTTGGGCTGACGCCCAAAGTTCACGCCTCCAGGTCCGCTTTCGCGGACCCTCCGGTGGCGGCCCGTACGGGGTTCCGGCGCGCGCGGGCGCTGCGGCCGGCCGGCAAAAAAAGGGAGCCGTTCCCCATCTGTGAAAAGGGGGGAACGGCTCCCGTTTGTTCGTTTACTCCGGCTTTGCGCCCTCGGCGCTCTTCTTGCGCAGGGCGGCCATCTCGCGGCGCATGTTGGCCATCTCCCGGCGCATGGCGGCGACCTCGTCCTTGCTCTTTAAGAGCTCGTCCGCAAGGTTGAGCGCGGTCAGCGCCATCAAGCGGTCCTCGGACAGGGGCGCGGAAAAGGAAATCTCCGACATGCGGCGGTCCACATACGCGGCCACGCGCTGCATGTAGTCGGTCGGCTCCTCGCCCAGGAGCGTGTACTCCCTGCCGTGGACGGTGACCACGGCCCGGTTCTTCTTCATCGCTCTCCCTCCCCGCGACTTGTGCTGCCCTTATTATACCCGCTTTGGCTCAGGAACGCAACCGCGCGCCGAAATTTGCCGAAACCGCGGCGACCACCGCGTCGCAGACGCGGACGATCTCCTCTTCCTCCAGGGTGTGGTCCGCGGCGCGCAGCACGACCTTGAGCGCGACGGACTTTTCGCCCTCGGCGATGGGCTGGCCGCGGTAGATGTCAAAGAGCTGCACGCCCTCGCAGAGCGCGCCGGCCGCCTTCTTGGCGCAGCGCATCACGTCGCCCACGGGCGTCTCCTCCTTCAGGACGAAGGCGAAGTCGCGCTGCACGGCCGGGAACTTGGGCATGTCGCGCACGCCGGAGACGTAGGTCTGGCAGGATTCCAGCGCGGCCAGGTCGATCTCGGCCACGTAGGCGCGCGCCTTGCAGTCGAAGGCTTCCATCGTGTCCGGATGCGCCTCGCCCAGCGTGCCCAGGCAAATCTTGCCGCAGAAGGCGGCCGCGCCGCGGCCCGGGTGCAGCCAGGGCGCCGCGTCCCCCGCGCGCTGGAAGGCCACGTCCTCCACGCCGAAGGCCGCAAACAGCGCCTCGACCATGCCCTTGAGCGCGTAGAAGTCCGCGTCCTCGCCGTACAGGCCGATGCACAGGCTCGGCCGCTCCTCGGGCAGCTCCGTCAGCGGCAGGGCCTTGGGCAGGAAGCGCTTGCTGATCTCAAAGAAGGCCGCGCCCGCGTTGCCGCGGTTGAAGTTGGTGGCAAGGACGTTCAGCATGGAGGGCACGAGCGTCGTGCGCATGAGGGAGTTCTCCTCGCCCAAGGGGTTTTGCAGCCGCGCGGCCAGGCGCAGGGGCGAATCCTCCGGCAGGCGCAGGGCGTCCAGCCACTTCGGCCCGATGAAGGAGAAGGTCGCCGCCTCGTAGGCGCCCATGCCGCACAGGAGCCTGCGCACGATCGCGTCGCGCGTCTGGTGCTCGGAGTTGCGGCCGGATTCGGCTTTGCGCATCTTGGTGGAGGGGATGTGGTCGTAGCCGTAGATGCGCAGCACCTCCTCGGCGATGTCCGCGCCGCGCACGATGTCCTGCCGCCAGACGGGGCTCGTGCAGACGAGCTCGTCCCCCTCGACGCGCGTGGCGATGCCAAGGCCCGTCAGGATCTCCTGCATCGTCTCCATGGGCACCTCCACGCCCATGAGCGTGTAGAGGTAGTCCGCCTTGGCGCGCACGACGGGCAGGGGCTTCTCCTCCGGGTAGATGTCGATCACGCCGGGGACGACCTCGCCCGCGCCCAGCTCCTGCATCAGGTGCAGGGCGCGCTCCAGGGCCTTGCGGCAGAGGCGCTCGTTGACGCCGCGCTCGAAGCGGCCCTGCGCCTCGGTGTGCATGCCAAGGGACCGGCCGGCCTGGCGCGTGCAGGCGGAGTCGAAGCACGCGGACTCAAAGAGCACGAGCTTCGTGTTCTCCGTGATCTCGCTCTCCTGCCCGCCCATGATGCCGGCAAGGCCGGTCGCGCCCTCGGCGTCGGCGATGACGAGCATGTTCTGCGTCAGCTCCCGGTCCTTGCCGTCCAGGGTCTGGATGGTCTCGCCGTCCTTGGCGCGGCGCACGAGGATCTTGCGGCCGCGGACCTGGTCCAGGTCAAAGGCGTGCATGGGCTGGCCCATCTCGAGCATGACGTAGTTGGTGATGTCCACGACGTTGTTGATCGGGCGCACGCCCGCCTTGTGCAGCGCCTGGCGCATCCAGAGCGGCGAGGGCGCGATATGGATGTTGCGGATGGCCGCGGCGCAGTAGCGGCGGCAGAGGTCCGGCGCCTCGACGGAGACGTCCACCAGGTCCTCGACCGTGCCCTCGCCCGCGGGCGCGACGTCACAGGCCGGCTCCTGCACCGCGCCGCCGGCGACGACCGCGGCCTCGTGCGCAAGGCCCAGCATGGACAGGCAGTCCGGCCGGTTGGCCAGGATCTCAAAGTTCAGGACCGCGTCGTCCAGGCCCAGCACCGGGCGGATGTCCTGGCCGGGCACGAGGTCCTTTTCCCGCAGGATCAGCAGGCCGTGCTCCACGTTGGAGGGGTAGACGTCCGCGGGCACGCCCAGCTCCTCGCCGGAGCACATCATGCCGTTGGAGACCTCGCCGCGGAGCTTGCCGCGCTTGATGTGCACGCCGCCGGGCAGGTGCGAGTCGTGCAGCGCCACGGGCACAAAGTCGCCCGCGGCCATGTTGTCCGCGCCGGTGACGATCTGGATGGGCTCCCCCTGCCCGACATCCACCTGGCAGATGTGCAGGTGGTCGGAGTTGGCGTGCGGCGCGACGGACAGGACCTTGCCCACGACCACGTTTTCGACCTCGGCGGCGAGGTTTTCGACCTCCTCGACCGCGTTGCCGTTCATGATCATGCGGCGGGCGAATTCCTCGGGCGCCATGTCGATGGATACGTATTGTTTCAGCCAAGAAAGCGGTGCGAGCATTCCTTAGACCCTCCCTTTTCCAAACTGCGAAAGGAACCGCAGATCGTTCTCAAACAGCAGGTGCATGTCCGGCACGTTGTACTTCAGGTTCGTGACGCGCTCGATGCCGATGCCGAAGGCAAAGCCCGTGTAGCGCTCCGGGTCGATGCCGCACATCTCCAGCACGTGCGGATTGACCATGCCCGCGCCGAGGATCTCGATCCAGCCGGTGCCCTTGCAGATGCGGCAGCCCGCGCCCTTGCAGGCCGCGCAGGTGACGTCCACCTCGGCCGAGGGCTCCGTGAACGGGAAGAAGGAGGGGCGGAACCGCGTTTGGATGCCCTCGCCGTACATGGCCTGCGCAAAGGCGTCCAGCGTGCCCTTGAGGTCGCCCATGGTCACGCCCTCGTCGATGACCAGGCCCTCGCACTGGGAGAAGACCGGGCTGTGGGTCGCGTCCAGCTCGTCCACGCGGTAGACGCGGCCCGGGCAGATGATGCGGATCGGCGGCTTCTGGGAGAGCATGGTGCGCGCCTGCACGGGCGAGGTGTGCGTGCGCAGCAGGATGTTTTCGTTGAAATAGAAGGTGTCCTGCGCGTCGCGGGCGGGGTGGTTCTTGGGCAGGTTGAGCAGCTCAAAGTTATAGTGATCCAGCTCCACCTCCGGCCCTTCGACCACGGAAAAGCCCAGGCCCGTGAAGATCGTGATGATCTTCTCCAGGGTCGAAGAAAGCGGGTGGACGTTGCCCACCTTGACCGGCTTTCCGGGGATGGAGACGTCCAGCGCCTCCTTCTCCAGGCGCGCCTGCTTCTCCTTCTCCTGCAGCTCCGCTTCCTTTGCCGCGAGCGCGGCCTCGATCTCCTGGCGCAGGGCGTTGACCTGCTGGCCGACGATGGGCCGCTCCTCCGGGCTGAGCTTGCCCATGCCCTTGAGCAGCGCGGTCAGCTCGCCCTTGCGGCCGAGCACGGAAACGCGGATCTGCTCGACCTGCGCGCTGTCCCCGGCGGCAAGAAGCTGCTCCTGCACGCTGCGCCGGATCTCGTCCAGTTTCTCCTGCATGATGGTTCCTCCCTCTCGTTTTTCGGCTTCCACGGGATAAAAAAAAGCCCCGCATCCCCATTGGGACGCAGGGGCCGTCAGCTCCAACGTGGTACCACCCAAATTCACCGCAGCCTGCGCGCAAACCCTTTGGCGCACATGCGCGGCCTCTTGCGCGCTGTAGCGGGCGCACCCGAGCCGGCTCCGAGGCGAACTTCGGCGCGTCCTCCCCTCCCCGTCCGCTTCCAGCCGATGGCGGACGTTCTCTTGTGGGATTTCCGAAGGGGCGCTTACTGCAACTCATCCCAGCCAACTGCTCCCGTTATACCACATGCGCCGCGCCTTGTCAAGCAGGTTTCGCCAAAACGCCTTGACAAGCGCGGAAATTTTGCTATTCTATAGGTAGGAGTTCCCGCATTTTTTCAAAAAAGGAGCGTGAAGGTATGGCGCCAAATCCCGTCTCCCTCCTGATGCACGGTCTGAACCTCCTCATTTTCCTGGGGTGCGCCGCCGTGGGCGCGCTCGCCATCGTCGCGCTGGTCCTGGCCATCCGCAAGCTGCGCAGAGCCTAAGGGCCGCCGCGGGGGCTTTTCCCCCGGGCGCGCGAAAAGCGGGGCGAAGGGTTGCTTTGCAATCCTTCGCCCCGCTTTCTGTCCCCGCGCGTCAGCCCTGGCGCGTGTAGGTCTCCCAGTAGAGCTCGCCGTCCTCGTCCGTCTTCTCCCAGACGAACTCGTTGTCGCCGTAGAAGGTGACCGTGCCCGTATCCGTGATGTCCTCGGAATAGAGGATGGTCAGCACGTCGCCCTCGTAGGTGTAGGTGACCTCCAGCGGGAAATTGTAGGCCGTGACGATCGCCTGGCCGTCCTTGCCCAGCTGCATGGTGAGGGACTGCGTGTCGTCCACCCAGGAGCCGATGATCAGCGACTGCGCGCCGCAGCCCGTCGCCGCGAGCGCGAGCGCCAGGAGCAGGACCAGCGCGAGCGCCGCCTTGATCTTCTTCATTGCGTTTTTCCCCCTTTGTCTCGCCCCGCATGGGCGCAGGAATCTTCTGCTATCGTACCACAAATGCGCGCCGCGGTCAATTCCATTGCGCACATCCGTCCCCAGGGCAAAAATTTCGTCAAATCCGCGCTTAACAAATGCGCGCGTTTGCGCTATCATGGAAAAAGAGGCGCGCTGCGCGCCCGCCAAGGAGGTCAAATCCCATGTACGATTACAACATGCTCACCCCCGGGCCGAGCAAGGTCCGCAAAAACGTGCTCGAGGCCCGCGCGATCCAGGCCGGGAACTCGGACCTGGACCCGGAGTTCTATGACTTCTACAAGAGGACCTGCGCCAAGTATTCGCACTTTCTGAACACGGCGAATCCCTCCTTCCTGCTCAGCGGCGAGGGCATTCTGGGCCTGGAGGCGGCCTGCGCGTCGCTGACCGAGCCGGGCGACCGCGTGCTGGTGCTGGACAACGGCATCTTCGGCCGCGGGTTTGCGGACTTTGTGCGCATCTACGGCGGGGAGCCCGTGCTCTTTTCCACGGACCCCCACGCGCCGATCGCGCCCGAGGCCCTGCGCGCCTTCCTCAAGAAGGACGCGGACTTCCGCTACGCCACGCTCGTGCACTGCGACACGCCCTCCGGCGTGCTCAACGACATCCACGCCCTCTGCCCGATCCTGAAGGAATACGGAATCCTCACGGTCGTGGACTCGGTGTCCGGGATGTTCGGCAACCCTGTGGACGCGCGCCACGCCAAGATCGACATTCTGCTGGGCGGGTCGCAGAAGGCGCTCTCCTGCCCGACGGGGCTGACCATGGTCACCGTGTCCCAGGACGCCTTCCGCCGCATGGAGGCGCGCAAGACGCCCATCGCCTCCTTCTACGCGAACCTGCTCGCCCTGCGCGACTACTATGAAAAGCAGTGGTTCCCCTACACCATGCCCGCCTGCGACATCCACGGCTTTGCCCGCGCGCTGGACAACGTGCTCGAGGAGCCGGGGATCTTCGCCCGTCACGCGCGCGTGGCCGCGGGCGTGCGCGAGGCGCTGGTCGCCGGCGGCCTCTCCCTCTACCTCAAGGACGGGTTCTCCAACACGGTTACGGTCTTCCGCGTGCCGCAGGGGCTGACGGACACGGACATCCTCTCCGCGCTCCTACGCGACCACAAGATCCTGCTCGCCGGCGCGTTCGACGTCCTGGCGCACAAGGTGATCCGCATCGGCCACATGGGCGAGGCGGCCAACGACGAGGACATGCTCGCCGCGCTGACCGCGCTCTCGGACGTGCTCCCCAAGCTCGGCTTCGCCCTCAAGGGGGACATGGTCCAGACCTACCGCTACAGCGCCATGCGCTAAAGCGCTTTTCCCAGGACAAAATGGCTTCCACCGCATGGTGGAAGCCATTTTGGCAGGATTCTCCCTGCCGCTGCACGCGGTAGAGACGCCCGCGGCGTTGAGCGATTCCGCGCCGCTTGCCAAATCCCGGAAAGCGGGCCTGCCGCCCAAACACCCGTCCTCCAGGCGCTTCGCGGGCGCACACGCCGCCGCTTCCGCGGATGCAGAGAGTGGGGCTGCAAGCCGAACCCGGCCTCCGCCGCAGGGGGAAGGCCGGGTTGTTTTAGGATTCGCCCTGCCGCTGCACGCGGTAGAGGTCGTAGATCATGATGCCCGCGGCGACCGCGGCGTTGAGCGATTCCGCGCCGCCGGCCATGGGCAGGCGGTAGCGGTGCGTGGCGCAGGCCGCGACCGCCGGGGAGATGCCGCGGCCCTCGCTGCCGATGACGAGGATCGGGTCCGGGGGCAGCGCCCCGCGGCCGAAGAAGTCCTCGCCGTCCAGCGCCGTCAGCAGCAGGGCGCGCCCCTCGTCCCGCCGGGCGGAGAGCCATGCGGCCAGGTCTGGGACCTTCTCCATGGGCACGCGCAGCAGGCTGCCCATCGTGGCGCGGATGGACTTGGGCGCATAGGGGTCTGCGCAGCCCGGACCGAGCACCACGCCGCCAAAGCCCGCCGCGTCGCACGTCCGCACGATCGCGCCGAGGTTGCCCGGGTCCTGCACGCCGTCCAGCGCGACCAGCGGCCCGCCCCGCAGCGCCAGGCGGGGGATGCGCGCGGACAGGACCACGTCCTGCGGCGTCTTGGCCGCGCAGACGTACTCGAGCACGCGGTCGCTGACCGTCCAGACGCGCGCGCCCTTCTGCGCACAGGCTGCGATCAGGTCCGCGTACAGCTCGGCCCGGCCCTCGCGCACGAAGAGCGCGGTCACCTCCAGCTCGCGCGCGGCCTCGGCGCAGAGCTTGCGCCCCTCCAGGCGCATGCAGCCCGTCTCCCGCCGGGCCTTGCCGTCCTCCAGGGCGCGCATGGCGCGCACGGCGGGATTGGCCGTGCTGGACAGAACCGGCAGCTCCATCTCGGAACCCCCCCTTTTTCTTACGACAAAGGGCCCGACGCATGGTCGGACCCTCTTTTTTTGCGGAAAAGCGCTTAGGCGATCTTCGTCTTGGCCGCATCCACGAGCTTGGCAAACGCCTGGGGATCGTTGACCGCCAGGTCCGCCAGGATCTTGCGGTTGACCTCGATGCCCGCGAGCTTCAGGCCGTTGATGAAGCGGCTGTAGGACAGACCGTAGGGACGAACCGCCGCGTTGATGCGCGCGATCCACAGCTTGCGGAAGTCGCGCTTGCGCAGACGGCGTCCGATATAGGCGTAGCGCAGGGAGCGGGCGACCTGCTCGGTCGCGGCGCGGTACTGCTTGGACTTCGCCCCGAAGTAGCCCTTGGCAAGCTTGAAAACCTTCCTGCGGCGCTTCTTGGCGTTGACCGACATCTTAATTCTGGCCATTGTTTCCTGCCTCCTTTAGAATGAACCACATGAGGTTTTCTTACTTGTAGGGAATGAGCTGACGGATGGTCGCACCCTCCGTCGCGGTGGTGTAACCGGTCTTGCGCAGATTGCGCTTGCGCTTGGTGCTCTTCTTGGTGAGGATGTGACCCTTGAAGGCCTTCTGGTGCTTGACCAGGCCGTTCTTCGTCACGGAAAAGCGCTTCGCTGCGCCCTTGTGCGTCTTCTGCTTGGGCATGGGGAAGTTCCTCCTCTCTTTCGGGGAAATTTCTATGAACTATTTGTCCTGCTTGGGCGAGAGCATCATCGTCATGGTGCGGCCCTCGGTGGAGGGCTTGCGGTCCTGGACGGCGTAGTCCTTGACCCGAGCGAAGAACTCGTTCATCACCTGGAGACCGACGTCGGAGTGGGTGATCATGCGGCCGCGGAATCGGATGGAGACCTTAACCCGATCGCCGTTCTGAAGGAACTTGACGCAGTCGCGCACGCGGACCTGCATGTCGTGCTCCTCGATGGTGGGGGAAAGGCGAACCTCCTTGACAGAGATGACCTTCTGGTTCTTCCGCGCTTCCTTTTCGCGCTTGGACTGCTCAAAGCGGTACTTGCCGTAGTCCATCAGCTTGCACACCGGCGGCTTGGCCGTTGGGGCGATCTTGACCAGGTCGAGCTCCTTTTCCTCGGCGATGTCCAGCGCCTGGCGCGCCGACATGATGCCGAGCTGCTCGCCTTCCGGGCCGATGAGGCGGATTTCCCTGTCGCGGATTTCTTCATTGATCATCATGTCCATATTGATTCCGATGCACCTCCGTATGCGGTCCAAATTTTTTCCCGCAAAAAAAGCGGGCAGACAGACTCCACCCGCTTGAACAGCTCTCATTTCTGCATGTGCTTGCATTGTGACCCGGCGACGGTGCCGCGCGGGTGAGAAGCGGGCGCTTCTGCTTCGACGTGCAATAGTATACCTCTTTTCCCGCGCGCTGTCAAGCGATCGTGAAATTTTAACGCAAAAACGCGCCTTTTGGCCCCCCCCCCGGGGGAGAGTGTCCCCCCTCGGCCGCTCCGGGCCGGAGGCCCTGCGCGTCCAAGGGGGGACGGGGGGACGGGCCGCGACCCTCGACAACCCGGCGCTGCGGGTCGCGGCCCGGCCCCCGCTCCCCTGTCTCGCTCCCGCGCCGGAGTCTGCGCTACTCTCCCCGGATTCGTCAGTCCCTCGCGCCCGTCTGTTGCGGCGCAAAGACCTCGGCGCGGATCTGCGCCGCAAGGCGCGCCCGCAAGGGCTCGAGCACCACGGCCTCGCTCTCGCCATGGCCGAGCAGGAGCACGCTCAGGCCCAGGCCCTCGGCCTCGATGCGCTCGTTGTGCTTCATCTCGCCCGTGACGAACACCTGCGCCCCGCGCCGCGCCGCCTCGGCGAAAAACTCGCCGCCCGCGCCGCAGGAGCTGGCGACGCAGTCGATCGCGCGGTCCCGCTCGCCGTAGAACACGGCCTGGGGATTGATCGTTGCGCGCGCCAGGTCGGCCAGCTCGCCCGCGATCCGCACCCCCGGCGCGCCGACGCGCAAGTAGTCCTCGCTCTGTTCCACGCGCAGGCCGAGCGCCTGGGCCAGGCAGTCGTTCACGCCGCCGGGCGCGCGGTCCAGGTTCGTGTGTGCGGCCGCGAGCGAAACGCCTTGGCGCATCAGACGCATCAGCAGCGCGCCCTCGTACTCGTCCGCGCGCAGGTGCTTTGTCCCGCGGAACAGCAGCGGGTGATGCGCGAGGATCAGGTTCAGCCCGCGCGCCGCGGCGCAGTCCACGGCCGCGGGCGTCGCGTCCACGCACAGCAGCACGCCCGTGACCTCCTCTTCCGGATCGCCCACGAGCAGGCCGGGGTTGTCCCACGCTTCCGCCAGCTCCCAGGGCGCGATGGTGTCGATGATCTGCAAAAATTCCGAAATCTTCACGCTTCTTCCTCCTCCATGCGCCGCAGCGCCGCCTCGATGCAGGCGAATTCCGCCTCGGCGCGCCGCAGTTTCTCCGCGTCCGTGCCCAGGCGCGCGCCCTCCAGCGCCCGCGCCGCCACGCGCCGCCGCCAGCGCAGGTATTCGCGCGCGCCCGTCGGCTTGTCCCGCAGGAGCGCAGGGCCCAGCCGGAGCTCGGCCTCGCTCATGGGCGCCGCCGGCCCGGGCTCCGCCCGCATCACGACGTAGAGCCGACCGGCCGCGCGGGCCACGCCCTCGCGCGCGATGTGCATGCCGGCCTGCTCCACCCGCCGGCGCGCGCAGGCGATCTCCACGTTCGCCTGCAAAACCACGGGGCAGGGCAGCCCCTCGCGCAGGATGGCGGCGATGGTCCTTCCGCCCATGCCCAGGATGGCCGCCGCGTCGCCCGGCTGCGGATCGAGCCCTGCAAACCCATCCGTCACGGCGAAGGCCGCGCGGTCGGCAAGGCCCGCGCGCGCGACCAATCCCCGCGCGCGGGAGAGCGCGTCGGCGCTGATGTCGCAGAGCACGGCCCGCCGGCAGCGCCCGGTCCGCAGCATGTGCACGGCGAGGAAGCCGTGGTTGCTCCCGATGTCGTACAGCGTCTCGCACCGCCCGAGCAGATCCTCGGCCAAAGCGAGCCGCGCGTCCAGCTGCAGCATTGGCGGTCCCTCCTTCCCGTTCTCTCTCCCTCATTCTACCGTCCGGGCGCGCGCGCGTCAAGCGATCCCTGGGAGCGGAGGTCGCCGCTCCAGCCCGCGACCCCGGCCCGGGTGCGCCGGGTTGGGGCAGGGGCCCCAACACGCGGTCCCCCGCAAGGGGCGGGCGCAGGCCGCCTCTTGCGGGGGGCACGCACAGCAAGAGAGGGACAAAGACCGCGGTCTTTGTCCCTCTCTTGCTGCAAAAATCATTCCAAAAAGTCCTTGAGCTTCTTCGAGCGGCTGGGGTGGCGGAGCTTGCGCAGGGCCTTTGCCTCGATCTGGCGGATGCGCTCGCGGGTGACGTTGAACTCGCGGCCGACCTCCTCCAGCGTCCGCGCCCGGCCGTCGTCCAGACCGAAACGCAGGCGGAGCACCTTCTCCTCGCGGGGGGTGAGGGTGTCCAGGACGTCGGTGAGCTGCTCCTTGAGCATGGTGAAGGCCGCCGCCTCCGCGGGCGCGGGGATGTCGTCGTCGGGGATGAAGTCGCCCAGGTGGCTGTCCTCCTCCTCGCCGATGGGCGTCTCCAGCGACACCGGCTCCTGCGCGATCTTGGTGATCTCGCGCACCTTTTCCTCGGACACGCCCATCTCCTTGGCGATCTCCTCGGGCGTGGGCTCGCGGCCGTATTCCTGCAGGAGCTGGCGCGAGACGCGGATGAGCTTGTTGATGGTCTCGACCATGTGCACGGGGATGCGGATGGTGCGGGCCTGGTCCGCGATGGCGCGGGTGATGGCCTGGCGGATCCACCAAGTCGCATACGTGGAGAACTTATAGCCCTTGGAGTAGTCGAACTTCTCCACGGCCTTGATCAGGCCGAGGTTTCCCTCCTGGATCAAGTCCAGGAACTGCATTCCGCGCCCGACATAGCGCTTGGCGATGGAGACGACCAGGCGCAGGTTGCTCTCGGAGAGCTTCTTCCGCGCCTCCTCGTCGCCGGCGGCCATGCGCTGGGCGATCTCCAATTCCTCTTCCGCCGTCAGCAGCGGCACCTTGCCGATCTCCTTGAGATACATGCGCACCGGGTCGTCGGTCGCGATCCCCTCCGGCACGGAGAGGTCCTCGTTTTCCGCCGAGAACTCCTCGCCGTCGTCCATCATCAATTCCTCTTCCGGGGGCTCGGTCACCTCGCTCACAACGTCCACGCCCATGGCCTCCAGGCTGTCGAGCACCTTCTCATAGGCCTCGGGCGAAATCTGCATTTCGGACAGCGCATCGTTGAGTTCCTTCTGCGTCAGCACGCCGTTCTTCTTTCCCTTTTCAATCAGCGCGTTGATGCGAGCTTGCTTATTGTCCGTATTCGACAAAAGTGTCACTCCTTTCGGGTTGTGCACACGCCCCATGGCGGGGCCGCCAGCCGTCTATGTCAAAGCCTTCCGGGCGGCATGCGCCCGGCGCGTTTCTTCCCTGGTCCCTGCCGCAGCGCCCGCTCAGGGTTCGCCTCCCTTTGCGCCGCGGCGCAGGCGCTCTACCTGGTCGTAGAGCTGGTTCAATCGCGTGGCCAATTCCACCTGTTCCTGCAGCGTAAGGCCCGGCCGCGCGGCCCGCGCCTGGCAGTCGTCGATCTCCCTTTCCAGCCTGCGCAGCCGCAGGCGGTCCGTGCAGTCGGCGATCATCTGCGGCCGGCGCTCGGGGTCCACGCGTTCGCCCGTGGTGAGCAGGCGCGTGATGTCGCCGCGCAGCGCCTCGTCCTCCACCTGCTCGAGCGCCTCCTGGATGCGGCTGCGCCCGCCGGAGAGCGCCAGGCGCGCCACAAACGCGCAGGCCGGGTCCGTGAAGTCCTCCTCCCGGATCAGCCCCTCCGGCACGCGCTCGCCCGCGGCAAGGAGCGAGGCCAGCTCCCGCTCGGCGCGCAGGGCGCCGTCCTCCGCTTTAGTCTCTCCGCGCCGCGCGCGCGCCATTCCGTCGGGCTGGGCGGCGTCCAGGCGCCGCGCCTCGTCCTGCGGGGCGGGGCGCTTGCCCACCTGCTCCAGGAGCGTTTCGCGCGTAAAGCCCGTCTCCTCGTGGAGCCGGCCGACGAACCGCTCGACCTCCACCGGGTCCTCCAGGCGGCGGATGACCTTTGCGCCCTCGACCGCGTAGCGCGCGCGGGCCTCGGCGTCGTCCAGGTCAAACTGCGCCCGGAGCGCGTCGAGGCGGTAGGTCGTCGCGTCCACGCTCCCCAGCTCCTCCAGGGCTTGTCCGCCCCGCGCGCGGACGAACTCGTCCGGGTCCATCTTGTCCGGCACGACCGTGACGCGCGCGGGCACCCGCTCGGCCTCAAAGAGGTCCAGGCCGCGGGCGATGGCGCGCTGGCCGGCCCCGTCGCCGTCGTAGGTGAGCAGGATCTCGGGCGCATAGCGCTTCATCAGGCGGATCTGCTCCGGGGTCAGCGCCGTGCCGAGCGTCGCCACGCACCCGTCCACCCCGTGCTGGTAGAGGGAGACCACGTCCATGTATCCCTCCACCAGGCGCAGCCGGTCGCGCCGGCCGCCCTTGAGGAAGTTCAGGCCGTAGACGTTGCGGCGCTTGTTGAACACCGGCGTGTCGCCGGAGTTCAGGTACTTGGGCTCCCCCTGGCCGATGACGCGGCCGCCAAAGGCGATCACGCGGCCGCGCGGGTCAAAGATGGGGAACATGACGCGGTCGCGGAAGGTGTCGAACACGCGGCCCCCGCGCTCCAGGGCGAGGTTGGCCTCGGTCAGCTCCTTTTCGGAGAAGCCCTGCTCCTTCAGGTGCTGCGTGAGGCTCGCGTGCCCGGCGGCCGTCGCGCCCAGGCCAAAGCGCCGGATCACGTTGTCGCGGATGCCGCGGCCGTGCAGGTACTGGAGCGCCCGCTCCCCTTGCGGGGAGTAGAGCGTCTTGTAATAGAACTTTGCCGCCGCCGTCAGCGCCGCGTAGAGCCGGTCGCGGTCCTTCTTCGGCGCGGGGTCCGCGCCCGTGCGCTCGGGGACCTCCATGTGCGCGCGCTCGGCCAGGTGCACGACGGCCTCCGGAAACTCCATACGCTCCATGTTCATCACAAAGGTGATGACGTTGCCGCCCGCGTGGCAGCCGAAGCAGTAGTAGAGCTGCCGCTCCGCATCCACGGAAAACGAGGGCGTCTTCTCCCCGTGGAAGGGACAAAGGCCCCAGAATTTTGCGCCCTTGCGCTTCAAGGGCACGTATTCCGACACGACGGAGACGATGTCCGACCGGTCGCGCACCTCGTCGATCCACTCGCTGGGGAACCTGCCTGCCATGGGGACTGCCGCGCCTCCTTTCCCAAAGTGCAACCGCGGCCCGCAAAACGAACCGATAGAGATATTCGCGAAATTCGAGCAAAATCCTTCACGGTTTTGGAATTTCCCTCGGGTTAAAAAATGGTTTTCGCGCGCGTGCGCTCCGTTTGCCCAAATTTCGGCCTTTTGCGGCGCTCAGAGGAGCACCTGGTGCACGGGGATGAACAGCTCCTCGAAGCGGCGCACGGCGTAGTTGTCCGTCATGCCCGCGACGTAGTCGCAGACCGCGCGGCCCACGCCCTCCCGCTCGGCGCAGGCGCGGTATTCCTCGGGCATCTCCTCCGGGTGCGCCTCGTAGTGGGAAAAGAGGCTCTGGATCAGGAACTCGGCCTTCTTCTCCTGGACGGTGACCTCGTGCCGGGTGTAGACCTGCTCAAAGAGGAAGGCGCGCAGGTCCATCATCGCCCGGTAGACGCGGGGACTCATGCGGATCTCCTCCGCGTCGCGGCTGTTTTCATAGATGTCGAAGATCAGCGTGTCGAACCGCTCCCCGTGCTCGTGGCCGAGGATGTCGAGCAGGTCCTGCGGCAGCTCCTCCTGCCGGAGCACGCCCGCGCGGATGGCGTCGTCGATGTCGTGGTTGATGTAGGCGATCCGGTCCGATAGGGAGACGATCGCGCCCTCCAGCGTCCGCGGATGGCCCTTGGAGGTGTGCTCGCGGATGCCGTCGCGCACGGCGAGCGTCAGGTTCAGGCCCTTGCCGTCGTTTTCCAGCCGCTCCACCACCCGCAGCGACTGCTCCGCGTGGGAGAACCCCTGCGGGCACAGGGAATTGAGAATCCGCTCGCCCATGTGACCAAAGGGCGTGTGCCCAAGGTCGTGGCCGAGGGCGATGGCCTCCGTCAGGTCCTCGTTGAGGCGCAGCGCACGCGCGGCGGTGCGGGCGATCTGCGCCACCTCCAGCGTGTGGGTCAGCCGCGTGCGGAAGTGGTCGCCCTCCGGCGCGAGGAAGCACTGCGTCTTGTGCTTCATCCGGCGGAAGGCCTTGCAGTGCAGGATGCGGTCGCGGTCGCGCTGGAAGTCCGTGCGCAGGGGGCAGGGCTCCATCGGCCGCTCCCGGTCGACGAGGCGGTCGTCGCCGCAGGCATAGGGGGAAAACATCTCGCGGTGCCATTCCATGGTTCGCTCTCGCACGTCCATCTTCTCCAACCTCCTTTTTCGTCCCGCGCTAAGGGGGAGGGAACTGTGCACACTTTCCTTCCTTACATTCTACATTCTTCCCCCTTCTTCCTTCCGCTGCCGGCCCATGGGCCCAAAAAACAGAGCGCAAGGGGCGGCGGACAAGGTTTCGCCGCCGCCCCCTGCAAAATGCGCCTTGCTCACGCCTCCCGATCCGCGTTCGCCTTCTCGCGCAGGATGGGCAGATAGACCGTGAACGTGGACCCTTCCCCGAGTTTGGAGCGGATGTCCAGCTCCCCGTCGTAGCGCCGCACCAGGTGCTTGACGATGGCCAGGCCCAGGCCCGTCCCGCCGGAGTTGCGCGACCGGTCCTTGTCCACCCGGTAGAAGCGCTCGCAGACGCGGGGCAGGTCCTTTTCCGGGATGCCCAGACCGTCGTCACGCACCGCGAGCACGGCCCGCGCGCCCTCGCGCCGCACCGTAGTCCAGACGTTGCCGCCCGGCCGGTTGTAGCGCACGGCGTTCTCCATGAGGTTCTGCGCGATGCGGCGCAGGCGCTCCTCCGCCGCGCCGCAGAGCAGCTCCCCTTCGGCCGAGACGTGCAGTGTGATCTCCGCCTTGCCCGCCTGCACGCCCACGGCCTTGGCCGCCTCGCGCACCGCGGCGCACAGGTCCCCCCGCTCGTCGGCCAGCGCCGGCGCGCTCTCGATGCGCGAGAGCTCGAGCATGTCGCTGATGAGCGCCTGCAGCCGCTCGCCCTGCACGTCCATAATCTCGAGCATCTCGCTGAGGATCTTAGGATTTGCCGTGTCCACATACGGGTCGCGCAGCGTCTCGATGCAGCCGCGGATCGCCGTCAGCGGCGTCTTGAGCTCGTGCGTCGCGTTGGAGACGAACTCCGACCGCAGCTGCTCGAGCCGGCGCATCTGCGTCATGTCGCTGATGACCAGCACCACGCCCATTCCCGCGCCGCTCTCGTCGCGGATGGGCGCAGAGACCGCCTGGAGCACGCGGTCCGTGGTCCATTCCGCGGTCTGCCCCTGGCTCTGCTCCAGCGTCTTGCGCGCCAGGTCCACGAGCTGATCGTCGCGCACCAGGTCCCCGAACTTCTCGCCCACGCGCCCGCTGCGCAGGCCCAGCAGGCGCACCGCCTCCGGGTTGATCTGGGAGACGACGCCCTCGCGGTCCACCGCGATGACGCCCGCCGGGATCGCGCGCAGCACCGCCTGCATCTGCGCGCGCTGCGTGCGCTCGTGCTGCAGGGACTTGGAGAGCTTGTCCGCCATGTCGTTGAAGTCGCCCGCCAGGGCGCCCATCTCGTCCGGCTGCGCGGGAATGCGGTAGCTCAGGTCTCCCTCCGCGATGCGCCCCGCGCCCTGCCGCAGCGCCTCGATCGGCCGCAATACCCGCCGCGCCGCCGCATAGCTCAGCGCCCAGGCCACCGCCAGCGTCAGCAGCGCTGTGCCGCACACCGCCAGCAGCAGCAGCCGCTGCAGCGCGCGGATCTGGTCAAAGGTCTGCGAAAGGCGCAGCACCTTTGACCCGTCCGAAATCGCAACGTAGAGCTGCGGCTCGCCCGTGGTCGCCGAGTCGCGCAGCGCCTGCCCCGCGCCGCTGTGCAGCGCCTCCTGTACCTCCTCGCGCTCGAGATGGTTCTCCATCTCCCCCGCCGCCGCGCCGGAGTCCGCCAAAACCTGCCCTTGCGCGTCCACCACCGTCACGCGGTAGCCGCCGCTGCGCTCGTTGAGCGCGTCCGCCCATTCGTCCACTTCCGCCTGCAGATCCTCGTCCACCAGGTTCTCCAGCAAAAGAACCGCAACATCCTCCATGCGCTCGGCCGCCTGATCCGCCAGCAGCGCCCGCTGAAATGCATAGATCCCGCCGCCCAGCAGCGCTTCCGTCAGCAGCGCCACCACAACCAGCAGCAAAAGTACCTTGCGCCGCATCCCGTTTCCTCCTTCTTTTTTTCGCATCCAGATCTCCCTCACCCGGATGCGTTTCCTCTCGATGCTAAAGATTTCGCCTCCCAGCGACCTCTTTCCTCTTGTCCGTTCTCATTCCGTCTCTTCGCAATCCCTTCGCTCCCCGCCAATCTTCGCTGGCGACGGCTCCGCCGGCGCCGCGTATCCAGAGATTCGCCGCCAGGCGAATCTCTCCGCTTGGCCGTGCCCGTTCCGCCTCCCGCCATCCTTCTCTCTATGCCCGCCCAGCCTTCCGCTCCCCGCCATTTTCGTTGGCGGCGCGAAGCGTCGCCGCGTATCCAAAAGATTCGCCGCCAGGCGAATCTCCCCGCTTGGCCGTACCCGTTCCGCCTCCTGCCATCCTTCTCTCTATGCCCGCCCAGCCTTCCGCTCCCCGCCCCTTTCGTTGGCGGCGCGAAGCGTCGCCGCGTATCCAAAAGATTCGCCGTCAGGCGAATCTCCCCGCTTTGGTTGGGGAGGATTGTCAAGGAGGGGGCCGGCCCCCTCCTTGACACCCCGACTCCCCTCCCACGCCCCGCCTTTCCCGCAACCCGCATTCACCCTCGGAGGAGGGTGTCGGGAGGGGGGCTCCCCTCCCGACTTCCCATCGTGCCCGGCGGCTTTGCCGGCGGGCGCGGGGCGATTTCCGCTCTCTACCGGAACCCCCAGTCCCGTCCTGTTCGCACCCACCGCCCCAGCCGTTCCTCCAACCTTTGCACGGCGGAAATCGCTTCCTTTCAGGCCGCGGACGTGTGCGAGGCGTCAGCCGAGTGCGCGCCCGCGGCCCACGGGGCCCGGCCCTTCGGCGCGCGGACGGCGCCAGCCGTCTGCGCGCCGAAGGAAAGCGGGCCCCTCCCGGAAACGGACGCACGTCCGTTTCCGGGACAGCGCGCCAGCGCGCCTCACCGGTTCGCCTTCTCGTATGCCTTGACGATGGCCTGCACCAGGCTGTGGCGCACAACGTCCCGGTGCGTCAGGGTGCAGATCGCAATGCCCTCCACCCCCTGCAGAACCTCGATGGCGTCCTTGAGCCCCGACTTCTTCCCAGCCGGCAGATCCACCTGTGTCAGGTCCCCCGTCACAATCACGCGGGAGTTCTCGCCAAAGCGCGTCAGAAACATCTTCATCTGCTCGCAGGTCGTGTTCTGCGCCTCGTCCAGGATGATGTAGCTGTCGTTGAGCGTCCGGCCGCGCATGTATGCCAGCGGCGCCACCTCGATCACCCCGCGCTCAACGTATTTCTGGAAGTTCTCCACCCCCATCAGGTCGTAGAGCGCGTCGTAGAGCGGCCGCAGATACGGGTCCACCTTATTCTGCAGGTCCCCCGGCAGAAAGCCCAGCTTCTCGCCCGCCTCCACCGCCGGCCGCGTCAGGATGATCCGCTCCACTTCCTTGTTCTTAAAGGCCACAACCGCCATGGCCATGGCCAGGTACGTCTTGCCCGTTCCCGCTGGCCCCACCGCAAAGGTCACCGTGTTCTCCTTGACCGCCTTTACGTATTTCCTCTGGCCCAGCGTCTTGCAGCGCACCTGCCGCCCCCGCGCCGTCACCGCCACCACGTCCTGCATGATGGCGTCGATCTGGTCCGCCTGGCCCTCCTTGGCCAGTTCCACCGCGTAGTTGATGCGGGATTTGTCGATCTTTTCCCCCTTGCGCAGCGTCGCGATCAGCTTTTCCAGCACCGTCGCGGCAAGGTCCGCCTGCTCCTGCGTGCCCGTGACCGTGATCTCCGTCCCCATGGCGCGGATGCGCGCGCCCGTGCGCTGCTGCACGGTCTCCACATTCTCGTCCAGCGCGCCGAAGAGCAGCGCCATCTGGTCCATATTGTCGGCCGAAAGAACGCGCTTTGCGTCCTCCGCTCCTTCGTAAAGCGACATGTCTTGCCATTCCTCCGTTTTCTTCCCGCGCGCAGGGCTGCGCGCCCGCTCAGGGCGCCGCGGCCTCCGCCTCCCGGCCGATCTGCATCACGGCCTCCAGCGTCGCCGTGGCGCGGAGCTTTCCACTTTCTATCATACTATATTCTACCCGTTTGTCAACAAGGGTTGCATTGCCCGGCAATCCCTCCAGCGCCGCGCGCAGGGCGCGGTCGCCCGCCTCCTCGCGCACGGCCCTGGGGTCCCGGCGCGCAAGGCTCTCCTCCGTCTCCAAGACCGTCCGCCGCACCAGTCGCGCCGGGTAGAAGAGCCCGCCCAGCAGCTCCTGCGCCTCTTCCTCCACGCGGTAGGTCGAAAACGGGATCTCCAGCGCCGCGGGAAACCGCGCGCCGTTCACCTCCAAAAACGTCTCCACCACCTGCCGCCCGGTGTCCTCTGCCTCCTCGGAAAAGAGCGCCGCGTCCCCCACGCCCTGCGCCCAGACCCGCGCCGTAACCTCGCCCCCCGCGTGCGGCGCAGCCTCGGTCCCCCGGATCAGCACCTGCCCCGGCACCACCGTGTCCCCCGGCTGCACCAGCGCCTCGCCGGAGAGCGTCACCACCCGCGTCACCAGCCCGCCAAAGCTCGCCACGACGTCCACGCGCGCCCGATCGTCGTACACCTCCGGCGCAGGCGTGGCCTGCACGACATAGAGCTCCATCGTCCCAAAGCCGCTGCGCCGCACGCCGGCATACACCAAGCCCGAAAACTCGCGCTTTACCGCCTGCGCGATCCCGTCCCGGTCTACGCCCGGCGCCCAGACTCCGGGGCGCAGCCCCATCTCCTCCAGCAGCGCCTTCATCTGCCTCTCCTGCGATGCGTCCTTTTCGCCCGTGACCGTCACGCGCAGCACCAGGTTCGACGCGCCGTAGAGCAGCACAAGCGCCAGCACCCCAACCGCCAGTAGCGCCGCGTGTCCCCGCGCCCAGGCCCGCGCGCGCAGCGCGCCGTAGCGCTTGACCACGCGCACGCGCGCCCCGCTGCCCCGCAGCGCCGCGCGCAGGCGCAGCATGTCCCCCGCGCGCACGTCCAGCTCCACGCCGCCCGGCACCGCCCGCGCCCGCCGCACCCGCACCGCCCGCGCGATGTCGTCCAGCCTGCCGCCAACCCCCGAAATCAAAATCCGGATGCGCACCCAGCCCAAGGCCGTTTCCCCCTTCTCTATTCCTCCAGGCGCACGCACCGGATGCGCCCGGTCACGCGCAGATCCTCCGCGTCCATCTCCTCCAGCGCCAGGTCCTCGCCCTCGACGCGGAGCGTGCCGCCCTCCAGCCGCAGCCGCAGCTCCCGCAGCCCATAGGTCAGGATACCCCGATGCCCGCGCACCGCCAGGTGCCGGCCGGACCCGTCCAGCGTGATCCGCGCCTCCCGCGTCCACTTCTCCCGCTGCATGCGCTCACCTCCCCTTTCATCCTATTCCCGGCCCGCGCAAAAAATCGCTCCGCAGGCAAACTCTTCTCCCTCCGCGCTTCCCCTCTCCCCCGCGCAAACCCCGCCGGAGGGGAGCCCCCCTCCGGCAACCTCCCCCGAGCGCCCGCCTTCTCCGCTGCCAGAACGCCGCTTCGCCTCCCCAGCCCAGCCCTTGCCGGGATTCTCTGCTCCTTTGTCCGGGATCTGCCGGCAAAGGCTCCTGGGAAAAAATCCCGTCACAAAAAAGAGAGGGCCGTAGCCCCCTCTTTTCCTCCTCTTCCCTCTACCTGCGCGCCATTCCCGCCGTCCTTCGCTGGCTCGAACTCGACGCGCGCTTCTCCTCTTCCAGCACCGCGCTGGACACCTTCTTGCTCGAGGAGGAAGAGGACTTTCTCCCCGACGACGAGCGCCCGCTCCCCGATGTGTTTGCTGCGTAGGCCGCGCTCGCCTCGTAATATGCCTTGCGCAGGTCGTTCTCCGCCTCCCACTGGCGCAGCGCCGCCTCCTGGCTCTGCTGTGCATTGAAGCGCTGCGCCTCGAGCACGGCCTGCTGCTGGCTCTGCCACATGCTTCCCGCGTACTGGGCGGCGCTAGCATTGCGTCCTGCCTCCAATTGTAGGAGCGCATCCGCATAGTCTCCTTGCAGGGCGGCCTCGTTGCGGTTCGCCTCGTATTCGTTGCGCTGCAGCATGTCCGTGGCGTAGCTCGAGCGGCCGAAGCCCCGCGCATTTGCCGCCGTCTCCAGGCGCGCGGCGGACTGCACGCGGTTCTCCTCGTTGGCCGCCTGCGCCGCCTCCAGGCGCCGCTGCGCGCTCTGGCGCCCCGCCTCGTACTGCGCGGCGTAGATCTCCTGCCCGACGGCCAGCCAGTCCGAAAAGCTCCTCTGCTCGGGCACGTCCACGAGCTGGGGCGTGAACTGCGGCGCGAGCCCTCCGCCCGCCTCCGCACCGGCAAAGCTCCCGGCGCTCGTGAATCCCAGCCCGCTCACCAGCGCGTCCACCGCCTGCCGGTTCTGCTGGTAGGCGCGCTCCGTGTACGCGCCCCACTTGCCGTCCACGCCGCCCGCGCCCAGGTTCGCGCCCAATGTCTTCAGCGCCGACTGCACCGCCAGGGTGTAGTTCGCATCCTTGCTCTTGTCGTAGCTCGCCATGCGCTCCCTCCTCCGCTTCTCACTCCAACACCAGGGCCGAGGCGAATGCGCCGCAGCGCGCCACCGCGATCTCTCCGCCCGATACGCTTGCCTCCACCCCGATGTTCGTCACACCCTTTTCCCGGTTGATGAGCAGGAACGGCGCGGAAATCGTGCTCGCGCCGTCCAGCTTCTGCGCAAACGTCGCTGCGGCCGTGCCGTTCTCCTTGATGACACAGGTGAGCACCGCCTGCGAACCCGGGTTGCTCGCCCCATTGCCCGTGATGGAGAACAGCACCAGAATCTGCGCGTTCTCCCCGTGCGAAAGGTCAAAGTCGCACAGGACTTCCGGCGTCTCCTTGACGAGCGCCGGCGCCGTGTTGCCCGAGGTGTAGCCGCGCACCGGGCTGCGCGCCTGCACGCTCGCCTTGGAGAATCCCTTGATGATGAAGCTCTCGTTGACGTATTGCAGGAACTTGTTCAGCTTCTCCTGTTCCTTGGCCACCGCCGAGCGCGAGGCCGCCGGGTATTTCCCGTTCGCCTCGCGGTATTGCATGTCCCGCGCCGTCGCCCCGCAAAGGTCCAGGTGCGGCGTGGCCACTACGTCCACCGTGAACGAATCGCTCATGTCGTTCCTCCTCTCTCCGCCTTCTCCCCATGCCCGCCCAACCTCCCCCCTCCCCGCCATTTTTCGTTGGCGCCGGCCCTGCCGGCACCGCGTATCCAGAGATTCGCCGCCAGGCGAATCTCCCCGCTTGACCGTACCCGTTCCGCCTCCCGCCATCCCTTCCCCATACC
>CAJFMX010000023.1 GCA_904393115.1 uncultured Clostridia bacterium
CCCGCGCCCCCCCGCCGCTCCCCCGCTGCGCCGGCAAAACGAGAGAAGGCCCCCGTTGCAAATCGGTTCGCCGCAAGGCGGCCCGATTTGCTGCGGGGGCCTTGTGGGAAAGGCGAGGGGGCCCGAAAGGGCTTCCTCGCCTTTCCCACACACGTCGAGGGAGGCCGGGGTGGGGCGGGTCGCGGGCGCGCTAGAGCCGGATCACGCGCAGGGGCGCGTCGGGGAGCCGGCGCTGCACGGTCGCGAGGGACTCCGGCGCGCAGTCCATGCCGATAAAGGTTCGGCCCAGGCGGAAGGCGGCCTCCAGCGCGGTGCCGGAGCCGGCGAAGGCGTCCAGCACCACGTCCCCCTCGCGGCTGGCGCAGCGCACGATGCGCTCCAGGAGCCGCAGGGGCTTCTGCGTAGGGTAGCCGGTACGCTCGGGATCGCGCTGGTGCAGGTGCGGGATGTCGGTCCAGACGTCGCTGGCGGGCACGCCCTCGTCGTCGAAATAGCGGTAGAGGCGGCCGCCGGAGCGGATCGCGCGGTAGGCGCGGCCGTCCTCGTCCACGCCGCGCTTCATGTGGTTGCTGCGGACCTCGGCGCGGGGCAGCGGGTCCTGCATGGCGTCGAAATAGGCGCCGCGGGACTTGGCGAAGAAGAGGAGCGTATCGTGCTTGCGGGAAAAGTGCGTCTGCGCGCGCCCGCCGCTGCGGTAGCACCAGACGATCTCGTTGCGGAAGCCCTCCGCGCCGAAGATCTCCTCCAGCAGCAGGCGCAGCCGCGCGTGCGTGCGCCAGTCGATGTGCAGAAACAGGCTCCCGCGCGCGTCCAGGACCTCGTATACGCCTTGCAGGACGGCGCGCATCATGGCATAATAGTCCTCATCGGAGGGAAACCGGTCGCAGTATGCGCCAAAGTCCCGCCCCGTCAGATACGGCGGGTCCAGGTAGCAGAGCTGCACGCGCCGGCCCTGCTCGGCCAGGCGCTGCAGTCCCTGCCGCGCATCCCCGAGGTAAAACTCGTTCAAGGCCCTTCCCCCTTTTCTCATTCTCTCGTTTTCGGAGGCGATGCACATGACCACAAAGGAAGCGCTCCTTGCCGCGCGCGGCCTGCTCGAGCAGGTCACGCCCCTTTCCACGGACTGCGGCGCGCTCTGCGGCGCGGCCTGCTGCCAGGACAGCCCGGACGAGGACTCGGTCGCGGGCATGCTCCTCTTCCCGGAGGAGGCCCCGCTCTACGCGCGCCAGGGCGCGTGGATGGAGCTTCTGCCCTCGCACCTGCTCTTTGCCGGGGAGCCGGTGCCGCTCCTGACCTGCCGGATGCCCTGCCCCCGGCCCATGCGGCCGCTCGCCTGCCGGCTCTTCCCGCTGGTCCCCTTTGTCAAGGGCGACCGGCTCACCGTGCGCATGGACCTGCGCGCGCGCCCGCTCTGCCCGCTGTACAGCTCGGGCATCGCGGGGCTTTCCCCGGCGTTCGTCTCGGCGGTCAAGTCCGCGCTGCGCCTGCTCTGGGCGGACCCGGTGCACCGAGAATACCTCTGCCTGCTGACGGAGCACCTGAAGGAATACGACTTCCTCGCGCCGCAGGACCTCTAGCGCAGTCCCTCGCGCTCCAGGCTCTGCGCGAGGGCGCGCAGCTCCCACTCGCAGGTGTCAAAGTCCGGCGTGCGCGCGCGCACGAGGCGGCGGAAGTCCGCCGAGTGGTCGAAGTGCTCCAGATGCGTCAATTCGTGGATGACGACGGAATCCACCGCCGCGGGGCTTGCGGCCACCAGCCGCCAGGAGAAGTTGAGCCGTCCCGCGCGGGAGCAGCTCCCCCAGCGCTTGGCCGCACCGGTGATGCGCACGCTCGCCGGGCGCGCGCCGAACGCGCCGGCAAAGTGCGCCACGCGCGCGGGCAGCAGCTCCCGCGCCGCCTGTGCATAGAGCGCAGCGATCTGCGGCAGGAGCGACGCAAGGTCGCCCTCCGGCAGCAGGAAGGCCGCCTCCGTCCGGCGCGCAATGCCGTCGGGCGCGGGGCGCACGGGTAGGCGCTTCCCCAGGAAGGGCAGGCTCTCCGGCCGCACATGGCGCGCGGCCTGCGCGCGGGCTGCATCCTCCCTGCGCGCGCGGAGCCACCTGCCGTGCTTCTCCAGGGCGGCCTCGATCTGCGCGCGCGGGCAGCCGATGGGCGCGCGCACCTGGACGCTTCCGTCCTCGCCCACGCGCAGGGCGATGGACGAACGCCTCTCGAAGCGAACGGTATAGCGAATCTCGGTCATTTCTTTCTCTTGCCTTTCCCCGTTTCCGCCGGCGCAATGCGGCGCGGGCTCCCCTGTGCAGCGCACCGGAGCCCGCGCCGTTTTTTCTACAGCACCGAGCGAATCCAGCCAAAGAACCAGTTATCCGGGTAGAAGAAATTCAGCAGTGTAGACTGCTCCACCATGTCGGTGATCAAATCGATCTGCAGCATGTTGACGGCCAGGGGGATCATGGTCACCAACACCATCAGCAGCAGGAACGCGCGCGCGAGCCCCAGCGCGCCGCCGACCACGCCGTCCAGTATGCGCAGGACCGGGAAGTTGAACACGCGGTTGACGAGCGTGACCAGGAGCGAGGCCACGACGTAGGTGAACAAAAACAGCAGCACAAAGGAAATCGTGTTGAGCGAGGCATCGGCCACGGTCTGGTTGAAGTAGTCGAAGAGCGTGTTGTAGGTGCCGGCATAGACGAGGCCGGCGACGTTGTTGGCCAGGTAGGTGTCAAAGGGCGGCGTGAAGTTCGCGTTGGAGATGACGAGCGCGATCTGCTCCTGCGTGAGTGAGGTCAGGTCCGTGCGGGCATACTCCATCATCTCGGTTGTGATGTGGGAAGACCCCTCCGAGAAGTAGACGAGGTAGTTCATCCACGTCTCGTGTCCGGCGATCCATTCCGAGACCAGGGGATAGCAGAGCTTGGCCACGAGCAGCGCCGCGCCCACGGCCACAAGGTTCAGCGCGGTTGCGACCGAGCCACGGTAGAGCCCCACCAGCAGCGAGAGCGCGAAAAAGGCGAGAATCGCATAGTCGATGATGTTGAGCAAGGCGATGTCCTCCTGTTCCTCAGGGGAGGGTTACCAGGTAGACCTGGTCCGCGCTCGAGAGCAGAACGCGGTTGTTGTTGAGGCGGCAGAGCACGTCCTCCACCGCATAGGGCAGAGAGCTGACGCTCGTGGCCCCGCCGGCCAGCGGCACGGAATAGACCGTCTGCCCGGCAAAGCCGTAAACGCTGCGCGTGCCCATGCACAGGTCCGTGCAGCCCGCGGGCATGTGCAGGTCCTGCGTCTGGGTGCCCGTGAGGACGCGCAGGGTGGTCGGGTTCTCCTGCTGGCTGGAGAGGGTGAAGAGCATGTGCAGCTCGTCCCCGGCGCAGGCGTCGCGCAGTGTCCAGCCGTAGATCGGGACGCTGGTCTCCGTGGTGTCGCTGGTGCTGCGGCCGTCGACGGTGCGCGTGCCGACGATGTAGACGGAGCTGCCGCTCATCAGCGCGCGGTAATAGAGCTGGTCCGTCGTGGAATACCCCGCCATCAGGAGCTTGCCCGGCTGATAGATGTTGAGCACGGACCGGGGCAGGATGCCGCTGGCGTCCAGCATGAGCACGTAGAGCAGATCGGAAGAGGAATAGAGCGCAAAGTCCACGAGCGTGCCGTCGGAAGGGGTGAGGGTCTCCACGCTCTTGCCCGTGCTGTCGATGACCTCGATGGTGTCGTCCGCATACTGCACGGCCACGCGGCTGTGCCCAGCCGAGACGCGCGCGATCTCCTTCTGCGGCGAGACGGAGAAGGCCACGTTGCCCGCCGTGTCGTAGACGTAGAGCGAGTTCGCCTTGTAGAGCGCCAGCAGCCAATCGCTCGAGGCGCAGGAATAGCCGTCCGACTGATCGGGGGAGCGCTCCCAGAGGAGCTCGGCCGTGCGGCCGTCATAGGCGCGGGCATAGGTTCCGTCAAAGGCGACAAAGGCGTCGCCCAGGGCGCAGAAGGTCATCTGGGCGCTAACGCCGGTCACGGCCGTGCCGCCCCCTTCCAGCGAGGCCGCGCCCGGCGCGCACCCGCGCACCGCGAGCAGCACGCCGCCCGCCAAGGCCGCCACCAGCAGCGCGATGACCACATAGCGCATCACGTGCGGCATGTTCAGCAGAAATCGGAACCGTAAGGACGAAGCGCGCATCCGACAACCCCCGTATTCTCCATTTTTCCCGGCCGCGCAGGGACGCAGGACCGGAGATTACAATATTCTTCGGCCGGGGCGCATTTTCCTGCAAGCCGCGGCGCGCGCCGCCATTTTTTCGGCGCTCCCCCGCCTGCAAAATCCTGCATGGACGTTACATAAACGGCGCACGCGGCGGCTTTGTTGCAGGGCGGGCGCGGCGCGGCGATTGCCGGCGCCGCCGCCCGCGCAAATTCTCCGTCGCCGCTCTGCTTTGCTGTAACACACATTCCGGCTGCGGCATATGATGCCTGTGTCAACCGAATCCCCCACGACCGGAAAATCTTAAGGAGGCAAGCCGACATGTCGTTCTACTCGTACAAGAACTGCAACCAGGAGAACTGCCCTGGGCCGATCAAGGGCGACCTCAAGGGTCTGCGCGAAAAGGTCTGCGTCCAGGTCAAGAAGGTCTATGATTCGTGCATGCAGCAGGAGCAGCTCGAAAAGGTCTGCGTGACCGTCACGGACATGACGCCCGTGTGCGACTGCGACTGCGCGCAGCCCTTCACCCCGCCCATCTGCTTTGAGAGCTGCCGCTCCTCGGGCTATGTGGGCACGATCCGGAACCTGATCATCGACCGCATCTGCGACCGCCCGGGCTTTGCGCGCGTGCGGTGCGCGGTGGACATTCCCATCGACATCCTCTTTACGGACGGCAACTGCCGCGAGGGCATCGGCCACGGCTCGGTCACCGTCAACAAGGACGTCATGCTCTGCATCCCGGACGACAGCATCGTCCCCTTCACGATGGAGTCCCTGGTCAGCGCGATCTGCGTCTCCGGCCGCTACTGCAGCAACAACACGTTCGAGCTGACCATCTGCGTGACCGTGATCCTGAAGGTCATCGCCGAGGTGGAGATGCTCATCCCGTCCTTTGGGTTCTGCTCCGTCCCGCCCTGCGAAGAGTTCGCGGAAAATGTCTGCGACGAATTCTTCTCCCTGCCCATCTTCCCGCAGAACCCCTGCGCCGACCCCGCAAACCGCCCGGCCTGCGCCTGCAGCACCTGCAACACCTGCGGGACCTGCAATAGCTGCAATACGTGCAGCACCTGCCGCACCTGCTCGAGCACGACCTAAGATCTGCCGTACATACCGCGCAACCCGTTCCATCCCATCTGTTGTTCCTCCATGCGCTGCGGGGGGGAAGGGGAAACCGCCCCTTTCCCCCGCTTTTTTTGCGCGCGGGCAAAAAATGCGCAGCTGGGGCTAGGAAAGCGGGCCCGGGTTTTGGTATAATGGAGGCAGAGAACCACAAGCATCCATATACAGCGCCCAAGGCGCATAAGAAGGAGGAGTTCCCCATGCTCGACCGAACCCTGGACACGCCGCTGTACCTCCAGTTGGCCGCCCTCCTGCGCGAGGACATCGCCGCCGGCCGCCTCCGGCCCGGGGACAAGCTCCCGAGCGAGTCGGAGCTGGTGGAGCGCTACGGCGTGGGCCGCGTCACCGTGCGCGAGGCGCTGGCCCTGCTGGTCAACGAGGGGCTGCTGCGCAAGCTCCAGGGCCGGGGCACGTTCGTGCGCGCCGCGCACGCGGGCCAGCCCCTGCGCATCGACGTGCTGCTGGACCTGCGGGAGCGGACCTTTGCGCCCGACTACCTGGAGAGCATCGAGGGCGTGCTGCGGCGCTACGGCGCGACCTGCGTGCTGCACAACACGCAGGGCAGCGACGACACGGCCGCTTCCTGCATCGACGAGGCGGCCCAGGCCGGCGCCTCGGGTGTGATCCTCCGGCCCGGCCCCGCGCAGGACTGCCCCTCCCCGCGGCTTGCCGCCGCGCTGCGGAGCCTGGCGGACCGCCGCGTGCCGCTGATGCTGCTCGACCGCGCGCTGGACGACGTGGACGCCTCCTTCGCCGTGTTCGACGACAAGGCCGCCGGGTCCCTGGCTGCGCAGCACTTTGCCGAGTGCGGCCACCTCTACCTGGCCATGATCGGGGACGACGCCCGGCACGACGCCTTCCTGCGCGCGCTGGGGTTTGAGGACTACCTCCTGCAGCACAACTACGTCGCCCCGGTGATCGAAAACGAGGCCGCGGACCTGGGCGCGCAGCTGCAGCGCATCCTGCGCGAAAACCCGGAGATCACGGGCCTGTTCTGCTACAGCGACGCGGTGGCCGCGCGCGCGGTGGAGGCCTTGCGGGCGCGGGGCCTCTCGGTGCCTGCTCGCATCTCGGTCGTGGGCTGCGACGACGCGGCCCTGGCCTCCGCCGTGCAGCCCAAGCTCACCACGATCGTCCACCCCAAGGCCGCCCTGGGCGCGCAGGCGGCCGAGGCCCTGCTCAAGATCCTGCACAACCCCGCGCTGGCCCCCTACCACCAGGTCTTCGCCCCGTCGCTGGTCATCCGCGACTCCTGCTCCGAGATCTAGCGCCGCTTTGGCAGACAAGCGCCCCATGCGGATTTCTCCGCATGGGGCGCTTGCGCTGCGGCCTTGCTCAGCCCGCCTCCTCGTGCAGCACACCGTCGATGATGCGCACGATGCGGTGCGCGTGCTGCGCGACGTTCAGGTCGTGGGTGATCATGACGATGGTGTTGCCCATGGCGTTGAGCTTCTCAAAGAGGGCCAGCACCTCGGCGCCGGTCTTGGTGTCCAGCGCGCCGGTCGGCTCGTCCGCCAGCAGGAGCTTCGGCTCCCCCACCAGGGCCCGGGCGATCGCCACGCGCTGCTGCTGGCCGCCGGAGAGTTCGTTCGGCCGGTGGTGGATGCGCTCCTTCATCTCCAGCAGGTCCAGCTTCTCCAGGGAGCGCTCCATGGCCTCCCGGTGCGAGACCCCGCGCACCAGCAGGGGCATCATGACGTTCTGCAGGACCGAATACTTGGGCACGAGGAAGTATTTCTGGAAGATGAACCCGATCAGCCGGTTGCGGATGAGGGTGAGCTGCGCGTCGTTCATGTTCTGGATGGGCAGGCCCATCAGGTGGTACTCGCCCTTCTGCACGGTGTCCATGCAGCCGATGACGTTCATCAGGGTGGACTTGCCGCTGCCCGAGGGGCCGAGGATTCCCAGAAACTCCCCCTCGTTCACGGTCAGGTTCACGTTCTTGAGCGCCTGGACCTCGCTCTCCCCGATGCGGAAGGAGCGGCTCAGGCTCTCGATGTGGATGACGTTCGTCCTATCCTCCACGCCGCTGCCCCCTTATGCTTCCGCATCCAGGACCCGGACGGACGCGATGGCGCCGTCCTCGTCCAGCGTCAGCTGCAGGATCGCGTCCTCGGCGATCTCGGCCTCCCCCTCCACGGCGGCGGAGAGCTCCTCCAGGGTGTACTCCGCGGTTTCGCCCGTCTCCTCGAGCGCATCGACCGTAAAGACGAACTCCGGCGCGGCGCTCTCGGCCGCCTCTTCGGATTCGGCCGCCTCTTCGGTCTCCGTGGACGCCTCTGCATCCTCAGGCAGGTTTGCGGGCTCCAGCAGAGCCATCGTCACCGTTCCCTCCGTCACATCGGTCACGCGCCCGAGCACGATGTTCTCCATGCCCAGGCCGGGGGCGCCGCCCGCGCCGGGTTCGCCGCCCGCGCCGGGTTCGCCACCCGCGCCGGGTTCGCCGCCCGCGCCGGGAGATGCCTCCGGGTCCGCGCTTGCCGCCGGGGATTCGCTGGGCTCCGCTTCTTCGCTCGCGGCCGGGGATTCGGCGGCGGTCTCGGACGCTTCGGGGGATTCCTCTACGATGGTCGTGGTCGACGCGCATCCCGCCAGCAGCAGGGCCAGCGCCAGGAAGATGGAGAGAAGTTTCCTATTTTTCATGCAGAGAGCCTCCTTTTTGGGGTCTTTATTTTCAGCGGACGCTTGCAGCGACGACATCCCCGTCCGCATCCAGGGAGAGTTCAAGCACCATGCCGGTGCTCACCGTGCTGTAGTCGCCGGTGCCGATGGGCATGCCCACGGGCAGAAGATAGGTGGCCGTCGCCTGACCAGAGGATTCGGTTTCCTCCGTCTGCGCGGCTTCCGCGTCCTCCGTCTCCGCAGGGGCTTCGGAGGCTGCGGGCGTTGCAGCAGGGGTGGCGGCCGCCTCGGGTTCCGCGGGGGCGGCGGTTCCGTCCGTGAGCAGGAGGGTGACCTCGTTGCCGACGATGGACTCCACTTCGCCCGTCACGGTTTCAGCGACCTCCACCTGCAGCGTCTGGCTCTGCGCCCCGCCGCCGGCTGTACCGGTGCCGCCGACTGTACCGGTGCCGGTCCCCTCCGGGGGTTCCATCCCCTCCGGGGGTTCCATTCCCTCGGGCATTTCGCCGCCAAAGTCCGCCGCGCCGCCCTGGGCGCTTTCGCAGCCCGCAAGGCACGCCGCCGCGAGCACAAGGGCCAGCGCAAGGCACGCTGTGCGCGCCGCATTCGATCGTTTCATTGCAAATCTCCCTCCTGCAATCAGTTGAGGTTGAGCGCCTGAATGGGGACCAGGCGCGAGGCCTTCCAGGCCGGGTAGAAGCCGAACACCGTGCCGGTGAGCATCGCAAACAGGAAGGCGAGCACCGCGCCCCAGAGGCTGGCCTCGCAGCGGACGCCGAGCATCTCGACCACGGGCATGACGGCAAAGCTCAGCCCCACGCCCGCAAGGCCGCCCAGCAGGCTGACGAAGTTGGCCTCCAGCAGAAATTCCAGCAGGATCGTGCCCCGGGCGCAGCCGATGGCGCGCAGGATGCCGATCTCCTGCGTGTGCTCCTGCACGGAGGCAAAGAGCACGTTCATGATGCCGATGCCGCCCACGACAAAGACGATGGACGCCACCGCCAGCAGCAGCATGGCCAGCGTATCCGCCGAGGAGGAGGCCGCCTCCATGGCCGAGCCCGCGTCCGTCACCTCAAAGTAGGCGTCGGGGTAGTTTTCCGTCAGCACCGCCTCGATGTCCGCCATGCACTGTTCGACGTCCTCCACATCCTCGGCAACGGCGGCGATGGTCGGCTCCACCGTGGTCCCGAAGACGTACTTTTCCGCCGTGGAATACGGAATGTAGACCGCCGAGTCCGGGGAGATGCCGGAGCTTACGCTGCCCATCTGCTCGAGCACGCCCACGATCTCGTAGTTCTTGTCCTCGATCTCCAGGTAGTCGCCGTAGGCGTACATCGCCGAGCCGAAGATCTCCTCCGCGAGGTCGTAGCCGATGACGGCGACGTAGTTCGTGGCGCTCTCGTCCTCATCGGTCAGGAACCGGCCGTAGAGCACGGAGAGGTTGGAAACGTCCTGGTAGGCTTCCTGCGCGCCGACGACGGTCGCGGTCACGGCCTCCTCCAGCTCCCCGCCGAAGACCTCGATGTCCCCGCTCATGAGGATCGTGACCTCGGCAAGGTTGGGCACGAGCTCCTTGAGGTCCTCGACGTCCTCCTCCGTCATGCGCGTGCCGGACAGGGCGCTGGCGCCGCCGGGCATCCCACCGCCGCCGGGCATTCCGCCACCCCCGCCGCCGAAGGAGGGCATCCCGCCCCCGCCGCCGGGCATTCCGCCGCCCATCATGTCTATCATCTCGCCCATGGGCGCCTCGTCCGTGGCGGTGACCTCGATGGCGCCGGCGTTGAGGTTCTTGAACTGGTCGGCCACGTCCGCCTGGCCGCCCTGGCCCACGGCGATGACCAGCACGATCGTCGCCGCGCCCACGACGATGCCCAGCGACGTCATGAGCATCCGGTTCCGGTTCCCGATCAGGTTGATCCAGACCAGGCGCAGCACCTCGCCAAACCGCATCATGCCGCGCTCACCGCACTTTCCACCAGGACCGTCTCCCCTTCGGTTAGGCCGGAGACGATCTCGACGTACATGCCGTCCGTAAAGCCGGTCTCGACCACGCGCTCCTCGGCCTGGCCGTCCGCGCCCTCCACGAGCACGGTCGAGATCCCGCCGGAGAAGGTGACGGCCTGGGCGTTGACGTAGAGCACGTCCCGCGCCGCGCGCTGCACGAGGGTGACCTCCGCGCTCATGCCCTCGAGCATGTCGAGCGTGTTCTCCTCGGCAAAGCGGACGTTGACCGTGTAGCTGACGGTCGCAGCACCCGAGCGGGCGGATTCGACGGTGATGGTGTCCACCTCGGCTGCAAAGGTCTGGTTGGGGAAGGCGCTCATGGTGACGGTCGCCTCCTGGCCGATGGACACGTTCAGGATGTCCTCCTCGGAGATGGTGATGGGCACGTACACGGAGGAGATGTCCGTCATGGTCAGGATCGTCGCGTAGGAGAGGATGAGGTTGGTGTCCTCGTCGATGAAGACCTCGACGTCGTCGCCCTCCTCCACGCTGATTGAGGCGACCAGGCCGTTGCAGTCGGCGTAGACGATGCCGTCGTCGCTCAGGAGCGAGCGGACCTCCTCGATCTGGTCCTCGAGCTCGTCGTACGTCTCCTGCGCAGCCTCAACCGCCTGCTCGAGCTCCACCTCCGTCAGCTCGTATTCGCTCGTGGCGATGTCCGCGTTGGACTGGGCGCTCTCCTCCTGCTGTTCGGCGTTCAGGCGGCCGGTGGTCAGGTTCAGCTGCGCCTCCTCCAGCGCGAGCCGGGCCTCCTCCAGCTCCTCCTCCGTCAGCGCGATCTCCTCCTCCAGGGCGTCCATGGAGTCGATGGTGCCGTAGGTCTCCTGGTAGTACTCCTGGAAGTCGGAGAGGATGGAGGTCCAGGTGTTGCCCTCGGTGTCCATCTGGTGCTCTTCGGCCATGTCCTCGTAGTATTCCAGGGTGACCAGGTCCTCCTCGAGCGTGTCCAGGCAGGCGGTCCAGTCCGTAAGCTCCTGCTCCTTGTCCGCGAGGTTCTCCTCCGCCTCCGTCACCGCGCGCTCGAGCTGGGTGACGGTGAGCGCCGCGTTCTCCGCGGCCAGCTCGCCGCTCTGCTGCGTGGACTCCATCTGCTGCTGTGCCGCGAGCAGCTGGCTCTGCTGGTTGAGCTTGGCCTGCTCCAGCTCCAGGCCCACCATGTCGAGCTGCAATTCATAGCTGGCAAGGCCCGTCTCGATGTCCTCGACGTTCATGCGGACCAGGGGATCGCCCGCGCGCACGCTGGACCCCTCCCGCACATAGACCTCCTCGGCCGTCGCCGAAACCGGGAAGGTGACGGTCTCGCGGTCCAGGGAGATGGAGCTGCTCTCGCTCTGGCCCACCACCACGTCCCCGCGCTCAACCGTGTAGCGCCGGTAGGTGACGCTGCCCGCCTCGTCCCCTGCGCCGAAGTAGGACGTCACCGCGAAGTACCCGCCCGCGCCCAGCCCGGCCGCCGCCACCGCGCACGCCGTGACGATCGCCGCGATGCGCTTGGGGCTGCGCGGCTTCTTCTCCAGCCCCAGCAGGGCGTTCAGGTCCTTCTGCTGGCCCGTCTTGTTGTCCTTGTCCATTGCCTGCACCTCTTTTGCCCAAGATTTCGGGGTTTGCAGCGCCTTTTTTGCTGCCTAGGAGAAGTATAGAGGGCCTACGTGGTGCCTGTATGAACATCCCATGAACCTTCTTTTTCCAGAATTTGAATGGCGTGCCGGCCGCGTGAAGGCTGCGTGTTCTTCGCGTGAAGACGCGCATTTTTCTTTCGCCAAACAAAAAAGCGCCCGGCGAGGGAAACCTTCCCTCGCCGGGCGGCTTTGTTTGCCGTCACTCGGAAACGTGCAGGAGCCCCTGCTCGAACATGTGGGCGACGTGGTCGTCGTCCAGCGCATAGAACACGGACCGCCCCTCGCGCCGGGCGCGCACGAGCCGCGCCTGCCGCAGCACGCGCAGCTGGTGGGAGATGGCCGATTGCGTCATGCCCAGGGTCTCGGCGATGTCGCAGACGCAAAGGCGCGTGTCGTGCAGCGCCTGCAGGATGCGGATGCGCGTCGGGTCGCCCAGGACCTTGAACAGGTCCGCCAGGGCCGCGACCGTCTCCGGGTCGGTCAGGGCCTGGCGCGCGGTGCGGATGGCGTCCTCGTGCAGCTCGACCTGCTCGCAGCACAGGTCGTTTTCGTCCATGCCCGTCACGCCCTCGTCCCCCCTTCGGCCTTGCCCTCATCCAGCAGCGCGAGCAGGTCCGCCTCCGTGAAGTCGTAGACCTTGTTGCAGAAGTGGCAGCTCACCTGCGCGCCGTGCTGCTCGGCGATCATGCCGCGCATCTCGGTTTCGCCCATGGAGAGCAGCGCGCGCTCGATGCGCTCGCGGCTGCAGTCGCAGGCAAAGCGGGGCTGGCGCGCCTCGAGCGTCTCGCGCGAGAAGTCCGCAAGCGCCGCCTTGGCCAGCTCCTGCGCGTTCCCCGCGGCGCGGGCCATGGCCGAGACCTTGGCAAGGTGCGGGGCGAGCGCCTCCAGCCGGGCCAGAGTCTCCTCCGGGCAGCCGGGCAGGGGCTGCACGAGCACGCCGCCCGCGCCGACGACCCGGCCGCCCTCGACCATGACGCCCAGGGCCAGCAGCGAGGGCGTCTGCTCGGAGGCGGTCAGGTAAAAGGCGATGTCCTCAGCGATCTCGCCGGAGACGAGGCGCGTCTGCCCGACGTAGGGGTCGCGCAGGCCCAGGTCCTTGACGACGGTGACGCGCCCGTCGCGGCCGACCGCGCCGCCGACGTCGAGCTTGCCGTCCGGCCGGGGGGGCAGGTCCACCTGCGGGTTGTCGCAGTAGCCCTTGACCACGCCGTCCGGCCGGGCGACGCACACGATCGCGCCGATGGGCCCGCCGCCGCGGATGGTCACGGTGAGGGAATCGCCCGCGCCCTTGAGCATGGCCCCGAGCATGGCGGAGGCCGTCAGCGTCCGGCCCAGGGCGGCGCAGGCCGTCGGGCTCAGGTCGTGGGTGCGGCGCGCCGCCTCCACAAGGTCCGTCGAGCAGGCGACAAGCGCGCGCGCCTGGCCGCCCTCCAGCGAAATGTGCAGTATCTGATCCATTCTCTATCCTTTCCCCAAAACAAGCTGCCGCGCCGAGCGGCCCGGTCTCACGCCTCGGGCCGCCGGGCGGTGAAGTGGATGCGCTCGTCCTGCGCGCCCGCGGGTTCCATCGTCATGCCGGACAGCGCGCGCCCCTGCGCAAACCCGGCGCGCGCAAGGGCGGCGAGCAGCTCCCCGACCTCGTGCGCGCGCTGGACGTGCTCCTCGTCAAAGCGGCGGTAGCGCCCGTCCGCCTCCCGCGCAAAGAACGTCAGGCTCATGCGCAGGGTGCGCGCCTCCTCGCTCCACTCGTTCATCCAAAGGTAGGTCACGTCCTCCCGGTCCTCGCCGTACATCTGCCCGGCCATGCGGCGCAGCTTCGCCGGGCCGGAGATGTCAAAGGCGAAGACGCCGCCCGGCCGCAGCGCCGCAAAGACCGCCGCAAAGCAGCGGTCCACGTCCGAAAGCGTGCGCAGGTAGTTGACGCCGTCGCAGGCGCAGACCACGGCCTCGGCCCGGCGGGGCAGGGCGAAGTCGCGCATGTCCTGCACGGCGAAGGCCGCCGGGACGCCCCAGGCGCGGGCCTTCTCCTGCGCGCGGGCGATCATCTCGGGCGCAAGGTCCACGCCGGTGACGCGCGCGCCCATCTTCCCCAGGCGCAGGGCGATCTCCCCCGTGCCGCAGGCCATGTCCGCAACGCGCATGTTCGGCGCAAGATGGATGAGCGCGGCGTAGTGCCGCGCCCAGGCCTCGTAGTCCACGTCGTCCATCAGCCGGTCGTAGAGCGCGGCGAACGCGCCGTAGGCCGTCATTTGTCGTCCTCGTCGTCGGGGTCGATGTCCTCCCACTCGTCGTCCTCTTCCTCCTCGGGGTCGGGCTTGCGCAGGCCCTGGTTGACCTCCGCGCCCTCGATGCGGGAGTTGAAGAACTTGTCAAACGCCGCGTTGGTGTAGGAGCAGTTGACAAAGGAGGCAAACGCGTACCCGATGAAGAAGTACCAGGCCAGGAACGGCATCCAGATGGCGGAGATCACCAGCGGCAGGGCCGTGAGCAGCCCGAACAGCACGCTCCAGGGCAGGCGCCCCAGCGCCAGCACCATGGAGTTGCGCAGGATCTGCGTCAGCTTCAGGTCGTAGGTGACCATCATCGGCCAGATGTAGAGGTTCATCAGCGCAAAGACCAGGCCCATCATCACCAGCACCACCTGCATGAACAGGTAGAGGTAGCTGCCCGTGTTCTCGCTCATGGAGGAATAGAACGACAGGCCGAAGAAGAACAGGTACAGGAACACGGCGTTGATCGTGCTCATGGCCAGGCCCTGCTTCCAGTTCGCCTTCATCGCGCCGAGGAAGTCGCTCCAGAGCCAGACGTGCTCGTCCCGGGCGTAGTTGCGGGTGATGTACTTCATCGCGGCCTTTGCCGGGCCCGTGATGAGCACGCACGGCACGAGGCCCAGCAGGTAGACCGACAGGTAGCCGTCCTGCACAAAGGCGGTGTAGTTTTCCGTGCTCAGGTTCAGCAGCACCTGCAGGTGCAGCCACGTCCACAGCCAGAAGGGAATCCAGAACACGAAGTACATCAGGTTCAGCTTCAGCAGGTTCAAGAGGTTCAGCTTCAGCATCTCAAAGAACAGCTCGAGGCGGTTCTTTGGCATCATGTCGGGCGTGTAGTCGGGGCGGTTGCTCTTGCCCATGATGAATCCAGTAAACAGGCCCATTGCGCGTTCAGTCCTCCTTGGCAAAAGTCTCGATGATGCGGGTATACCAATCCACCGCCGGCAGGAGCGCGCGCTCGTCAAAGTCGAAGCGGTCGCTGTGCAGGGGCGCGCGGCGGGCGTCGTCCCCCGCGCCGACAAAGGCGTAGACGCCCGGCCGCGCCTTGGAGAAGAACGAGAAGTCCTCCGCCGTCAGCAGCGGCTGCTGCGGCGCGTGCGCGTCGATCAGGGGCATAACGCGCGCAACCAGGGCCGCGTCGTTGACGACCGGCGGGTAGTAGCAGTGCTGCGCAAAGCCGACCTCCACCCCGTAGACCGAGGCCGCCGCCCGCGCCACGCGCTGGAATTCGCCGACGAGCTTCTCCTGCATCGCGTCGTCGTAGGAGCGCAGGATTCCCTCCAGGATTCCCTCGTCCGCGACGATGTTGCGCAGGTTGCCCGCCGCCATGTGCCCAAACGTCAGCACCGCGGGCTCGGTCGGCGGCACGGCGCGCGTCATGAAGGTCTGCAGCGCCAGGTAGGCCTGCGCCACGGCCGCGGCCGCGTCCGCGCCCAGGTTCGGCATGGCGCCGTGCGCGCGCGTGCCGCGGAAGGTCAGGTCAAACTCGGTGTTGGCGGCCATCACGCCCCCGGGCGAGAGGGCGATGGTCCCCGCGTCCACCTGCGGCATGAGGTGGAAGCCGAAGACCGCGCACACGTGCGGGTCCTCCAGCGCGCCCTCCTCGATCATGCGCGCCGCGCCCCCGGTGGTCTCCTCCGCCGGCTGGAAGAGGAGCACCACGTCCACCTCCAGCCGTCCCTCGTCCCGCATCCGTCCGGCGATGTGCGCGAGCGCCAGCAGCGCGCTCATGTGCCCGTCGTGCCCGCAGGCGTGCATCATGCCCGCGTGCCGGGAGGGGTAGGGATAGATGCTGTTCTCCGTCACCGGCAGGCCGTCCATGTCCGCGCGGAAGGCCAGCGCCGGCGCGCCGGCCCGGCCGCAGCGGTAGACGAATTTCTTCCCCGTGCCGGCGAGCGTACACGCGCTGTCGGGCCGCGTCTCCCCCACCGCGCGCTCGATGTAGGCGCTGGTCTCCCACTCGCTGTTCCCCATCTCGGGGATGGCGTGCAGGTCCCTTCGCCAATGGATGATGTGTGTCAGCAGCTCCTCATGCGTCATAGGTGAACTCCTCATTGTTCCCTGTCCCAATGTTCGGACAAAATGATATGTTGATTATAGCATAACCGTCACGGGCCGACAATGCTGTCCGCCGAATTTTCCGCGGCAACGCGCGCGGGCTGCCAAACGGCGGGGATGCGGTCCGCTGTCTCCGAACCGCGCCCCCGCCGTCACTCCGCCTCCTCGCGCTCGACGACGAGCGTTTCGCCCTCCCGCCGCACGACGCGCACGGCTGCGCCCTTCTCGAGGAAGCGCTCGGCCCGCGCCTCGTACCGCTCGCCCGCGATCTCCACCGGCCCGCGGGGCTTGAGGTCGCCGCAGGCACGCCCCCGCGCGCCGGGCTCGGGCAGGGTCCGGGCCGCGCGGCCGGTGCCGGTCTCCAGCCGCTCGTCCAGCTGGATCTTGGCCATGGCGGCGGAGTGCGGCAGGCGCAGGAGCATCACGGGCACGGCCGCCGCGCTGAGCGCCGCCGCGCCGCAGAGCGTGAAGAGGAACTGCTGCACGGTCGCCGCGCCCAGGCCCAGCGCCGCGATCAGCAGCGCCAGGCCCACCCAGCCAAAGGCCCCAAAGCCCGCGGCGCGCGAGTCCAGCAGCATCAGCGCGCCGCCCAGCCCGGCCAGGACCACCGTCAGCCACGGCTCGCTGCCGGCCGCGGCGTCCGGCAGGAAGCTGGCCAGCGCGCACCCTGCGCCGAGGAATCCGCTGGCCCCGAGGCCCGGCCCCACCGCCTCGACCAGCAGCAACATGACGCCCACTGCAAACAGCGCCCCGGCGATCGGCTCGATGCCCGCGCCCCCGCTCAAAAAGTTCTCGATCACGCTCGTTCCGCCCCGCTTCCCTCTGCGTTTTCTGGATCCTCTTAGTATAGCGCAAAGCGCCGCGCCGAGGAAGGCCCTTGCGCCCGCAGCGTCGTTTTTCGCGCGCAAACGATGCGTCCGGCCGTCCCAAAGCGCCGTGCCCCCGCTCACGCTTCAAAGGCCAGCAGATTTCCCAGGCGCGTCCGAAACCCGATGGCTTGGTACATCTGCACATCGCAATCCGCGCACCCCACCGTGAGCGCGCCCACGCCGCTCTGCTCCCGCGCAAAGGCGACCAGCTTCCGTGCGATGCCCCGATGCCGGTGCGCCGGGCAGATGTAAAAATCCTCCAGGATTCCGGACTTGCCGTACTGGAACGTCGAGTAGGTGACGCAGATCGAGCAGCACGCGACGAGCGCGTCCCCGCAGACGCATCCGTAAAACTGGATTTGTCCTTCTTCGATGGCCCTTTGCAGGTTCTTAAGTTCCGCCTCCGTGGGCGCGGGCTCTCCGATCTCCGCCTTATATGCCCGCTGCAGCTGCATCAGCTGCGCAAACCATTCCGCCTGGATTTTGTAAAACCGCATCCTTGTTGCACCCTCCTTCGCCGCTGAGCGCGGGTCCGTCTTTTTGCCGGGGCACAAAAAACGCCCCGTTTGCACGGGGCGTCTGTTTGCGAAAGCGATATCAGTACTTGCGCTTCCTTGCTGCCTCAGCCTTCTTCTTGCGCTTGACACTGGGCTTCTCGTAATGCTCGCGCTTGCGGACCTCGGCCAGTACGCCGGACCGGGCACACTTGCGCTTGAAACGCTTGAGAGCGCTTTCCAGGGATTCGTTTTCCCCAACGCGGATTTCAGACATTGCTTTCCCTCCCCTCGCGCATACCGTGATGCCACACCGGGCATAAATGAATACATACTATTATACCGTCCAAGAAGGGATTCTGTCAAGGGTTGGGGCCCTTGCTTTACAAAAAACATACATTAGGCGGCTCAGTCATGCATTCAGCGCCCCAATGGGCTGTGCTTTATCAGTATAGCATAGCGGACGGGAGAAATCCAGTCTCCCGTCCGCGATTTCCAAAGAAATTTTCTGTGAACGAAGCGTTTACGCCATGCGCTCGGTGAGCTTGACGCCGCCGAGCACGTGCAGGTGCAGGTGCTGCACGCTCTGCGCGCCGTTGACGCCGATGTTCGTCACGACGCGGTAGCCGTCCTCGCTTACGCCCTCGCGCTTGGCGACCTCGGTGCAGGCGCGCATCAGCCGGCCGACGAGGGCCGGGTCCGCCGTGGCGGCCTCGGTCAGGTTCGCGTAGTGCGCGCGCGGGATGACCAGCACGTGGGTGGGGGCCTGGGGGTTGATGTCGCGGATGGCGATGCAGTCCGCGTCCTCATAGACGATGGTCGAGGGAATCTCCCCCGCGATGATCTTGCAGAACAGGCAATCCATGTTTCTCTTCCTCCTCGATTGATTTTCCTCAGGCAAGGGGCCGGCCGACGGCGGTCTGTCCCTGCACGTCCTCGACGGCGGCGCGCACGATCTCGCCCTCCCTGGCGCCGGGCACGCGCACGCGCACATACTCCCGGGAGTACCCGGTCTCCTCCTCCTCGATCAGGACCTCGACCGCGCGGCCCAGGAGGCTGCGCACATAGGCGCCCTCCGTCTCCCGGCCCAGGGCGATGAGCCGCCGCGCCCGCGCCTCCCGCTCGGATACGGGCACCGCGCCGGGAAAGTCCGCCGCGGGCGTGCCCGGCCGCTCGGAGTAGGGGAAGACGTGCAGGCGCGCAAAGCCGATCTCGCGGCAAAAGTCCATCGTCTCCTGGAACTCCGCCTCGGTTTCCCCGGGGAATCCGGTGATGACGTCCGTCGTGACGGCGCAGCCGGGGAAGCTCTCCCGCAGGCTCTGCACCGCGCGGCGGAACTGCGCCGTGGTATACCGCCGGCGCATGGCGCCGAGCACCCGGTCGCACCCGGACTGCAGCGAGAGGTGGAACTGCGGGCAGAGCTTTTCGCTGCGCGCCATGCGCTGGGCATACGGGCCGTCGATCCAGGCGGGCTCGAGCGACCCCAGCCGCACGCGCTCGACCCCCTGGGCCGCGCAGACGGCCTCGATGGCGTCCAGCAGCGTCGTGCCGTCCCGGAAGTCCCGGCCGTAGCTGGCCAGGTGGATGCCCGTGAGCACGACCTCGCGGTAGCCGGCCTGGCCCAGGGCGCGCGCCTCGGCCGCCACGTCCGAAAGGCTCCGCGAGCGGATCGGCCCGCGCACCTCCGGGATGATGCAGTAGGCGCATCGGTTGTCGCAGCCCTCCTGGATCTTCATCACGGCGCGGGTGTGGCCCTCGTTGGCCAGCACGTCCAGGGGCTCAAAGGGCGCGCTCGTCAGGTCCTCCACGGCGCAGAGCGCGCGGCCCTCCCGCCGCGCCCGCTCCAGCAGCGGCACGACCTCCCGCCGCCGGGCGTTGCCCACGATGAGCCGCACGCCCGGCAGGGCCAGCTTCTCCCCCTCGTGCTGGGCCACGCACCCGGCCACGACGATGTCCGCCTGCGGGTTCCTGCGCGCGGCCTGGCGCACGTACTTCAGGGACTTCCTCTCCCCCGTGGCGGTCACCATGCAGGTGTTGACCACGTAGACGTCCGCGATCTCGTCAAAGTCCACCGGCGCGTAGCCCGCGCGCAGAAACTGCTCGCGCATGTACTCGGCGTCGTATTGGTTCGTCTTGCACCCCAGCGTCATAAAGGCAACGCGCTGCATCTACTCACCCCCCAGGTCGCCCGCGCCGTGCAGCGTGAGCGTCAGGGCCACAAGGCCCGCGGTCTCCGTGCGCAGGATGCGGCTGCCCAGCGTCATGGCCTGGCCGCCGACGGCGCGCACGGCCTCGGCCTCCTCCGGCGCGATGCCGCCCTCCGGCCCGATCAGCAGGCCGACCGAGCGCGCCGCGATGCGCCCGGCAAAGGGCTGGCCGCCCTCCTCATAGGGCATGAGCAGCAGCTCGTGCTCCCGCATGCGCTCTAGCGCCTGGGCAAAGTCCAGCGCGGGCAGCACCTCGGGCACGTGCGCGCGGCCGCACTGCTTGACCGCCTCCCGCGCGATGCGCGCCAGGCGCTCCGTCTTCTTCTGCGCGCGGTCGGCCCGCGCGACGCTGCGCGCCATCTCCACCGGGACCACGGCGTGCACGCCCATCTCCGTGCACTTCTGCACGAGGAAATCCATCTTTTCGCCCTTGCACAGGCCCTGGTAGAGCGTCACGCGGCAGCGCGGCTCCCGGTCCAGCAGCTCCTGCCGCACGGCAAAGGCCGCCGCCTGCGCCGCGACCTCCGTCAGCTCCGCCAGCAGGCGCTTGCCGTCCCAGAGCACCTCGATCTCGTCCCCGGGCGCGAGGCGCAGCACCTGCCGCAGGTGCTTGAGCTCCTCCCCGCGGATCGAGGCGCCGTCTTCCGAAAAAAATCTGTGCATACTCTTCCTCCCCAAACATTCGCCTATCATTATACCACGGCGGCGCATCATTTGTCGACAGGCGCGCGCTCGTTCGGTCCTGGCGGGGAGAATTGTTAATTTTTCTGGAACTTTGGAAAGAAATCTTGAATCAAGCCGAACATCCTGCTATAATCGTCTTCGTTGCAAAGGTGCTGTTTGTTGAGAATTGGCTCAGCGGGCGGCGCTTTTGATTTTATTGTTCGGAAACAGCGGCCCGGGGCGAATTTCCCCGGGCCGCTGTTTTTGCGCGCTATCCCACGGCGATGGAGAGGGCCAGCAGGATCTGCGCGGCATAATAGGCGATGAGGTTCCAGGTGGGCAGATGCTTTCCGCGAAGGGGGCTGAAGAAGATCAGCGCCAGGATCGCGTCGGACACGAGGAAGAGGATGCCGCCCAGGCCCACCAGCGCGCCGCGCGCGCCCGCGCCAAAGGAGAGGACGGCGAACGCCGTCATCACGCTGATCACCGCGGCGTAGGCGTAGACCGGGACCTTCTGGCCCTTCAGGTCCATGCGCGCGGGGAACTGCAGCAGGAACAGCGCCGCAAACAGCACGGCCGCCAGCAGCACCGCCCAGCCCGTCACGCGGCCGAGCAGCGCAAAGGCCACGATGTAGAACACGTGCCCGATGAGGAACGCGCCAAGGCCCGCGCGGAAGAAGGGCTCCCGCTCCTTCGGCCGGCAGTCCATGAACTGCAGCAGCACGTCCCCCGCCGCGCCCAGGATCAGGCCGGCCCACACCAGCCACGCATAGGCCCCGCCCGCGCGCGCCGCGCCCAGCAGACCCAGGCACACAAACGCCAGGCTCGCCAGGGTCTTGAGCAGGAGCTTGACCGGCGGCGCGCCGTATTGGTTTACGCGGATGTACAGCGCCGCCAGCAGCACCGCCAGCACCCCGACGATCCAAAGTCCAGCCGTCATGAAAAACATCCCTCCTATTCGTGCGTTTCTTTCCTTCAGGATACCACGAACGGGAGGGTTTTTCAACAAATTTTGCCGCGCGGCGCGCTTAGCGGTTCATCACGGGCGCAAGGTCGTAGTTTCCGGGCATCTCCAGCTCGTGCACGAGCAGCGCGCGGATGTAGCCGCGGGACTCGTCCGTGGAGTGGATGAAGTAGCCGTGGCCGTAGTAGAAGCGGATCAGGCCGAACATGCGCGAGGAGGTGTGCAGGGCGATGGCGCGCACGCTCTGCTCCCGGCAGAGCACCTCCACCCGGTCGATGAGCATGCCGCCGATGCCGGACTTGGTGATCGCGCTGCGCACGCCGAAGCGCGAAAGGTACGCCAGGTCCCCCATGATCTCCACGCGCACCGAGCCCACCGCGACCCCGTCCACAAAGCCGACGAGCACGGTCTTCTTCTCGATGTCGCGGCGGATGTCCTCCATCGTCTCCTGCAGGGCCTTGACGTGCCCGGTCATCCCCAGGTCCCGCTCGTACTTGTGGAAGGCGTCCTGCATGATCTCCTGGATCGCCTCCGCGTCCGCGGGCGTCGCCTCCTTGATGTCTACGACCATGTTCTCCTCTCCCCCTCTCTTGCGCGGCGCGGGCGCGCTACCTTGCGCCCATCAGCAGGGCCAGGACGGCCTTCTGCGCGTGCAGGCGGTTCTCCGCCTCGTCAAACACCACGGACTGCGGGCCGTCCATGACCTCGTCCGTGACCTCGCTGCCGCGGTGCGCGGGCAGGCAGTGCAGGAAGATCGCGTCCGGCTTTGCCAGCTTCAGGACCGCGGAATTGACCTGGTAGTCCGCAAAGTCGCGAGCGCGCTTTTCGGTCTCCGCCTCCATGCCCATGGAGGCCCACACGTCCGTGTACACCGCGTCCGCGCCGCGGAGCGCCTCGGCGATGTCCGTGGTGATGGTCACGGTGGAGCCGGCCGCCTTGGCGTTTTCCTTTGCCCAGGAGACGTAGGCCGCCTGCGGCGCGTAGGCCGCGGGCGTTGCGATGGCCACGTCCACGCCGAGCTTGGAGCAGATGATCATCAGGCTGTTGGCCATGTTGTTGCCGTCGCCGACGAAGGCGAGCTTCCTGCCCGCGAGCGCGCCCTTGTGCTCGTAGAGCGTGAGCAGGTCCGCCAGCACCTGGCAGGGGTGGTAGTCGTCGGTCAGGCCGTTGATGACCGGGATCTGCCCGTACTTGGCCAGGCCCTCGACGTCGCTCTGGTGGAAGGTGCGGATCATGATGCCGTCGACAAAGCGGCTGAGCACGTTGGCCACGTCGTAGACGGACTCGCGCGTGCCCAGGCCGATCTCCGGCCCGCTGATGTAGAGCGCGTGCCCGCCGAGCTGCTGGACGCCCACCTCAAAGGAGACGCGCGTGCGCATGGAGGGCTTGGTGAAGATCAGCGCGACGTTCTTGCCGCGCAGGATGTGCGTCTGGTCCATGCCGAGCTTGCGCTGCAGCTTGAGCTTGGCCGCAAGGGACAGCACCTGCAGGATCTCGTCCGGCGTGTAGTCCTGCAGGGTCAGCAGGTGCCGCTGCGCAAACTGCGCCTTGGGCTTGTATTGCAAAAGATCCATGGGACGATCTCTCCTTCCTTTATTCGCCGAGGACTTCGTCCAGCGCGCGGCAGAGCGCGCCGCAGTCCGCCTCTTCCAGGATCAGGGGCGGCAGGAGCCGGAGCACGTTGCCCGCGGCCGTGCCGGTGACAAAGCCCTTCTCCAGAAGCTTTGCGACCACCTCCCCGGCGGCAACGTCCTGCGCGAGCGCTATGCCCAGCAGCAGGCCCTCGCCGCGCACGTCCAGGACGGCCGCGGGGTGCTTCTTTGCGACCGCCTGCAGCTGCGCCTTCAGATGGGCGCCCGTCTTCCTGGCCTTTGCGGGCAGGTCCTCGGAAAGCAGGGTCTGCACCACCGCCAGCGCCGCCGCGCAGGCCAGGGGGTTGCCGCCGAAGGTCGAGCCGTGGTCCCCGGGGTGGAAGGCCGCGGCGACCTCCGCCTTGGCCAGCACCGCGCCGATGGGCACGCCGCCGCCCAGGGCCTTGGCCAGCGTCATGATGTCCGGCACGATGCCGTAGAGCTCGTGGGCAAAGAGCGCGCCGCAGCGGCCCATGCCGGTCTGCACCTCGTCGACGATCAGGAGCAGGCCCAGCTCGTCGCAGAGCGCGCGCACGCCCTGGATGTAGTCCGCTTCGCCCACGACCACGCCGCCCTCGGCCTGGATGACCTCCAGCATCACGGCCGCGGTGTGCGGCGTTGCGGCCGCGCGCAGCGCCGCAAGGTCGCCAAAGGGCACGTTGCGCACGCAGGCCGGCAGGAGCTTGGCATAGGGCTTCTGATACTTTTCCTGGCCGGTTGCGGCGATGGTGGCCAGCGTCCGTCCGTGGAAGGAGTTGCGCGCCGTCAGGATCTCGTAGCGGTCCTCGCCCTTTTCATAGAAGTACTTGACGGCCAGCTTCATCGCGCCCTCGTTGGCCTCGGCGCCGCTGTTGCCGAGGAAGACCTTGTCTGCAAAGCTGTTCTCGCAAAGGAGCTTGGCCAGCTTTGCCTGCGGCTCGATGTAGTAGAGGTTGGAGGTGTGGCAGACCTTGCCCGCCTGCTCGACGATGGCCTTTGTCACCGCCGGGTGGTTGTAGCCCAGGGCGTTGACCGCGATGCCCGCGAAGAAGTCGGTGTAGGCGCGGCCCTCCGTGTCGTAGAGCGTCACGCCCTGTCCGTGGTCAAAGGCCACGGGCAGGCGCTTGCCGAAGGTGTTCATGTAATACTGTTCGTCCAGCGCCCGGATTTCGTTGAGGTTCACGCCTTGGTCCCCCTTTCTACGTCGTCGTCGGCATGGACCATGGTCCCGATGCCCTTGTCGGTGAAGATCTCCAGGATGATGGGGTGGGGAATGGTGCCGTTGAGGATGTGCACGCGGGAGACGCCCTTCTCGATGGCGCGCGCGCAGCCCTGCACCTTGGGGATCATGCCGCCGGTGATGACGCCAGAAGCGATGAGCCTTCCCACCTCGCTGACGGACACGGCCGAGATCAGGGAGGCCGGGTCGTCCGCCTGCATGCGGATGCCGTCCACGTCCGTCAGGAACACGAGCTTTTCCGCCTTCAGGGCCGCGGCGATCTCGCTTGCGGCGGTATCGGCGTTGATGTTGTAGCTCTCGCCCTGCGCGTCCACGCCCACGGGCGCGATGACCGGGATGTACTCGTCGTGCGCGAGGAGCTCCAGGAGCTTGACGTTGACCGAGACGATGTTGCCCACGTACCCCAGGTCCACGCCGTCCTTTGCGGGCTTCTTTTCGACGGTGAGCAGCCCGGCGTCCTTGCCGCACAGGCCGATGGCCTTGCCGCCCAGGCTTCCTAAGGCCGAGACGATGTTCTTGTTGAGCTTGCCGGCCAGCACCATCTGCACGACCTCCATGGTCGCCTTGTCCGTGATGCGCAGGCCGTTGTGGAACTTGGACTCCACGCCCATCTTGGAAAGCGCGGCGTTGATGTCCGGCCCGCCGCCGTGGACCAGGATGGGGTTGACGCCCACATACTTGAGCAGCGTCACGTCCTGCAGGATCTTGGTCGTCAGCTCCTCGTCCACCATGGCGTTGCCGCCGTACTTGATGACCACGGTCTTGCCCGAAAGGGTCTGGATGTAGGGCAGCGCCTCGATCAGGATATTCGCCTTTTCCACGAGAATGTCACTGTACAGGGGGCTTCCCCCGTTCTTTTTCTCCACTGGTTTCCCCTCCTTCTTCTCACGGGCACAGGGCCGCCGTCGGCAGGCCCATCGTCTCCGGCAGGCCGAAGAGCAGGTTCATGTTCTGCACGGCCTGGCCCGCCGCGCCCTTGAGCAGGTTGTCCAGCACCGCGCACACGACCACGCGGTGCAGCCGCTCGTCCACCACAAAGCCGATCGCGCAGCGGTTGGAGCCGGTGACGTGCTTGACCTCGGGCAGCTGGCCCTCGGGCATGAGGGTGACGAAGGGCTCGCCGGCGTAGGCCGCCTCGAACGAGGCGCGGACCTGCTCCGCGCCGACGCCCGGCGCAAGGTTCAGGTACACCGTGGCGAAGATGCCGCGCTTGATGGGCACAAGGTGCGGCGTGAACGAGACGAGCACCTCGCCCCCGGCCGCCTTGGTCAGCTCCTGCTCGATCTCGGAGGTGTGGCGGTGGCGGGCGACGTTGTAGGCCTTCAGGCTCTCGTCCACCTCGCAGAAGTGGGAGTTCGCGCTGGGCTTGGCCCCCGCGCCCGTCACGCCGGACTTGGCGTCGATGATGACGTTCTCCCGGGAGGCGAGGCCGTCGCGCAGCAGCGGCGCGGCCGCCAGGATCGAGCACGTCGTGTAGCACCCGGGGTTGCCCACAAGGCGCGCCGCGCGGATCTCCTCCCGGTGCAGCTCCGGCAGGCCGTAGACCGAAACGTCCAGCAGGTCCGGCCGCGCGTGCGTCACGCCGTACCACGCCTCGTAGGTCTTGACGTCGTCATAGCGGAAGTCGCCGGACATGTCGATGACGCGCGTGCCCGCCTCGTAGAGCTTGGGGATCACTTCCCCGGAGGCCCCGTGCGGCAGGGACGTGAACACCACGTCCGACTCCGCCGCAAACTTCTCCGCGTCCAGCGCGACCAGCTCCTTGCGCACCGTGCCCAGCAGCGACGGATACAGCGCCGCGATGTCCTTTCCCTCATAGGACTGAGAGGATAAATATACAAGCTCAACCTGCGGGTGCTGGCTGAGCAGACGCACAAGCTCCGCGCCGACATACCCGGTTGCCCCGACAATCGATGCCTTCACCATGGCGAGTCCCCCTTCTCCGATCAAGATGATGTGCGTAATTATACGCTTTTCTGCATAAACATTCAATAGACTCCTTCGCCGTTTTCTGTTAATAAAATGTAAATTTGCAGGACTGCTTGCAATTTTTAAGGAAATGTGTACAATGGGGAGGGATTCGGTGCAAATTCGCGCCGGATTCTCACTATCTTTGGGAAGGGAAAGGATGGAGTCATTCGTCCATGAACAGAGCAGAACTGAAGGATCGTGTCTGCCGCGCGCACCACGAACTCAAGGACCGTGGCCTGATGATCTACACCTGGGGCAACGTCAGCGCCATCGACCGGGACAGCGGGGAGATCGCTATCAAGCCCAGCGGCATCCCCTGCGAAACCCTCCGGCCGGAGGACATCGTGGTGATCGACCTTGCGGGCAAGGTTGTGGAGGGGCACTACAAGCCCTCCTCCGACACGCCGACGCACCTTAGGCTCTACAGCGCCTTTGCGCGGGTGGGCGCCATTGTACACACGCATTCGCTCTTCGCCAGCGCGTGGGCGCAGGCGGGCCGCTCGCTGCCGTGCCTGGGCGCCACGCACGCGGACTGCTTCCTGGGCTCCGTGCCCTGCACGCGCGCCCTCTCCCTGCACGAGATCACCGGCGATTACGAGACGGAGATCGGCAACGTGATCGTGGAGACCTTTGAGACCAAGCGCCGCGACCCCCTGCGCACGCCCGCGGTGCTGGTCAACTGCCACGGCCCCTTCACCTGGGGCGAGACGGTGGAGGACGCGGTCTACAACGCCGTGGTCCTGGAGGAGATCGCGCGCATGTCCCACGTCACCATGCAGATCAACCCCCAGTGCCCGGGCGCGGGCCGGCCGCTGATGGAGCGCCACTACTTCCGCAAGCACGGGGAGGACGCCTACTACGGCCAGGACCCCGAGGACCTCTGAGCCGCACACAAAAAAAACGGGCGCCCGGCGCTTCGCTGCAAACGCGAAGCGCCGGGCGCCTCTTTTTTCGCCGGTTCTTGTTTTTGTTTAGAAGGGATTGCCCGCGCCCTTTTCGTCCAGGCCGAAGAAGTCCAGCGCGCGCTGGATCGTCAGATCCCAGAAGCGCCACTCGTGCTTGTAGCCGTCGAACTCCTCGAACGTGGCGTCAAAGCCGATCTCCTTGGCGTGGGCCTTGAAGGTCTTGTAGGACTCGTAGAGGAAGTCGTCCTTGCCGATGGCGAAGTAGAACCGGGGCAGGTCCTTGGACCCGGCGAGCTTGTCCACAAGGCCCCAGGTGTTCTCGTAGCTGGCCTGGAAGGCCGCAAGGCCGCCGCGGTTCTCGACCATGCCGCGGGAGCGGTCGTCCAGGTTGGCGTCGTTGGTGAAGCCCATCTGGAAGGGGCAGCAGGAGAGCACCGCGGCCGCGGCAAAGCGCTCGGGGTGGTTGAGCGCGTAGACGAGCGTGCCCGTTCCGCCCATGGAAAGGCCGGCGATGAAGTTGTCCTCCCGCTTGTCCGAGGCCGGGAACCAGCCGTAGATCAGGGGCATGAGCTCCTTGAGGAAGTAGTCGTACATGTTGTAGCCGATGGAGAAGCGCTCCCAGTTGGCGTAGTTGGCGTTCAGGCCGCTGGGCATGACGACGATGAGGTCCTTTTCGCAGGCGTAGAGCTCGATGTTGCTCTTGCGGATCCAGTCGCTGTGGTCGCCGAAGGTGCCGTGCAGCAGCCAGAGGACCTTGTACTTCTTTCCGCTGCCGTAGAAGGCGGCGGGCTCGACCTCGCGGGGCTTGTCGGGCAGGATGACGGAGATCTCATGGTTGTTGTTGAGGTACTGGCTCTCAAAGTTGAACGTAAGCAGGGCCATGGTCGTGTCTCTCCTCTCGTGAATCGTTTTTCCTCTCTATTTTAGCGCAGGCGCGCGCTGGGCGCAAGGTCCCTGCGTGCGGCAGAGGAAGTCCGGCGCGCGCCCAAGGTCGAACTGCGCCATCTCTGTGAGATTTTTCAGCGCGGACAGCTCCACGAACTGCACGCGCGGGTTCTCATAGCTCGTCCAGTAGTACCGCCCGGACTCCGCGCAGAAGACGGCGGTGTAGATCGTGTAGTCCCAGGGCACGACGCCCTCGTCGCTCTCGATCGGCTCGCCCGGCTCCCCGACCTCGGCCGCGCCCAGGGGGAAGGCCGCGCTCGCGAACAGGTGCATCAGGCGCGTCACGCCCTCCGCCTCGCCCGCGGCCCGCGGCGTCAGCGCGCGCAGGAAGCACAGGCGCACAAAGCGCGACGGCGAGCTGAAGTCCCCGGGCAGGCCCTGCAGGCCGCTGCCGGAAAAGCAGGGCGCGATCTCCTCGCGGGAGAGGCGGACCGGTCCGTGGTCCCGGGCGCGCAGGCCCGCGTAGTTGAGCAGGTTCGTCCGGTGCCAGGGGAAGGAGGGGCTGTTCGCCAGCACGCCCAGCCCGTTTTCGTAGACGTGGAGGCCGTCCGCGTCGGGCTCGAGGACCGCGCAGGCGCCGGTGCGGTCGGCGAACATCCAGTGCAGGGGCGGCGTCGCGCCCAGCAGCGGCCAGTCCACGAGCGTGTGGTCGCGCTGCAGGCACGCCACCGCCTCGCGCACGCTCGCGCAGCTCGACAGCAGGTGCGTCACCAGCGCCGGCGGCTGCAAGGGCTCCGTCTCCTCCCGCGCCTCTTTGGCGTACTGCGCGTGCTCCCGGTAGTAGAGCTGCGCGCCCATGAGCCCGGCGTCGTTGCCCCCGTCGTAGAAGAGGGGCCCCAGGCCCGGCATGTGCAGGCCCATGCCCACCACCGCGTGGGCGGAGCGGCGCATCGCGCCGCGCTCGTGCGTGCGGTACGCGCAGCCCGCGGGCGCGAAGGTGACGCGCGTGGGCCCGGCCATGCGGTTGAAGTCGAAGTTCCGGCCGAAGAGGTGCTTGCCGTCCTGGGTCTCCCAGCTCATGGCGCTGCATCCGGCGGCAAAGGGATTGTTGGGTTTCATCTGCGTTCCGTCCTTTCCCGCGGGCGCCCGGCCCGCGCTTATCCTTAGGGTTGCCGCGCCGGCGCGTTTTCTTGCGCGGGCGCTTCGTCTTTTGCGCGCGCCGCCTCCGGCGAGCCCAGCCCCTCGAGAAACGACCAGAAGGCCTGCGCCGCGGGCGTAAGCTCCGCGCGGGCGCGGCGCACGGCGGTGACGGTGGTGCGGATCGCCCCGCCCTCGATGCGGCAGACGGCCAGCCCCTCCCCGACAAAGGACTGCGCCGCGCTCTGCGGCAGCAGCCCCACGCCCAGCCCCTGCGCCGCAAGGGCCGCGATCGTGTTCGCGCCGTCGCCCTTGAGCAGCAGGCGCGACGTCAGGCCCCGCTCCGCGAAGAGGCGCAGGGCGATGTGCTCCCACCGGCGGTAGAGCAGCAGCGGCCGCTGGGCGAGGTCCTCCAGCGCGACCTCCCCGCCGGGGGGCAGGTGCTCCCGCCGGCCGACCGCGACCAGCTCCTCCACCTGCAGGGGGAGCGCCTCCAGGCCCTCGGCCGCAAAGGGCGTGCGCACCAGCGCCACCTCCAGCAGGCCGCTGCGGAGCATGTCCAGAAGATGATAGGTGTTTTCCTCGCTCAGCTCGTAGACCACGCGCGGCTTTTCCCGGTGGAACGCGGCGAGCCAACCGGGCAGCAGCGTGCCCGCGACCGAGGACACCACCCCCAGCCGCAGCGTGCCCCCGCCCGAGCGCACGCGGCCCGCGATCTCCTCGGCGGCGCTCTCCCGCAGGGCGAGCATGGCCTTGGCCCGGTCGTAGAGCAGGCGGCCCTCCTCCGTCATGCGCACCGCGCGCGCCCCGCGCACCAGCAGCGTGCAGCCCAGCTCCTCCTCCAGGGCCTTGATCTGCGCGGTCACCGGCGGCTGGGAGAGGAAGAGCTTGCGCGCCGCCGCGCTGATGCTCCCCTCCTCCACGGCGGTGACAAAATAGAGCAGCTGCCGAAAGTCCATCCTGCGCACCCCTCCCTTCCCATAGGATTATACTATGGATGGCATGTGAAATCCATTCTTTTCGTATTCCGCCGGCTGTGCTATACTGAGGAAACGGAATGCGGGGCCGCCGGCCCCGGTTGGGAGGATGTGCATGAAGAAGCTTCTCGTCTACATGAAGACCTATGTGCTCGAGAGCATCCTGGGGCCGCTGTTCAAGCTCCTGGAGGCGACGTTCGAGCTGTTCGTGCCGCTGGTGATGGCGGCGATCATCGACACCGGCATCGCGAACGGCGACCGGGGCTACATCCTGCGCATGTGCGGGGTGCTGGTGCTGCTGGCGGTGGTGGGCCTCGTGTGCTCGATCACGGCGCAGTACTTTGCGGCCAAGGCCTCCGTGGGCTTTGCGTGCAAGGTGCGCTCGGTGCTCTTTGCGCACATTCAGCGCCTGAGCTTCACCCAGCAGGACCAGCAGGGCACGGGCACGCTCATCACGCGCATGACCAGCGACATCAACCAGGTGCAGTCCGGCGTGAACCTGGCGCTGCGCCTGCTGCTGCGCTCGCCGTTTGTGGTCTTCGGCGCGATGGTCATGGCCTTTACGATCGATTGGCAGGCGGCGATGGTCTTTGTCGTGACGATCCCGCTGCTGAGCATCGTGGTCTTCGGCATCATGCTCTGGAGCATCCCCATGTACAAGAAGGTGCAGCAGAAGCTGGACAAGGTCCTCTCCGCCACGCGGGAGAACCTGACCGGCGTGCGCGTGCTGCGCGCCTTCTGCAAGGAGGAGGAAGAGGAGCGCGCCTTCAACGAGAAGAACGACGACCTGACCGCCCTGCAGAAGCTGGTGGGCAAGGTCTCCGGACTGATGAACCCCTTGACGTACGTGCTGATCAACCTGGGGATCGTGGCGCTGATCTACGTCGGCGCGCTGCGCGTGGACGCGGGGATCCTGACGCAGGGCCAGGTGGTCGCGCTGTACAACTACATGTCCCAGATCCTGGTGGAGCTGGTGAAGATGGCCTCGCTCATCATCTCCATCACCAAGGCCGTGGCCTGCGCGGGCCGCGTCAGCGCGGTGCTCGACATCGCGCCGGACATGCGCGGCGCCTCCTGCGCGCCCAAGACCCCGCAGCCGGGCGGCGCAGTCCGGTTTGCGGACGTGGCCCTCACCTACGCCAAGGCGGGCGCGCCGTCGCTCGCGGGCGTGGACTTCACCGTCGCGCCGGGGCAGACCGTGGGCGTCATCGGCGGCACGGGCGCGGGCAAGACGAGCCTTGTGAACCTCATCCCCCGCTTCTACGACGCGACGCAGGGGCGCGTGCTGGTGGACGGCGCGGACGTGCGCGACTACCCGCTGGAGGCCCTGCGCCAGAAGGTCGGCGTCGTGCCGCAGAAGGCCGTGCTCTTCCAGGGCACGATCCGGGAGAACCTGCGCTGGGGCGCGCCGGAGGCCACGGACGAGGAGCTCTATGCGGCGCTGGACGCGGCCCAGGCGCGCGAGATCGTCGCGGGCAAGCCCGAGGGGCTGGACTTCCCGGTGGCCCAGGGCGGGCGCAACCTCTCCGGCGGCCAGCGCCAGCGGCTGACCATCGCCCGGGCCCTGGTCAAGCGCCCGGAGATCCTGATCCTGGACGACAGCGCCTCGGCCCTGGACTACGCGACGGACCTTGCGCTGCGCCAGGCGCTGCGCCGCCTGCCGGACAAGCCCACGGTCTTCATCGTCTCCCAGCGCACCTCCTCCATCCGCCACGCGGACAAGATCGTGGTCCTGGACGAGGGCCGGGTCGCGGGCATCGGCACGCACGAGGAGCTGCTCAAGGCCTGCCCGGTCTACCAGGAGATCTACTATTCCCAGTACGAAAAGGAGGCGAAGTGACATGGCGGACAAGAAGCGGAGCGCGCAGATGGACACCCTGAAAAAGGTCCTGCGCTACATCGCGCGCTATCGCCTGCTGGTGGCGGTGAGCCTGCTGCTGGCGGCGCTGTCGGTGGCGCTGACGCTGTACGTGCCCATCGTCGTGGGCGACGCCATCGACTTCATCGTCGAGGCCGGGCGCGTGGACTTTGCGCAGATCCTTCGCTGCCTCGTGGTGATCGGGGTGGTCGTGGCCATCACCGCGGTCGCGCAGTGGGCGATGAACATCATCAACAACAAGATCACCTACCAGGTCATCCGCGACATCCGCAAGGAGGCCTTCCACAAGCTGACGATCCTGCCGCTGAAGTACATCGACAGCCACCCCACGGGCGAGGTCGTCAGCCGCGTCATCGCGGACGTGGACCAGTTCGCCGACGGCCTGCTGCTGGGCTTTACGCAGCTGTTCACGGGCGCCGTCACGATCCTGGGCACGCTGATCTTCATGCTGACGGTGAACGTGGGCATCACGTTTGTCGTGGTGCTGCTGACGCCGCTCTCGCTCTTTGTGGCGAACTTCATCGCGCGCAGGACCTATACCATGTTCAAGAAGCAGTCCGAGGCGCGCGCGGACCAGACCGCCCTGATCGACGAGATGATCGGCAACGAAAAGGTCGTGCAGGCCTTCACGCACGAGGAGGCGGCCCAGCGCGACTTTGACGAGATCAACGAGCGCCTGCGCCAGAGCTCCCTGCGGGCGACGTTCTACTCCTCCATCACCAACCCGGCCACGCGCTTCATCAACAGCCTGGTCTACGCGGGCGTGGGCCTTGCGGGCGCGTTTGCCGCGCTGACGGGCGGCATCACGGTGGGCGGCCTTTCGGCCTTCCTGAGCTACGCCAACCAGTACACAAAGCCCTTCAACGAGATCTCCGGCGTCATCACGGAGCTGCAAAACGCGCTGGTGTGCGCGGGGCGCATCTTCGCCCTCATCGAGGAGGAGCCGCAGACGCCGGACGACGCGGATGCGCGGGTGCTGACGGACGTGCGCGGGCGCGTGGATCTGAAAGACGTCTCCTTCTCCTACGCGCCGGAAAAGCCGCTCATCGGGGACTTCAACCTCTCCGTGGAGCCGGGCATGCGCGTGGCCATCGTCGGGCCGACCGGCTGCGGCAAGACCACGCTGATCAACCTGCTGATGCGCTTCTACGACGTGGACGGCGGCGCGGTCCTGGTCGAGGGAACGGACATCCGCCGCGTCACGCGCAAGAGCCTGCGCCGGAACTTCGGCATGGTCCTGCAGGACACGTGGCTCAAGGCCGGCACCATCTACGAGAACATCGCCATGGGCAAGCCGGACGCCACGCGCGAGGAGGTGATCGCCGCGGCCAAGGCCTCCCACGCGCACGGCTTCATCTCCCAGCTCGAGCACGGCTACGACACGGTCATCGCCGAGGACGGCGGCGCGCTCTCCCAGGGGCAGAAGCAGCTCCTGTGCATCGCGCGCGTGATGCTGGCCCTGCCGCCCATGCTGATCCTGGACGAGGCGACCTCCTCCATCGACACGCGCACGGAGATGCGCATCCAGGAGGCGTTTGCGCGCCTGATGCGCGGCCGCACGAGCTTCATCGTGGCGCACCGCCTCTCCACCATCAAGAACGCGGACGTGATCCTCGTCATGCGCGACGGCCACATCGTCGAGCAGGGCAAGCACGAGGAGCTGCTGGCCGCCGGCGGCTTCTACGCCACGCTCTACAACAGCCAGTTCGCCTCCTAAGGCCTGCGCGCCGCCCCCTTTCGCAAAGGGGGCGGCGCTTTTTCCGATTTGACAGGCCGCGGGCAAGGGACTACAATAGGGAAAACGGATTCCGGAGGGAGGGAACGCGCATGGCCAGGCCGCGCAAGTGCCGCCGCATCTGCCAGATGCCGCGGACGACGCGCTTTGCGCCCGAGGACGGGGGCGCGGGCGAGATCTGCATGTCGCTGGACGAGTTCGAGAGCATCCGCCTGATCGACCTGGAGCACCTGCAGCAGGAGGAGTGTGCCCTGCGCATGAACGTGGCCCGCACCACGGTGCAGACCATCTACCTCTCGGCGCGCTGCAAGCTGGCCGAGGCGCTGGTGCAGGGCAAGAGCCTGCGCATCGAGGGCGGGGACGTGCGCCTGTGCGAGCGCAGCGGCGGCTGCTGTCCGGACGTCTGCGACGCGCACTGCCGCTGCGGCGAGCGGGACTGCGCGCTCTGCGACCGCCCGCGCAAGGACAGCTAGCTCCCCTCCCCGCAAAAAACGGCGCCCCTTCGCTTATAAGGAAGGGACGCCGTTTTTCTTTGTCCGGGGGCTCAGCACTGGCCGTGGCGGCAGTGGTGCTCGCCGCCGTGATGGCCGCAGGTGTGCGCGCCCTCGCCGTGGCAGTGGTGCTCGCCGCCCTCGTGGTGGTGGTTGCAGGCCGCGTTGGGGTCAAAGTGCAGGCTGCCGGCGAGGAACGCCTCCACCGCCGCGTCCGCCGCACCCTGCACGCCGCCGTAGAGCGCGATGCCCGCCTCCTGCAGGGCCATGCGCGCGCCGCCGCCGATGCCGCCGCAGAGCAGCGCGTCCACGCCCCAGCTCTTCAGCAGCCCGGCCAGCGCGCCGTGGCCGCTGCCCTCCGCCGAGCGCACCTGGCTGCCCAGCACCTTGCCGTCCTGCACCTCGTACACCTTGAACTGCTCCGTATGGCCAAAGTGCTGGAACACCTGGCCCTCTTCATACGTCACCGCGATCTTCATGGCAAAACGCCTCCCTTTCTTTTTTCCCCCTCAGTATACACCATTTCCGGCATATGTCAATAACCATTTGGAAAAAAGGCTTGCGGCGCGGGGAAAAAGCTGGTAAGATTAAGAAAAGGAAAACAAGTCTGCAAATAAAAAGTCAATAGAAAATTGAGAAAAGTTTGCAGCTTCGGGAGGAGGCAAAAGAGAGCACGACAAAAAGACCGCCGCGCAAG
>CAJFMX010000024.1 GCA_904393115.1 uncultured Clostridia bacterium
CAGGCCAAGACGTTCTCATTCTAACAGCTTAGGCAATCATGTGGAAAAAGACACGGCTGGCTGCCGTGCCTTCAACCGTAAATATATTGTAATAGGGAGAAACGGGGCTCAGCGGCGGCGAGGGTCGGGTTCCTCCTTCTCCGGCGCGGAGCCGTAGGAGCCGTAAGGCGACGAGCGGCCGTAGAGGGCGAACGCGCCGGGGCTGGAGCCGGGCGGGCCGCCCTGGCCCAGGCCGCGGCCGGAATACCCGGCCATGCCGCCCAGGTTGCCGTGGCCGAGGCGCTCCGGCTTGGGCTTGCCGCGGTTTCGAATCGCGGAGACGATGTAGATCGTCGTGGAGACGACCAGCAGCACGGCCGTGCCGACGATCCAGACGATGATCTCCCAGTCCGGATGGGGAAGGAGCTCGCTCGGGCGCTGGGCGGTCAGAAGGATTGGGAACAGCATGGGGACGCCTCCTTTCGCGTCGAAATGGGGGAAGTTACCTGCGGCGGGGGTCGGGTTCGCGTTCCTCACCCGGGCGCGGGGGCTTGGGCGGGATGGCAAAGACGCTGGGCGCGCCGCCCGCGGGGCCGCCGGCCGCCGGTCCGCGCCCGCCGCCGGGGTTCGCGCCGAGGAAGTTGCCGTTGCCGAGGCGGTCGGGCTTGGGCTTGCCGCGGCTGCGGATGGCGGAGACGAGGTAGATCACAAGCGACCCCACCAGCAGCAGGGCCAGGACGATGAGCAGGATCAGCACCGGCGTCGCAGGGCGGTCGAGCATGGAGCCGGGGGCGGGCAGGGGGAGGAGAAAAACGGGGCGGAACATGGAAGGACCTCCTTTCGCGTCGGTTGGGGAAAGCTATCTGCGGCGGGGGTCGGGCTCGGGGTCCTCCAGGGCGTTGGGGTCCTTGCGGCCGTAGAGGGAGAAGGTCCCCGGCGTGGGGTCGATGGCGTGGGGCCCCGCGGCCCAGTCGGAGAAGAGCTGGTCGCCCAGGTTCAGCGTGCCGCGGCGCTCGACGGGCGGCTTGCCGCGGCTGCGCACGGCCTGGAAGGCGTAGATCGCGGCCAGGACCAGCAGCGCGGCGCCCACGAGCAGAAAGGCGATTGCGGCATTGGAGATGCGGGCGGGTGCGGCACAGAGGGGAAACACAGAGACCACCTCCTGGAATTTCAAAATCCTTCTTCTTTAAAGAGAGTATAACACAAAAGCGGCCCATTTGTCGCGCTTTAGTGTTGCAACACCGCTTTTCTTGGGTTAAAATATACATGCGCTCCACGGCGACCCTGCGGGGAGTCGATGCGGGCGGATCCCATACGCGCCCCGCCGCGCGCTTCGCGGCGGAAAGTCGTCAGGTATCCCAAGAGACGGAACTTGAACGGAGGAAAAATTGAATGAAAACCATGCAGAAGACACGCGAAAAGACGCGCAAGCTGGTCGTGGCGGGCATGCTCTCGGCCGTGACCATGGTGCTGGGCCTGACCCCGCTGGGCATCATCCCCATCGGCCCCCTCAACGCGACGATCCTGCACGTGCCGGTCATCATCGGCGCGGTGCTGGAGGGGCCGGTCGTGGGCTTTGTCATCGGGCTGATCTTCGGGCTGTTCAGCCTCTACCGCGCGGCGGTGGGGGGATCGGTGCTCGCGCCCCTGTTCCTGAACCCGGTGGTCACGATCCTGCCCCGCGTCCTCATCGGGCCGGTGGCCTACTACGTCTTTCGCGGCATCTCGCATCTTACGAGAAAGCGCGCGCTCTCGGTGGGGGCGGCGGCCGTTGCCGGCACGCTGACCAACACCATCGGGGTGATGGGCTTGATTTTTATTTTGTACGCGCAGCAGTACGCGGACCTGATGGGCATCAGCCGCCAGGGCGTGGGCCTGGCGATTCTGTCGGCCTCGGCGGTCAACGGCATCCCGGAGTGCATCCTTGCGGCGGTGGTGACCGTGGCCGTGGTGCTGGCCGTTTGGAAGCTGACCGGCTCCGGACCGCATAGCGGCGAACCGCACAGCGGCAAACCGCATAGCGGCGAACCGCATCACGGCGAACCGCACACCGGCGGCGAGACGCCCCCGGAACGCGAATCCCCCAGGAAAGGATGATCCCGACATGATACTGACGCTGGACGTCGGCAATACGAACATCAAGTGCGCCCTCTACGAGGACGAGGAGCTGAAGAAGGCCTGGCGCATGTCCACGGACCGCCACAAGACCCACGACGAATATGGCGTGCTGCTGAGCATGTTCCTGGCGAACGCGGGCTTTGACAAGCGGGACGTCGAGGGCGTGATCCTCTCCTCGGTCGTGCCGACGATCAACTACACCATCGAGCACATGATCGACGACTACATTGGAAAGACGCCGATCCAGGTGGTGCCCGGCATCAAGACCGGCATCAACATCCGCTACGACAACCCGCAGGCCCTGGGCGCGGACCGCATCTGCAACGCGGTGGCGGCGCAGCGCTACTACGGCGGGCCCTGCATCTTCATCGACTTTGGCACGGCCACGACCTTCGGCGTGATCTCGAAGAAGGGCGAATTCCTGGGCGGCGCGATCTGCCCGGGGCTCAAGCTCTCCTCCGAAGCGCTCACCGAGCGCGCGGCCCAGCTGCCCAAGGTCGAACTCGTAAAGCCCGAAACGGTCATCACCCGCAACACCATCTCCAACATGCAGGCGGGCATCGTCTACGGCTATGTGGGCCAGGTGGACTACATCGTCCGCAAGATGAAGAGCGAGATCGGCGGCACGGAGCACATCCGCGTCATCGCCACCGGCGGCCTTTCCCGCATGATCGCCTCGGAGACCTCCACCATCGACATCATCGACGGGCTTTTGACCCTCAAGGGCCTGCGCCTGCTCTACGAGCGCAACGCGCGCGCCTGAGCGGAACGGACAAGAAAGGCGGCAAACCATGCCCAGAAGCTTTGACGATATCTACCAAATCGCGCCCCCGGCGGCGGTCAAGCGCTTGACCGCCTTCCGCGAGACGCACCCCTGCCGCACCTACGAAAAGGAAGGCATGCTCTACCGCGTCTGGGACCTGGGGCAGGGCGAGGACGCGGTTCTCTTTCTGCCCAGCGGCATGGGCAACGGGGAGATCTACTTCCCCTACCTGCTGGAGATGAGCCGCAGGCGCCGCTGCATCGCGGTGTCCCTGCCCGAGTGCAAGCACATGGCCGACTTTGCCCGGCAGATCCACGGCATCCTCTGCGAGGACCTGGGCATCCGGCGCGTGACCGTCGTGGGCTCAGCCATCGGCGGGCTGCTGGCGCAGGTCTACGTCCGCGCCTATCCCGAGGAGACGGAGGGGCTCATCCTCTGCACGACCGGCGCGCCCTGCAAGGACCTGCCGCGCGAGGACTGCGTCCGCTGGACGAGCCGCAAAAGCCTGGTCCTGCGCTACCGCATCGCGCCCTTTGACGCCATGCGCGGGTCCATGGGCTACCAGACCTTCGAGCAGATGTGCCCGGAGGAGCTGCAGGACAACATGACCTTCTGGCGCGCCTTCATCTCCGAGACGTATGAGCACAGCGTCTACAAGAAGCAGTACATCCACCTCAACTGCATCGCCCTGCCCGAGCTCTACGAAAAGCGGCCCTTTGCCAAGGGCGACCTTGCGGGCTGGGGCGGGCGCGTGCTGATCCTGGAGTCCGCGGGCGACCAATACTACGGCGAGCGGGAGCGGGCGCTGCTGCGCGGTCTATACCCGAATGCCGAGGTCGAGGACATCGGCCCGCACGGCCAGTTCGCCCTCATGGCGGATGAGACGCGCCTGATCGCGCGGATGGAGGCCTTCCTGGACGGCAAAGGAGGGGCGAAGCCTTGACGGACATCATCCGCGTGCAGGACGCATGGTATGAATACGAGCGGGCGGACGATGAGGGGGAGCTGGCGGTCCGCGGCGTGAGCCTGAGCGTGCGCAAGGGCGAGTGGCTCTCCATCATCGGGCGCAACGGCTCGGGCAAGTCCACGCTCATCAAGCTCCTGAACGGCCTGTTCCTGCCCACCCGCGGCAGCGTCACCGTCGGCAGCTACGACACGCGCGACGAGGACCACATCTGGGACGTGCGCCAGCGGGTCGGCATGATCTTCCAGAACCCGGACAACCAGATCGTGGCCACGATCGTCGAGGAGGACGTGGCCTTCGGCCTGGAGAACCTCGGCGTAAACCCGCAGGAGATCCGCGAGCGCGTGGACGCCGCGCTGCGCGCGGTGGGCATGCAGGAATATGCCGCAAGCGCGCCGCACATGCTCTCCGGCGGGCAGAAGCAGCGCGTGGCCATCGCCGGGGCCCTGGCCATGGAGCCGGAGGTGCTGCTCATGGACGAGCCCACGGCCATGCTCGACCCCGGCGGCCGGCGCGAGGTCATGGAGACGGTGGAGCGGCTCCACCGCGAGAGCGGACTGACGGTGGTGCTGGTCACGCACTTCATGGACGAGGCGCTGCGCGGGGACCGCGTCATCGCCATGCAGGACGGCAAGGCGATCCTGGAGGGCGCGCCGCGGGAGGTCTTTGCCCGCGAGGCGGAGGCGCTCAAGGCCGCGGGCCTGGAGGTCCCGGCCATGGCGGAGCTTGCAAGCCGCCTGCGCGCGCGCGGCCTGGACGTGCAAGGAGCGCCCATGACCGTGCCGGAGATGGCGCAGGCGCTGATCGCGCGCTACAGGGAAAGGGGGGCGAGCGGAAATGCCGGTTGAGGTTCGGGACCTGAGCCACGTCTACAACGAGGACAGCCCCTTTTCCGCCGCGGCGCTCAAGGGCGTGAGCCTGACGATCGCCGACGGGGAGTTTCTCGCCGTCATCGGCCACACGGGCAGCGGCAAGTCCACGCTGATCCAGCACCTGAACGGCCTCATCCGGCCCACGGGCGGCACGGTCGTCGTCGACGGCATGGACATCGCGGACAAGGGCACGAACCTGCGCAAGGTGCGCCGGCGCGTGGGGCTCGTGTTCCAATACCCGGAGTATCAGCTCTTTGAGGAGACGGTCCACAAGGACATCGCCTTTGGCCCGAAGAACCTCGGGCTGGACAACGACGAGATCGAGCGGCGCGTCGAGGAGGCCTGCCGCCTGGTGGGCCTGCCCTACGAGGCCGTGCGCGACAAGTCGCCCTTTGAGCTCTCCGGCGGGCAGAAGCGGCGCGTGGCCATCGCCGGGGTGCTGGCCATGGAGCCCAAGGTCCTGATCCTGGACGAGCCCACGGCGGGCCTGGACCCCGCGGGCCGGGACTCGATCCTGGAGCGCGTGCAGGAGTGGCACCGCGCGGGCACGACGATCGTGATGGTCTCCCACTCCATGGAGGACGTGGCGCGCCTTGCGGACCGCATCGTCGTGCTGGACCACGGGGAAAAGGCCCTGGAGGGCGCGCCGCGGGAGGTCTTTGCGGACGCCGAGCGCCTGACGAAGATGGGCCTGGACGTGCCGGCGGTCACGCGCCTTGCGCGCGAGCTGAACGACGCGGGCCTGCCCGTGCCGCGCGACCTGTACACGATCGAGGAGATGGAGGCGGCGCTGCTGGCCGCCTTTGGAAAGGGGGAAGGCGGATGCTGAAGGACATCACCCTCGGCCAGTATTATCCCGGGGATTCCGTCGTGCACCGGCTCGACCCCCGGGTCAAGATGATCCTGATGATCGTCTATATCGTGATGGTGTTCCTGGTGCAGGGATTCCTAGGGTATGTGTGCCTGGCGGCGTTCCTCGCCGCGGCGACCCTGCTGTCCCACATCCGGGTCAAGTTCCTGCTGCGGTCGATCCGGCCGGTGCTCTTCATCGTGGTGTTCACCTTCCTCCTGAACATCCTCTTTACGCGCGGGGAGCACCCGATCGTCGAGTGGGGCATCCTGCGCATCTACTGGGAGGGCGTGCGGTTTGCGGTGTTCATGAGCCTAAGGCTCGTGTTCCTGCTGGCGGGGACGTCGCTTTTGACGCTCACGACCTCGCCCATGGCGCTGACCGACGCGCTGGAGCGGCTGCTCAAACCCCTGAACGCCGTGCACTTCCCCGTGCACGAGATGGCCATGATGATGACCATCGCCCTGCGCTTCATCCCCACGCTCCTGGAGGAGACGGACAAGATCATGAAGGCGCAGACCGCGCGCGGCGCGGACTTTGACACGGGCAACCTGCTCCAGCGGGCAAAGGCCATGGTGCCGCTGCTGGTGCCGCTGTTCGTGGGCGCGTTCCGCCGCGCGGACGAGCTGGCCATGGCCATGGAGGCGCGCTGCTACCACGGCGGCCGCCACCGCACGCGCATGAAGGTGCTGCACGTCGGCCGCGCGGACGGCTGGGCCTGCTGCGTCACGGCCGCGACCCTCGTGCTCATCGCGCTGGAGCGCGCGCTGCTGTGAGCCGGCGGATTCTGCTGCGCCTGAGCTACGAGGGGACGGCCTATGCCGGCTGGCAGGCGCAGGACAACGCCCTGGCCGTGCAGCCCGTGCTCGAGCGCGCGATCTTCGACATCACCGGCGAGCGCCTGCGCGTGACCGGCGCCTCCCGCACGGACGCCGGGGTCCACGCCCTGTCCCAGGCCGCGCACTTTGACACCGCGTCCCGCGTGCCCGCGGAGAAGTTCGCCCTGGCGCTCAACACGCGCCTGCCCCAGGACGTGCGCGTCACCGCCTCGCGCGAGGTGCCGGAAGGGTTCCACGCGCGCTTTTCCGCCGCGGGCAAGGTGTACGCCTACGTCTTTTCCAACGCGCCCGCCTCCAGCGCGCTCTACGGCAGGTTCAGCGCGCACTGCCCCGTGCGCCTGGACGAGGCCGCCATGGACCGCGCCGCGCGCGCCCTCGTGGGCCGGCACGACTTCACCGCCTTCCAGGCCGCGGGCGGCACGGCCAAGACCTTTGTGCGCGAGATGAGGGCCGCGCGCGTGGCGCGCAGGGGGAACCTCGTCACCTTCCTGATCTACGGCACGGGCTTCCTCTATAACATGGTGCGCATCTGCGCGGGGACGCTGGCGCTCGTGGGCCAGGGCAAGCTGCCGGAGGACTGCTTTGCGCAGGCGTATGCGACGCGCAGCCGGCTCTCCCTGGGCTATACTGCGCCGGCCAAGGGCCTGACGCTCGTGCGCGTGCTCTACCCCGGCCAGGAGGCGCAGGGGGAGGCGCTCGCCGGGATGGACGCGCTCTTCGGCGGCGCGGACGCGGCGGAGTTCCTCCCCGACGGGCCGGAGCTCCTGCCGCCAAAACCCTTGGATTTAACGGAAAAACCGCTTGACGGAGAAGAGAATTTGCGGTAAAATAATCGTTGCGTTGAAGTGTGACCATAGCCCCGGTTACCGGAACGACATGCCAGCGGCGCCTGACCAACGCGCGCGGGCGAGAAAACTTCAATTTGGAGGGAATCCCTGTGAAAACGTATATGGCTAAGGCCGAAACCGTACAGAGAAAGTGGTACGTCGTGGACGCCGAGGGCATGGTGCTGGGCCGCCTGGCCTCTCAGGTTGCGGCGATTCTGCGCGGCAAGAACAAGCCCACCTTCACCCCGCATGTCGACACCGGCGACCATGTGATCGTGCTCAACGCGGACAAGGTCGTCCTCACCGGCGACAAGCTCAACCAGAAGTTCTATCGCCGTCACTCCGGCTATCCCGGAGGACTCAAGGAGACCTCTTACAAGGACCTCATGGCCAAGAAGGCGGATCTCGCCGTCATCGAGGCCGTGCGCGGCATGCTCCCCAAGAACGCCCTGGGCCGCCAGATGATCAAGAAGCTGCGCGTCTACAAGGGTGCCGAGCACGACCACGCCGCCCAGAAGCCCGAAGTTCTCGAGCTGACTAAGTAAGAGGGAAGGAGAATACGCATGGCAGCATTAGCATATCAGGCCGTTGGCCGCCGCAAGAAGTCCATCGCCCGCGTGCGCCTCGTCCCGGGCGAGGGCAAGATCCTCATCAACAACCGCGACATCGAGAACTACTTTGGTCTCGAGACGCTCAAGATGACCGTCCGTCAGCCCCTGGTTCTGACCGACACCGGCGCGCGCTTTGACGTGCTGGTCAACGTCTACGGCGGCGGCACCACCGGTCAGGCCGGCGCCATCCGCCACGGCATCGCCCGCGCCCTGTGCAAGGCCGACGCCGAGCTCCGCCCGAGCCTGAAGAAGGCGGGCTTCCTGACCCGCGATCCGCGCATGAAGGAGCGCAAGAAGTACGGACTGAAGGCCGCCCGTCGCGCGCCCCAGTTCTCCAAGCGCTAATTTCGCATTTGTTTGCGCCCCTTGGGGAGGGTTTCCTTCCCGGGGCGTTTTTTTATGCCCGCTTGACAGGGCGAAGCGGCCGCGGATATACTGGGAACAGGCTTCCGCTCCTCCGACGAGCGGAGGGGAAAGGAAGGAAACAAGATGAATCCCATTACGATGAAAGCGCAGATCGACCCGCTGCTGCTCGCGGCGCTGCGGGAGGATATTTCGAATGAGGACGTGAGCACGAACGCCGTCATCCGCGAGGAGACGCCGGGCGAGGTGGAGCTGCTGGCCAAGCAGGACGGCGTCATCGCCGGGCTGGACGTGTTCGCGCGCGTGTTCACCCTGCTGGACGAGCGGACGGAGGTGACCTTCCTCTGCAAGGACGGGGACGCGGTGCGTAGCGGCCAGCTCCTGGGCCGCGTGCGGGGCGACATCCGCGTGCTGCTCTCCGGCGAGCGCGTGGCGCTGAACCTCCTGCAGCGCATGAGCGGCATCGCCACCTGCGCGCGGGAGATGGCCGCCGCCCTGCAGGGCACGAACACCCGCCTGCTGGACACCCGCAAGACCACGCCGGGCCTGCGCATCCTGGAGAAGTACGCGGTGCGCGTCGGCGGCGGGTACAACCACCGCTTCAACCTCTCCGACGGCATTTTGCTCAAGGACAACCACATCGCCGCGGCCGGCGGCGTGCGGGAGGCCGTGCGCCTGGCCCGGGAGTACGCGCCCTTCCTGCAGAAGGTCGAGGTCGAGGTGGAGACCCTCGAGATGGTGGATGAGGCGGTCGCCGCGGGCGCGGACGTCATCATGCTGGACAATATGTCGGTCGAGGACATGCGGGAGGCCGTGCGCCGCATCGCGGGCCGCGCGCAGACCGAGTGCTCCGGCAACGTCACGCGGGAGAAGCTGCAGGCCCTGGCGGACATCGGCGTGGACTACATCTCCAGCGGCGCGCTCACGCACTCCGCGCCGATCCTGGACATCTCCATGAAACACCTGCGCAGAATCCCGGCCTAGTCCCTGGTTAGCGTCCCCCCGGAAGGAAACTTCCGGGGTTTTTTTCTGGGCGGACGCGGAGGAAGCCGAAAAACCGAGACCGAGAATTAACAAAAAATCAACAAAAGAGAAGCGCGAAGAGGGAGGGCTTCCAGGGGATTTTCCCGAAAATCCGGGAATCCTCCGGAATCTTCATTCACATCGCACAAAAATTCTTCATAGATTCTTGACAGTAATCACGAATCGTGATAACATACATTCAACAAATGTGAACGGATTTGCATAACACAGGCGCACCCAAACCACCACGCCCACCCGGCGAGCGGGAACCGCGGGTTTCCCGCGCCTAAGGGGAGGAGACGACGAAGGAGGAATGAATCTTGACGGCTCGATCGGTCAAGGCAGGGCGCAGGCCTTTCAAAAAGACGCTGCGCGTGATGTGGGACTACCGTTGGATCTACCTGATGCTGCTGCCATGTATGGCGTTCTTCATCATCTTCAAGTATGTCCCCATGTACGGCATCCAGCTCGCGTTCAAGGACTACGTCATCAAGGGCATCGCGGCGAGCCCGTGGAACAACTTCGAGCACTTCAAGTACATGATGACCGAGCCGGAGTTCCTGCCCGCGCTGCGGAACACGCTGATCATCTCCTTCTACCGGATTCTGTTCGGGTTCCCGTTCCCGATCCTGCTGGCGATCATGATCAACGAGGTCTACATGCCGCGCTATAAGCGGGTATTGCAGACGATCTATACGTTCCCGCACTTTCTGACCTGGGTCGTCATGGCGGGCATCATGCTGAACCTGCTGGGTTCGACGGGCATGGTGCGCAAGGTGGCGGAGATCTTCGTGCCGGGCATCGGCGACAACTGGAACCTGCTCTACAACAAGGCGGCCTTCCGAAGCCTGCTGGTCATTTCGGACATCTGGAAGGAGGCCGGGTGGGGCACGATCATCTACCTTGCGGCGATTGCGGGCATCGACCAGTCGCTCTACGAAGCGGCGACGATCGACGGCTGCAACCGCTGGCAGAAGATCTGGTACATCACGCTGCCAGGTATTGTGAACATGATCGCCATCCAGTTCGTGCTGCGCGTGGGCGCGGTCATGGAAGGCGGTTTCGACCAGATCTTCAACCTCTACAAGCCCCCGGTTTATGAGACGGGCGACATCATCGACACCTACATCTACCGCCTGAGCTTCGTGGAGAACACGGGCGTGGACATGGGCTTTACCACGGCCGTCGGTCTGTTTAAGAACGTGATTAATTTCATTCTGCTCATGGTGGCCAACTTTGTGACCAAGGCGCTTGGGCAGGAAACGGTTCTGTGAGGAGGGAGGGGCAGACATGGCAGAAGTACACGCCCGCGTGGACAAGCACGGCAACGTGCACATCGCAAAGAAGAACAGGATCCGGCGTTTCGGGGTTGCAGACTTCGTACTCCTCGCCCTGCTGACGCTGTTGGGCCTCATCATACTCTATCCGTTTTACAATGCGATTCTGGTGTCGCTCGTGCCGAACACGGTCTACCTCCGCTATCAGGGCCTGATGCTCTGGCCGCCGGAGGTGACGCTGGAGGCCTACAGCTTCACCTTCCAGTCGAGTCTGATCTGGTACGGGTTCAAGAACTCATTCCTGATCACGGTGATCGGCACGGTCTACAACATGGTGCTGACGATCCTGTGCGCCTACGCGCTGACAAAGCCCATCCCAGGGGGAAAGGTCATCCGTTTCCTCATCGTCTTTACGATGTACTTCTCGGGCGGACTGATCCCGTTCTACCTGCTGATCCGGGATCTGGGGCTGATCGACACGCTATGGAGCATGATCCTGCCCACGGGCATCAACATCATGTACATGCTCATCATCTCGAATTACTTTAAGAGCCTGCCGCCCGCGCTGGAGGAGAGCGCCAAGATCGACGGCGCGACGGACCTGCGCATCCTCTGGAGCGTGATCCTGCCGCTGTCGCTGCCGCTGCTGGCCACCTTCACCCTCTACTACGCGGTGGAGCGCTGGAACGAGTGGTACAACGCCATGCTCTTTGTCAAAAACGTGGAGAACTGGCCGCTGCAGAACGTGTTGCGCACGATCATCAACGACGTCAACATGATGGCCACGCAGAACATTCCCGGCCAGGCCAAACCCGACATCAAGGGCGACGCGATCAAGATGAGCTCGATCATCATCGGCATGGCGCCGATCATGTGCCTGTATCCGTTCCTGCAGCGGTACTTCCTCTCCGGCATGACGCTGGGGGCGGTCAAGGAGTAGGCGCAGGCGTATCCGCGATGCGACCCCGCGAAGAGACGAGCGGGATGGCATAAAAGGGAAACCAAACACCAAAGGAGGAGAAGTCATGAAGAAGCTGTTGACCCTGGTGCTGGCGCTGTTGATGGTGCTGTCGCTTGTGGCCTGCTCGCCGGCGGAAACGCCCGCCGAGAGCCCTGCGGACACCGCGGGCGCCGAGAGCCCGGCAAGCGACGGCGGCGACGCGGCCGAGGAGCCCGCGGAGGGCTCGGAGCTGGAGCCCGTCGTGCTCTCGCAGAACGTGCTGGAAGCGGAAAAGCACGGCAACCATGCGCGCAATGAGTTCGTCAAGGAGAAGTTCAACCTGACGTACGAGTACATCCCGGTTTCCTGGGGCGACTGGAATGAGAAGATCCGCACCTGGGTCTCCACCGACGACGCGCCCGACCTGATCAACTGGGACCTGAAGGCGGCCAGCTCCACCGAGTACTTCGACTGGGCCAAGCAGGGCGCCTTCGCCCCGATCACCGAGGAAGCGGTGGCCCCCTATGAGGAGCTGTACTCCTTCTACCAGACCTCGGAATCCGTTGCGGCCTACAAGGTGGACGGCGAGCTCTACTGCTGGCCGGCAAACCGCAACAACCCTCCGGAGATCGACAACGTCTACACCTCCTACTACGTCATCCGCAAAGACTGGGCCGAGGCCGTCGGTCTCTACCAGGAGGATGACGAGTACACCTGGGAAGAGTGGAAGGAACTGCTCCGCGCCATCATTGCGCAGGACCCCGGCGGAAACGGCGCCTCGAACGCGGGCATCGTCCTGCCGACCTGGGGCTTCCCCAACGGCGCGGTGACGTTCCTGAACGCGCCGGCGGCCGAGGGCAACGAGACCTGCTCCTACATCAAGGTGGACGGGCAGTACGTCTGGCCGGCCGCGACGGAGGAGTACAAGGCGGCGGTCGTGGAGACCTACAACATGTACCAGGAAGGTCTCATCTACCGCGACAACATCTCCTTTACCGGAACGGAGTCTGACGACATGTTCAAGGCGGGCCTTGCCTTTGCGGCCTACAACGTGGCGGGCTCCATGAACAGCTGGACCACGGACATGATCCGCGACGGCATCATCGACGAGCGCGGCGACGTGGCCCCGGCGGTGGTCTACGGCATGGACGGCAAGTGGTACATGACCCAGACCGAGGACTACTGGACGGTCACGGCCTTCAACCACAACATTACCGATGTGGAAATGGACCGCGCGCTGATGTTCTGGAACTACCTGAACACCACCGAGGGCATCCGTCTGCGCTGGCTGGGCATCGAGGGCGTGGACTATGAAGTGACCGGCCCGAACCCCGAGGACGTGGAGATCCTCTGGGAGTACGACGAGGAGACCGAGACCTACATCAGCCCCTACGTCAACGACGCCTTTAACGAGGCGAGCCCCGCGGGCCTGGCCCCGACCGGCAACCCGGCGGAGATCCAGTTCCAGTACGACCTGCAGCAGATCGTTTGGGACAAGATGGCTGAGGGCAAGGCGACCATCAAGGAGCTGGACTACGAGATGAGCGTCTTCTCCGGCCCGAACAAGGACCGCTACGGCACCTTTGGCTCCGACGCCAAGGAGCGCATGACGCAGATCCTGGCCGATCCCAACTGCGACCCCGCAGCCGAATGGGATGCCTTCATCGAGGAAATGATGCCGCGCGTGCAGCCCGTGCTCGACGAACTGAACGCAGGCCTGGCCAACGCGGAATAGAGGTTTGCCAAGAAGGGATTGCGGCGATGCCGCAGTCCCTTCTTTTTTCTGCGCCGTCGCGGTGAAGCGCGGGAGACGACTGCCTCGTATTATAGTGTGAACCGCGTGAAAAGCCGCGTTTAACGCGGGGTTGCTTGACAAAGAGGGCAGCGGCAAATAAAATAGGAAGGTAAATTCATGCAGCGGCTTCCCGCCGCGGTGAGGAGGTGACGGGCGTCAAGCGCCCGTTTGCATATGGAGAAACAAAAATCGGCACCCCGGCGCACCGGAGCCCGGCAAACCGCCCGGGCGGCGCTGGCGCTGCTGCTCCTGATGGGGGCGCTGTCCCTGCTGCTGCAGCCGGCCCGGGCGTCAGTCTGGCAGGACGGGATCTGGCAGGGGGAGAGCGTAGCCCTGACCACGGACGACGGCTTCATCGTCTCCGCGCAGGAGGACACCGCGGATTTTTCCGCGGAGTTTAAGCCTGCGGAAAACCAGGACGGCTACGTCGTGCTGGAGATCGACGTCTCCGTGCGCAACGGCGCGACCGGACAGACGATCCAGGACCTGGAATTCCGATACGAAAACGAGTTGATCGCCTCCGTGGAGAGCGTGAACGCGTGCAGCAGCACCTTTGTGCGGTCCAACGCGCTGCACATGAGCCTGCAGTCCATGACTGCGGACCTGGAGATCGAGGTCAGCTACACGGATTTTGACGGCAAGACCGTGACGCGCAGCATGTGGGTGAGTCCGCTTTCGGCAGATCCGCAGATCAACTTCACGCGCACGGCCTCGGCCACAAGCGCCGCGCAGGGCGAGACCGTGACCCTGACCTATCGCGTGGCCAACGAGGGCAGCGTGACCCTGCGGGACGTGCAGGTCTACGACGACATGCCGGGCGTGGGCCTTGTGGGCACGATCGATTCGCTCTACCCCGGAAATATGCGCGAGCTGACGGTGCAGGTGATCGTGGACGAGGACAAGACGAGCAGCCCGCGCCTGACCTACCACACGGACGCGCAGAGCCAGAGCACGGTCTACGTGTTGGAAAACCTGCAGATCGTGGTCTATAACCCGAACCTCACCGTGACGCTCAAGGCGGACGATTCGCTCGTGGACGCGGGGCAGAGCGTGACGCTGGTTTGCAACGTGGTCAACGACGGGAACGTGGACTTCTCCAGCGCCACGATCACGGACGAGACGCTGGGCACGATCATCGAGGGCGCGACCATTGAAGCAGGGAAGGCGTACAGCTGGAACAAAGTAATCAAGCCCGTGGAGACCCTGAGCTACGCCTTCACCGTGCGCGCCGTGGATGCGGACGGCAAAACCTATGAAAAGCAGTCCAACGCGGTGCGCGTGGAGGTAGAGGGCGTGGGCGCGACGGCCACGGCCGAGGACCTGCAGGTCTCCGTGACGGCGAACACCCCGCACCTGGACGCCCCGGGCGAGGTGACGTTCAACCTCGTGCTGCGCAACGCGGGCGTGGGCACGATCTCGGGCGTCACGGTGACGGACCGCGCGGGCGAGGTGGTGGAGACGATCTCCGCCCTGCCCAGCGGCGACCAGGTCCTGCCCATCGCCGTGCAGGTGAACGAGACCGGGGAGTACTTCTTCTCCGTGGAGGGGACGCTCTCGGACGGGAGCACGGTGCAGCGCATCACCACCCCGGTGACCATTGAGGTCGGCGAACCGCTGACGGCTTCGCCCGCGGCATCTCTGGATGCCAACGCCGCGCTGACGCTCGCGCCCACCCCCACGCCGCTCATGGCCGTCAGCGGCGAAGGCGGCATCTCGCCCTGGCTGCTGATGCTGCTGATCTGCATCGCCTTGCTGATCGTGGCCTGCGTGCTGGTGCTCATCTGGCTGCAGGTGCGCGCCGGACGCCGCCGCGCCCAGGAGGAGGAAGAGGAGGCGGAGCTTCAGGCCGAGCGCGACCGCCTGCGCCGCCGCGAGGAGGCGATGCGGGAGCCGAACTACGGCCGGGAGCAGAACTACGGCGGGGAGCCGAACCTCGGCGGGGAGAACGCGGAGTACCCGGGAAATGCGTATCGAGACGGGGCGTCGAACTTCGGTGCCTACGGTGCGGACGACGACCCGTATGGATTCCGGGACGAGATCCGGCGGGCCGCAACGGAATACTCGCGCGTCCAAGACCCGGTGCGGGCCCCAGACCCGGTGCGGGCTCCAAACCCGGTGCGGGCCCCAGACCCGGTGCGGACTCCCCGCCGCCCGGCTCGGATGCAGGACCCGCTGGACGACGACGAGGACATCGCAACGGTCTATAAGTCGGGCCCGCGGCAGAGCGCGGCGGACGACGACGCGCCCACGGTCTACCGGGACGGCCGCCGCAGCGGCGAACCCCAGAGGGGCGAGCCCCGCACGCGGCGCAACGATTGACGGACGCGCGGGAAGAACATGCGGAGCGGCAGGAGCGCGCTCCGCATTTTTGCGCGCAGATGCCCTCGCAGGGAGCGCGGACAGCCCGCGAAGGGGGCGAAGTCCCTGGAGGCTGAGCGTTTTGAGCCCAAAGGGCGAAAATAAGCCGGCCGGAATCCTGGGCCAGCAAAGCTGGCACAGGGCGAAGGCGAAGGGGGCGCGACAGCGCCCCTGGAGGCCGAGCGTTTGGGCCGAATGGCCCAATAAGCCAGCCGGAACCCTGGGCCAGCAAAGGTGGCACGGCGCGACTGCGAAGGGGGCGAAGCCCCTGAAGGCTGAGCGTTTTGAGCCCAAAGGGCGAAAATAAGCCAGCCGGAACCCTGGGCCAGCAAAGCTGGCACAGGGCGAAGCCGAAGGGTACGCGCCAGCGGACCTGGAGGCCGAGCGTTTTGAGCCCAAAGGGCAAAAATAAGCCGGCCAGAACCCTGGGCCCGCAAAGGTGGCACGGCGCGACTGCGAAGGGTCCGCGCCAGCGGACCTGGAGGCCGAGCGTTTTGAGCCCGAAGGGCGAAAATAAGCCGGCCGGAACCCTGGGCTAGCGAAGCTGGCACAGGGCGACTGCGAAGGGGGCGAAGCCCCTGAAGGCCGAGCGTTTGGGCCGAATGGCCCAATAAGCCGGCCGGAACGCCGGACCAGCAAAGCTGGTCCGGCGCGAAGCAGGATTTTGCAGGCGGATGGCGAAAGAAGAGAGAAGGAGGAGGCGTGTGCGATGGCGGAAGGCAAATTCGCCGGCGTGACGCAGGCGATGCTGGACTATTACATCGGCCTTGCGCTGAACAACAACCGGGAATACTACCTCGCGACAAAGGACGTCTACGAGCGGGAGGTGCGCGCGCCGCTGCTGGACCTGGCGGAAACGCTCGCGCCCGCGGCGCTGCAGCTCGACGGGGAGATGGAGCAGCGGCCGGGCCACATCCTGGCGCGAATCCGGCGGGACACGCGCTTTACCCGGGACAAGTCGCCCTACCGGGACCACGCGTGGCTCTCCTTCCGGCCGATGGGGCGGCGCAAGAGCGGCAGCTTCGGGCTCTACGCCGCGCTCGGTCCGCAGGGCTGCTGCTACGGCGCGGGGTTCTACGACGAGGAGCCGGCGCGGGCGCGGCGGATCCGCGAGGCCATCCTGCGGAACCCGGACGAGTTCGAGGCCGCGCTCTCGGACCCGGAGCTCCGGGAGCGGTTCCAGATGCTCGGCGAGGACTACCGGCGGATGGAGCCGCCGGTGGCGCTGCCGCCCTATGCGGACGCGCTCTACCGGAAGAAGGGCGTCTACTTTGAGCACGACGACGGCCTGGACGGCCGCGTGTTCTCCCCGCGCTATGCGGAGGAGATCGCGGAGGGGTTCCGGCTGCTCCGGCCGGTATACGCGCTGCTGGCGCCGCTCGCCCAAGGGGAGTGAGCGCGCGCAGCGCAGGGGACGAAGAGACGGACGAGGAGGGATTTTTTCTCATGGATGCGATTCAGGCGATGTGCACGCGGCGGTCGGTCCGCAAGTACACGGAGGACCCGGTCAAGGAGGAGGACCTGCGCAAGATCCTGGACTGTGGCAGGCTCGCGCCCACGGGCGTGAACCGGCAGGCCTGGCGCTTCATCGTGGTGACGGACGCCGCGGTCAAGGCCGCGGTGGCCGAGGCTACGGATTACGGCAAGTTCATCGCGTCGGCGCCTGTGGTCATCGCCGTGGCGATCGGACCGGACGCCGCCTGCCCGAACGAGGACAGCGCCGCGGCGGCCTGCAACATGCTCAACGCGGCGCACGCGCTGGGCTACGGCGGCTGCTGGATCGGCTCCAACGGCAATGCGACCGCCGAGCGCGTGGGCAAGGTGCTGCGCCTGCCCGCGGGATGGAAGATCTACGCGCTGTTCTCCGTCGGCGTGCCGGCAGAGGAGGCGCATCGCGAGAAGAAGCGCCTGGAGGAGGTCGTCTCCTACAACGGATTCTAGGAGGAGGAACGGCATGGAGAAGGATTTGAAGCTCGTCAGCGGCAGCGACCTGCGCGGCGTGGCGGTGGACGTGGGGTCCGGCGTCACCCTCGGCCCGGACCAGGCGCGCAGCGCGGCCTACGCATTCGCGGAGTTCCTGAAGAAGCGCACGGGGCAGAGCAGCCCGCTCGTCGCGCTCGGACGCGACCCGCGCCTCACGGGCGAGGCGCTGCTGCACGCGGCGGCCGAGGGCCTGTGCGCCGCGGGCGCGCGCGCAGTGGACTTCGGCCTGTGCGCGACCCCCGCGATGTTCGAGGCGGTGCTGGCCCTGCCCAGCGACGGCGCGATCATGATCACGGCCTCGCACCTGCCCTATGAGCGCAACGGCATGAAGTTCGTGACGAAGGACGGGGGCCTGGAGCACGAGGAGGTCGCGGACCTGGCCCGGGCCATGCAGCCGGTCGCGCCCTGCGCGGTCGGGGACCTGCCCAAGGTCGACTTCCTCGCGCAGTACGCGGCGCGGCTTGCGGACTTTGTGCGGGCGCGCGCGGGCCGGGGGGACAAGCCCCTTGCCGGGCGGAAGATCGCCGTGGACGCGGGCAACGGCTCGGGCGGGTTCTTCGCCAAGCTCGTGCTCGAGCCCCTGGGCGCGGACACGGCCGGCAGCCAGTTCCTCGAGCCGGACGGCCGGTTCCCGAACCACATCCCCAATCCCGAGGACGGGGCGGCGATGGAGGCGGCCTGCCGCATGGTGCGCGGCAGCGGCGCGGACGCGGGCGTGATCCTGGACGCGGACTGCGACCGCGCGGCCATCGTCGGCAAGGGCGGCGCGCCGATGAACCGCAACCGCCTGCTGGCGCTGCTGGCGGCGATCGTGCTGGAGGAGCACCCCGGCGCCACGATCGTGACGGACTCGGTGACCAGCGCCGGGCTCACGCGCTTCATCGAGCGCAAGGGCGGCGTGCACCTGCGCTACAAGCGCGGGTACAAGAACGTGATCGACAAGGCCAAGGAGCTCTGCGCGCAGGGCGTCGACTGCCCGCTGGCGGTCGAGACGAGCGGGCACTGCGCCTTTGCCGACAACCACTTCCTGGACGACGGCGCGTACATGGCCGCGCGGCTGCTGGCGCTCCTGGCGGACGGGGAGGACCTGGAGGGAAAGATCGCGGACCTGGAGGAGCCGGCCGAGGAAGCGGAGGTGCGCCTGAAGATTGCGGCGGAGGACTTCCGCGCCGCGGGCGAGGCGGTGCTCCAGCGCGTGCGCGCGGGCATCGGCCAGCGGCCGGACTGGGGCGCGAACCGCGACTACGAGGGCGTGCGCGCGACCGTGCGCCTGCCCGGCGGGGGCGAGGGGCTGATCCTGGTGCGCCTCTCCGTGCACGACCCGGTTCTGCCCATCAACTTCGAATCCGACGCGCCCGGGGGCGTGAAGATCCTGGCGCAGCAGCTCCTGGAGCAGATCCAGGGCGCGCAGGGCGTGGACCTTGCGCCGCTTGCGGCCCTCGCCGCGCCGTAAGGCAGCGCGTTTTCATAGATTCCCAACGCATTCCAGAAAGGGAGGAAAAATCATGCAGCCAATCGATGTCAAGGTGATCTCCACGATGCGTGCGCTCGCGGCGGACGCGATCCAGAAGGCCAACTCCGGCCACCCGGGCACGCCGCTGGGCGCCGCGCCCACGGCCTACGCCGTCTGGGCCAAGCGCATGGTGCACAACCCCGCAGACCCCGCCTGGCGCAACCGCGACCGGTTCGTGCTCTCGGCGGGCCATGCGTCGATGCTCCTCTACTCGCTGCTGCACCTGTTCGGATATGGGCTGACGATCGAGGACCTGAAGAACTTCCGCCAGCTCGACTCCAAGACCCCCGGCCACCCGGAGTACGGCCACACCGTGGGCGTGGAGACGACCACCGGTCCGCTGGGCCAGGGCGTTGCCAACGCCGTGGGCATGGCCATGGCCGAAAAGCACCTGGCCGCCAAGTTCAACCGCCCGGGCTTCCCGGTGGTGGACCACTACACCTACTGCCTGATGGGCGACGGCTGCGTGATGGAGGGCATCTCCGGCGAGGCGAGCGCCCTGGCCGCCACGCTGGGCCTGGGCAAGCTCATCCTCATCTATGACAGCAACGACATCACCATCGAGGGCAAGGTCGAGCTCGCCCTGCGCGAGAACACGATGCAGCGCTACGAGGCCTACGGCTGGCACGTGCAGGAGGTCAAGGACGGCGAGGACGTGGACGCCGTCGCCGCGGCCATCGACTGCGCCAAGGCCGATCCCCGGCCCTCCCTGATCGTGGTGCGCTCCATCATCGGCGCGCACTGCCCGGCCAAGGCGGGCAAGAACTCCGCCCACGGCGAGCCGCTGGGCGCGGAGAACGTCGCGGCCCTGAAGAAGGAGCTGGGCCTGGATCCGGAGAAGTTCTTCGACGTCGCGCCCGAGGTCTACGAGGAGACAAAGAAGGCCGCCGAGTCCGGCGCCAAGGCCGAGGCGGCGTGGAGAGAGATGCTCGAGGGCTACAAGGCCGCCTATCCCGACCTCTACGCGGAGATGGAGCGCTGGTACGCGGGCGAGATCCCGGACCTGGAGAACGACGAGGCCTACTGGCAGTTTGAGGACAAGAAGGACGCCACCCGCAACACCAGCGGCCAGGTCCTCGCCAAGCTCGCCGAGCGCATGCCGAACCTGATCGGCGGCTCGGCCGACCTTGCGCCCAGCAACAAGACCTACATCAAGGGCCGCGGCGACTTCTCCGCCGAGACGCCCGAGGGCAGCAACCTGCACTTCGGCATCCGCGAGCAGGCCATGGCCGGCATCGTCAACGGCATGCAGGTGCACGGCGGCCTGCAGACCTATGCGGGCACGTTCCTGGTCTTCTCCGACTACATGAAGCACGGCATCCGCCTGTCCGCCTTGATGAAGCTGCCGGTGCTCTACGTCCTGACGCACGACTCCATCGGCGTGGGCGAGGACGGCCCGACCCACCAGCCCGTCGAGCACCTGGCCGCGCTGCGCTCCATGCCCAACGTCTACCTCTGGCGCCCCGCGGACGCGCACGAGGTCGCCGCGGCCTATGCCAAGGCCCTGACGCTCCACGGCCCGAGCTGCTTTGCCCTGACCCGCCAGAACCTGCCCCTCTACAAGAACAGCGGCAAGGCGGCCATGCGCGGCGGCTATGTGCTGGCCGATTCCGCCAAGGCCGTGCCGGACGTGATCCTGCTGGCCTCCGGCTCCGAGGTCGAGGTGGCCCTGGGCGCCAAGGACAAGCTCGCCGCCGAGGGCATCGACGCGCGCGTGGTCTCCATGCCCTGCTTTGCGGTCTTTGACCAGCAGGACGAGGCCTACCGCGAGAGCGTGCTGCCCAAGGCCGTGCGCGCGCGCCTGGCCATCGAGGCGGCGACCTCCTTCGGCTGGCACAAGTACGTGGGCCTGGACGGCGACGTGCTGTCCCTGGACCACTTCGGCGCCTCCGCGCCGGCGAACCTGCTCTTCGAGCGCTTCGGCTTCACCGCGGACAACGCCGCGCAGAAGGCCAAGGCCCTGCTCCAGAAGTAAGACACAGCTCTCCCTTTGGGGAAAATGCGGGACCCGGAAATGGACTTCCGGGTCCCCTGACGTTTTTGGCCCCCGGGGCGGCAGGGAAAAAGCGGCGGGGGGGTGCGGGCGCGGGGGCGCGGCGAAGCGCTTCCCCCCGGGCCTACTCGGGAGGAGGCTGCCGGAGGAGGGGCTCCGCCTCCGGCGCGGTGGGCGCGCGCCGCGGCTAGCCAAGCGCGGAAACCTGTAAATGCGGGACCCGGAAATGGACTTCCGGGTCCCCTGCCGGTTTTGGCCCCCGGGGCGGCAGGGAAAAAGCGGCGGGCGGGGAGCGGGCGCGGGGGCGCGGCAAGGCGCTTCCCTCTGGGCCTGCTCGGGAGGAGGCTGCCGGAGGAGGGGCTCCTCCTCCGGCGCGGCGGGTGCGCGCGGCGGTAGGCCAAGCGCGGAAACCTGCGGGACCCGGAAGCGAACTTCCGGGTCCCCCTGCCGTTTTTGGCCCCCGGGGCGGCAGGGAAAAAGCGGCGGGGCGGGGTGCGGGCGCGGGGGCGCGGCGAAGCGCTTCCCTCTGGGCCTGCTCGGGAGGAGGCTGCCGGAGGAGGGGCTCCTCCTCCGGCGCGGTGGCTGCGCGCCGCGGCTAGCCAAGCGCGGAAACCTGTGGTATACTGTTGGAGGAAAATCCATCGAATTCCGCGGTAAGGAAGTGGCGGCATGAACTTGGTGAAACCGAAGATCGCGCACTACAAGGCCGTGATGGAGGCCGACCGCGACTTCGAGCGCGCGGGCGAGGAGCCGTACTGCGGCGCCAGCGGGCGCGTGGGATACATGGGCTGGCTGCTGCTGCTGGACCGGCAGTCCAAGCCGGAGTGCATGGACTACGGCAGCAACCCCAACGAGATCTACTTCCTCATGGACGACGAGGAGAAGAAGATCTACGGCTTTGGGCAGCTTCGCCCTTACGACACGGTGGACGTGCTGACCTGGGCCGGCCACATCGGCTACAGCGTCGCGCCCTCCGAGCGGGGGCAAGGCTTTGCGCAGGAGCTCCTGCGCCGGCTGCTGGACATGGGCTTTGCCCGCGGCCGACAGGAGATCCTGCTGACCTGCGACGTGGACAACGACGCCTCCCGCCACGTCATCGAGAAGGCGGGCGGCCGGTTCGCGGGCTTTTACCGGGACGGAAAGTACGACAAGCGACAGTATTGGTTTGACGCGCAGGATTGGAGGACGAGGAAAGGATGAGCAGTATGTGGCAGGACGAATGGAAGCGCTGGCAAAAGGAGCTGGCCGCGCGCGACCCGGAGGCGCTCCGGGAGCTGGAGGCGCAGAGCGACGAGGAAAAGCTCGAGGCCTTTGCCGGGAAGATGGCCTTTGGCACGGGCGGGCTGCGCTCGATCCTGGGCATGGGCCCGGCGCGCATGAACGTCTACACCGTCGCCCGCGCGACGGAGGGCCTCTCCCGCGTGATCCTCGGCAGCGACGCGCCCAAGTCCGTGGCCATCGCCTATGACACGCGCAAGAACTCGGACGTCTTCGCCCGCGCGGCGGCGCGCGTGTTCCTGGGCAACGGCATCCGCGTGGTGCTCTGGCCCGAGCCCGTGCCCACGCCCCTGCTCTCCTACACGGTGCGCAAGCTGGGCCTGGGCTGGGGCGTGGTCGTCACCGCCAGCCACAACCCCAAGCAGTACAACGGCTACAAGGTCTACGACTGCCGCGGCGTACAGGTCATCCCGGAGCAGGCCGCGCGCATCACGGAGCAGATGGAGGGCGTGGACTTCTTCGGCAACCCGGACCTGCCCCTTAAGGCCGGGCGCGAGGCGGGCCTTCTGACCGAGCCCACGGGCGTGATGGACGCCTACTGCGAGGCCCTGGGGCAGATGCTGCCGGAGGCGGACGCCGCGGGCGCTGCGGGCGCCGCGGGCGCTGCGAGCGCTGCGAGCGCCGCAGACCTGCCCCTGGTCTACAGCGGCCTGTACGGCACGGGCGCAAAGCCCGTCTCCCGGATGCTGCGCGCGCTGGGCTTTTCGAATCTGACCACCGTGCAGATGGAGCCGGACAGCGACTTTGGCGGCCTGTACATGCCCAACCCCGAGGACGCGCGCGTCTACGCGCAGGCCATCGAGGCGGCAAAGAGCGCGGGGGCAAAGCTCCTGCTCGCCACGGACCCGGACTGCGACCGCGTGGGCGTGCAGGTCGCGCGCGCGGACGGCTTTGTGCCGCTCAACGGCAACGAGATCGGCGCGCTGCTGATCGACTACCTCTGCGCCGTGCGCCCGCCCGTGCCCGGCGACGTGCTGGTGACGACCGTCGTCTCCGGGGAGCTGGGCCAGCGCGTGGCCCGCAGCCACGGCATCGAGGTCCAGCAGGTGCTCACGGGCTTTAAGTTCATCGGGGACGTGGCCGAGAACCTGCCGCCGAAGGGCAAGCGCTTCTTCTTCGGCTACGAGGAGAGCTATGGGTACCTGACGGGCGACCTCGCCCGCGACAAGGACGCGGTGCTGGCCTGCTCGCTCGTGGCGAAGATGGCGCTCCACTGGAAGGCGCAGGGCAAGGACCTGCTCGACCGCCTGGAGGAGATCGAGCGCGAGCAGGGCTACTGCGTGGAGAAGACCGTCAGCCGCCACGTCGAGGGCATCGACTTTGCCGAGAAGATCGCTGCGCGCATGGAGGCGCTGCGCGACCCGAACCTGGCCGAGCTTGGCGGCCTTGCGGTCCTGGCGGTGGAGGACTACCTCACCGGGCAGCGCCGCGACCTTGCCTCCGGCTCGGTGCAGGCGCTGGACGTGCCCCGCGCGGACGTGCTCAAGTTCTTCTTCGCGCAGGGGACGCTGGCCGTGCGCCCCTCGGGCACGGAGCCGAACATCAAGTTCTACTGCGCGGCAAACGGCAAGACGCGGGCGGACGCCGGGGAGAACCTCGGCGCCATCCAGCGCGCGCAGGAAACCCTGCTCTGACGCGCCGGCAGGCGCAAAGCGCTCCGCGAAATCCTGCGGGGCGCTTTGCGCGCTCTCGCGCCGCAAAACGGGCGAATCCCGCCCTTGCAAGAGGCCGCTTTTTGCAAAATCTTCGCGCTGTAGCGCTTGAAAAGTGGTCGGATTTTCTCTATAATTAAGTGCATTGGCAGTTGGGCAGGATAAGCAAGACCGCCTTGCCGGACACGGTTGGAAAGGGGAAGATACTTTCATGGGAATAGTGGTCACGAAATTCGGGGGGAGCTCCCTGGCGGACGCGGGACAGTTCCGCAAGGTGCGGGACATCCTGCTTGCGGATGAAAACCGCAAGTACGTCGTCCCCTCGGCGCCGGGCCGCCGCGACGCGGACGACGCCAAGGTCACGGACTTGCTCTACGCCTGCCACACCTTGGCGGCCGAGGGGCGCGCGCACGAGTTTGAGGAGACGTTCTCCGCCATCCGCGAGCGGTACCTGGGCATCGTGGAGGAGCTGGGCCTTTCCCCGGAGTGCATCGCCACGCAGCTGGAACAGGCGCGCTTTGCGATCCTTTCCGGCATGGGCCCGGACTACGCCGCAAGCCGCGGCGAGTTCCTGAACGGCCTGCTGCTCTCGGCGTACCTGGGCTGGGAGTTCATCGACGCGGCGGAGGTCATCTTCTTCGACGCGGCGGGCCGGTTTGACGCCGAGCGCACGCAGGAGGTGCTCTCCGCGCGCCTGGGCCGCACGGAGTACGCCGTGATCCCCGGATTCTACGGCTCGCTTCCCAACGGGGAGATCAAGACCTTCACCCGCGGCGGGTCGGACGTCACCGGCGCCATCGTCGCGCGCGCGGCCGGGGCCGAGCTCTATGAGAACTGGACGGACGTCTCCGGCTTCCTCATGGCGGACCCGCGCATCGTCAAGCGCCCCAAGCGCATCCACGTCATCACCTACCGCGAGCTGCGCGAGCTCTCCTACATGGGCGCGACGGTCCTGCACGAGGACGCGATCTTCCCCGTGCGCATGGCCGGCATCCCCATCAACATCCGCAACACGAACGAGCCGGAGAACGCCGGCACCATGATCGTGCGCGCGGACGAGAGCCACGTGCGCGGCGCGATCACCGGCATCGCGGGCAAGAAGGGCTTTACCGCCATCGCCATCGAGAAGAACATGATGAACAGCGAGCTGGGCTTTGGCCGCCGGGTCCTGACCGCGCTGGAGGAGTGCGGCGTCTCCTTTGAGCACATGCCCTCGGGCATCGACACCATGACCGTGCTCGTCTCCGACAGCGCCATCGCCGGCCGCATCGACGAGGTGGTCGAGCGCATCCGCCGCACCTGCAAGCCGGACCACATCGAGGTCATCTCCGGCCTGTCGCTGGTGGCCACCGTCGGCCGCGGCATGGTCCGCTACCCCGGCACCGCGGCGCGCATCTTCGGCGCGCTGGCCGACAGCGGCATCAACATCCGCATGATCGACCAGGGGTCCAGCGAGATCAACATCATCGTGGGCGTGGAGAGCGCGGACTTTGAGCGCGCGGTCAACGCCATCTACAACGCGTTCCTGAAGTGAAGGGGCGCAAAGGGGGGCTGTCCGTGAAGCTGCGCAGGGGTTTGGCGCTGGTTCTCGCGCTGCTGCTGGCGCTGTCCCTGGGCGGCTGCGCCGCGCCGGCGGACGCGGCCGTGCTCTGCTCGGCGGAGGCGGCGCCCGCCGGCCGCGCCATGGCGGAGGCCGGGGCCGGCCTCTCCTACGCCGTGGCCGAGGACGACGCGGCCGCCCTGCAGCAGCTGACGAGCGGCCAGTGCGAGTTCGCGCTGGTGACGGAGTCCGGCGCGCAGACGTGGCAGGAGGCGGGCGGCGCGGTCTCGCCCGAGGCGGCGCTGGCGGTCTTCGCCGTGCTCTCGTGCGCGGGGGACTACGGCGCATGGGACCGGAACACGCGCGTGGTCATCGTGGGCGAGGCGGGCGGCTTTGGCGATTCGCTCGCGCAGCAGGTGCTCACCTGCGCGCTCTACGGCTCCGTGCGCTACGACGACCTGGACGCCGCGCTCAGCGCCCTGGAGCGCGGCACGGCGGACGCGGTGCTGGGCATGATCGCCCCGCAGGACGAGGGCGTATCCCGCGTGCTCGGGCGCGTGCGGAACCTGGAGCTGCTCTCCATGCCGGAGAGCCTGATCGCCGTGCGCGTGCCGGACGAGGCCGTGCGCGAGCACGCGCTGGACCTGGGCGGGCAGACGGCGCAGACCTACGCGCTCTTCGGCGCGCTGTGCACGGGCGGCGCCGTCTCCACCGGGCAGGAGGAGGCCGCCTACCGCGCCGCGCAGGAGGCCGGGATTCTCTCGGTCGGTGCGCCGGGCGCCATACTCGAGTAGGAATACACGAATTTGGACGAAAAAAGGGGAGGGACGGCGCGTGCAGAGCGGGCGGCGGATGGTGCTGCTTCGGCGGGCGGCGGTTGCGGACGCGCCGGAGCTGTACCGCATTCGGTACGAGGCATATCTTCCCCAGTACGGGGCGTACAGCAGCCCGGACTGCCCCTGCGTGCAGAGCGAGGCGGACTTCCTCGCTCAGATCCGCGCGGGCGAGGTCTACGCCGTGACGCTGGGCGAGCGGATCGTGGGCGGACTGCGCCTTGCCGCCGGGGAGGACGCGACCGAGATCCTGGAGCTCTACGTGCGGCCCGAGATGCGGCGCACGGGCATCGCGCAGGTGGCGCTGCTGCACGCGGAGGCCCGCTGCCCCGCGGCGCGCTTCCGCGCCAAGGTAATCTCCGGCGAGGGCGCGGCCATCGCCTTGCTGCGCAAGATGGGCTACCGGCCCCAGCCGCACCTGGAGCGCCCCTGCGACCGCGTGACCCTGGTCACGATGGAAAAGACCGCGGCCTCCATGGTGACCATCGAGCTGGAGCCCCTGAAACGGGAGACGCTGGGCGAGGCGGTCTCCTGGATCGCGGAGGACCCGGAATCCGGCCTCTACCGCCCGCTCTGGGCGGGTGGGGTGCGGGGGGACCGGCTGACCATCTCGGCCTTCTCCAAGGCCTTCGCCTTTGGCAAGCACTACATCGGCGCGCCGCAGATGGACTATGCGATCCGCGCGCTGGAGTTTGACCGCATCATCGGCATCGCCTCGCTCACGCAGCTCGACTGGGAGGCGCGGCGCTGCCGGCTGGACCACGTGCTGCTGGAGCCGCGCTGGCGCGGGGTGCAGCTCGGCCGCCGCGCGGTGAGCGAGCTCTGCCGCGTGGCCGAGGAGCAGTATGGGTTCCGCAGCCTGGGCCTTACGGTCCTGTCGGAGAACGCGCGGGCCATCGCCTGCTTCCTGCGCTGCGGGTTTACCGAGGCGCTGCGCCAGAGCGCGCCCGGCGGGGATGCCCCGCGCACGCGCATCCTGATGCTGCGCAACGCAAAGGGGGAAGACGCGTGGAGCTGACGCCCTGGACCTTTGCGATCGTGCTGCCGCTGGTGGCGCTGGCGGGGTTTGTGGACGCGGCGGCCGGGGGCGGCGGGCTGATCTCCCTGCCGGCGTACCTGGCCGCGGGCCTGCCCGCGCAGCTGGCTAGCGGCACGAACAAGATGGGCTCGATCTTCGGCACGGCGCTGGCCACGGCCAAGTATGCGCGCGAGGGCCGCATCGCCTGGAGCGCGGCGGTCCCGGCGGTGGTGGGCGCGCTGCCCGGCGCGGCGCTGGGCGCGCGGCTGCTCCTGCTCGTGCCGGAGGGTGCGGCGCAGATCTTTCTCCTCATCGCGGTGCCGGTCGTGGCGGTGGTGCTGTTCTTCCGCCGGGACCGCCTGGATGCGCCGGAGGAGGCGCCCGTCCCGGCGCGGGCGTGGGTGTGCCTGCTGATCGGTCTGCTCGTCGGCATGTACGACGGATTCGTGGGTCCGGGCACCGGGACCTTCCTGATGCTGGCGTTTTCCGCCTTCTGCAGGATGGACCTGGTGCGGGCCAGCGGCTCGGCCAAGCTCGTGAACCTGGCCAGCAACCTGGCGGCCATGCTCACCTTCCTCAGCAGCGGCAGCGTGCTCGTGGCCCTGGCGATCCCGGCGGCCCTGTGCTCGATGGCGGGCAACTACCTGGGCGCGTCCCTGGCCGTGCGCAAGGGCGCGCGGTTCATCCGGCCGCTCTCCTTCGCCGTTCTGGCGCTGCTGCTCGTCACCATCGCGGTCGAGCGCTTCGCCCTGCGCTGAGTTTCCTAGGAAAAGCAAAAGACGCCCCGCTTCCGGGCTGCACCGGAGCGGGGCGCGCGTCTTTTTGGCGGATGCGCGGCCGCAGCAACGCGCGCGGCCTGGGGAGCGTCGGTTCCGCCGCAGGCGGAACGCGGCCGCCTTCGCAGAAGGGGGCCGCCGCCGGATTTCCGGCGCGGCGCTCCCCGGTGGGGGCGCGGGGGTGGGGGGCGGGCGTTCTCGTTCCGCTGCGCGCCCGCAGCCGGTTTTCTCCGACGACGTCAGGGCTCGAGCTGCACGACCTCGGTGGTTTGCGGGCCGTAGTGGTCGAGAAACGCGCGGTGGCGGCGGAGGAATTCCCCCTCGGTGAGGAAGGCAGGCGCGTCGCCGCCGATCTCCTCCATGCCGCAGGCGAAGTGCGCGCCCTCCGCATCCTGCGCCAGGAGCCAGTGCTGCCCGATGTTCACAAGGGCCAGGGGCTCGCAGCCCTGCGCGTTCGCCTCCTCCAGGAGCGCGCGCCCGAGGCTCTCGTCGTAGGGCAGGCCGAGGTTTTCGCTGTCGTCGATCGCCAGCACCAGGTCCGGGGAGAACGTCTCCGCCAGGCGGTACAGCCCGCCCGCTTCCGTGCCGAGGACCCAAGTGCGCCCGCCGTAGGCGCTCTCGGCCGGGACGTAGAACTGGGCCTCCCAGTCGATCTCGCAGACGGGCAGCAGGAAGAGCGGCTCCCCGCCCGCGATTTCCTGCGCGCGCTCGAGGATGCGCGCGGGCGCCGCCTCCTGCGCAAAGGCGAAGGCGGGTGACGGCGCCTGCGGATCGGGCGCTTCGCGATGCAGCAGGCGCGCGGCGACGAACCCCGCGCCCGCCAGGACCAGCGCCAGCGCGGCCAGACAGAGGATGCGTCTTCGGGACTTCACGCTCGATCCCCCCCTTTGATTGTCTTCTTTTTTTCAGTATAGCAGGATGGGAAGGGGGAAAGGAAGCAGATTTTGCAGAATCCGCGGCATTTTTTCGAGAAAAATGCAGGCGCGGGAGCGTGACTTGCAAATTTTCTTTTGGGGGAGCGCACTTCACGCTTGAGAAAAGATTGTCAATTTCCTGTAAAGCGTGTATAATGAGAATACGCGATGGCCGTAGGGATCGTGGATGCGCCGCCCCCGAGAGCCGAAACTGGATCGCAAATTAGGAGGATGTTGTCATGAACCGCGTCTATAACTTCTCAGCCGGCCCCTCGATGCTGCCCCTGCCCGTGTTGGAGCGGGCGCAGAAGGAGCTGGTTTGCTACGGCGACACCGGCATGTCCGTCATGGAGATGAGCCACCGCTCCAAGATGTATGAGGAGATCATCGCAAAGGCCGAGGCGGACCTGCGCACGCTCATGCGCATCCCCGAGAACTACAAGGTGCTCTTCCTGCAGGGCGGCGCGTCCATGCAGTTCGCGCAGGTGCCGCTGAACCTGCTGTCCGGCTACAAGACCGGCAAGGCGGACTACATCAACTCCGGCAACTTCGCCAACCTGGCCATCAAGGAGGCCAAGAAGTATGCGGACGTCAAGGAGGTCGCCTCCTCCAAGGACATCGGCTATACGCAGATCCCGGACTGGGACGAGGCGGAGTTCCGCAGCGACGCGGACTACTTCTACATCTGCGGCAACAACACGATCTACGGCACGCGCTACACCAAGCTGCCCGAGACCGGCAGCGTGCCGCTGGTGGCGGACCTGTCCTCCTGCATCCTCTCGCAGGAGTACGACATCACCAAGTTCGGCATCGCCTTTGCCGGCGCGCAGAAGAACATCGGCCCGGCGGGCGTGACCATCGTCATCATCCGGGACGACCTGCTCGGCCACGCGCTGGACATCACGCCCACGATGCTGGACTACAAGGTCATGGCCGACAAGGGCAGCATGTACAACACGCCGCCGACCTACGGCATCTACATGGCGGGGCTGACGTTCGACTACCTGCTGCAGCAGGGCGGCGTTGCGGAGATGGAAAAGCGCAACGTGGAGAAGGCGAAGATCCTCTACGACTACCTGGACGAGAGCGCGCTCTTCCACAACCCGGTGCGCCCGTGCGACCGCTCCCTCATGAACGTGACCTTTGTCACCGGCGACGCGGACAAGGACGCGGCCTTTGTCAAGGCGGCGACCGCGGCGGGTTTTGTCAACCTCAAGGGCCACAGGACCGTCGGCGGCATGCGCGCCTCGATCTACAACGCCATGCCCATCGAAGGCATCGAAAAGCTCGTGGCCTTTATGAAGCAGTTTGAGGTGGAAAACAAGTAAGGCAGAAGGCCGGATTTTCCCGGCATTGCAGGATAGGAAGGACGGAGGGATTTTCCCATGTACACGATTCAAACGCTGAATGCGATTTCGCCCGTGATCTACAACCACCTCCCGCAGGAGGACTTCACCGTCAGCAAGGAAGCGGCGCAGCCCGACGCGGTGATCGTGCGCTCGGCCTCGATGCTTGAGATGGAGCTGCCGGGCTCCCTGCTCTCCATCGCGCGCGCGGGCGCGGGCTACAACAACATCCCGGTTGACAAGTGCACCGCCGCGGGCATCTGCGTGTTCAACACGCCGGGCGCCAACGCCAACGCGGTCAAGGAGCTCGTGCTGGCCGGTCTGCTCCTGGCCTCCCGCGACATCATCGGCGGCGTGGAGTGGGCCAAGGGCCTCAAGCCCGGCGAGACGAGCGTGGCCAAGCAGGTGGAGAAGGGCAAGGGCCAGTTCGTCGGCCCGGAGATCCAGGGAAAGACGCTGGGCGTCATGGGCCTGGGCGCGATCGGCGTGCTCGTGGCCAACGCGGCCGAGGCCCTGGGCATGAAGGTCATCGGCTACGATCCGTTCCTGTCCGTGGACAACGCGTGGGCGCTCTCCCGCTCGATCCAGCGCTCGAACTCGCTGGAGGCCCTGCTGGAGCAGTCCGACTACGTCACGATCCACATCCCCCTCTCGGACAAGACGCGCAACATGATCGACGAATCCATGCTGGCGAAGATGAAGCCCTCGGCGGCGCTGCTCAACTTCTCCCGCGCGGAGCTGTGCGACGGCAAGGCGGTCGCGGCGGCGCTCGCGGCGGGCAAGCTCCGGCGCTACGTGGTGGACTTCCCGACCGAGGACGTGCTGAACGCGCCGGGCGTGATCGCGATCCCGCACCTGGGCGCCTCCACCCCGGAGTCCGAGGACAACTGCGCGGACATGGCGGCCAAGCAGACGCGCGACTACCTGATGACGGGCAGCATCCGCAACTCGGTCAACCTGCCGGCCTGCGAGCTGGCCCCGGCGGAGAAGCACAGGATCTCCGTCATCCACAAGAACGTGCCGAACATGATCAGCCAGATCGCCGCGGTGATGGGCCAGGCGAACGTGAACATCGAGCACATGGTGAACCGCTCGCGCGGGGACATCGCCTACACGGTGGTCGACTCGCTGGACGACGTTCCGGCGGACATCGCGCAGGCGCTCTCCGCCATCGAGGGCGTCGTGCGGGCGCGGAGCATCTGCTGACAAAAACGCGCGAAAGAGAGGGATTGCGCTGCAATCCCTCTCTTTTCCGTCAATGGCCCGGCCCGGGCTCGAAAAGGGGAGAGGAGGAAGACTCGTGGCGGAATACTGGGACGTCTACGATGAACACCGGAACAAGACCGGGGCGCTGCACCGGCGGGGGGACCCGCTCGGCCCGCAGGAGTACCATCTGGTGGTGGAGATCTGGACGCTGGACGGGCAGGGGCGCGTGCTGCTGACGCGGCGCGACCTGCGCAAGCACTTCGGCGGGCTGTGGGAGTGCACGGGCGGCTCGGCGCTGGCGGGCGAGGACTCGCGCACGGCTGTGCGGCGGGAGCTGCGGGAGGAGACCGGCTTGGACCTCGGGGACGCCGAGCCGGAGCTGCTCGGAGAGACGAGGACGCAGACGCGCGCCTTCGTGGACACCTACGCCGTGCGGCTGCCGTTCGCGCTCGCCGACGTGCACCTGCAGGAGGGCGAGACCATCGACGCGCGGCTTGCATCGTTTGACGAGGTGGAGCGCGCGATCCTCGAGGGCGCGCCGTGGCTCGCCGGTCCGATTCGGGAGCGGACGCTGCCCCTTCTGCCCAAGCTGCGTATGTTCCGCGCGCAGGCAAAAAAATAGGCGGGTCTGGCTTTGCCAGACCCGCGCGAGGGAACTATTTGACGCCCTTGGACGTCAGGAAGTCGTAGCTGATCTTCAGGCTCTCGAAGGGATCGCGGCCACGGCAGTCGTCCTGCTCGACGAGATACCACTTGACGCCGATGTCCCGGCAGGCAGCGATGATGCCATCCCAGTTGAGGTTGCCCTGGCCGATCTCGGCCATGACCTGCTCGGACTTGTCGTCCAGGGCCATGTCCTTGAAGTGGACGACGTCCATGCGGCCGCGGACCTTCTCGATCCAGGCGCGCACGTCCGAGGCGCCCTTCTGCACCCAGAAGGTGTCCAGCTCGAACTGGAAGTTCGGGCTCGTCTCCTCAAAGAGGATCTCCATGCCGGTCTTTCCGCCGAAGGAGCGGAATTCAAAGTTGTGGTTGTGGTAGACGAACTTGAGGCCCTCCTTGGCCAGGGCGTCGGCCACGTCCGAGGCCTCGCGGGCAAAGCGCGCAAACCCGGCCGCGTCCGCGCGGTATTCCTCCGGCATGGAGCCCACGCCGACGTATTCGCAGCCCCAGGCGCGGTGCTTTTCCACCACGGCGGCAAGGTCCTTCTTGCAGTCGTCAAAGGAGATGTGCGTCGCCGCGCAGGCAAGGCCCGTCTCCTTCAGGCCCGCGGCGACCGCCGGCACCGGAATCCCCGCGCTGATGGCCGAGATCTGTACGGCCTCATAGCCGATTGCCCGCAGCTTGCGGAAGGTCGAAAGCAGGTCGGATTCTGTCTGTGTGAAGGCGCGCACGGTGAACATCTGCGCTCCCAACTGAGTCATGGCAAGCCCTCCCATCGGATTGTAAGTGTTTACAATCAGTATAGCGCAAATGGATAGAAAAGGAAAGGGGGAAACCGCGATGGAGAATGGAATGAAGCTCACGATTTACTTTCTCGCCCTGGCAGTTTATCTGGGGATGAACCTTGCGGCCCTGATCGCCATGTGGGCGGACAAGCGCCGCGCGCAGCGCGGGGCGAGCCGCGTGCGCGAGCGGACGCTCTTCCTGCTGGCGATCCTGTTCGGGGCCTTCGGGGGGACGCTGGGCATGTTTCTGTTCCGGCACAAGACGCAGCACTGGCAGTTCCGGGCATTCTTCCCGCTGCTCGCGGTCGTGCAGTTTGCGCTTGCGGTCTGGGGGAACGCTGCGCTGCTGATCGCCTAGGGAGCCGGTCGCTGCCCATCCGCGGGCCGCTGTGTTCGTTGGCGGCGCGAAGCGGCGCCGCGTATCAAAAGATTCGCCGCAAGGCGAATCTCTCCGCTTTGGGTGGGGAGGATTGTCAAGGAGGGGGCCGGCTCCCTCCTTGACACCCCGGCAAACCACCCGCGCTTCGCCGTTCCCGCGCCCCCAAGGCGCGCTCGGGG
>CAJFMX010000025.1 GCA_904393115.1 uncultured Clostridia bacterium
GCCGCCCCGGCTCCGGCCCCCGCGGCCGCTCCCGCTCCCGCCGCTGCGGCTCCCGCCCCCGCCCCGGTTGCGGCTCCCGCCGGCGCCGAGACGGTCACCGCGCCCATGCCCGGCACCATCAACGACGTCAAGGTCGCCAACGGCCAGGCCGTCAAAGAGGGCGACGTGCTCTTCATCCTGGAAGCCATGAAGATGGAAAACGAGATCCTCGCCCCCAAGGCCGGCACCGTGACTGCCGTGGCCGTGCAGAAGGGCGCCTCCGTCTCTTCCGGCGACGTGCTGTGCGCAATCCAGTAAATCGGGATTGCCATGCGGGGGGAGGGACCTCCCCCCAGCGCGCTGCACGGAAAGGAATGGAGGGGAAAAGATGGAAGCATTGCTCAATTTGAATATCGGCGAAACCATCCAGAAATTTCTTTCCGAGATGATGTTCGCAGAAGTGATCACCAGCGGCAAGTGGATCATGATCCTGGTCGCGTGCTTCTTCCTGTTTCTTGCCATCAACAGGAAGTACGAGCCGCTGCTGCTGCTGCCCATTGCCTTCGGCATGCTGATCACGAACCTGCCCGGAGCGGAGATGTATCACTCCGAGCTCTTTGAAGGCGGCACGGTCCACTGGGAGAACTTCGTTGCGACCGCGGGCCTTGTCGACTACCTGTACCTGGGCGTAAAGCTCGGCATCTATCCGCCGCTGATCTTCCTTGCGGTGGGCGCGATGACGGACTTTGGTCCCCTGATCGCCAACCCCAAGAGCCTGCTGCTGGGCGCTGCGGCGCAGCTGGGCATCTTCACGGCGTTCTTTGGCGCGCTGATCTTCGGCATGACGCCGGAGCAGGCGGCCTCCATCGGCATCATCGGCGGCGCGGACGGCCCGACGGCGATCCTGGTCACGAGCCGGCTGGCGCCGGAGCTGCTGGGACCCATCGCGGTGGCGGCCTACTCCTACATGGCGCTGGTGCCGGTCATCCAGCCCCCGATCATGAAGCTGCTGACCACCAAGAAGGAGCGCTCCATCGTCATGGAGCAGCTGCGCCCGGTCTCCAAGGTCGAGCGCGTGTGCTTCCCGATCATCGTCACGATCTTTGTGTCGCTGCTGCTGCCCTCGGCCGCGCCGCTGATCTCCATGCTGATGCTGGGCAACCTGATGCGTGAAAGCGGCGTTGTGGAGCGCCTGGTGGACACCGCCAGCAACGCGCTGTGCAACATCATCACCATCTTCCTGGGCGTTTCCGTCGGCGCCACGGCCACGGCGGAGATCTTCCTGAGCACCCAGACGCTGACGATCGTCGTCATGGGCCTTGTGGCCTTTGCGATGAGCACGGTGGGCGGCGTGCTGTTTGGCAAGATCATGTGCTGGGCGACCAAGGGCAAGGTCAACCCGCTCATCGGCTCGGCGGGCGTTTCCGCGGTGCCCATGGCGGCGCGCGTCAGCCAGAAGGTCGGCCAGGCGGAGAACCCGAGGAACTTCCTGCTCATGCATGCGATGGGCCCCAACGTCGCGGGCGTCATCGGCTCCGCGGTTGCGGCGGGCGTGTTCCTGTCCATGTTCATGAAGTAACGAGAGAAAAGGAGGGAATCATTCCCTATGGCTAAGGTTCAAATCACAGAAACGATTCTGCGCGACGCGCACCAGAGCCAGGCCGCGACCCGCATGCGCCTGGAAGAGATGCTCCCCGCCGCGCCCATGCTGGACAAGGTCGGCTATTACTCCCTGGAAGCCTGGGGCGGCGCGACGTTTGACACCTGCCTGCGCTTCCTCAACGAGGATCCCTGGGAGCGCCTGCGCGCCCTGCGCAAGGCCATCCCCAACACGAAGCTGCAGATGCTGCTGCGCGGCCAGAACATCCTGGGCTACAAGCACTATGCCGACGACGTGGTGGACCTGTTCGTCAAGAAGTCCATCGAAAACGGCATCGACGTCATCCGCATCTTCGACGCGCTCAACGACACGCGCAACATGAAGACCGCCATCGACGCCACCAACAAGTACGGCGGCATCCCGGAGGTGGCCCTCTCCTACACCAAGAGCCCGGTGCACACGCACGACTACTTCGTCAAGCTCGCCGTGGAGCTGGAGAAGATGGGCGCCAAGACCATCTGCATCAAGGACATGGCGAACCTGCTGCTGCCCTACGAGGCCTATGACCTGGTCAAGGCCCTCAAGGCCAAGGTCAAGGTGCCGATCCACCTGCACACCCACAACACCTCCGGCACCGGCGACATGGTGCTGCTCAAGGCGATCGAGGCGGGCGTGGACATCGTGGACACGGCGCTCTCCCCCCTGGGCAACGGCACCAGCCAGCCCGCGACCGAGCCGCTGGTTGCGACCTTGGCCGGCACCAAGTACGACACGGGCCTGGACCTGAACCTGCTCACCGACATCTCCAAGCACTTTAAGACCGTGGCCGAGCGCCTGAAGAAGGACGGCTTCCTCGATCCCAAGGTGCTCTCCATCGACATCAACACGCTGCTCTACCAGGTTCCGGGCGGCATGCTCTCCAACCTGATGAACCAGCTCAAGCAGATGAACGCCAGCGACAAGCTCATGGACGTGCTCCAGGAGGTGCCGCGCGTGCGCGAGGACTTCGGCTACCCGCCGCTGGTCACGCCGACCTCCCAGATCGTCGGCACGCAGGCCGTGCTCAACGTCGTCTCCGGCCAGCGCTACAAGACCTTCACCAAGGAGAGCCGCGGCCTGCTGCGCGGCGAATACGGCCGCCTGCCCGCCCCGGTCAACGAGGACGTGCGCAAGAAGGCCATCGGCGACCAGGAAGTCATCACCTGCCGCCCGGCGGACCTGCTCGAGCCCGAAATCGAGAAGTACCGCCAGGAGTGCCGCCAGTACGCCAAGAGCGACGAGGACGTCCTGTCCTACGCGCTGTTCCCGCAGGTGGCGGAGAAGTTCTTCCAGTACCGCCAGGCCCGCGACAACGGCATCGACTCCACGGTGCTCGACGGCGCGACCCATCCCGTCTAAGCGATCCATCCCCCGCGCGCCCTTCCCTTGCGCGGGGGATTTTTCTCTGCCCACGGCGTGGGGCGTTCCCCGGCGGGGAGGGGCCGCGCCCCTCCCCGCCGGGGAACAGGAGCGGGGACAAGCCCCGCTCCCGGCGCGTTTGGGGAAGGGCCGCGCACAAAGGGGGACGCAGCCGCACGCCGCGCGCAAAGACAAGCTCTGCGCGCGGCGAGCGGCGGGGGCGAGGGGGCTCCGCCCCCTCGCGCTCCCCCGACCCCGCGCGGGGCAGCGTTTGTGCATTTTCTTTGGAAAAAGAGGAGGAAACGAGATGAAGATACTGCTCACAAACGACGACGGCTACGGCGCGCCGGGCATCGAGGCGCTGCGCATCGCCCTGCAGGCGGCCGGCCACGAGGTCACGGTCGTTGCGCCGAGCGAGCAGCGCAGCGGAGCCGGGCACAGCGTCACCCTGCGGCGCGAGCTGCGCGCAAAGCCGCGGCCGCACGGCTACGCGCTCGACGGCACGCCCGCCGACTGCGCCAAGATCGGCCTGCGCTTCCTCGCGCCGGGGTGCGACATGGTCCTCTCCGGCATCAACCTGGGCGCGAACCTGGGCGTGGACACGAACTATTCGGGCACCGCGGCCGCCGCGCGCGAGGCCGCCATCCAGGGCGTGCCCGCGCTTGCCTCCTCCTGCTGGGGGAAGGAGTTCCGCGACGCGGACTATCTTGCGGAGCTCACCGTCCGCTGCGCGGAGGCGCTTTGGGAGCGGCCCCTGCCGGAGGGGACCTTCCTCAACCTGAACCTGCCCAACGTCCAGCGCGGCACGCCCGTGCCCTTTGCCGCGGCGCCGCTGTCCTGGTTCACCTATGCGGAGGAATTCGTGGAGGGAGACGGCCAGGGGGAGGAGCGGATCTTTACCCCCCGGTACAGCGCGGACAAGCGCGCCCAGGCCGGGTACTACGACCGGGACCTGGTCGCCCAGGGCTATGCGGCCCTGACGCCCGTGTCCTGGGACGCAACCGCCCTGCCGGCCCTTGCACAAGGCCTGGAGATCGCGCGCAGGCTCGGCTGACGGAAGACAAAATCGGCGGCAAAGCTGCATGCCGCGGTTGCAGCGCCCTGCGAGAGCCGGAAATGCCGGGAAAAATGAAGGATTCCGGAAATCGACTTGCATTTTCGTCGTTCTGTGGTACAATAGATGGGACAACACCCACGGAGGACGGAGACTATGGAACAGCGGCAGGAACTGCTCGCGAGAATCAACCAGACTGGGCGCAAGCTCTCCAAGGGGCAAAAGCGCATCGCAGAATTCATCGTCAATCACTACGACAAGGCGGCCTTCATGACGGCCTCGCGCCTGGGCGAAAAGGTCCAGGTCTCCGAGAGCACGGTGGTGCGCTTTGCCATCGCCCTGGGGTACGACGGCTACCCCGCCCTGCAGAAGGCTTTGCAGGAGATGATCCGCAACCGGCTGACCGCCGTGCAGCGCGTGGAGATGACGGGCGACATGTCCGAGAGCGCGGTGCTGGGCATGGTCTTTAAGGCCGACATGCAGAACATCCGCCAGACCATCGAGGACATCGACGAAACCGTCTTCACCCGCGTGATCGACGCGCTGGACGCGGCCCGGCGCGTCTACGTCGTGGGCGTGCGCTCCTCGGCGCCGCTGGCGGAGTTTTTGGGCTATTACATGGGCTTTATCCGGGACGACGTCCGCGTCATCACCTCCGGCATCAGCGACGTGCTCGAGCAGGTCTCCCGCGTGGGGGAGCAGGACGCGGTGCTGGGCATCTCGTTTCCGCGCTATTCGCGCCGGACGATCGAGGCCATGCGCTTTGCCAAGGACCGCGGGGCGCGCGTGCTCTCCATCACGGACACGCCGCTCTCGCCCCTGGGCGAGGTCTCGGACCTGTGCCTGACCGCGCGCAGCGACATGGCCTCCTTCGTGGATTCGCTGGTGGCGCCGCTGTCGCTGATCAACGCGCTGATCGTCGCGCTGTCGCTGCGCAAGCGGGACAGCGTGTCCAAGCACTTTGCGCAGCTCGAATCCCTCTGGGAGAAGAACCGCGTTTACGTCGGAAAGGAGAACGCATGAGGCGCGTGGGCATCGTCGGCGGCGGCCCGGCGGGCATGATGGCGGCCATCGCCGCCGGGGAGGTCGGGGCCGAGGTCCTGCTCCTGGAGGGGAACGAGAAGCTCGGCAAAAAGCTCTACATCACGGGCAAGGGCCGCTGCAACGTGACCAACGCCGCGCCGGCGGAGGAATTCCTGCGCGGATACGCGCGCAACGGCCGCTTCCTGCACTCGGCGTTTGCGAACCTGACCAACGAGGACCTGATGCGCCGGATCGAGGGCGCGGGCGTCCCGCTCAAGGTCGAGCGCGGCGGGCGCGTGTTCCCCGTCTCGGACAAGGCCTCGGACATCACGCGCGCGCTGGAGCGGATGATGCGGGAGGGCGGCGCGCGCGTGCGCCTGCGCGCCCGCGTCCAGGCCGCGCGCAAGGAGGGCGAGGCGTTCCTGGTGACCGGGGACTTTGGGACGGAGCGCTTCGACGCGCTGGTGCTGGCCTGCGGCGGGGCGTCCTACCCGTCGACGGGCTCGGACGGCGGCGGCTACGCCCTGGCGCGCAGCTTTGGCCACGAGGTCACGGAGATCCGGCCGGCGCTGATCCCGATCGTGACCAAGGAGAGCTGGTGCCCGCAGCTGCAGGGCCTGACCCTCAAGAACGTGACGCTGAGCGCCCGGCGGGGGAAGAAGGTCCTCTTTTCGGAGCTGGGGGAGATGCTCTTTACGCACTTTGGCATCTCCGGCCCGCTGGCGCTATCCTTAAGCAGCGCCATCTCCGGGCTGGACCTTGCGCAGATCGAGATCCGGCTGGACCTAAAGCCCGGGCTCGACCGCGAGGCGCTGCTGCGCCGCCTGGAGCGGGACATGGCTGAGCGCCCGCGCGGGCACGCGCGCGCCCTGCTGGAGGGGCTGCTGCCGCGGTCCTTTGTGCCGGTGATGGCGGAGCTTGCGGGCCTGCCGCTCGACGCGCCGGTCAGCCAGATCGCGCGGCGGCAGAAGGAGGCGCTCGTGGAGTGCCTGAAGGCGCTGCCGCTGCACGCTGCGTCCTTCCGCCCGCTGGAGGAGGCGATCGTCACGCGCGGGGGCGTGCAGGTCAAGGAGGTCGACCCGCGGACCATGGAGTCCAAGATCGTGCCGGGGCTGTACCTGGCGGGCGAGATGCTGGACGTGGACGGGGTCACGGGCGGGTACAACCTGCAGGCGGCCTTCTCCACGGGCTGGTGCGCCGGGCGCAGCGCCGCGGGCCGGCAGGAACCATAAAGAAAAAAGAGGAGAGACGAGGATATGGCGGACGCACGCGACAAGCGCGAACACTTGGAGAGCGACAGCCGGAACGTGGCGCGGGCCGCGGTGCTGATGGCGCTGACGCGCTCCCGCGAGGAGGAAAAGACCCTCAAGGCGGAACTGCTGCCGGAGGTGAGCTGCGCGGCGGTGGACTGCGGCGGCGAATTCATCACGTCCGTGACGCGCATCGTGGAGCGCGCGGTGGTGGCGGCCAAGCGCGAGGGGCTGATCCTGGAGTCGCACCTGGAGGAGGGCGGCGTCGCCGGCGCGACGCACGAGGCGCTGACGCAGATCGTGGACAAGGCCATCGGCCTGAACATCGGCGGAAAGATCGGCATCGCGCGCAGCGGCGACCACATCGTCGTGGCGGTGTTCTTCGGCATCGGCCTTTTGCACCTGAACGAGGTGGCCATCGCCCTGGGGCACCGCGTGGTATAGCGGAGAAAGAAATTCCAAAACGCAGGAGGAGACGGACATGCACGTAGCGATTGACGGGCCCAGCGGGGCGGGGAAGAGCACGGTGGCGCGGCGCCTGGCCAGGGAGCTGGGCTGCGTCTACATGGACACGGGGGCGATGTACCGCGCGGTGGGGCTGCTGGCGCACCGGCTCGGCGTGGACGACCGGGACGACGAGGCGCTGGGCCGCATGCTCGAGGCGGGCGTGGAGATCCGCGCGGCCCTCGCGCCCGAGGGGCAGCGGACGCTCCTGAACGGCGAGGACGTCGAGGACCAGATCCGCACGCAGGAGATCGGCATGGCCGCCTCGAATGTTGCGGCCTGTCCCTCGGTGCGGCGCGCGCTCGTGGCCATGCAGCGCCAGGCGGCGCAGGGCTGCGACGTGGTCATGGACGGGCGGGACATCGGCACGAACGTGCTGCCCCGGGCGGAGCACAAGTTCTTCCTGACGGCCTCGCCTAGGGTGCGCGCGCAGCGGCGGTGCGACGAGCTGCGCGCCCGCGGCCAGGCGGCGGAGTTCGACCAGATCCTGCGCGAGGTGCAGGAGCGCGACGAGCAGGACATGAACCGCAAGGAGTCCCCCCTCGTGCGCGCAGCGGACGCGGTGGAGGTCCGCACGGATGACCTGGGCATCGACGAGGTCGTGCAGGTCCTGCTCGCCCTGATGGGCCGGGCGTAAAACGAGAATGACAAGGAGGCGCGGACGGGATGTACCATCTGCTGCACGTTCTATCCTGGCTACTTACAACCCTCTGGTTTCGGCTGCGCAAGTTTGGGCGGGAGAACATCCCCAAGGAGGGGCCGGCGATCCTCGTCTGCAACCACCTGCGCATGATGGATACGGCCTGCATCATCGCCTTTTCCCCGCGCAAGGTCTGCTTCATGGCCAAGAAGGAGCTGTTTGAGAACCCCTTCCTGCGCGCGGTACTCACCTCCATCGGCACCTTCCCCATCTCCCGCGGGGAGGCGGACCTGTCCGGCATCCGCACGGCGCTCAGGATCCTGAAGGAGGGGGGCCTTCTGTGCATCTTCCCCGAGGGCACGCGCAACAAGGCGCGCAAGGAGCCCCTGCTCCCCCTGCAGGAGGGGGTGGCGATGATCTCCCTGCGGGCCAAGGCGCCCATCGTGCCCATGTGGGTGGACGGCGGGTACGCGCCCTGGAGCCGCTGCGTGATCGGCGCGGGCAAGCCCATGGACCTTTCCGAATACGAGGGCCTGCGCCGCGTGGACGCCGCGGCCATGAAGCGCCTGACTGCGCAGATGCGCGAGGACATGCTCGCCGTGCGGGCGGACATCCTGCACAGATGAGGGCAGCAAATGTTAATTTTACATTAAATCCAGAGTTTTGCGGGAAAAAAGAAGGATTTTTGTATAGGACATAGAATTGTAACAGGAGGATTGAGCAACCGCGATGGGAGGATCTGCGTGAAGATTGCGCTTGCCCGCCATGCGGGCTTCTGCTTTGGCGTCAGGCGCTCTGTCGACGCGGTGAACGCCCTGCTGAATCAAGGCTGTCGGCCGACCACCCTGGGCCCGGTCATCCACAACCCGACGGTCGTGGAGGCCATGCGGGCGCGGGGCGCAGTCGTTGCGGAGTCCCTGGAGCAGATCCAGGGGGACACGGTCGTCATCCGCTCCCACGGGGAGGCGGAGGCCGTGCACGAGGCGCTGCGCGCGCGCGGGCTCACGATCGTGGACACGACGTGTCCGTTCGTTGCGCGGATTCACCGGCGCGTCAAGGAGGCATCGCAGGCGGGCCTGCCCGTGGTCATCGTCGGCGAGGCGGGGCACGCGGAGGTCGAGGGAATCCTCGGCTGGGTGCAGGGCACGGCGCGCTACGTCGTCGGCTCCGAGGAGGAGGCGCGCGCCCTTCCCGAGATGGAGGCGGCCTGCATCGTGGCGCAGACCACGACGCCCAAGGGCCGCTACGACGCGATCTGCAAAATCCTACAGGGCCGGATAGGCCGCTGCGAGATCTTCGACAGCATCTGTCAGACCACCGTTCTTCGCCAGAGCGAGGCGCAGGACCTGGCCTCGCGCGTGGACGCGATGCTGGTCATCGGCGGTCGAAACAGTTCCAATACGCGAAAGCTCTTCGCGCTGTGCGAAGGTATCTGCCCTCGCACGTATTTCCTCGAGCGGGCCGAGGAGGTCGCGCTCCTGCCCCTGCGGACGCAGGATACCATCGGAATCACAGCCGGCGCTTCCACGCCGGATGAGATCATCAAGGAGGTTGTAACCAGAATGAGCGAACTTGACAAGACCATCACCCCCCAGACCGACGCCCCCGTTGAGGCACAGGAGAATCCGCAGGATTCGGAATTCGCTTCCGAGTTCGAGAAGACCCTCGTCTCCATCCGCCCCGGACAGACGGTTACCGGCACCATCGTGCAGGTGACGGACAACGAGGTGTGCGTCAACATCGGCTACAAGTCGGATGGGCTGATCCCCGTTGCCGAGCTGATTACCCAGGAGAACCACCGCGAAGCCTATCATGTTGGCGATGAGATCGAGGTCGAGGTTGTCAAGGTGAACGACGGCGAAGGCAATGTTCTCCTCTCCGAGAAGAACATCGTCAGCCGCAAGAATTGGGACGCTCTGGTGGAAAAGTACGAGAACAACGAGTACGTCGAGGGCGTCGGCAAGAGCGTCGTCAAGGGCGGTCTGATCGCCGATGTCGACGGCATCCGCACCTTCGTCCCCGCCTCCCAGCTCTCCGAGCGCTACGTCGAGAAGATCGACCAGTTCGTCGGCAAGCCCCTCAAGCTCAAGATCATCGAGGTCGACAAGCAGAAGCGCCGCCTGGTGGCTTCCCGCAAGGCGGTCCTGGCGGAGGAGTCCGCCGCCCGCAAGGCTGCGGCCTGGGAGAACCTCGAGGTCGGCAAGACCGTGCACGGCATCGTTCGCCGCCTGACCGACTTTGGCGCCTTTGTGGACATCGGCGGCGTGGACGGCCTGATCCATATCACGGACCTGTCCTGGGGCCGCGTCAAGCACCCCTCTGAGGTCGTCAAGCCCGGCGACGAGGTGGACGTGCTCGTCCTGGCGCTCGACCGCGAGCGCGAGCGCATCTCGCTGGGTCTGAAGCAGACCAAGCCCAAGCCCTGGGAGACCGCGCAGGTCAACTACCCCGTCGGCTCCATCTGCGAGGGCAAGGTCGTGCGCATCGTGACCTTCGGCGCGTTTGTGGAGCTGGAGCCCGGCCTGGACGGCCTGGTCCACATCTCCCAGATCGCCCCGACCCGCATCAACAAGGTCGAGGACGTGCTGACCGTGGGCGACATCGTCCGCGTCCGCATCCTGGACGTCAACCCCGAGGCCAAGCGCATCTCCCTCTCCATCCGCGACGCCGCCGACTACGGCGACAGCACGGAGCTGCCCGAGGGCGACGACATGGGCCTGGGCGACCTGCCCTCCGACGAGGAGATCTAATCCCTGAAACGAACAATCCCTCCGCGCAGACCTCTTGCGCGGGGGGATTTTCTTGTCCCGCGGGGAGAAAAGCCAGAAAAGGGGATTTACAAGCCCCACCCAAATCTGTATGATGGAAGTATCCAGAGGATGGACGAACGCATCAATAGAAAACTGCAAAACGCGCGCAGTCACAGGAAAGGAGCGGGAAAATGAAGAGGAGAGGATGGATCGCACTGGCCATAGGAGTCTTTGCGGTCGTCTGCTTGGGAGCGGTGGCGGTGATCCTCCCCAACCGCACATTCCAGCAGACTGGGGAGACGGCGGCAGGCACCGCGGACGGCGGCGTCTATGCAACCGTCAACGGCAGGCCCGTCTACCAGGGGCAGGTCGAGCGCGCCATGCAGACCGAACAGCTTATGTACGAGTCATCGCTGCAGCTCATCGAGATCGGCGGGTACTTGACGGAGGAGGAGATGGCGGAATACGAGGCCGCCTACCCGCCGCCCACGCAGGAGGAGGTGGAACAGCGCCTGCTGCGCGAGGCGCTGCTTACGGGCCTGGCCGAGGAGCGGGGGCTCTCCGTGACGGAGGAAGAGGCGCGGGAATACGCGGACAACATCAACGAAACGCTGGAAGCGATGGAGGCCGAAGGGGATGCTTCCGCGCAATATATGCTCGACAGCCTGGAGGCCTATGCGGCCGGCATGGACATGACCTACGAGGAATACACGGAGGAGATCCTCGTGCCGACGTGGCGGGATGCGCTCCTGCGCGAAAAACTGTACGACCGGGTGATCGCAGAGGCGGCACAGAGTGCGGACGCGCAGGAAGACATCTGGGAGGCGTTTGTCGCGCAGGCCATGGCCGAGGCGGAGATCGTCTATCCGTAGCAAGCGCAAAACATCCCCCGAAAGCGGGGGATGTTTTTTATGCTTCCGGCCCGGAGATGGGCAGGAAGGTGACGTCGTGGTGCGCCGCGGGCAGGAACTTCCCGAAGAAGTCCGCCGTGGACATCGTCAGCGAGGCCTCGTTCGTCAGCGGGTGAAAGGCCAGGGCGGGGAGCGGGCGCAGGTCCTCGTCGCAGAGCAGGCGCACGCCCGCGCTCTCCGGGAAGAGCAGCCCCAGGGGCGAGACCGCGCCCGGGTGCGTGTGCAGCAGGCGCGCGAGCGCGTCCGCATCCCCGAAGGACAGGCGCGACACGCCCAGGGTCTTGCTGACCTCCCGGGTCACAAAGGGCTTGTCCGCGCGCAGGAGAAGAAGGTAGAACTGCGTCTTTGCGCGGTTGCAGAGGAAGAGGTTCTTGCAGTGCGGCGCGGAGAGGCCCAGCGCGGCGCAGTCCTCCATGGTGTCCACGGGCGCATGGCGCACGAGGTCAAACGGGATGCCCAGGTCCCGCAAAAACGTGAAAACTTGCTCTTGAGGTTCCATACAAACTCCTTTATACTTGTTTTGGTTCAGTGTATCACAGGCGTTCCCGCCTTTCAAGGAGAAATGACCATGATCGAGATCGGAAGAGAAAACCAGTTCTACGGCTTTGCCCACGAGGGCATGCAGGCCTGCTGCACCGCGCGCGACGGCGACGTCCTCCGCTTCCACACACAGGACTGCTACGGCGATTTGCTCACGCGCGAGGACATCCGCCGCGCGGACATCGGCGACCGCGCGCCCAAGTTCAACCCCACGACCGGCCCCGTCTACATCGAGGGCGCAAACCCCGGCGACACGCTCGCCGTCGAGATCCTGGACATCGTGCCCGGCGCGCGCGGCGCCATGCGCCTGACGCCGGGCGTGGGCGGCCTGGCGGACGCCGTCGAGCGCGAGCACGTGCGCATCTTCCCCATCGGGGCGGACGGCACGATCGACTTTGACGGCCTGCGCCTCGCGCTCGAGCCCATGATCGGCGTCATCGGCGTCGCGCCGCGGGCGGGCGCCTACGACACGGACACGCCCCACCAGCACGGCGGCAACATGGACAACCGCTGCATCGGCAAGGGGTGCACGGTCTACTTCCCCGTGGGCGCGCAGGGCGCGTACTTCGGCCTGGGCGACGTCCACGGCCTCATGGGCGACGGCGAGGTCTGCATCTGCGGCCTGGAGATGGCCGCGACCGTGGACGTGCGCGTGCGCGTGATCCCGGGCCGGCAGGAGGGCTGCCCCATCTGGGAGAAGGACGGGCGCTGGGCGGCGATGTACTCCGCGGAGACGCTGGACGAGGCCGCGCGCGGCGCGCGCTATGCGCTGCTGAACTTCCTCGCCCCGCGCGTCGCGCTGCCCAAGGAGGAGCTGATCCTGCTGCTGTCCCTGATTGGGGACCTTTCGGTCTGCCAGGTGGTGGACCCGCTGCAGACGGTGCGCTTCTCGCTGCGCAGGCCCATCGGAGAGGTCCGCTTCTAAGGCAGCCCCCATCCCAAATCGCAAAGAGCAGGCGCGCCCTGGCGGCGCGCCTGCTCTTTCCTCTGCCGTTTCCCCCGAGCGGACTTGCCGGGGGCCGGCGCGGGGGCTCAGTACAACAGCTCGGCAATGGGCCGGCCATCCGCCTGGGGGAGGGAGAGCCCCATGGCGGATGCCAGGGTGGGGGCCTCATCCACGATGCGGCCCTCGGGCAGCACCACGCCGGGGCGGAAATCCGGTCCCATGCAGAGGAAGGGGGGCTGGGGGCCCTTTTCCGGCAGATGGCCGTGGCTGGAGTGGCCGCAGCGGTAGTCTGTGACCGCAAAGGGCCGGGCGAAGGGCGCGCGCCAATCCTCGCCAAAGGCGGAGAAGCCGTCTCCCTCCAGAACGAAGGAGAACCCGCCGGCGAGCTGGTACTGCTCCTTGGCCTCGGCGGCGGTGAACACCCGGCTGATGCCGTATATGCCCTCGCCGGCCAGGCGATGCAGCAGCCGGGAGACGCGCTCCCGCAGCGGGGCGTCGGCAGGGTCCCGCAGGAACACGTGGGCGGAAAGCCCGGCGGACTGGACATAGGCGTCCCAGTCCAGAAGGTTTCCCTGCCCGTCCAGGCGGAGCAGCCCCTCCCGGGCCAGAAGGACATTGGGGCAGACCGTCCGCTGGATCTCCAGATGGCCGTGGTCGGAGAGCACCACGAAATTGCAGCTGTCGGAAATGCCGGCCTGCCGGGCCGCGTCCATCAGCTGGCCCAGGTAGCGGTCCGTGAGCGCCAGGGCTTCCGTCACCCGCCGGTTGAACAGGCCGTTCTCGTGGCGGGCGCTGTCCACATGGCCCGGGTGGGTGAACAGCAGGTGGGGCCGGTAGCGCCGGAGGATCTCCGCGGCGCAGTCGATCTCAAAGCTGTCGTAGGCCGGGTGCCGGGGCGCGGCGGGGTCCTGCAGGCGCAGCAGGGGGCGGAGGACCTCCTCCAGGAGCTGCGGGGAGCTGCCCTGGCGCTGATAGGGCAGGGCCGGGTCCTCCCAAGGGCCGTCCTCCAGGATTTCCGGCACCAGGTAGTCGATCACCCCGCCCGCCCGGCTGGTCACCGGCCAGCGGCAGGCGCAGCTGCGCAGGCCGGCGGCCTTGGCGGCGTGAAAAATGGTCTCGACCTGGATGTCCGCCAGGTCGTTGTACCAGGGGGCGTCGGGATTTCCGGGTTCCGGCCGCACGTTGTTGCAGATGCCGGTGTGCTCGGGGAAACAACCGGTGAGGAGGGTGGCGTGGACGGGGTGGGTCAGGCTGGGGTAGATGCTGCGCACCCGCTCGATCCGCGAGCCCTCCTGCAGCAGCTGGCGGAAATGGGGCAGGGTGCCCAGATATTCCAGGTCCTCAAAGACCATGGCGTCAACGGACATGACGATCAGGTGTTTTTCTTTCATGGGGGAATCCTCCTTTGCGCTTCGGCCTCCCGGCAGGAGGCGTTTTTTCGCGCTGCTGCAAAAACATCCGGCCGGAATGCGAAGGGCGCCCCGAAGCGGCACGGGGCGCCCGAAAGATCACAGCCTGCGGATCTGCTGCACGTCGATGCTGCCGTGCAGCACCTCCAGGAAGGGCTCTCCATCCCGAATCCCGGCCAGGCCGTAGCCGGTATCCGTGGCCAGGAAGGAGGAGAAGTCGCCGTCGATCTTGGGGGAGAGGTACAGGGTCTTCTCAAACGCATCGTAGCGGATGCCGGTCAGGGCCTCCAGCAGGGCGTAGGAGGCCAGGGCCCGGGCATACCAGTGGCCGCACTCGTACTCGTCAAAGGGATTGCGCACCCGGCCCGTGTACCGGCTCCGACATTTCCGGACGATGTCCAGGCCCATTTCCACCTCGCCCATGGCGATCAGATGGGAGGCCACCTGGTATTCGATCCCCGTCCACACCTCGTCGCTGTAGACGAAGGGGAGCGCGGGCTTGCCCCCGTGGGGCCAGGTGCACAGCAGCAGGCCGGCCTCGTCGCCCAGGGCGTAGCCGGGCCGCTGGGGGTTGGCGTGCTCCAGCAGGCTTTCCCGCAGGTTGTAGCGGTAGACGCTGCGCAGGTGGCTCCTGATCTTCCCGCTGTCGCCCACGTCCCCCCAGGCCGGACATCCTGGCCAGCCAGAAGCCCAGCACGCCGTCGGAAAGGCAGCCCGTGCCGTACTGGTACTTCGGCCCGTATTTCTGCATCAGCTCCGCGGCCTCCGGAGAGATCTTGTCGTTGAGCGCGGCCTGGTTGGGCTCGGGGAGCTTGGCCTCCAGATCCTGCCACTCCACCTGCTGGAAGAAGTATTCGCCGGAATAGAGCTTCTCCTCCAAATAGGCCAGGCCCTTCTGCAGAAGCTCCCGGTACAGGGAGCCATCCTCCCCCAGCACGGCGCAGAGCTCCGTCATGGCCTTCAGGGCGCCCAGGTAGAAGGAGCTGCACATGCCGTCTGCGCCCCAGAACTCGATGTCGTACGTGTTGTGGTGGGGCTCCTTCAGGACGCCCTCGCGCTTTTTGTCCCACTGCTGGATGCAGAAGTCCATGGAGGCCTTGACCTGGCCCCAAAGGCCGCGCAGCCACTGGACATCGCCGCAGATCCGGAAATCCCGGTAGACCTTCATGATGCCGCCCAGCTGGCCGTCTGCCGCGGCGTGGAAGCGGTGGGTGGTCTGGCCGATGGGCAGGGCGGAGCGGAAGTTCTGGTGCCCGTTCTCCGCCTGGGAGTCGAAGAATTCCGTTTGCCGCAGCCCGCGCTCCAGGGCGGGGAAGAGGTGGCAGATGGCCTGGGCGTAGTTCCACACATGGGTGCAGCTTCCGTGGCAGCTGCCCCAGGCGTCATCGCAGCCCTCCCAGCACCACAGCCGGCCGTCCCGCTGCCGCAGGATCGTGGGGGATTTCAAAATGGAGAGGTTGGCGCTCACCGCCTCCAGGACCTCCGGCGGCAGCGTGGAGGAAAAGAAGGCCTGGGAGAACTTCCGGGAGGCCTCCAGGAGGCGCGCCCGGTTCTGGACCAGATACGCGCACAGCTCCTCAATGGAGGCGAATCTTCCCGCGTACCAGGGGGAATAGCGCTCCTTTTTCCACAGCGGGACCTCCTCTTCGGCCCCTTCGTCCTCCGCCCTGGCGATCCGCAGACTGGATTCCGGCACGTACCAGCAGCAGATCACGGGGATGGTCTTCTCCTCCCCGGGCATCAGGGAGAACTCCAGGGAGAGGCAGCCGCCGGGGTTGGGGAAGTCCTTCTGCTGTTCCCGCTGCTTTTCCTCGGATTTCCCGGCCTGGATATCGTTCCACAGCATGGTCAGGGAGTCGAACCACCCGCCCCGGAAGAGGGCGGTGTTCACCCGGGCGGCGCTGTCGTCGATCAGGGCGCAGTAGTCGCTCTTCTCCCAGGGGGCCTCCTGCGTGCCGCTCTGGCGCAGAAGGAAGCCGGTCTTGTATTTGGATACGGAGGGCTGCCCACAGCCCGTATCCAGAAAGTTCATGGCGGCGTAGTAGAACACCGCGTCCTGCCGGCTGGCGGTATCGTTGCGGAAGCTGTATTCCAGGAAGGCCGCCGGGTAGCTGGAATCGTCCGCCTCCGGGGGCGTAAAGGGGCTCCACGCCCGCAGCCTTACCTGCAGGGGGAAGCGGCTGTCGGCAAAGTCCACCTGCGCGAAGGGGAACGCGGCGGAAAACGCCGCCTCCCGGAAGCGGGGCAGGCCGTAGGTCGTGCCGTACAGGCCCGTCCCCTTGGAGGGAGCGGGCTTCGGGGGGTTCCGTTTCAGGTCGCCCCGGGCCCCGCCGAAGATTTTGTACTTGGGCACCTGGCCCTCGATGACGCGGCTGACGGGGGTCTCGCCCTTTACGGTCACCGCGGCGAACAGCGGCGGCTCCAGGTTGAGATCCGGCTCATTCTTGAGGGAGAAGGCCGAGAAAGCGCCCGTGCCCTCCACGCAGAAGGACCCTGCGCCGAGGCCGCCCAAGGGAAATCCGACGTAGTTCAGTTCGTCTCCTGTGTAGGTCTTTTTCATGTTCTGCACCATCCCATGCATTGTCTGAAATTATTTCTATGGGCAAAAGCCAATGCGATAGGAAAAGTATAGCAGGAAGCACAGGGACTTGCAAGGGCGGGCGCCCGCAGAGAATGGATGAAAAAATCGGCCTCCCGCCCCGGCGGTTTTGCCGGGGGCGCGCAAAGCCCCACTTTTCACAACTTTGTTACAGGAATGGCGGACGCCAGGCCCAAGCCGCGGTTGCGTACAGGCGCGCTCCCGTGCTATGATTAGGGGGAGGGAATTGTTCCCCCGGATGGAGGTGTACGGCATGAAACGAGTCGTTCTCCTTTGCCTCGCGCTCAGCCTCGCGCTCACGGGCTGCGCACAGGGGGTGGAGATCGTCCCCATCGAATCCCTGAGCCCGGAAAAGACGGCGGCCAACCTATTCAGCGCCCAGCCCTTTGCCACGCCCGAGCCCACGGATGTGTCGCCGTCCGCTGCGCGCATCGACGCCGCGGGCATGACGGTCGCAACGCGCATCAACCCGCCCGAGGGCTACACGCGCGTCTACGCGGCGGAGGATTCGCTCGGGACCTTTCTGCGCAACTACGCCGTGCGCGCGGACGGCGCGCAGGTGCTCTACTACAATGGCGAGATCCGCGAGGACGCGCAGGCTGCGGCCGTGCTGGATGTGAGCCTTGGCTCCCGCAACCACGAGGGCCCGGCCGGCGCCATGGCGCGCCTGATCGCGGAATACCTCTACAGCCAGCAGAACTATGCGGACATCTCCTTCACCCTGGGGTCGGACTTTGACTTCACGTTTGACACCTGGCGCCAGGGGCAGACGATCGCGGTCGACGGCAGCTCCGTCAGCTGGGCGAGCGGCGGCGAGGACAGCAACGGCGAGGAGAACTTCCGCTCGTACCTGGCCACGCTCTTTGTCTACATCTCCATGAGCACCTTCCAGGAGGACCTGGAGCAGGTGGAGGACGTGGACGGGGACGAGATCCGCGTGGGCGACATCTTCCTGGGCACGACCGCGGACGGCAAGAAGACCGCCCTGATGGTGGCCGACATCTGCCAGAGCGACGAGACGGGCGAAAAGCTCATGCTCCTGGTGCAGGGCGGCGCGCCCGCGCAGCAGCTCCACATCGTGGAGAACCCGGGAAACGCGGACCTTTCGCCCTGGTATCCCTGCGGATTCAGCGCGGACCTGACCACGCCGGACGCCTCCATCGCCATCGAGAACCGCTACCGCTACAAGAATTTTGCATGAGAAGGAAGAGGGAAAACCCATGATTTGCAGCGTTTGCCTGAATCCCTGCATCGATCGGACGGTTGAGATCGACGCCTTTGCCTATGGGGGCCTCAACCGCATCCGCGCCTCGCGCTCGGACGGGTGCGGCAAGGGCGTGAACGTCGCGCTCGTCGCGCGGGAAATGGGCATGGAGGCCAGCGTCATCGGCTTCCTGTTCGAGGAAAACGGGCGGTGCATTGCCGAGCGCCTGGAGAGCGCGGGCGCGGGGGAGGACTGCATCTGGCTGCCCGGCGCCGTGCGCACGAACCTCAAGGTGTTCGACCGCAGCACCGCGCGCATCACGGAGATCAACGAGCCGGGGGAGCAGATCCCCGAGGAGGCGCTGGAGCGCATGGTCCAAAAGGTCCGGGAGTACGCCGAGATCTGCGACACGATGGTCTTCACCGGGTCGCTGCCCCCGGGGGTGCCGGCGGACTTCTACCGGACGCTGATCGAGGCCACGGCCGGGCGCTGCCGCTGCGTGCTGGACGCGGAGGGCGAAAAGCTCGCCCGCGGCATGGAGGCAAAGCCCTTCCTCATCAAGCCCAACGAGTACGAGATCGGCCTGTGCGCGGGCCGGCCCGTGGAGGGCCTTGCGGACGTCAAGCAGGCCGCGCTCGACTGCTGCGGGCGGGGGATCGAGCTGGTGGCCGTGTCCATGGGCGGGGACGGCGCGTTCCTGACGGACGGGAAGACCTGCCTGTACGCGCCGGCGGTGGACGTGCGCGTCCGCTCGACGGTCGGCGCGGGCGACAGCATGGTCGCGGGCTTCCTGCACGGGCTGCACCTGGGGGAGGACCTTGCGGGCGTGTTCCGCCGGGGCGTCGCCGCGGGAACGGCGGCGGTGACGACCGAGGGCACGCAGCTGCTCACGCGCAAGACGTATGAGGAGATGCTCCCGCGCGTGGAAATTCGGGAAGTATAGAAGAACAGAAGGAAGAAACACAGAAAACGGAGGACGGAAACATGGCGAATGTGGGAATCATCGGGCACGGCGTCGTGGGCAGCGGCGTTGCGGACATCCTTTGGAACAGCCGGGAGGTGCTTGCGCGCCGCGCGGGCGAAACGATCGAGCTCCAGCGCGTGTGCGACCTGCGGGACTTTCCGGCCGCGCCCTACGCCGACCGCATGACCAAGGACGCCGAGCAGATCTATGCCGCCGACGACATCGACATCGTGGTCGAGTGCATGGGCGGCAAGGGCGCGGCCTACCGCTTTGTCAAGGCTGCGCTGGAGAGAGGCAAGCACGTCGTGACCTCGAACAAGGAGCTGATCGCCGACTGCGGCGAGGAGCTGGAGCGCATCGCCCAGGAAAAGGGCGTTTACCTGCGCTACGAGGCCTCCTGCGGCGGCGGAATCCCGGTCATCAAGCCCATCGAGGAGGACCTGGCCGCCAACCGCATCACGCGCGTTGCGGGCATCCTCAACGGCACGACGAACTACATCCTCACCCGCATGCGCGAGGGCGGCGTCTCCTTTGACGCGGCGCTGAAGGAGGCGCAGCAGAAGGGCTACGCCGAGGCGGACCCCTCCGCGGACGTGCTGGGCTGGGACGCCCGGCGCAAGATCTGCATCCTGGCGCACGTGGCCTTTGGCACGCCGCTGGCCGACAGCGCGATCCGAACCGAGGGCATCGACCGCCTGACGCGCGAGGACATGCTCTACGCGCGGGAGCTGGGCCGCTCGGTCAAGCTGCTGGCCGAGGCCGAGCGCACGGGCTTTGGCTGGCGCGCCTGCGTGACCCCGGCGATGCTGCCGGACAGCCATCCCCTGGCGTGCGTGAGCGACGTGTTCAACGCCGTGCTCGTCCACGGCGACAAGGTGGACGACGTCATGTTCTACGGCCGCGGCGCGGGCACGGCGCCCACGGCCAGCGCCGTCTGCGGGGACGTGCTGGACATCGTCCGCTGCCCGCGCAAGCGCGGCGAGCGTCCCGACGGCGCGGCGCTGCCCGCACTGCCCTCCTTTACGCGGCAGCTGCGGCTCTTCGTGCGCGTGCGCACGGCCCGCACGCCCGAGAGTGAGGTACAGGTCCTCGCCGCCTTCCCCGGGGCGCGCCTTGTGCAGATCGAGGGCGAGGCCTTTGCGGACGAGTTTGCGCTCGTGACCGCGCTGGGGCAGGAGGACGCCCTGCTGGACGCGGCGGAACAGCTCGCGCAGGCGCTGCCCTGCGGCGCGCCGATCCGCTACCTGACGCTGTAAGACGGCGGCCCATTGTCCCCCACGCAGGATCGGGCACAGCCCGACCCTGCGCGGGGGACGGGGGCGAGGGGGGACTGCGGTCCCCCATTGTGCATGTTATGCTAGACGATCATAACTTAAAAAAATCCTTCCACAACCGAAAAAAGAGGGCGTCACCAAAGGCGCGCCCTCATAAGGAAGTGATTTGATTGTCGCAGGGCGGCATGGCTGAAAGGTCATGCCGTCCTGCCGTTTCTTTGCCGTTCCACGGTCTGATCGTCACCCGGCAGATTGACTTCCTTGATGAAGTTCCAGACTAGTTCAATCTTTTGCCTGCGGTGGCAGCTGGATTTGTCCGGCGCATGGCCGATGATTTTCTTTACAAACTCATTGACGATGGTGGGCGTCAGTTCACGAATGCCCACATATTTCCGTACAATATTCTTCCTCCACATCCGGTTCCGGCGCAGTCTCCTTCGCCGCCTCGCTCTCCACCTCGTCGAACAGGTCGAGCTGGCCTTCGACGGTAAGGGAATGCTTTTCACTCGACGTTCCGAACAGCTATTTCTAAATCCCTTTGGGAAGAGGGGGCTTATTTGAAAAATTCTGACAGGGTTTCCGGGGCGGATCTTACGAAAATCAGCAGATTTGAGGTTGTTTTCCAAGCTTTTTCATCCCGGTGATCTTGCCGACTCACGGATCTTTTTTGCGGATCGCCATAGGCTGTTCGATGTCAATGCCGGACAGTTGGAATCAAGGCAGGGGGACTGGAAAATCTTCTGGCATACCGGACTTACACGCGGAAGGGTCTCCCTTCCCTGTTCGGTGCGATCTTCCCTTCTGCTTCGATCTCAATTTTTACGATATCCAGTGGCCCCGCCTCTTTTCGCAGGATCGTTGGAACGCCGGTAGGGACCTCCATTTCGCCCTTTTGTTTCAGACGATGGATCCAGCTGCAGAAGGTGGCGGGCGGAATCCCGTGCTCCTGAAACCAGTCGAAGTCTTTCAGCCCGCTTTGGCGGCACGCTTGGATCAGCCGGAGCTATTCCTGCGGACTTGTGCGTTTCCTGCGCAGTTCAGAAGCCTCCATGCTCTCATGTTTTTTACGGCATCATGTTTCGCTAGCTTCTGTTATTGTACCATCCGCATCCCTCTATGTCTCTACGTGTTTATTTGGCGCGCTTACGTTGCAAAACCTGCTCTGGCTTGATTGCCGGAGCAGGTTTTTTTGCAGGCTGGGACACCCGGTAAAAGCGCGCCGGCTGCAGGGGAAGGCTCTGCGGCCGGCGCGCTGCGCGCGGCGGAACTAGACGCGGACGATGTAGCCATCCTTGCGGGGCGCGGGCGCAGGCGCGGGCCCGGAGGCATAGCCCAGGGCGATGGACCCCACGCCGCGCAGCGTCTCCGGCAGCCCCCAGGCGCGCAGCAGCGCCTTGCCCGCTTCGCTGTCGAAGATCTCGCGCTCGCGGTGAACCCAGACGGAGCCGAGGCCCAGCGCATGCGCCGCGAGCATCATGTTCTCCAGTGCGCAGCTGGCATCCTCCACCCAGGTGCTGCTCGCCGGATCGGCCAGCGCCAGGACGAGCACGGGCGCGCCGTAATAGGGGTCCGTGTCCTTGCCCATCACGGCCGCGTTCAGGCGGGAGATCTCGTCGCGCGCCGCCTTGTCCGTGACGGCGACGAGCACCGGGGACTGCCGCCCGCCGCCCGTGGGCGCGTAGGTTCCCGCGCGCAGCACTTCCTCCAGCAGCGCCTCGGGAACCGGGTCCGGCTTGTAGGCGCGCACGCTCCTGCGGGTCAGCAGCAGGTCCAGAAATTCCGTTTTCATTGTGCATCCCTCCGATTTTTTTTGCAGTCTCCAGCACAGCCTTTTTCTTTTCTACCTGAAGTATAGGCCGCGCGCGGCCGCCCTGTCAAGACCGGACCCGCGCGCGGAAGACCGCGAACGGAATCGAATTGGACGATCCCGCGCGCGCCCGTGGTATAGTGGGAGCACAAGCAAACCAACACGCGTGCTTCCCTCGGGGAGAGCGCAGGTTCCCACGAACTGCCAAGAGGAGGATGCCACATGGAGGTCAAGATGGTTCAATGCCCGTTCGGTCACTATTACAATGCGGCGCTGCACGCGTCCTGTCCGGAGTGCGCGCGCAACGCCGGCGCATCGGGGAACGCGGCCCGCGGCGCGGCGCCGGGCTCCGGAAACTTTACGCCCACCGAGGCGCCGGGCGGCCCGTTCCCCGGCACCGTGCCCGTCGACGGCGGGGCGGAGGGCGATCCCTTCGGCTATACCGTCATCGGCGGCGATCTCCACGGCCCGGACCAGCTCGAGCCCGTCGTCGGCTGGCTCGTCTGCGTCGAGGGCCCCATGCGCGGCCTGGATTACCGCATCCACGCGGGCTATAACTACATCGGCCGCGAGGTCGGCGACATCCACATCGCCGGCGACATGCAGATCTCGCGTCAGAACCACGCCATGGTCGCCTTTGACGCCGAGGAGCAGAGCTACTATGTCGGCCCCTCCGCAGGCCGCAACCTCATCAAGGTCAACGGCAAGACCGTGCTCAACGCCATGGAGCTCCACAGCTATGACGTGATCTCCATCGGCAGCACAAAGCTCCTGTTCATCGGCCTGTGCGGGGAGAAGTTCCGCTGGGAGGGGAAGTGAGGACCGTGCAAGAGCGTGTGACAGAGTTTGAAACCACAGCCCAGCCCATCGTTTCCCCTGACCCGAGTGTCTCGGTCCCGCCGAGCGCCTCGGTCCCGCCGAGCGCCACGCCCGCCCCGAGCGCCACGCCCGCCCCGAGCGCCACGACTGATCCGAGCGCCACGCCCGCTCCGAGCGCCACGCCTGCCACGCCCGCCCCGAGCGCCTCGGCCTCGCCGCCGGGCCAGACGGGCGAAATCGAGCAGACAAAGGCCGGGGAGAGCGAGGAAGCCTGGGAAGCGCTCGAGACGGAGACGGGAACGGTGGTCCAGGTCGTCCCGGTGGATGCGCTTGCGGCCTTTGGCGCGGGCGCGGGGGCGATGCTGGCCATGACGCTTCTTGCGGCGGGCGCGGCGGCCCTGCTCAAGCGGGTGCGCTGGCGGAAGCCGCGCCTGCGCACGGTCGAGCTCGAGCCCGCGGCGCAGGAGGGCGGCGCCTGGACGCTGCAGACCGCCTGCCTGCACGAGCAGGGCGCGCGCGGCAGCCAGCAGGACAGCTATGCGCTCTCGCCCCAGGGGCTCTGGGCGGAGCGCGGCGCGCTGGCGATCGTGGCCGACGGCATGGGCGGCCTGTCCGGGGGCGACCGGGTCAGCCAGACCGCCGTGGCCGCGGCGCTGGAGGAGTTCTCACGCGCGGGGGGCGAGCCGGCGCAGGTGCTGCTGCAGTGCCTGGCCCGGGCGAACGCAGCGGTCAACCGGCTGCTCGGGCCGGAGGGCCTGGGCCGCAGCGGGACGACGCTGGTCGCCGGCCTGATCCAGGAGGGGCGCTTCACCTTCGTCTCCGTCGGGGACAGCCGCGTGGCCCTGCTGCGCGGCGGCGCGCTGGTGCCGCTCAACCGGGAGCACGCCTACCGCAGCGAGCTGGCGCTGAACGCGGTCAACGGCGCCGGCACGATCCAGGAGGCCCTGACGCACCAAAAGGCCGGGGGACTGACGAGCTTCCTGGGCATGGGCCGGCTCAGGCATCTGGACCTGCCCGCGCAGTCCCTGCGGCTGCAGAGCGGCGACCGCCTGATCCTCATGAGCGACGGCGTCTACAACGCCCTGACCGAGGAGGAGCTCTGCAGCGCGCTCGGCCTGCCGGCGGAGCAGGCCGCAGAGGCGCTCCGCCGCCGCATTCAGGAGAAAAACTATCCCACGCAGGACAATTACACGGCCATTTTGCTGGAGATGCGCCCGAGCGGGCAGGCCTAGAGCGAGGAGGAGTGCGGATGTTTCAACCGGCAAGCTACACGGACCCGGGCGGCCGCCCCTGCAACGAGGACTGCACGGCCGTGCAGGAGAGGGAGGGAAAGCTCTGCCTCGTGGTCGCCGACGGACTGGGCGGGCACGGCGGCGGCGCGCAGGCCTCCGCGCGCGCGGCGGAGATCCTCTGCGCGCACTGGGACGGGCGCGTCGAGCCCGAGGCGCTGCAGGCGCTCTTTCAGGAGGCGCACGCGCAGGTCCTCTCCCTGCAGACGCCGGACTGCCCCATGAAGACCACGGCCGCGGCCCTCCTGCTGGAGGACGGGCGCGCGGCCTGGGCCCACGTGGGCGACACGCGCCTGTACCACTTCTACAACGGGCGGCTCGCCTTCCAGACGCGGGACCACAGCGTGTCGCAGGTGGCCGTTCTGCTGGGGGACATCGCGCCGGAGCAGATCCGCTTTCACCCCGACCGCAACCGCGTGCTGCGCGCGCTCGGCCAGGCGGGAGACGTGCGGGTCGAGGCGCGCGGCGAGCCGCTCTTCCCCGGGCGGCACGCCTTCCTGCTGTGCTCGGATGGATTCTGGGAGTACGTGCTGGAGGAGGAGATGGGGCAGGACCTCGCCGCCGCCGCCGATCCCGCGGACTGGATCGCGCGCATGCGCGCGCGGCTGCGCGCCCGCGTTCCGGCCGACAACGACAACAACACCGCCGCAGCGGTCTGGCTGCGCCAGAAATAGTCGAGGAGAGGAGAGACGATCATGAAAAAGAAGCTGTTTGTTGCTCTGGTGCTGGCGCTCTGCCTGCTGCTGAGCGGCTGCACGGACGGCGCGATCACGGCCCGTGAGGCGCGCAACGGCGTCGCGCGCGTGCTGGTGATCCCAACCTTCCATTACTATTCCGAGGAAACGGAGGAGTACTTGGGAAGCGAGGAGTCAGATGGCATTGGCATGGGCAGCGCCTTTGGCGTGGGCGATGCGGGCGAGGAGACGGACATCTTTGTCACCAACCGCCACGTCATCGAGCCGGACCCGACGGTGATTGTGCCATGGCAGAATAACCAAGGAGAACTCATAGATGCATATAAGGTGACCACGAACAGCATCTACCTCCTGCTGGACAACTTCGCCTACAATCGGAGCACGGGCGAGCTGGATGCCAGCCGGGCCGTGCCCTGCACCGTGATCTATGCCGGCAGCGAGGAGGAAGAGGACGTCGCCGTGCTGCGCACGCCGGAGCCGGTTTCCGGCCGCGTCGCCCTGGCCCTGCAGGCGGAGGAGAGCTCCCTGCGCGAGGAGGACCCGGTCACGGCGCTGGGCTATCCGTTCTTCTCGGACCAGGCGACGAACGAGGGCTACCTGCTCGCGACGATCGACGACATGACCGTCTCCCCCGGCTACGCCATGCGATTTTTTGAAGCGCAGGACGTGCTGGCCGACACGGGCAAAGGCCGCGTGATCCAGATGAGCTGCGCCATCAACGGCGGCAACTCCGGAGGCCCCCTCGTGGATGAAAACGGCGCGGTGGTGGGCATCAACACCTGGACAGCTGCCTCGACGGATCCGTCCGTGACGACTTCCTATTACGCCATCCGCGTCCAGTACGCCAAGAACGCGCTGGATTCCCTGGGGATCGCCTACGACGTCTACACCGGCGGCGCGCCGGTTCTGCTGATCGTGGCCATCTGCGCGGCGGTGGTCCTCGCCGCGGCACTCGTCTTTGCGCTCGTGATCTATCCCCGCTGGGGCGGACGCAAGCGCGCGCCCGCGCCCGCGCCGCAGGAGGAGCTGCGCATACAGTGCGAGAGCGGGATCTTCGCGGGCAGGCGCTTTGAACTGAGCGGCCAGGTGCGCATGGGCCGCGACCCCGCGCGCAACGACCTGATCTTCCCGGAGGGAACGCAGGGCATCAGCGGCGTGCACTGCGTGGTGGCCGTGCAGGATGGGCATGTGCAGCTGAAGGACCTCGGCTCCACGTACGGCACCTTCCTGCGCGACGGAAGGCGGGTCGCGCCCGGCCAGGCGGTGGAGCTGCAGGTGGGCGACGGCTTCTCCCTGGGCTCGGACCGCGAGCGCTTTGTGATCACTCGGAAGGGAGGCGTCTAAGATGGATTTTTGCCCGCATTGCATGCGCCCGGCCACCGGGCCGACCTGTCCGCACTGCGGCAAGCCCGTCGCCTGGCAGGCGCAAGGGCAGCAGCTTCCCCTGGGCACGCGGCTGACCGGCAGCGGCGGCCTGCGCGCCTACGCCACGGGCGCGATGCTCGGCCAAGGGGGATTTGGCATCACCTACATCGCCCGGGAGGTCCGGACGAGCCAGCGCGTGGCGATCAAGGAGTGCTTCCCCGCGCAGTGCGCCCAGCGCGGGGCGGACCGCGTGCGCGCCGAGGCCAAGCCCGGCGCGGACCAGGTGTTTGCCCGCGCGCAGAACAGCTTCCTGGAGGAGGCCAAGCTCCTGGCCTGCCAGGACGCCCTGCCCGCCATCGTGCACGTGATCGACTTCTTCCGCGCGAACAACACCGCCTACCTCGTCATGGAGTTCCTGGACGGCGTCACGCTGGAGCAGAAGCGCCGGCAGGCCGGCGGCCGCCTTTCGGCCAAGCTCCTGCTGCCCATGCTGCGCCCCCTTCTGCGGGACCTGGGCAAGCTGCACGAATCCGGCGTGATCCACCGGGACATCAGCCCCGACAACCTGATGTGGATGCCCGACAACACCCTGAAGCTCCTGGACTTCGGCTGCGCCCGGTCCATGGAGGACGGCCGGTCCATGAGCGTGCTGCTCAAGCACGGCTTTGCCCCCGTCGAGCAGTACCAGACGCGCGGGCAGGGGCCGGAGACGGATATCTACGCCCTCTCGGCCACGATCTATTTCTGCCTGACGGCAACCATGCCGCCCGCCTCCGTGGAGCGCCTGGAGGAGGACGCGCTCCAGCCGCCCACGGCGCTGGGCGCGGACCTTGCGCCCTGGGAGGAGGAAGCCCTCCTCTGGGGACTGGCGGTGCAGCCCAAGGCCCGGCCCGCCAGCATGGAGCAGTTCGCCAGCAAGCTCTACAACGACGCAGACTGGGGCCATGGGGGAAAGATGGAGACCGTTTCCTTCAACGGCGGCACGACGATCGCCATCGGCGGGCCTGCGCCCCAGCCGAACAACACGACGGGGAAGACCTCGGACAAGACGGTCTCCACGGACAAGACGGCCAGCAGACCGGCGGGGCGCGTGGCCGTCGTGTGCGCGGTGGCCGCAGGGCTGGTGCTGGTCGTGTGCCTGGCGGCGGCGGGCATCTCCGCCGCGACCCGCGCGCTGCAGAGCCTGGGCAGCACCCCGACGGCCGCGCCCCAGCCGGCGGCCCCGGCCGGCATGGGGGCGGGCCTGCTGGCGGGCAGCCCGACCCCGGCCCCATCCGCCGGCGTCCCGTCCGCCAGCCCGTCCGCCAGCCCGTCCGCCGTCCCTTCCGCCAGCCCCACGGCCGAGCCGGCCGTAACGGGCGAGACGGAGGAGGGCGTGCAGTATGAACTCCGGGACGAGGGCGTGACGATCACGGGCTATGCGGGCAACGCGAAGATCCTGGAGCTGCCCGCGGAGATCGAGGGCCAGCCCGTCACCGCCATCGCGGAGGAGGCCTTCCGCGGCAGCGCAGTGCAGTCCATCTACCTGCCCACGGGCTTGGAGACGCTCGGGGAGAGCGCGTTTGCCGACAGCGCGCTGCGCGACCTGTACGTCTACACGGAGCTGGACGCGCCTAAGAGCGCCTTTGCCGGCTGTGAGGACCTGCGCGGCGTGGTGCGCAAGGAGGACGCGGCCAACCCCGGCGACTGGGCGCTGCCCGAGGACTGCGTGATCTTCGACGAAAACATGGAGACGGGCATCGGCAGCCTGCGCTTCATCGACGTCGACGACGACGGCGTGATCTACGGCGTCACCAGCCAGGAGGAGGCCCTGCTGCTGCACGTCCCCGCGGGCCTGGAGGAGGTCGTCATGCCCGACGAGGTCCTCGGCTCCACCGTGACCTGGGTCAGCACCGAGGCCCTGGAGGACGCGGAGGAGGGGGTTGTCATTCATCTCGCGGACGAGGCGGGTTTCCCCTACGAGATGCTCTTTGACGCGGAATGGGACTTCCTGCAGGAAGATGGGGAGACGATCTTCTCCTGCAACTGGTACCTGTCCTGCGCCATGGCCCAACTCATCAACCTCGACGACCAGCGCGAGGCCGACGCGCCCGAAGTCCTGCCCAGGCGTGAACTCGTGCAGGCCGCGTGCATCCGCGCGCAGGAGCTCTCGGAACTCTACGACGTCGGGACCCGCCCGGACGGCTCCGAGTGGACCACGGCCCTCAGGGAGCTCGGCATCGACAGCGGCATGGGCGCTGCCACTGCCGCCAAAGCGGAGAACGACACGGAGCTGGCCGAACGGCTCCGCGAAACGGTAGACGAGCGGAGCGCTCCCACGGAGGCGGGCTATATCGAAACGATCGGCGTGGGCCTGTACACCGCGGAGGATGGCATGTACTACATGTATTTTGTAGGCCATGTGCCCGATTGATATGCGGATCTGCCGCTTGTCGGACTGCAAAGGAGCCGGTATAATGAAAAAAAGCGCATTTGGGAAAGGGGGATGGCCGTGGAGGAGAAGGCATACTGCCCATACTGCATGGCGCAGGTGAATCCCGGGGAGAGCTGCTCCCAGTGCGGCCTGACCGCTGGAACCTACACGCCCGCGCCGCACCACCTGCCGCCGCAAACGGCGCTGATGGACCGCTACCTGATCGGCCGCGTCCTGGGCGAAGGGGGATTCGGCATCACGTACATCGGCTGCGACCTGCGGCTGGAGCTTCGGGTCGCCATCAAGGAGTATTACCCCGCGACGCTCGTTTCCCGCCGGGCGGAGGAGAGCCTCTGCGTGCGCCCCTATGCCGGCATGGAGGGGAGCTTCGAAAAGGGCAGGCTCCGCTTCCTCACCGAGGCCCGGGCCATGGCCAAGATGGACAAGACGCCCGAGATCGTCAGCGTCCGCGACTTCTTTGAGGAGAACAACACCGCCTACATCGTCATGGAATACCTGGACGGCACCACCTTTAAGGAGCTGGTGCGCCAAAAGGGCGGCCGCATCGAGGCCGAGGAGCTGCTGCGCCTGATCGAACCGCTCTTTGGCGCGCTGAGCGCCATGCACGAAAAGGGCCTCATCCACCGCGACATCAGCCCGGATAACCTCATGCTCGAGCACGGCGCGGTGCGCCTGCTGGACTTCGGCTGCGCGCGGGAGTCCCTGGCCGGCAACGAGACCATGACCATCACCCTCAAGCACGGCTATGCGCCGATCGAGCAGTATCAGCGCAAGGGTCAGGGACCCTGGACGGACGTCTACGCCCTCTCGGCCACCATCTACTACTGCCTGACCGGCAAGGTGCCGCCGCAGGCGCTGGACCGCATGGTCGAGGACGAGCTCATCTCGCCCCGCAAGCTCGGCGTCCGCATCACCGCGCAGCAGGAGCGGGCCTTGCTGCGCGGCATGAGCCTGCGCCAGCACCAGCGCTTCCGCTCCATGGAGGAGCTGCACACCGCGCTCTATGTGCCCGAGCCCGAGCCCGAGCCCGAGCCGGTCCCGCCCGGGCCAACGCCAATTCCGGACCCGCCGAAACCGGACCCGCCGAAACCGGACCCGCCGAAACCGGACCCGCCGAAACCGGATCCGGTCCCCCTGCCCGGGCCGCAGCCCGGCTGGCGCAGATGGGCGCCCCTCGCCGGCGCGGGCGCCGCCGTCGTCGCCCTGACGATCCTGGCCGCGCTCCTGCTGCCGGGCGGAGAGACGCCCGCGCCCGACCCATCGCCGACGGATGCGGCTCAGCCGACTGCGACAGTCCAGCCGACCGCTGCGGTCCAGCCGACCGATGCGGCCCAGGATGCGGGCGATCCCTTTGCGAGCGCGCAGAGGCTCGGCGCGCAGACGGGGGAGGCGGAGCTTCGCGCCGCGCTCGCGGACGAGAGCGTGCCCGCCGTCGTGCTCAGCGCCGGCTGCGACTTTGGCGTCACGGAAGGGCCGCTTTCGATCGACAAGCCCGTGCGCATCGAGGCGGGCGCGCACCTCTACCCGCTGCAGACGCTCACGGTCGAGGCGGGCGGCAGCCTCCGCGTGGAGGGCAGCCTGGAGACGGATATCGGCATCGTCCGCGTGTGCGCGGGCGGCGAGATCTCCGTCGGGGAGGGCGGTCGCCTCGCGGGCGGCACGGCCATGGTGCTCGAAGGGACGGACGGCTTCACGGTCGAGCCGGGCGGCACGGCCGAGATGGGCGGCACCCTCTACGGCGCCGAGGGCAGCGGCGCGCACTTCCTCGAGGTCGGGCTGGACTTTGCCCAGGCCGAGCGCGTGACGAGCTATGCCGAGCTGCGCGACGCGCTTGAGGCAGGCGCCGGGGCCATCGCGGTCGAGGGCGACATCCTGCTGCGCGGGGGCGAAGCGCTGACCGTCGGCGTGCCCCTGCTCGTGCCGGAGGGGTCGAGCCTGACCACGGCGCAGGGCGTGCAACCGGCGGTCCTCGCCCTGGAGGGTGGGCTGCTGCTCAACCGCGGCGAGGTCCAGTGCGTCGTGCACACGGTGGACGGCTCGCGCGCGAGCGCCGTGGTCAACTACGGAACGCTGCGCGGCGGGTTCTCCCTCATGGCGCCCGGCGCGCTGGTCAACTTCGGCGCAATCGAACTGGCGGGCAGCGCGCAGCAGGTCCACGGGGGTTTCTACAACCTCGGCGAGATCCGGCTAAGCGACTCGGGCAGGCAGACCGCGCTGGACCTGCTGGGCGGCCCGGCGTCCAACGCCGGCACCATCGAGATTCCGCAGGACTGCCGCCTGACCGTCTGCTGCGACCGCTTCGGCAACGAGGGGACGATCTCCGCGTCCGCGGGCGGCACAATCGAGCTGGACGCGCAGGTGCTCAACGCCGGCGACTTCCTCGTGGACAGCGGCGGAACCCTGGCGAACACGGGCTGCATCGAGACCGCCAACGCCGCGGCCCGCTTGGCCGTGGAGGAGGGGGCGCAGCTGCACAACAACGGGTTGCTCCTCGTCGGAAGCGACAACGCGCTCTCCCTGCCCGCCGAAGGGGACGCGGTCTACACCGGCTTTTTGCGCACCTTCCGCTGGAATGAAAACGAGGGCGCGCGCCTCGTCGCCACCGAGACGGAGCTGCGCGAGGCCCTGGAGGACCCCGCCTGCGAGCAAGTCCAGGTAAACGGCGAACTGGACGTGCAGGGGGACCTCACCGTGAACAAGGTCCTCAACGCGGGCAACCTGCGCCTGCACGGCGGGACCCTGACGCTCTCGGGCGAGTCGGCGCTCTTCTTCGGGTCGGCGGACCTGGACGGCGGCGCGCTGCGCGTCGAACAGGGCGCCGTTGCGGCCATGCTCGAGCTGCACAACTGCGCTTCGCTCACCGTGGAGGATTCCGCGCTGGCGGTGCTCTGGAATTCCGAACTGGGCGGCTGCGCGGTCCGGCTGGGCGAGGGCGGCGGCTGCATCGCCCTGAACGGACTGTGGCTGGAGGGGAGCCAGGTCTCTGTCGAGGCGGGCGCCGTTCTGCGCGCGCGCAATGCGTTGGAGGCGAGCGGCGCGCGCCTGGAGATCGCGGAGGGCGGCACGTGCACGCTGCGCAACGCGGAGATCTTCCTGGATTCCGAGACGCGCGTGGAAAACGACGGCGCCCTCGAATGGAGCGCGAACACGTCCCTCCGCCGCGCGGTCGTGGAGGGCGAGGTGGACAACGCCGGGGTTCTGACGGTCGTCGAAGTGCCCATGGACCTCTCCGGCGCGCTGCGCAACACCGGAGAAGCGGCGTTCGACCAAGATGTGACGCTCACCGGCACGCTGGACAACGCCGGGCAGCTCTACCTGTCCGACTGCCGCATCGCCGTGGAGGCGGGCGGCGCGCTCCTGGGCGAGGAGCCGCAGCATGTCAGCGGCCGGGTGGATCTGCAGGGCCGGGAGGCCGAATAAGCCTGCCGAAACGCAGCGCCCCGGCGCGGAAATTCTTCCGCGCCGGGGCGCTTTTCATTCGGACAGGCCGGAGAAGAGCTGCTCGATCACCGCCTCCATGCGCTCGCTCATGGATTCCTCGTCCGCCGTGACGGCGTAGAGAACCAGCCAATCGAAGGCGTTCCTCGGGTCGAGCGGGGGCATGCCGCAGTCGGTGAGCATGGCGTTGATGGCGTACCAGTGGTCGTCCAGGCGCTGCTGCGGGGTGAGGTAGTCCTCGTCCGTCTCCCTGTACTCCTCGTCCGCAGCGTTTTCTGTGATGATATAAAAGAGGAGCAGCAGCTTGCGCGGCACGTCGGCCTTGCGGTTTCGGATGTTCTTGAGCGCCGTGGTGTTGGGCCAGTTGCTCTTGATGAGCCGCTGGATGACGCCCATGTCCGTCCGGCTGCGGCTGGAGGGCATCTTCATGCGCAGGTAGAGGTCCATCACCGCCTCCATGGAGTAGTCCGGCTCCGCAAGGCCCGTCCACTCGGGCACGGGGTGGATCAGGCGGTCCAGATACCGCGAAAAATAGGCGTAAGCGCGCGTGTGCAGCGCGCCGAAGTTTTTGAGGTTGGCAAGATAGCAGGCGCGCAGGTCCTCCTGTGTGTGCGCCAGGAGGAACGCGCTCTGCATCTCGTGGGTGATCTGCGCGCCCGCGCCCTTTGGCAGCTGATCCGGCCGCGGAACGGGCGGCAGCGACGCGAAAAAGGCCCGCGCCTGCAGGTACGATCCCCCGTTGCGCAGGAACCAGGCGTAGACGACGTCCCGCCCCTCGCGGTAGTGGATGCCGTAGTCCGTGCAGTGCCCCAGCAAAAGATCTGCCTGCGGTTCGGAGAAGCCGAGCGCAAAAGCGATGTGGAAGATCTCCTCCCGGCGCGTGGGTTTAGCCTTTCCCGTGAGCCAGTTGCGCACGACCTTGGCCAGGGTGGCGGGGCTTGCCTCCGGCTCGTCCGCGGCAAGGGCGTCCGTCAGATGCGCCTGCAGGTCCTGGCCGGGGCACAGGCTGTGGAGCAACTCCGGAAACGTGCGCAGAGCGAACCCGCCGTCCTGCAGATACTGCGCCACCAGGGCGGTGCTCATCTGTCCGGAGCCGAGCCGCGCGTGCTCCTGCGCCGAAAGCTGGGTCAGATTCCTTTCCAAGTGCCATCCCCCTGCAAAAAAAATCCATTCTTCTTCTATTATATTCGAAGGGAAGTGCTTGTCAATTGCACGGGATAAGAAGAGGCCGCCGCGGCCGGAATCCATGCCCCTCGCATAGAAAAAGGCAGTGCTGTAAAATCTAAGTTTGCGAAAGGAAATGGCGAAAGAGGAGGCTTGGCTCTTGAAAGCAACAGGTATCGTTCGACGCATCGACGAACTCGGCCGCGTGGTCATTCCCAAGGAGATCCGGCGCACGCTGCGAATCCGCGAGGGCGACCCGCTCCATATATCATGGTCAGCGTCGGAACGCTTTGCACAGGGCATGCTCCATCTGGGCGCCCGCCTCTCCGGCCCCCCGCCGACGACTAGTTTCCACAGCAAACGCCCCTTCCGCCAAAAAAACCTGAACAGCCCCAGATTGTGGGGACAGTAGAAAAAGCCCCTGGTAGGAAATATTGAGTTTTAGTAGGAGAGGCGTCGCGCCAGCGGCGCCTCTCCAGTCTTAAACTGGATGCGCTCGTAA
>CAJFMX010000026.1:0-32566 GCA_904393115.1 uncultured Clostridia bacterium
ATACAGCTGCTATTTCGATATTTTTCCTTTTTTCGGTCTTGCTTGCACGCAAAAAACCTGCTCTGGCTTAATTGCCACAGCAGGTTTTTCGACAAGCTGAAAAAAGGACCGCAAAGCGGTCCTTTTTTTGCGTTCGGGCGGGCGCAAGGCTCCCGCGCGGCGCGCGCGCCGCGCCCGGATAGAATGAAGGCCGGAAAAGGGGGGACGCGGATGGAGGCATTTCTCATGGGCGGCGCGCAAGGCGGCGGAATCGACGCTTCGGCTGCGCCCGCGGCGACCTACAGCGGCAAGTGGTCGGGCTGGCACGTGGAGGACTACGACGGCGCGGCCTACTGGGAGGCGGTGTTCTACACCTCCGGCACGCTGACGGTGACCGGGACGATCCAGGCCGACGCCTGGGGCATCGGCGGCGGGGGCGGCTGCAACATGGCGCAGGGCGGGGGCAGCGGCTACACGAACATGGCCCTGGGCCTGTCGCTGAGCGGCGCGATCGCCGTGACCATCGGCGAGGGCGGCGCGCACCGCGCCGCGGGCGGCAGCACGAGCCTGGGGTCGCTCTTGACCTGCGCGGGCGGCGGCGGATCGCCCAACTTCTCCAACGGCGGCTCCGGCGGCTCCTCGGGCGGTGCGAACGGCGGGAGCAACGGCGCGGCCGGCTCCGCCGGAACGGGGGACGGCCAGCCGATCTGCCGGTTCCGCGCGGACTGCAAGGCGGGCGACGCGGGCGACGGCGGCACGGCCAAGCCCAGCGGCGGCGCGGGCGGGGGCGGCTGGCTCCACTGGCGGGCGAACGAGGGGCAGAACGGCTGCGGCTACGGGGGCGGCGGCTCCTTCCACCAGTCGGGCGTCGGGCCGGGCAACCAGGGCGCGCTGGTCCTGCGCGTCGCGATTTAGGCGCGCAAGCGGTGCGCAGGAGAAGGCTCTCTTGCGCACCGCTCGCGTTTTTTTGGATTCGCCGCGGCGCTTACAGCCGCTTGGAGAAGGCGACGTTGTGCTCGCTTTCGGTAAAGCCCAGCTTCTTGTAGAACGCATAGGCCGGGACGTCGTCCTCGGTCAGAAGGAAGAGGTATTTGAGGCCCGTGCCGCGGCAGGCCGCCTCGATCTCGCGCACAAAGCGTGCGCCGAGGCCCTGTCCCTGGCACTCCGTGCGGATGCACAGCTCGTCGATGCAATACTCCGTGCCGGAATACCAATGGCGCACGTGCCCCATGGAGAGGCCGACGAGCGCCCCGCCCGCAAAGAGGCCGAAGGTCAGGGAGTTGCTCTGGCCGGTCAGGTCGTGCAGGTACAGGCGCAGCTGGTCCGCGTCCGACCAATCGTCCAGCCAGGGCTCCTGGGTGAAGACGTGGCAGAAGAGCTCCGCGGCCGCGGGAAGGTCGCGCTCGTCCAGCCGGCGGAAGGTGAGGGAATCCTCCATCGCGTGGTTCTCCTTGGTCTGTGGATTTGCGGCCGAAGCGCCAAATGCAGAAAACCTGCAGTTCCATGCGCGTACAGGAAACTGCAGGTTTTTTCTGGTGGGTCGCAGTAGACTCGAACTACCGACCTCACGCTTATCAGGCGTGTGCTCTAACCAACTGAGCTAGCGACCCATTCCGGCGCTCAACGCGGTATTTACTATAGCACCATCGTGGGTCGTTGTCAAGAAAAACCGTCGAAAAATTGCGGTTTTACTGTGCGTCCGCGGGGAAGACGATGCCCATCTGGCGGCGCGCCTCGTCCATGACCATGGCGGTCTCCAGCGTCGCGCGGCTGTAGCTCTCGGCGGAAGCGGGGTCGAGCGCCATGCGCTGGAAGGCCTCGATCTCGTAGCGCATGGGCGCGGACTCCGGCTGGTCGAACAGCGTCCGCTCCTGCTCGCCGCGCGGGCGCAGGGAGAGGAACTGCGGCTCGCTGATGCGGTCCACCAGCAGGCTGCCGCCCTCGCCCTGGATCTCGCTGGGCAGCGCGCCGTCCGCGATCTTGGAGTAGAGCAGGTCCGCCTGGAACTCGCCGTAGCCGAGCAGGATGCTGCCCGCGCCGTCCACGCCGCCGGCGAGCTTGACCGCCGTGCCCTGGATGGTCCGCGGCAGGCCGAAGAGCTTGACCACCGGGTAAACGCAGTACACGCCGATGTCCATCAGCGCGCCGTTGGAGAGCTTGGGGTCGAATGCGTTGAGCACGATGCCCTGCTTGAACTTGTCGTAGCGGGAGGAATACTGGCAGTAGGAGGCCGTGATCCGGCGCAGGCGGCCGATCAGCGGCAGGCTGCGCGAAAGCGCCGCGAACCCCGGCAGGAAGGCGGACTTCATCGCCTCCAGCAGCAGGACGTTGTGCGCCCGGGCGCAGGCCTGCATCCTGCGCACCTCGGCGGCGTTGCTGGCCATGGGCTTTTCGCACAGGACGTGCTTGCCCGCCGAGAGCATGGCCAGCGCCTGGGCGCAGTGCGCGTAGTTGGGGCTGGCGATGTAGACGGCCTCGACCTTGCGGCAGGCGGCCAGGTCCGCCAGGTTGTCAAAGCTCCGCTGCGCGCCGTGCTCGGCGGCAAAGGCCTGGCCCCGCTCCTTGCTGCGGCTGTAGACCGCGTACAGCGAGAAGCCCGGCACCTGGCTGCCGGCGGAGATGAACTTTTCGACGATGGCGCCTGTGCCGATGACGGCAAAACGCATGGACAATCCCTCCTCGTTGCAAATGGATCCCGCGCGGCATCTCAGCCCCGGCAGGCCCCGATGAACCAGTCCCAGATGGGCATCATGCCCTCGTCGAGCAGGCGCTCGGGGTGCCACTGCGTGGCCAGGACCGTTTCGCCGGCCGAATAGGCCTCGATCACGCCGTCCGGGCTCGTGGCCGCCAGCGCAAAGCACGGCGCGAGCGATTCGACGGCCTGGTGGTGGGTCGAATTGACGCGCAGCGTGTCCGCCCCGCCGAAGATGCGGTGCAGCAGCGTGCCGGGAACGACGCGCACCTCGTGCCGCGTCTCCTTGTTCTGGTGGGCGATGGTGACCTCGGGCCGGTCGAAGATGTGCTGGCAGTGCGTGCCGCCCAGGGCGACGTTGAGCACCTGCTCCCCGCGGCAGACGGCCAGGATCGGCTTGCCCGCCGCGAAAAAGGCGCGCGCCAGGGCGATCTCCGTGCGGTCGCGGTCCAGGGGCACGGGCTCGGCCTTCTCGTGCGCGGGGCAGCCCAGCGTCTCGGGGCAAAGGTCCCCGCCGCCGGTGAGCAGCAGGCCGTCGAACCGCTGCAGGACGAAGTCCACGTCCTCCTTGTCCAGGGTGCGGCAGACGTACAGCGGCCGGCCGCCCGCGCGCTCCACCGCGTTGCAGTAGTTGACGCCCGGCGGGAACTCGTCGCCATAGATCAGGGAGGCAATGGCAATCAGGGGCTTATTCATGGCAGAAGACCTCTTTCCTGTGTCTCATCCGCCCTATTGTACAGGAAGTCGGGCGGCGTTGCAAGCGCAGGTTTTTTGTGAGAAAACTGTTTCAAATTTGCAAGAGATCCCAAAAAGGAAGCAAATTGGAAACAACAACCATTGCTTTTGTGTGGATTCGGTGATAGCATGGAGAAAAATTGAAAGGGAGGTTGAACCAAATGTTCAAAATTGCAGCAATCCTGACATCCGCAGCCATGCTGTGCACCGGCACGCTTTTGGCCGCGGCGCCGGAGGCGAGCGCCGCCTGCATGGAACCGGCGCAGGCTGTACAGCGGTGCACGGTGCAGCGGCACGCATATATCCGCATTTGCGGCGATTGGTGGGAGATCCCCCTGCAGCCCGGGGAGGAGCTGCCCGCGCAGCCGCCGGAGGAGGAGACGCCGCCCGCGGAAGAGGCCCCGCCGCAGGAGGAACCGGACGCGCCCGAGGAGAGCGGCGGCGTGCAGGAAGCGGCTGAGGCGGTCGCCTCCCTCCTCAATGCGGCGCGGCGGGACGCGGGCCTTTCCGAGCTGGAGCTGGACGCGGACCTGTGCGCGGCGGCCCAGGAGATCGCCCAGAGCTTCTCGCACACGCGGCCGGACGGGTCGAGCTGCTTTACGATCCTGGAGGAGTTCGGCATCTCCTACCGCGCGGCGGGGGAGAACATCGCCATGGGCCAGCGCACGCCGGAGGAGGTCATGGACGGCTGGATGAACTCCAGCGGCCACCGGGCGAACATCCTGAACGGGACGTTCACCTCGATCGGCGTGGGGTACTACGTGGACGGGGCCGGCGCGGCCCACTGGGTACAGATCTTCCAGGCCTGACCCCGATCCGGCCGGGCTTCACAGAAACCTAACACACAGCCGCGGCGGAATCTGGTATACTCGGTTTCGACAACGCAATAGACGGTTCGTGACCATCCCGTCGTGAAAAAAAACTACGGACTGCACCGCCATGCGCGCTCTGCTCCTGCAGGGTGCGCAGGCGTTTTGTCGTGCGCGCGGTGAAAAGAGAGGGGAGCGGTTCATGCTCCCCTCTCTTTTGCGCTGGAAAAAAGAACGGCAGACCGCCGAAGGAAAAGGAGTTTTTTTATGACGCAAGAGAGAAAGGCGCTGCGCCGGCTGGTGCGCGGCGCGCTGATCGCCGCCATCTACGCCGTGCTGTGCGCGGCGCTGGCGCCCATTTCCTATGGAGAGGTGCAGTTCCGCATCAGCGAGGCGCTGACGATTCTGCCCCTGCTCATGCCGGAGGCCGTCCCGGGGCTGTTCGTCGGGTGCCTGATCGCCAACCTGATCGGCGGGGCGGGCATTTTGGACATCGTCTTCGGGTCGCTGGCGACGCTGATCGCGGGGCTTTTGACGTATGCGATGCGCAGGCTGCCGGCCTGGGTGGCGCTGCTGCCGGTGGTGGTGGTCAACGGCCTTGTCGTGGGCTGGGTGCTGAACGCGGCCTACGGAACGCCGCTGCTGCTGGGGATGGGGTCGGTTGCGCTGGGCCAGGCGGTGGTCTGCTACGTGCTGGGGCTGCCGCTGCTGGCGCTGCTGCGCCGCCGCCTGCCGGAGAAGCTGCTGCACTAAGCCGCGCCCCCTTTTTGGGGAGGAGGGGCCAAAGCGCCCCGTTTTCGGTGCGGCGCGGCCCCGACTGCCCTCCATTTTTCCCTAAATTCAAGGAAAAAACGCACAGCAGCCCTTCCTTTTTGCGCGAAGATGTTCTATACTGAAAGAGAGTGTAGAACCGTGCAAATGGGACGAGGAGGTGTGCGCACATGACGACACTGAGCGGAAAGAAAGGTCTGGCGCTGTGCATCCTCAAGGTGCTCCGGGCGCATTCGTCCAGTGAGCGCCCCCTGACGATCGCGCAGCTGGAGGAGTACATCGAGAGGGACTTTGGCATGGAGGTGGGGCGCAACGCCATCTCACGCAACCTCTCCCTCCTGCGGGAGATGCACTACCCCATCCGGACGGGCCCCGGCGGCAAGGGCGCGTATCTCGAGCCGCTCTTTAACGATATGGAGCTGCGCGTGCTCATCGACAGCGTGCTGCTGAGCCGCTACATTCCCCCGCAGGAGGCGCGCGAGCTCATCGGCAAGCTCACGAGCCTGGGGCGCGCGGGCTTTTCCAGCGGCGTGCAGGACGTGCACGCCGTGGACAAGTGGCACCGGATGCACCACCGCGACTTCTTTGACTGCATGGACGGGCTCAGCCGCGCGGTGCACGAGCACCTGCAGGTGCGCTTTGTCTACTGCCGCATCGGGCTGGAGGGCGAGCTCGTGCCGGACGGCCGCGTCCGCCAGGCGCACCCGCTGGCGCTGCTGTGCGCGCAGGGGCAGTATTACCTGCTGGCCTGCTACGACGGATCGCGCGAGGTGCGGCACTTCCGCGTGGACCACATGCGCGACCTCGTGGTCACAGGGCTTGCGGCCATGACGCCCTATGACCTGCCGGAGTTCCGCGGGGGCGTGGACATGGCGCGCTATGCGGCCGAACACCGCTACATGTACAGCGGCGAGCCCGTGCGCGTGACGCTGCGCATGCCCATCAGCGCCGCGGGCCAGGTCTACGACGCGTTCGGCCACTACGCGCAGATGATCCCCAACGAGGACGGAAAGACGATGGAGGTGCGCCTGCGCTCGAGCCTGGAGAACATGCGCTTTTTCGCCCTGCAGTACGCGAGCGTCTGCGAGGTGCTCTCGCCCGCGGAGCTGCGCGAGCAGGTCCGCCAGGACGTGCTGCGCATCGCGCAGCGCTATGCCGACGCCGCAACTTGAATGGAAAACGGGTCCCCGAGCGCTTCGGGGACCCGTTTTCCTGTGTGGGAAATCAGGCGAGGGAGACGTGAAAGTTGTCGTCCACGCGCAGGCGGACGCCGCGCGCGGCCTCGCGGGCGCGCGCGATGGCGCACTCCAGGTGCTCTTCGTCCGGGATGTGCAGGTAGTAGTCGCGGAAGAAGTTGTCGAGATAGTCCTCCAGGTCGCCCTCGATGGTCTGCATGGGGATGGAGCGGCACATTTCGACGAGCATGCCGGCCATGAGCGTGGCGCGCAGCTGCATGCGGTCCGCCTCCTGCGGGGTCTCCGGCTGGCCGTAGAGCGCGCAGCAGAAGTCATAGCGCTTCTCCCGCTGGCGGGCGAAGTTGGACTTCGTCGCGCAGACCTCCGAAACAAAGCGCGCCACCGTCGGCTCCTGCAGCAGCAGGCGCAGCCAGATGCGCATGTTGGCGGTCTCCAGCGCGAGCGCGTCGTCGTGCAGGGCCAGCAGCTGGGGCAGCGGGCTGATGGCGGCGCAATAGAATACATCTGCCGCAAGAACGCCACCTGCATGGTCTACGCCTACGGCAGCAAGAATCGCCAGGATCCCGACCGCCTGGCCGCGGCGCAGCTCTTTGCCGGACTAAAACTCCCCTTCCAGCCCGGCGGCAAGGCCCCTGCGGTTCGCGACATCATCATCAAACTGAGAGGAGCGCATTAGAATGGAAACCTTCGACGCGCTGCGCCTGTGCGCCGCCTATGCCGAGGAGTCGGGGCTGGAGGCCGTGCTCACCCGCAAGGGCGAGAAGGACGCCCCCTTTGACCTGCTCTTCCTGCCGGACTTCCTCGCGCCGGGCGGGGACGAAGCGCCCATGTCCCTTTCCGTCTACTTCGCGGCGAGCTCCTACGCCTTTATGGACCGGCTGGAGTACGACCTCCTGCACCTGATGGGCTACATCGAACACCTGGCCCGCCCCGGCACCCTGCGCGAGCTGCGCGCCTTCCTGGGCGAGGTCAACTTCCAGATGCCCATCGGCGCCTTTGACGTGGACGCAGACGGCACGGTGTTTCTGCGCTATACCCTGCCCGTGCCGCGGGAGATGGCGCAGGAAGCGTTCCTGCGGCAGTTCGGCATTGCCCTGGGGCTGCTGCACGCCTTTGCCCTGGCGTTCCTGCCGGCCATGCGCGCCGTGATCCGTGGACAGCGCACGGCCAAGACCGCCATGGACCTGGTGCGCGAGCAGCTCGACGCCCTCCAGGCCCGCATTAGCGCCGCCCTGGAGGAGCAGAAAGGAGAAGATCCCCGTGAACAAGAATGAATTGACCGCCCGCGTGCGCGCGGCGCTGGAGGACTGGGAATACCCTTGCGAGGAGATTGAGAGCCAGCCGGGGCTGCAGTGGTTCCAGCCCCTGTCCGACGACTACGAGAACGACTACGCGCTGGGGGAGCTGTTCTTCGCCAGCGACCTGACGGACGAGGACATGAACGGCCTGGAGATCGTGCAGTGCAACCTCGTGTTTCAGCGGGATCTGCCGGCCGGGGCCGCGGACGCGCTGCGCGCGCTGCTCGCGCCGGTGAACCGGCAGATCAGCGGCGGCCGCTTTGACGTGCAGGCGGAGGAGAGCTGCTTTGTTGAGTACGGGCACGACCTGGTCCTGCCCGCGGACCTGGACGACGACCGGGCCGCGGCCGTGGTCCTGGGCGCGCTGGACCTGGCCAACGCCTATATCCACATGGTCTATGAGGCGGTTGCCGCCGTGGCAAGCGGTGACAGCACGCCGGAGGCCGCCCTGGAGCAGCTCCGCAGCGGCGAATAGGCCGGCGCAAAAAGGAGCCGCCCGCATCCCGGAAGCAATGGGATGCGGGCGGCTCCTTGCCGTGCGGCGGAAGGCTGGGTTTTCAGGCAAAAGGAAGACGCCCATCGCACGGGCGCCTCGGGGGAAAAACTACACGATGAAAGGCTTGATCTCCGCAAGAAGGTCGTCGCAGTCGTTCTCGTAGACCTCCATCGTAATGGGTTTGTTCAGATCGAGGCTGAAGATGCCCAGAATGGACTTCGCATCGACGACATGGCGACCGGAACGAAGATCAATGTCGTAGGGGTACTTGCTGACGATGTTCACGAAATCCTTCACGTTTTCCGCCAAGGACAGGTGGATGGTAACCGATCTCATAGAAAACCCTCCTTTCAATTACCCTTCCAGTATAGCACAAAAAATCCCAGATTCAAGGGGTTTTCAAAAAACTTTCAAAAAAGTTTATTTTGGGTATTGCATTTTGTCAGGAAGTGTGTATAATAATAGGAGTCACGGGGTTATAGCTCAGTTGGTTAGAGTGTCACGTTGACATCGTGAAGGTCGATGGTTCGAGTCCATTTAACCCCACCACAGCGCTCCGGAGCGGCAAGGCTCCGGAGCGCTTTTTCGTGCGCCGGGCGAGCCGCGGAGTTGTTCGAATAAAGAACAACTCCGCAGGGGAAAATATTCGGGTTTGGCCCGCATCGGAAGAAAAGCAACTGAATATCGTTCGGAAAAGACGGACGGCAAGCGTTTGTTGAACGCGTGTAAATTCGTGCGGCGCGCGCGCGGATTTTGTTGACTTTGCATAGACGCTGTGCTATCCTGTAACCGAATTGAATAGTGTTGCCAATATAGGTTTGGAGAGTTGGCCCAAATGTTTCTACCGCGGCGCCGTGGAAGCCGCGACTATTGGTATCCGTTGCCCTGGGCGGAATCCGGGGCGTGTTGGCAAACAGGCTTATTGTGTTTTAAGTCTGTTTTTTTGCTTCCTACGGGAAGAATCGCAGGAGGAGGCTCGGAGCATGAAGGCGTTGGAGGACAAGATTTGCGCCGAAGGGGAGGTTCTCCCCGGCAATATCCTGAAGGTGGGGTCCTTCCTCAACCACCAGGTGGACGTGGACTTTGTCATGGAGATGGGACGCGAGATCGCCAAGCTCTTTGCGGACGGCGGCGTCACCAAGATCCTCACCATCGAGACCTCCGGCATCGCGGTGGCCATGGCGGCCGCGGCGGCCCTGCACGTCCCCATGGTATTTGCCAAAAAGCATCGCACGGGGAACCTCTCCGGCGAGTTCTATACCGCGGTGGTCCATTCCTACACCCACGGCACGGACTACCACGTCGTCGTCAGCCGCGACTACCTCTGCCCGCAGGACCGGGTCCTGCTCGTGGACGACTTCCTGGCCAACGGCCGCGCGCTGGAGGGGCTGATGGAGATCGCCGCCCAGGCGGGGGCCGAGGTCGTGGGCGCCGCCTGCGCCATCGAGAAGGGCTTCCAGCACGGGGGCGACCGCCTGCGCGCGCAGGGCGTGCGCGTGGAGTCGCTCGCCATCGTCGAGAGCATGGACGAAAACGGCCTGACCTTCCGCTGAAGAAGGAACGGCGCATCCAACCTTGTATGTAAAGGGAAACTTTTACATAAATTCCAGCTAGGAACAAAACGGAGGAGACAAAAACCATGAAACGGATTCTTTCCCTGGTTCTGGCGCTGCTGCTGGTCTTTGTGATGGCCGGCTGCTCGTCCGCTCCGGAGGCCACGGAGGCTCCGGAGGCCACCGATGCCGCGGGAACGGAAGCCCCTGCCGAGTCCGAGGCTCCGGCGGAGGAGACCCCCGCCGAGTCCGAGGCGCCCGCGGCCAACGCGGACTTCAAGGTGGGCTTCATCTTCCTGCACGATGAGAACTCCACCTACGACAAGAACTTCATGGACGCGGCGACCGCCGTCCAGCAGAAGCTGGGCCTGACGGACGAGCAGGTGATGTTCAAGACCAACATCCCCGAGTCCAACGAGTGCTATGAGGCCGCCGCCGAGCTCGTCGACGCCGGCTGCGACGTCATCTTCGCCGACAGCTTCGGCCACGAGGACTACATGATCCAGGCCGCGCGCGAGTTCCCGGAGGTGCAGTTCTGCCATGCCAGCGGCACGCAGGCGCACACCGCGGGCCTTGCCAACTTCCACAACGCGTTTGCGGACATCTACCAGGGCCGTTACCTGGCCGGCATCGCGGCGGGCATGAAGATCAACGAGATGATCGAAGACGGCACCATCACCGCGGACCAGGCCAAGATGGGCTACGTCGGCGCCTTCCCCTACGCGGAAGTGAAGTCCGGCATGACCTCCTTCTACCTGGGCGCCAAGTCCGTCTGCCCGACCGTGACCATGGACGTGCGCTACACCAACTCCTGGTTTGACATCGCCAAGGAGAAGGAAGCGGCCACCTCCCTGATCAACGACGGCTGCGTGGTCATCAGCCAGCACGCCGACTCCGAGGGCGCTCCCCGTGCCTGCGAGGAGAACAACGTCCCCAACGTCGCCTACAACATCAGCACCATCCCGATCGCGCCCAACACCGCGCTGATCTCCTCGGCCATCTCCTGGGAGCCGTACTTCACGCTCATGATTGAGTCCGCGATGAACGGCGAGGAGATCCCGACCGACTACTGCGCGACCCTGGCCGACGGCGGCGTGATCCTGACGGAGCTCAACACCGCCTGCGCGGCCGAGGGCACCCAGGAGGCCATCGACGCGGCCATGGAGCAGCTCCTCTCCGGCGAGCTGCACGTCTTTGACACCGCCAACTTCACCGTCGGCGGCGAGACCCTGACCTCCTACATGGCGGACGTCGACACCGACGCGGACTTCACCCCGGACACCGAGGCGATCTCCGACGGCTACTTCCACGAGTCCGAGTACCGCTCTGCGCCGTACTTTGACCTGGATATCGACGGCATCACCACCAAGTAAGCAAAAGCGCGCGGGGCGCGGCCCAGAAACGGACCGCGCCCTCATTTCCTTGAAGACCCTTGGCGGGGCGCTTTCCCTGCCGGGGGCCTTGCCATGCAAAAAGCGGGAGGGGGCAAAGACGTGGCAGGCGCAACTGCGATAGAACTGAAGAACATCACCAAGCGCTTTGGAAAGGTCGTGGCGAACAACCGGGTCAGCCTCTCGGTTCGGGAGGGGGAAATCCTCTCCATCCTCGGGGAGAACGGCAGCGGCAAGACCACGCTGATGAACATGATCGCGGGCATCTACTTCCCCGACGAGGGGCAGATCTTCGTGCGGGGCCGGGAGGTCGTCATCCGCTCCCCCCGCGACGCCTATGACCTGAAGATCGGCATGATCCACCAGCACTTCAAGCTCGTGGACGTGTTCTCCGCGGCGGAAAACATCGTCCTGGGCCTCAAGGAGCCGGGGCGGTACGACATCCGCAAGGTCGCGTCCCGCGTGCGCGAGATCAGCGAGCGGTACGGCTTTGACATCGACCCGGAGAAGAAGATCCACGAGATGTCCGTCTCCGAAAAGCAGACCGTGGAGATCGTCAAGGTCCTCTACCGCGGCGCGGACATCCTGATCCTGGACGAGCCGACGGCCGTGCTCACCCCGCAGGAGACGCGCAAGCTCTTTGCCGTGCTGCGGCGCATGCGCGACGACGGCAAGGCCATCCTCATCATCACCCACAAGCTCCACGAGGTGCTGGCCCTCTCGGACCGCGTGGCGGTCCTGCGCAAGGGCGAGTTCGCCGGCGAGGTCGAGACGGGCAAGGCCACGGAGAGCTCCCTTACAGAGATGATGGTCGGCAAGAAGATCGCCCTCAACATCGCGCGCAGCGAGCCCGTGCGCCCGCAGGACCGGCTCGTGGTCAAGGGCCTCAACTGCACCAACCGCGAGGGCGTCAAGCTCCTGGACGACGTCAGCTTCACCGCGCGCTCGGGCGAGATCCTGGGCATCGCGGGCATTGCGGGCAGCGGCCAGCGCGAGCTGCTGGAGGCCATCGCCGGCCTGCAGAAGGTCGACCAGGGCACGATCCTCTACAACAACCCCAAGACGAACGAGGTCGAAAACCTGCGCGACAAGACCCCGCTGCAGATCCGGGAGCTGGGCGTGCGCCTCTCCTTTGTCCCGGAGGACCGCCTGGGCATGGGCCTTGTGGGCAACATGGACATCGTGGACAACATGATGCTGCGCTCCTACCGCGCGGGCCGGTCGGTGTTCCTGCAGCGCAAGGAGCCCAAGGACCTGGCCAGGCACATCATCGAGGAGCTGGAGGTCGTCACCCCCGGCGCGAACACGCCCGTGCGGCGCCTGTCCGGCGGCAACGTGCAGAAGGTCCTGGTCGGGCGCGAAATCGCCGCCTCGCCCACGGTGCTGATGGCGGCCTATCCCGTGCGCGGCCTGGACATCAACTCCTCCTACACGATCTATAAGCTCCTGGGCCAGCAGAAGGAGCAGGGCGTGGCCGTGATCTACGTCGGCGAGGACCTGGACGTGCTGCTGGAGCTCTGCGACCGGATCCTGGTCATCGGCAGCGGCCGCGTGACCGGCATCCTCGACGCGCGCAGCGCCACAAAGGAACAGATTGGCCTGCTGATGACCAAGACGGAAGGGGTGGCAGTATGAAGGCAGAGGCAAAGCAGCACAGGGAGCCCTTCCTGCGCATCGCCAAGCGGGACGGCCTCGTCTGGTGGAAGGCCTGGCTGATCCGCATCGCGGCGGTGGCCGCGGCGCTGCTGGTGTGCGCGGGGCTGATCGTGCTCATCACGGACTACAACCCCGTGCAGATCTACGCCGCCATGATCGAGGGCAGCTTCGGCTCGTCCCGCAAGATCTGGATCACCCTGCAGAAGACCGCCATGCTCCTGTGCATCGCCCTGGCCGTGACCCCGGCCTTCAAGATGCGCTTTTGGAACATCGGCGCCGAGGGCCAGGTGCTCATGGGCGCGCTGGCCACGGCCGGCTGCATGATCGCCTGGGGGGACAAGCTGCCGCTTGCCGCGCTCATCCCGATCATGGTGGTCTTTGCCGTGGGCGCGGGCATGGTCTGGACGGTGATCCCCGCGATCTTCCGCGCGCGCTGGGGCACGAACGAGACGCTCTTTACCCTGATGATGAACTACGTCGCAACGCAGCTGGTCTCCTTTGCAATCACCTTCTGGGAGAACCCCGTGGGCTCCAACACCGTTGGCATCATCAACTCCGCGACCTCCGGCGGGTGGCTGCCCTCGCTGTTCGGGCAGAGGTACCTGCTCAACATCGTCGTGGTCGTGCTGCTGACGCTGGGCATGTTCATCTACCTGCAGTACAGCAAGCAGGGCTACGAGATCGCGGTCGTCGGCGAGAGCCAGAACACCGCGCGCTACATCGGCATCGACGTCGGCCGCGTGATCGTGCGCACGATGGCCATCTCCGGCGCGGTCTGCGGCCTGGCGGGCCTGATGCTCGTGGCCGGCACCGACCACACGATCTCCACCAACACGGTCGGCGGCCAGGGCTTTACGGCGATCATGGTCTCCTGGCTGGCCAAGTTCAACCCGGTGTTCATGGCGCTGACGTCGTTCCTGCTGATCTTCCTGGAGCGCGGCTCGGGCGAGATCGCCACGACCTTCCGCCTGAACGAGAGCGTCTCCGACATCCTGACGGGGATCATCCTGTTCTTCATCATCGGGTGCGAGTTCTTCGTCAACTACAAGGTCTACATCCGCTTGCCGCGAAAGGAGGGATCGGGCAATGCTTGAGATCGTCGCGTCCTTTTTCCGGCAGGCCGTCATCCAGGGCATTCCCCTGCTGTACGGCTCCACGGGCGAGATCCTGACGGAAAAGTCGGGCAATCTGAACCTGGGCATTCCGGGCATCATGTACATCGGCGGCATCATGGGCGTGATCGGCGCCTACTTCTACGAGAACGCGGTGGAGGTCATCAACCCCTTCCTCGCGGTGCTGATCCCCTTTGCGTGCTCGTTCTTCGGCTCCATGCTCATGGCGCTGATCTACAGCTTCCTGACGGTGACGCTGCGCGCGAACCAGAACGTCACGGGCCTTGCGCTGACGACGTTCGGCACGGGCGTGGGCAACTTCTTCGGCGGCTCGCTCTCGAGCCTGTTCGGCGAGGGCGGCTCCATCGCGCTCAACGCCACGGGCAACCTCTATAAGACCACGCTGCCCTTTGCGGACGACCTGGGCCTGTTCGGGGAGACGTTCCTGTCGTTCGGGTTCCTGGCCTACCTGGCCATCGCCATCGCCATCGCGGCGCAGTACTTCCTCAACCACACGCGGGCCGGCCTCAGCCTGCGCGCCGTGGGCGAGAGCCCGGCCACGGCCGACGCCGCGGGCATCAACGTGACCAAGTACAAGTACCTGGCCACCTGCATCGGCGGCGGCATCGCCGGCCTTGGCGGCCTCTACTTCATCATGGACTACACCGGCGGCACCTGGACGAACGGCGGCTTCGGCGACCGCGGCTGGCTGGCCATCGCGCTGGTCATCTTCGCGCTGTGGAAGCCTAAGTACAGCATCCTGGGCTCGATCCTGTTCGGCGGCCTGTACATCGTCTACCTCTACATCCCGGGCCTGAGCAGGAGCTCGCAGGAGATCTTCAAGATGCTGCCCTACGTGGTGACGATCGTGGTGCTGGTGGTGCTCTCCATCCGCAACCGGCGGGAGAACCAGCCGCCGGAGAGCCTGGGCCTGTCCTACTTCCGAGAAGAGCGATAGCGCCCCGGTTTACGCGCAAAGAAGGGTCCCGGTTTTGGCGGGAAAAACGCCAAATCCGGGACCCTTCTCGTTTTGTTGGCCTTCTTTTACATGGGCTTTTCCGCAAGACCCACCACGTCCGCCACCGGCAGGGAGAAGACCACGCCGTGCTCCCCGGTCTCGGAGAGGATCTTGTTGCAGATGGCCTTGAGGATGGCCTGCTTTTCCGCGCGGGAGACGACGATCATCACGATCTCCTTTTCGGGCAGGATCGTCAGGCCGAAGATCTTGCGGGCCTCCTCGGTCGCGACCTCGCGCGCCCGGACGATGGTGCCGCCGCGGCAGCCCGCCTCCTTGGCGGCGTCAAAGACGATGTCGGAATTGTCGCTGTCCACGACGGCGACGATGAGGTCGTGATCGATGCTGTTCTGCATGGCGGTGTCCTCCTTTATGTCCAGGTGAGCGGAGAGCTCTGTGGCGCGGCGGCTGGCCGCGACGCTGATGCCGGAGAGCGGGATGGTAAAGGCGATGCCGTGGCCGGCCTTGGAGAATTCCAGCTGCTCCCGCAGCGCGGGCAGAAGGCGCGGCAGCACGGCGCCGGGGACCAGGCTCATGACCATGTCCTTGCCCGGCTCGCCCAGGCCCAGCACCAGCTGGATGTCCGAGCTGGCCGTGCCGCGCGCCTGGGCGAGGAGCTGAACGGCGATGTGGTTTTCATTGCAGATTTGGGCCACCGCATTCCCCCGGCCGCGGGGGACGATGCTGATGAGCCACTTCAGGTTCAGGCGTGCATCCATTTGTCAGTCCTCCTTGCTCAGGTCGAGAATTTCTTCATCGGCGATCTCGGCGACCGGCGGCTTCTTGCGCTGCGCGGTGGTCTTGAACTTGTAGGCCAGGCCGATGAGCTGGATGATGATCAGCGGGGTCATGGCGACCATGGCGACCACGCCGAAGGCGTCGGTGAGAATGTCGCCGCCCACGGCCTCGCAGGCGCCCATGGCAAAGGGCAGCAGGAAGGTCGCCGTCATGGGGCCGGAGGCCACGCCGCCCGAGTCAAAGGCGATGGAGGTGAAGATCTTGGGAACGACAAAGGACAGCCCGAGCGCGATGGCGTACCCCGGGACCAGGAACCAGAAGATCGAGATGCCCGTCAGCACGCGGATCATCGCAAGGCCCACGGAGATCGACATGCCGATGGAAAGGCCCGTCATCATCAGCTTCTGCGAGATGACGCCGCCGGAGATGTCCTCCACCTGCTTGTTGAGCACGGCGACGGCCGGCTCCGCCTTGACCAGGAAGAAGCCCAGGACCATGCCCAGCGGGATCAGGATCCAGTTGAAGGACAGCCCCGCCATCTCCGAGCCGAGGAAGCTGCCCGCCGGCATGAAGCCCACGTTGACCCCCGTCAAAAACAGCGTAAGGCCCGCAAACGTGTACAGCACGCCCACCAGGATCTTGAGGATCTGCTTCCGGCGCAGGCGCAGAAACGCGATCTGAAAGACGAAGAAGAACGCGAGGATCGGCAGCAGCGCGGTGGCCACCTCGATGGCGTAGCCCGCAAAGGCGTCCTGAAACTGCATCCACAGGTCGCGCGTGCTGTGGATGTCCGGGATGGAGACGGCCGTATACGTTCCGCCGTCCGCCTGGTAGACCAGGCCCAGGATCATCACCGAGAGGATCGGCCCGATCGAGCACAGCGCGATGAGGCCGAAGTTTTCGTCGCCGCCGGTGGACTTGTTCCGGCCCACGGCGGAAAGGCCGATGCCCAGCGCCATGATGAAGGGCACCGTGATCGGACCCGTGGTCACGCCGCCGGAGTCAAACGCCACCGCGATAAAGTTCTTCGGCACGAAGATCGCCAGGACAAAGACCAGGATGTAACAGATCAAAAGAATCCTGGAGAGGTTCCAGCCGAACAGGTTTCGAAAGAACGCCACCACCAGGAAGACGCCGACGCCGGCCGCAACGGACAGGATGATGATCATGTCCGGCACGCCCGGGGTCTGCGCGGCCAGAACCGTCAGGTCCGGCTCCGCGATGGTGATGATCACGCCGATGATGAAGCAGGATAGAGCAATGATTCCCATCCGCTTGGACTTGGTCAGCTGGATGCCGACCTTTTCGCCGATGGGCATCATAGCCATATCCGCGCCCAGCGTGAAGAGCCCCATGCCGACGATCAGCAGGAACGCGCCCATCAAAAAGAGCATGAGCGTCCCCGTAGGCATGGGCGTAATGGTGATGCACAGCAGCATCACAATCGCCGTGACGGGCAGAACCGCCGCCAGCGATTCACGGATTTTTGCTTTGAGTTCTTGCAATCGGGTTCCTCCTTTTTCGGGTCCATACGCCTCCTTGGAGCATATTGGGGGGATTGGCGCGCAAGGGGACGGCGCGCCGGGGGAAAGGGGGACAGAAAAACCTCTCTGCGGCCGGCAGCACCTCCTTGACGCTGGGCGAAAAATGGAGAAATTCACAGCGGACCTCCCGATCGTTGGAGGTCAAATCATTCCACATGTATTAGGATACAGTTCTGTGCGGACGGCGGATTTTCCTGCCCTTGCGAAAAATACAAATGTAAAGAAACTGCAAACACACGCAAAATGCAGCAAAACCGGCAAAAAAAGCCGGACGGCAGCGCGCGCTGCCGCCCGGCCTGCAGGTCTTGCTTCTAGCGGAGGTCCATGCCGATGTTGGGGTTAAGGCGCAGGCGCACGACCTGGCCCTCGTGCGCGTAGAGGGAGAAGTTGCTCTCGTCGCCGTTGCGCAGGTAGTCCACGACCCACTTGTCGCCCTCGAAGTGGCCCTCCTCCACGGAGAGGAAGTTGAGCTGGTTCGCCTGGCGGGAGGCCAGGTGCGGATAGGGGTTCTCGTCCGCCGGATCGGGGCGGCGCAGGAAGTCCAGCGCCAGGCCCGCGCCCGCGAGGAAGAACTCGTCCTCGCCCGTCTGCACGAGGATGCCGCGGCCGCGCGCCTCGAGGTGGCGGCGGTTTTCCGGCAGGCGCAGGTTGATGCGCGAGCCCAGGCCGTGGCGCAGGCTGCCGCCGCGCAGGTAATGCGCCACGACGTGGTAGCGGTCGAGCTTCACGTACTGGTGCGTTGCGAACTCCTCCTGCAGGAAGAGGTGGATGCGGCCCGTGCCGCGGTAGCGGATCAGCAGCGGGGCGAGGTTTTCGAGGATGCGCATGGACACCATCACGGGATACGCGGCCTCGGTCAGGTCTCCGGCGTTGTCCAGCGCGCTCTCCGCGCCAAAGCCGCACACGCCGATGGCGCCGTAGTCCACGGCCGCGCGCAGCAGGTTCAGGGCGTTGGATTCGCCCGTGGGCGAGGACTCGGGGATGAAGAGCGCGTTGTCCTCCCGGGCGTAGAGCGAGCAGATGCGGGCGTAGACGCTCTGCTCCTGGTTGTAGATGTCCGGGCAGAGCAGGTCCAGCGCCGGGGCGCCCTTCTTCCAGATCGGGATCATGCGGCCGACGGCGGCGCCGCTGTTGTAGCAGTGGCCGGCCTCCTCGTAGGAGCCCTCGCCGACCATGACGTTTGTGATGAGCTTTACGCCGCCGTAGACCGCGCGCCCGCGCTCGGCGATGCGGCCGATGTAGCGCGCGTGGTACCAGGCGCAGAAGGCCTCGTGCGCGTGGCGGCCGAAGTGGCCGCGCCAGGTCCGGCTGCCGTCGTGCGCGCCGCAGTCCGCCAGCTCCACATCGAGCAGCGCCTCGGGCAGGGGCTTTGCGTAGTCCGCGCAGGCGATCTCGGAGTAGTCGCGGTCCGTGCCGCCCAGGCCCATCTCGTTTTCGATCTGCACGGCCAGCACCGTGCCCACGTCCCCGTCGTAGGCCTTGAGGAAGGCCATGACCGTTTCAAAGGCGAGGGCGTCGCGCTCGAGCGTCGCCTCGCAGTGCGGGGAGAGGGCGGGCAGGGGCGCGCCGTCCGCGCCGTGGGCGATGCGGTAGGTCGCGGGGTCCAGCTTGATGTATTCCGGCGCGTAGTTCGGGTGGCCGTTCTTGCTCGTGGCGAACCAGAGCAGGATCAGGTAGAGGCCCGCCGCACGCGCGCGGTCGATCGTGTCCTGCACGAGGGACATGTCGTACTTCCCCATCTCCGGCTCGATGGCGTTCCAGTAGATGGGCGTCTCCAGCACGTTGCCGCCGTAGAGCTGCACCGCGCGGATGGCCTTGTCCAGCATGTCCGTGCCGGTGGAGGAGTTGTGCGCCTGCAGGCCCACCAGGTACAGCGGATTGCCCTGTTTGTCGCGGAAAAAGTCGTTCATCGTTCGTCCTCCCGGGTGTCAGTCGTTGTGTTCGTGCGTCTGGGCGCTCTGCGCGGGCACGTCCGCGTCGTCGAAGTGCAGCAGCACATTCTGGCGCGCGAGCTCGGCCTGCAGGGCGCGGATGTCGGTAGAGTAGACGGCGCGGGACTCGTCCAGCGCCTGACAGCAGAGCAGGCCCGCGGCCTGGCCCGTGACGATCGCCGGCGGGATGACGCGCAGCACGTCCCAGGCGTAGCCCTCGCCCGCGGCGCTGCGGCCCGCGGTGACGAGGTTGTCCCACCCGCTGCGCACGAGCGCGCGGCGCGGCACCTCAAAGAGGTAGTCCCGCCGGTCAAAGTCGCAGATGGCGGCGATGGAGTCGTCGAAGTGGCGGTAGGCGTCGCTCTCCTGCAAAACGTAGTCGCCCTCGATGCGCCGCGTGGTGCGGAACTGGCACATGCCCGGCAGCGTCACCATGTCGCGGGAGAGGCGGTCCTGCCCCTGGAGCTTCTTGAGCAGTTCCAGCTGGTTTTGCAGGAGGTAGCGGTTGACCTCGTCGGAATCCGTGCCGTCGTAGAGCGGCAGGCCCTCGGGGTGCTTTTCGCCGTAGAGCGTGGCGTCGCCCCCGGCAAAGTAGCCCGTCGCCGCGCCGATGTTGCCCGTGCGCGCGGCGAGCGCGCAGCTCTCCAGCGTGATGCGCAGGCCCATATAGGTGTGGAAATTGCCGCGGACCGCCGTGGGCAGCCCGGCGCGGGCCATCAGGTCGCCGTCGCCCGTCGCGTCGACGAACATGTCCGCGCCGTAGTAGGCCGGGCCGGACTTTTCCTCGATCACGACGCCCAGCACGCGCTTGCGGCCGCCCGTCTCCTCCACGGCGGCGCGGGTGAGCAGCGCGTCAAAGCGCAGGTCCACGCCGACTTCGGCGCAAAGGCCCGTCAGCTCCAGCGCGAAGATCTCCGGCGAAAAGCGCGTCATGTACCGCGGCGGGAGCTTGCCCTCCGCGCGGTAGGATGCGAGCTTTTCCTCCGGGATGCGGCCCGAGACGAAGTCCTCCGGCACGCCGCCATAGCCGTTGCGGATGGACAGGCGCAGGAACTCCTCCGCCATGCCGAAGATGATCTGCTTGCCCCGGCCGTTGCACATGGGCACAAAGAGGTTGATGAGTCCCAGGGTCGCAAGGCCCCCCAGCTTCTGCGATTTCTCCAGCAGCAGAACGCGCTTGCCCGCGCGCGCCGCCGCGACCGCCGCCGCAACGCCCGCAAGGCCGCCGCCGGCGACCAATACGTCGTAGTGCGCGCGCTCGGTCATCTCTTCCGTAAAGCGCATGGTTGTTTCGCCTCCCCGAAATCTTATTTTTTGTAGGAAAACGGTCTACGCCTAGTATACGGGGAAAATCCGCCCCTGTAAAGGGATCAGAGCAGGACCTCCATGCCGACCTTCTGGGGCTTGAGGCCCTGCGCCTGGTAGAACTTCATCGCGCTCTCGTTGAGGCTCCAGACGTTGAGCGTCACGTTGTAGCAGCCGCTCGCGCGCGCAAAGTCCAGGACGTGGCGGTAGAGCGCCGTGCCGATGTGCTGGCCGCGGCAGGCCTCGTCCACACAGAGGTCGTCGATGTAGAGGGTCTTGATGTCGGTCATGATGTTGTGGTTCACGTACTGCTGAAAGATGCAGAAGGCGTAGCCCTGCACCGTGCCCGCGCCGTCCAGCGCCACGAAGATCGGCCGGCTGTCGTCGTGGATCAGGACGCGCAGCTCCTCGTCCGTGTACTTGCGCGCGCCGTACTTGAACAGGTCCGGCCGGCCCTTGTGGTGCACGAGGTTCACCTGGCGCAGCAGCTCCTCGATGCGCGGCATGTCCGCTTCTTCCGCTCTGCGGATTTCCATACGTTGCTTCCTCCCTTGGGTTCGCAGGTTGTTCTCCCTTCCATTGTACCACGCGCGCCGCGCTTGGCAAGGGGAAAAGCGATGCGATTAGTCATAACTAATTTGGGCGCGCAAGGGGATTGACAGGGGCAAGTCCGCGTGGTAAAGTCCAATACGGCGGCGGGGACTGCGCCCCGGCGCCCAAGAGAAATGGAAAGGAAAGGTCTTTTGCGATGAAAAGAAAGCTGTTGTCCCTTCTGTGCGCGGCGGCGCTGCTGCTGGCTGCGCTGACCGGCTGCACGGCCGCGCCCGCGGCGAGCGAGACGCCCGCGGCCACGGAAACGCCCGCGCCGAGCGAGGCGCCTGCGGCCACGGAAACGCCCGCGGCGAGCGAAGCGCCCGCCGAGACGGCCGAGACCGCCGCGCCCGCGGCGGGGGCCGTGCGCGTCATGGCGCTCAAGGGCCCGACGGCCATGGGCATGGTGCAGTTCATGGACGGCGTGGACAAGGGCGAGATTGCGGACTACGACTATGACTTCCAGATCGTCGCCTCCGTGGACGAGGTGACGCCCAACCTCGTGCAGGGCAATGTGGACATCGCGGCCGTGCCCGCGAACCTGGCCTCCGTGCTCTACAACAACACCGAGGGCGGGGTGCAGGTGCTGGCCATCAACACCCTCGGCGTGCTCTACATCGTCGAGAGCGGCGACACCGTGCAGTCCGTGGAGGACCTGCGCGGCCGCACGATCTACGCCAGCGGCAAGGGCGCCACGCCCGAGTACGCGCTCAACTACATCCTCTCGGAAAACGGCATCGACCCCAGCGCGGACGTGACCATCGAGTGGAAGAGCGAGCACGCCGAGTGCCTCAGCGCGCTGCTCGCGGAGGAGGGCGCGGTGGCCATGCTGCCCCAGCCCTTTGTCACCACCGCCCAGACGAAGAGCGACGCCATCCGCGTGGCGCTGGACCTGACCGAGGAGTGGGATGCGCTCCAGGCGGAGGCGGAGGCCCCGTCCGCGCTGCTGACGGGCGTGGTCGTGGCGCGCAAGTCCTTTGTGGAGGAGAACCCGGAGGCGGTCGCGGCGTTCCTCGACCACTACAAGGCCTCCGTGGACTACGTCAACGCGAACACCGCCGAGGCGGCCCAGCTCGTGGGCCAGTATGACATCGTCACCGCCGAGGTCGCCGAGAAGGCCCTGCCCGCCTGCAACATCGTCTACATCGACGGCGAGGAGATGAAGGAGAAGCTCTCCGGGTACCTGGCCGTGCTGCTGGAGCAGAACCCGCAGTCCGTGGGCGGCCAGCTCCCGGCGGACGACTTCTACTACAGCCGCTAAGCCATGGCCAGCGAGGGGAAGAAGCCGGCGCGGCGCGGGCGCATCCGCCCCTGGGCGGTCGCGCTCTGGCTACTGGTCTGGCAAGGGGCGAGCATGGCCATCGACCAGCAGATCCTGCTGGTCTCGCCCGTGCGGGTGGTCGTGCGCCTGCTGGAGATGGCGCTCACGGCGGAGCTGTGGACCTCGATCGGGTTCTCGCTGCTGCGCATCGGCGCGGGGTTCCTGCTGGCCGCGGCGCTGGGCGCGGGGCTTGCGGCGCTTTCGGCGCGCTTTTCCCGGGTGGAGGAGCTGTTCGCCCCGGCCATGCTCGCCATCCAGTCCGTGCCGGTGGCCTCCTTCATCATCCTGGCGCTGATCTGGTTCTCCTCCCGGAGCCTGTCGGTGCTGATCTCCTTCCTGATGGTGCTGCCCGTGCTCTACGCCAACACCCTGGGCGGCATCCGCGCGGCGGACGCGCAGCTGCTGGAGATGGCGCAGGTCTTCCGCCTCCCCGCGGCGCGGCGGGTGCGCTACGTCTACCTGCCGCAGGTGCTGCCGTATTTCCGCTCCGCCTGCCAGGCGGCGCTCGGGCTCTGCTGGAAGGCGGGCATCGCGGCCGAGGTCATCGGCATGCCGGACGGCTCCATCGGCGAGCGGCTGCAGCAGGCCAAGGTCTACCTGAACACGCCGGATCTCTTCGCCTGGACGCTGGTGATCGTGCTGGTGAGCCTCGCCTTTCAGCGGGTCTTCCTCTGGCTGCTGGACCGCGGCGCCCGCGCGCTGGAAAGGATGTGAGCCATGGAGGACATCGTCATCCGCTCCCTGTGCAAGGCCTTTGACGGAAAGCCCGTGCTGCAGGGATTCTCCGCGACGCTCCCCGCCGGCCGGGTCAGCTGCATCATGGCCCCCTCCGGCGGGGGCAAGACCACGCTGCTGCGCATCCTGCTCGGGCTGGAGGCGGCCGATTCCGGCGAGATTTGCGGCCTTGCGGGGCTGCGGCTCTCCGCCGTGTTCCAGGAGGATCGCCTGCTGGAGAACCTCAGCCCCGTGGCCAACATCCGGCTGGTGAACCCGCGGCGCCCGCGCGGGGAGGTGCTCGCGGCCCTTGCGGCCGTGCGCCTTTCGGGCTGCGAAGACCAGCCCGCGCGCGAGCTTTCCGGCGGGATGCGGCGGCGCGTGGCGATCCTGCGCGCGCTGCTGGCCGAGTGGGACGTGCTCCTGCTGGACGAGCCCTTCAAGGGCCTGGACGAGGAGACCAAGGCCTGCGTGCTCGCCTTCGTCCGCCGCGCGGTCGAGGGCCGGACCGCCGTGCTCGTCACGCACGACGCGGCCGAGGCCCGCGCCCTCGGCGCGGCGCAGATCCTGACCCTGTAAAGGCAAGCCCCGCGGCGCGCGCCGCGGGGCTTGTTTTTCTGCGCGCGATGTGGTACAATACAAATGGTTAGCTATAACTAACCAATGGAAACGAGGGGGAAAAAGAGATGCAGCCTATCCTGTGGGCGGCGATGGGGACGGGGTTTACCTTCCTGATGACGGCGCTGGGCTCGGCGCTGGTGTTCTTCTTTCGCAAGCAGGCGAGCGTGCGCGCGCAGCGCATCTGCCTGGGCTTTGCGGCGGGGGTGATGGTCGCCGCGTCGATCTGGAGCCTGCTCAATCCCGCGATCGAGGAGGCGGAGGCGGCGGGCGGGATCGGCTGGATTCCCGCGGCGGGCGGGTTCGTGCTGGGCATCGCGTTTCTCGTGCTGCTGGACGTGCTGCTGCCGCACCTGCACCTGAACGCCAGGCAGCCCGAGGGGCTGCGCGCCTCCTGGCGCAGGAGCACGCTGCTCACGCTCTCGGTCACGCTGCACAACATCCCGGAGGGCATGGCCGTGGGCCTGGCCTTTGCCATGGCCGCGCAGCACGGCGGCGGGGCGGGCACGCTCTCGGCGGCGGCTGCGCTGGCCATCGGCATGGGGCTGCAGAACTTCCCGGAGGGCGCGGCCATCTCGCTCCCGCTGCGCCAGGAGGGGATGCGCCGCAGGGCCGCGTTCCTGCGCGGGTGCCTTTCCGGCATCGTGGAGCCGGTCTTCGGCATCGGCATGGTGCTGGCTGCGCCGTACATCGGGCACCTGATGCCCTGGTTCCTGTCCTTTGCGGCGGGGGCCATGCTGTATGTGGTCGTCGAAGAGCTCATCCCCGAGGCGCGGCTGGGCGAACACTCCAACGCCGGCACGCTCGCCGTCATGGCGGGCTTCCTGCTGATGATGGTGCTGGACGTGGCGTTGGGATAGAGAAAAGGAGGGAAAGAACATGCTGCTTGTGCTGCTTCGGCACGGGGAGAGCGCTTGGAACCTGGAAAACCGCTTCACGGGCTGGACGGACGTGGACCTCTCCCCGGACGGCGAGCGCGAGGCGGACGCGGCCGGGCACCTGCTCCGCGCAGAGGGCCTGGACTTTGACGTCTGCTACACATCGTACCTCAAGCGGGCCATCCGCACGCTCCACCGCGCGCTCGCGCAGATGGACCGCGAATGGCTGCCCGTGTACAAGACCTGGAAGCTCAACGAGCGCCACTATGGAGCCCTGCAGGGCCTCAACAAGGCGGAAACGGCCGCAAAGTTCGGCGAGGAGCAGGTGCGCCTCTGGCGGCGCGCCTTCGACGTGCGGCCCCCGGCGCTCGAGGACGGCGACGAGCGCCTGCCCGCAGGCCTTGCCGCCTACCGCGAGGTGCCGCCGGAGCAGCTGCCCCGGACCGAGAGCCTGGCGGACACCATCGCAAGAGCGGTGCCCTACTTCCGCGCGGAGATCGCGCCCGCGCTCTCGGCGGGCAAGCGCGTGCTCGTCGCGGCGCACGGCAACTCCCTGCGCGCCCTGGTCATGCACCTGGAGGGCCTCTCGCCCGAGGCGATCGCCGGGGTCAACCTGCCGACGGGCGTTCCCCTCGTCTACGAGCTGCGGGAGGACTTCTCCGTCGCGGACCGGCGCTACCTCGGTGATCCCGCGGCCGTGCAGGCCAAGATGAACGCCGTGGCCAACCAGGGGAAGGCGCAGCCGGGCCCCGCGCCCGCCTGACCGCGGCCATGAAGCACCCGCGCCAGAGCGGCACGCGCTCAGCGGCGAGAGCTTCTCCCCCTTGCGCGAGGGGCGCGACTCGAATACAATGGTAAGGCACGGCCCGCGGGGATGGGCCGAAAAAAGAATGAGGGGGAGTAGGAAGCAATGCTTCTGCTGAACCGGACGCTCCTGCGGCTCGCAAAGGGGCTGTGGGGCTGGATTTTGGGGATCGTCGCGCTCAAGCTCGTGACGCTGGCGGGCGCGGCGGCGTTTGCGCGCACGATCTCCGGGTTTTTGGGGAACGTGCTCTCGCCGGCGATGACGCTGGAGGCCGCGGGCGCGGCCATCGGCGCGGCGCTGCTCGCCGCCGCGCTGATGCTCGTGTCCGACCTGCTGCGCGGGGAGATGGAGTACCGCTGCACGGCCAAGGCGCGCGCGCAGCTGCGCACGCGCATCTTTTCCAAGGTGCTGGAACTGGACGCCGGCGGCATCGAGCGGATCGGGCCGGTTTCGGCCATCACCTCGAGCGTGGACGGCGTGGAGTCCATGCAGAGCTACTACAGCCAATACCTGCCGGGGCTGCTGTACAGCGTCCTTGCGCTAATCTATCTCTTCTTCCAGCTCAAGGACCTCTCGCTGCCCGTGGCGGTGCTGCTCTTTGCGGTGAGCATCGTGCTGCTGCCGGCGAACAACGCCTTCCGCTCGAAGATCGAGAAGCTCAAGACCGAGTATTGGAACACCATGGAGGACCTGACGGGCTACTACCTGGAGAGCGTGCAGGGGCTGACGACCTTCAAGCTCTTCCGCCGGGACGGGGAGCGCACAAAGGTGCTCGCCGGCAAGGCGCAGGCCTTCAACCACAAGATCATGGACGTCATGCGCGTGAACTTCTCCTCCTTCCTGGTGACGGACGGGCTGCTCTACGGGGCCATCCTCGTCAGCATGGGGATCGCCGCGGCCGCCATGCTGCGCGGGGAGATGGAGATCTCCGCGGGCATGACGGTGCTGCTGCTCTCCTACAGCTTCTTCGACTCCGTGCGCCAGCTCATGAGCGCGACGCACACGGCCTTGGCCGGCGTCTCGGCCGCGGACAAGGTCGAAAAGCTCCTGGACATGGACACCACCCGGCCCCACGACCCGGACCTGCCCCGGGAGGAGCCGGCCTACCCCGGCATCCGCGTCGAGGGCGTCTCCCACGCCTATGCCGGGCGCAGCGCCGCGCTGCGGAACGTGAGCCTCACCGTGGAGAAGGGAAAGGTCACGGCGCTCGTGGGCCTGTCCGGCTGCGGAAAGAGCACGGTGGCCGGGCTGCTCATGCGCTTTTTCGACCCGGCCAGCGGCAAGATCTACCTGGAAGGGCGCGACTACCTGAGCTTTACGCCCGAGGAGCTGCGCCGCCACATCCTCATGGTGCCCCAGAGCGTGAGCCTCTTTTCCGGCACCATCGCGGAAAACCTGCGCATCGCCAAGCCCGACGCCACGGAGGAAGAGATGCTCGAGGCGCTGGAACAGGTGCGCCTGAAGGACTTCGTCCTGCGGCAGGAGAAGGGCCTGGACGCGGACGTGGGCGACGCCGGGGCCAAGCTCTCCGGCGGGCAGAGGCAGAAGATCGGCATCGCCCGCGCGCTGCTGGGCAAGGCCGAGTACATCATCTTTGACGAGGCGACCAGCAGCGTGGACCGGCAGAGCGAGCAGGAGATCTGGGCCTGCATCGACGCGCTGAAGGAGACGCGCACCCTCATCCTCATCTCGCACCGGCTCTCGACCATCCGCAGCGCGGACTGCATCTATGTCCTGGAGGGCGGGCGCATCACCCAGCAGGGCCGGCACGAAGCGCTCATGCAGGAGGACGGCCTCTACCGCCGCCTCGTGCAGGAGCAGGCGGCCCTCGAGGACCACGGCGCGGCGGAGCGCGCCCGCCGGGGCGGGGACGAATGCTTGGAAGGAGGTGCACGCGCGTGAAGACGCGGTTTTCCTATTCCATCGCAGAGATGGTTCTGCGCCTTTTGCGCATCGCAAAGCCGGTCAAAGGGCCGCTCGCCCTGGCGACGGCGGCCAGCATCGTGGGGAACCTTGCGCACATGGGCCTGATGGGCTTTGGCGCGATGCTGCTGCTCTCCTGCGCGGGCTGGACGGACGCGGGATCGCCGGGGCTGTTTGCGGCGCTGATGGTGGCCTCCGGCGCGCTGATCGTGCTGGGGCGGTACGTGGAGGGCGTCTCCTCCCACGCGGGCGCCTACCGGCTGCTGGCCTCCATGCGCATCCACCTGTTTGAGTCGATCCGCCGCCTGGCGCCCGCGTGCCTGATGGACCGCAAGAAGGGCGACCTGCTGAACATCGCCGTCTCGGACATCGAGACGGTGGAGTTCTTCTTCGCGCACACGATCGGGCCGCTGTTCACGGTGGTGCTGCTGCCGGTGACGACGCTGGTGCTGGCGCTGTGCATCCACCCGCTGTTTGCGGCGGTGCTGCTGCCGGTGTACCTGGTCATCTCCGTGGGCTTCCCCCTGCTGGCGCTGAAGATCGGCCGGCCCGTGGGCCTGAAGTACCGCGAGCGCCTGGGCGAGATGAAGGCCCTGGTGCTCGAGAGCGTCTACGGCATCAAGGACATCCAGATCTTCGGCCACGGCGCGGCGCGCCTTGCGCGCGTGCAGGCGCAGAACCGCCGCATCAACCGCGCGGCGCACGGCCTGACGATCCACCGGCAGACCGTGGCCTCGGCGCCGACGTTCTTCGTGTACCTGGCGCGCATCCTGCTGCTGGCGGTGGCGACCTACCTTGCGGCAAACGGCGCGCAGAACCCCGTGGGCACGGTGGTGATCTCCTTTGTGGCCACGGCCTCCTTCTCCTCGACGTTCTCGCTGACGACGGTGATCTCCAGCCTGCTGGAGACGTTTGCTGCGGCCGAGCGCCTCTTCGCCATCGAGGACACCGAGCCCGAGGTCGTCGAGGCCGAGCACCCGAAAAAGACCGGCGAGATCCGCGAGATCGCCTTCGAAGGCGTGGACTTTGCCTACCGCGCGGGCGCAGAGCCGATCCTGCGCGGCTTCTCCCTGACGGTCCGCAAGGGCGATTGGGTCGGCATCGTGGGCGAGAGCGGCGCGGGCAAGTCCACGATCCTGCGCCTGCTGCTGCGCTTCTGGAACCCGACGGGCGGCGACATCCGTCTCAACGGCGTGCCGATCGAGGAGACGGACCTGGGCGAGCTGCGCGGGCGCATCGCCATGCTCGAGCAGGACACGCTGCTCATCAATGCGAGCATCGCGGACAACATCGCCCTGGGCAAGCCGGACGCCACGCGCGAGGAGATCCGCGGCGCCGCCCGCCGCGCAGGCCTGGACGACTTCATCCAGACCCTGCCCGAGGGCTACGACACCCAGATGGGCCAGATGAGCGCGCGCCTTTCCGGCGGCGAGCGCCAGCGCGTGGGCATCGCGCGCGTGCTGCTGGCGGACCCGGACGTGGTGGTCATGGACGAGCCGACCAGCAGCCTGGACGTGCTCCACGAAAAGGAGCTGCTTAAGACCCTGCGCGAGCAGTACCGCGGAAAGACCCTGCTGCTCATCTCCCACCGCCTGTCTACGCTGGCGGACTGCACGCGCATCGTGCGCCTGGAGCAGGGCCGCGCCGTGGAGGAGACCCCGCAGCGCGGCTAAAGGGAACGAGCGCGCCCCGCGCAGCCAACGGCTGCGCGGGGCTCTTTTTGCGCGCTTTTCAGCGGGGGCAATGGCGGGCGCGGCAGGATTTTTGCCCCGACAGAGCGAATGAAAAGAAGCGTCCGCGCGTCCTTCCTCGTCTTTCTAAGGGGAAAGAGAAGGGCGCGGCGCGCAGTTCCTCCTTTTTTCACGATGGGCGCGAAAGATGTAAATCTTTACACAATCTAGATGAAATCTATGGTATAATTCAATAAAACGGAATCTTTCGGGAAGGCCGCGCGGGAGCGCCCAACGCGATGGCCGGCCCTGGAACGGGAGAAACGAGTTATGAAGAATTTGCGAGTCCTGCAGGGAATCCTTTGGGTGCTGGAAGGGATCATCGTCGGCTTTGGGGCGATCATGCCGGGCATCAGCGGCGGCACGCTGTGCGTGGCCTTCGGCATGTACAAGCCGCTCATGGGAGTGCTCTCCACGCCGCGCAAGGCGCTGAAGACCTATTGGAGAATGCTCCTGCCCTTTGTCCTGGGCTGCGCGGTGGGCTTTGTGGGCCTTTCGGGCTTGGCGAGCATGCTCATGGAGGCGAACAGCACGGTTCTCGTCTGCCTTTTCATCGGGCTGATCCTGGGCACGGTGCCCGGGGTGTGGCGGGACGCGGGCAAGACGCGGCGCACGGCCGGGTCCTTCCTCGCGCTGGGGCTGGGCTTTGCGCTCATGCTGGGCGTGTTGATCCTGCTCAAGCAGAACAGCCTGGTGACCATCGAGCCGGGAATCTGGAGCTTCCTCTTCTGCGGAATCCTGTGGGGGATCAGCTTTGTCGTGCCGGGCCTGAGCTCCTCGACGCTGCTGCTCTTCTTCGGGCTCTACCAGCCGATGCTGGAGGGCATTTCCCGCCTGTCGCTGCCGGTGATCCTGCCGCTTGCGGCGGGCATGGCCCTTGTGATCCTGACGCTGCCCAAGGGCGTCAATTTCCTCTTTCACCGCTATGACTCCGTGTGCTCCCACGCGATCCTTGGCGTGGTGCTGGCGACGCTGGTCATGATTTTCCCGCCCTTCCCCGCGCAGGGGCTGGGGCGCCTGAGCTACATTGGCTGCATTGCGATTGGCGCCGTCGCCTCCTTCTTTCTGGAGCGGCTCTGCGCGCGCCTTGCAGAAGCGTCCGAGCGTTCTTGACGGCGGAAGGTCCTAAAAAAACCGCCCCGCCGAAGGGATAAATCGATCGAGGGAGGCTTTTTATGGACCTGACGTTTGCGTATTTCTTCTCGGAATTGACGCAAAACCCCCTGCTGCTGGTTGCAGTGGTGCTGACGCTGGGCGTCATCTTCGTCAACGGCTGGACCGACGCGCCAAACGCCATTGCCACCTGCGTTGTGACGCGGTGCATGTCCCCCCGCGCGGCAATCCTCATGGCGGCGGTGTTCAACTTCCTGGGCGTGCTGCTCATGAGCATGATCAACGCAACCGTGGCCGAGACCATCACGCAGATGGTGGACTTTGGCACAAACTCCCATGAGGCGATCGTGGCGCTGAGCGCGGCGCTGTTCGCGATCGTGGTCTGGGCGGTGCTGGCCTGGTGCTTCGGCATCCCCACAAGCGAGAGCCATGCGCTGATCGCCGGGCTTACGGGCGGCGCCATCGCGCTGCACGGAGGCCTGTCCGGCGTCAACGGCGCCGAGTGGGTCAAGGTCCTCTACGGCCTTGTGATCTCCGTCGTGCTGGGCTTTGGCCTGGGCTGGGTCATGTGCAAGATCGTCGTGCTGCTCTTCCGCAGGGCGGACCGGCGCAGGACCGAACCGGTCTTCCGCGCCGCGCAGATCTTCGGCGCGGCGGCCATGAGCTTTATGCACGGCGCGCAGGATGGGCAGAAGTTCATGGGCGTCATCCTCCTGAGCCTCTTCCTCATCAACGGCCAGACGCCCGAGCCCGTGGCCATGCCGGTCTGGCTCATGCTGCTGTGCTCGGCGGTGATGGGCATCGGCACCTCCGTGGGCGGAAAGAAGATCATCAAGTCCGTGGGCATGGACATGGTCAGCCTGGAGAAATACCAGGGCTTTTCGGCGGACCTTGCGGCCTCCGTCAGCCTGCTGATCAGCTCGGTCTTCGGCATCCCGGTCTCCACGACCCATGCCAAGACCACGGCCATCATGGGCGTGGGCGCGGTCAAGCGCCTTTCCGCCATCAATTTTTCCGTCGTCAAGGAGATGGGCATGACCTGGCTGCTGACCTTCCCCGGCTGCGGCCTGATCGGCTTCGTCATGGCGAAGCTCTTCATGTGGCTCTTCTAAAACCCGCGCAATGGACGGAGCAATTTGCAGAAAGGAAGCAAAACAATGGCGAGCAAAGCGGATCGATTCTACTTTGAAAACTTCATCGCGGCGGCGGAGGAGTCCTGCCGGGCCGCGGAGTACCTGGTGGAATGCCTGACCAACTACGAACCCGACGCCATCGGCGTGATGCTGGAGAAGATGCACGCCATGGAGCACGCCGCCGACAAGAAAAAGCACGAGATGTCCACCTCCCTGGCCAAGGCGTTCGTCACGCCCATCGACCGCGAGGACCTGGCCGAGCTCAGCCAGAACATCGACGAGGTCACCGACGGCGTGGAGGAGATCCTCCAGCGGTTCTACGTGCACCGCATTCCCCACGTGCTGCCCCACGCCATCGAGTTTGCCAAGAAGCTCGCCGGCTGCTGCACGATGATGCGCGAGATGCTCGGCGAGCTGGAAAACTTCAAAAAGCCCGAAAAGCTCCTCAAGCTGAGCGTGGACCTCAACCAGGCCGAGGAGGAGTGCGACCGCTTCTACCTCGAGGCCGCGCGCGCCGTGCCCACCCAGTGCACGGACCTGCTGGAGATCATCGCCTGGCGCGAGATCTACGACTACATGGAGGACTGCGCCGACGCCTGCGAGCACGTCGCCGACACCGTCGCGACCGTGGTCATGAAGAACACCTGATCGATTTCTCCCAAACGTCCGTGCGTTCTGCGCCCGACCTGCCGCCGGCAGATCGGGCGTTTTGTTTTTTCTGCAAGGAAATTTGGCAATTTGTGAACGAATCGGGCGGGCCTCCAAGCCAGAAATTTGAGAAACGCCAAAATTCCGGCGTTTTTTGGAGGCGCAGCGTTCACAAATGGATAATAGTTTTATTACGAAAAAATTAGCACTCACCTATTGACAGTGCTAACAAAAGTGCTATACTATACCTGTACTTAAGAGAGAGGTACGAAGGGAGCAAGATCCCGGGAGGACTTCTCCGAAAGGGTACGGCGCCCGCGCCGAGCGCGGGAACGGATTTGGAGCTTTGAAATGGAGGAATGATGTATGCTTCCCAGCGTCTTTACGGAAAACCTGTTTGATGAGATGTTCGACGATATGTTTAACAACATGATGCCCATGGTTGCGGGCCGCAGGAATCCCCTGTACGGCAAGCACAGCAAGAACCTGATGAAGACCGACGTGCGCGAGACGGAGAGCGCCTATGAGATGGACGTGGACCTGCCGGGCTTTAAGAAGGAAGAGGTGCAGGTCCAGCTGGAGAACGGATACCTGACCATCAGCGCCTCCAAGGGCCTGGACCGCGAAAACGAGGAAAAGAAGGGCCGCTACATCCGGCAGGAGCGCTATATGGGCCAGTGCAGCCGCAGCTTCTACGTCGGCGACAGCGTGCGCCCCGAGGACGTGAGCGCCAAGTTTGAGGACGGCATCCTGCGCGTGACGCTGCCCAAGAACACGCCCAAGCAGCTCGAGGCAAAGAACACCATCGCCATTGAATAACGGCCGGGATTTTTGATCCGGCGCAAAGAGGCGCGGGGCCTTCCCCCAAAGG
>CAJFMX010000026.1:32621-42985 GCA_904393115.1 uncultured Clostridia bacterium
GCCTTCCCCCAAAGGGGGGAAGGCCCCGCGCCTCTTTTGGTCAAAGTGGAAAAATGCTAATTTTCATAAATGAGAACAATCTTGCGTCCCCGCACGTCGATATACTGAGAGGAGAAAAGGAGGTTTTTTACGCATGAACATATCGCAGGAGGACCGGGCCCGCCTTCGGGAGCTGGCCAGGCAGCAGCAGGAGCTGGCGCATTCCCCGCGGAACGAGCGCCTGACGCAGGAGTGGATCGCCTATGGCGCCAGCCGCCAGCCGGCGCGGCCCATGATCCGCATCGAGATCGACACCTTTGAGCAGGACGTGCTGCCCGCGCTCCAGCGCTGCACCGGGGAGGAGGCCCGCGCCATCGAGCGGCGCATGCTCCGGCCCATCGCCAACTTCACGCTCTTTGCGGACGACACGCTCGTGCCGGACCACTACGCCGTGCGCGAGCACCTGGAGTTCGTCCCCTTCGGCCTGCCCGTGCGCCGGCAGGAGACGGGCGGCGTCGGCCACCACTTCGTGCCCTATCTGCACGATCTGGAGGAGGACATGCACCTGCTGGGCCCCTCGGTCTACCGCGTGGACGAGGCGGGCGCGCAGGCGGAGCAGGCCCAGGCCGAGGACCTCTTCGGGGACATCCTGCCCGTGCGGCGGGAGGGCGGCTGCCTCTACAGCTGCCCGATGCAGGACATCGTCCACATCATGAACATGGACGACCTGTACGTGGCCATGATCGACGACGAGGAGAACTTCCGCGCGGTGCTCGGGCGGCTCGTGGACGACTACATCGCCTTCTTCCGCCTGCGGCAGGAGAAGGGCACGCTGCGCAGCGCGGCGCGGGGCCAGGGGCTGAGCCAAGGGAGCTACTGCTTCACGGAGGAGCTTCCGGACGACGTGCCCCAGGCGCGCCTGGACCAGATGTGGCTCTACATGGACGCGCAGGAGGCCGCGGGCATCTCGCCCGCGATGTATGAAGACCTGGTCTTCCCCGCCTACCGCAAGCTCATGGCGCTCTGCGGCCGCCTCTCCTACGGCTGCTGCGAGGCCACGCACCCCATCTGGGAGGGCGCGCTCTCGCACCTGACGAACCTGCGCAAGGTGAGCATCTCGCCCTGGTGCGACGAGGACTTCATGGGCGAGGCGCTGCGGGGCACGGGCATCACCTACCTGCGCAAGCCCCCGGCAACGCTGCTGGGCATGGAGACGCCCCTGGACGAGGACGCCGTCACCGCCTGCTTCCGCAAGACCGCCGGGGCCGCGCGCGGCTGCAAGCTCGAGATCGCCCAGCGCGACGTCTACCGCATCGGGAAGGACGTGGGCAAGGTCCGGCGGTACGTGGAGCTGGCGCGCAGGGCGCTGGAGGGCTAGACCGACTGGCGGAACCGCCCCGGCGGGATGCCCACGATCCGCTTGAAGGACTTGCAGTAATAGCTCTGGTCCGCAAAGCCCATGGCCAGGGCGATGTCCGCCAGGGAATACTCCGTGTTGAGCAGCAGGCTCTTGCTCTCCTCGACGCGGATGCGGCAGAGCTGCTCCCGGAAGGTGCAGTGGAGCTGCTTGCGGAAGAGCGAGGAGAGGTAGTTCGGGCTGAGGCTGACGGCGTCTGCCACGGCGTCCAGCGTCAGGGGCTTGCTGTAGTGGTCGCCCATGTAGCGCAGGGCGCGGCGGATGTGCGCGCCCGCGCCCTCGGCAGGGCCGAAGCGCGCGCGCATGAACCCTTCCAGCGCGTCCTGCAGCAGGCGGCACAGGGACTCCCGGTCCTTGGCGCGCTCGAGCTGCGCAAGGTAGGCCTGGCTGAGCTCGTAGATGCTGTCCGCGCCGGCGCCGCCCTCGATCGCCGCGCGGGAGGCCAGGGCCGCGAGCTCCAGCGCGCGGGTGCGCACCGCGGCAAAGTCCCCGCCCTCGCAGTAGAGCACATAGCCCATCAGGTCGTTCAGCAGGGCCTTGGCCTGCGCCTCGCCGCCGGTGCGCACCTTGGCCAGCAGGGCCTTTTCCCGCTCGTGGATGCCGGCGCGGCTGCGCTCCGCCTGCTGCGCCTTGTAGACCTGGATGGCCTCGTTGAGGCGAGACTGCTGGTCGAGCTGCTCCTGGTGCTGCATGAGCAGCGCGCGCTCGGCCGGCAGCAGCGGCGCCAGCAGGCACTCCAGCAGCTGGCTTAAGGCCTGCACGCGGGCCGGCTCGATCACCGGCAGGGAGAAGAGCTCGTCGTAGAGCTCCAGGGCCCGGCTCATGGGCAGGCCGCGCCCCTCCACAAAGGCGCTGATGAGCGTGCTGTCCGGCTTCTCCATCAGGAAGGGGCCGACGACCAGCGCGCCGAGCAGCGCCTCCCGGTTCCCCAGGGGGAAGGAGATGTGGCTCAGGCCCGCCGTGCAGGTATAGATGTAGGAGCCGCCCAGCTCCCGCGCCCGCGCGCCCGCCTTGGCGTGCAGGGCGTTGCACTCCTGCCAGGTGTTCAGCTCCCGCTGGAGCAGCGCGCAGCAGCCCGCCAGCTCGCCCAGGGCGCAGAGGATGTTGCCCTCCGCGTCCAGCAGGCGGAGCGGCAGGTCGGAAAAGCGGTGCAGCGCGCCCATCACGCCGCGCAGGCGCGCCTCGGGAATCAGGGCGAAGAGTGCGTTTGCCATTTGGAAGGCCTCCCCGGGAAAGTGCAAATTCTCGTAAACTTTTACAATCATCCCTATTCGATCCTCAGTATACTAAAGGTAAACACAAAATGCAACGGAGGTGCGCATATGGACATGCAGGAAATTTCCACGAAGCTTCAGGCGGGCAAGGCCAAGGAGGTCAAGGCCCTGGTGCAGCAGGCCATCGACGAGGGAATCCCCGCGCAGACCATTTTGACCGAGGGTCTGCTCAAGGGCATGGACGTTGTGGGCGAAAAGTTCAAGAACAACGAGATCTTCGTGCCCGAGGTTCTGGTCGCGGCCCGCGCGATGAACATGGGCGTGGCGCTGCTCAAGCCCCTGCTCGCGGCGCAGGGCGTCAAGGCCAGCGGCAAGGTGTGCATCGGCACCGTGCAGGGCGACCTGCACGACATCGGCAAGAACCTGGTCAAGATGATGATGGAGGGCAAGGGCCTGGAGGTCGTGGACCTGGGCACGGACGTCTCCCCGGAGACCTTTGTGCGCACGGCCAAGGAGCAGAACTGCCGGGTGATCTGCTGCTCGGCGCTGCTGACGACGACCATGGACGTCATGGGCGAGGTCGTCAAGGAGGCCGAGCGCGAGGGAATCCGCGACAAGGTCAAGATCATGGTCGGCGGCGCGCCCGTGACGGACGCCTTCGCCAAGTCCATCGGTGCGGACGCCTACACGCCGGACGCGGCCAGCGCCGCCGACGTCGCCGCGCAGTTCTGCGCGTGAGGGGGTAGGGCATGAACGCCACAGAGATCCTCTGGCAGGCGGCGCGCGTCGGGGAAAAGCGCGCCCTGCCCATCCTTTCCTTCCCCGCGGCAAAGGCGCTGGGCATCCCGGTGGACGAGATGGCCCGCAGCGCGGAGCTGCAGGCGAAGGCCGTCTTCCACGCCTCGCGCCTGCCCACGGCCGCGGCGGTCAGCCCCATGGACCTGTCCATCGAGGCCGAGGCCTTCGGCGCGCGCGTGCGCTTTGCCCCGGACGAGGTGCCCGCCGTCACCGGCCAGCTCGTGCCGGATGAGGACGCGGCAAAGGCCCTGGCCGTGCCGGACCTTGCGCGCGGGCGCGTCCCGGTGAGCCTTGCGGCCATCGCGGCGGAAAAGGCGCAGATCGCGGACAAGCCGCTGCTGGCCGGGGTCATCGGCCCGTTCTCGCTCGCCGGGCGCCTGATGGACGTCAGCGAGATCCTCTACGCCTGCGTGGACGAGCCGGAGACCGTGCACCTGGTCGTGGAGAAGGCGGCGCAGTTCGTCACGAGCTACATCCAGGCCCTGCGGGAGGCCGGCGCGGACGGCGTGGTCATGGCCGAGCCCCTGGCCGGCGTGCTCAGCCCCGCCATGATGGAGGAGTTCTCCTGCGGCGCGGTCCAGGCGGTCATCTCCGCCGTGCAGCGCGCGGACTTCCCGGTGGTCTACCACAACTGCGGCCGGCTCGCGCCCGCGGCCTACCCGATGCTGGCGGACCTGGGCGCCGCGGCCTACCACTTCGGCAACGCCATCCAGATGACGGACGCGCTGGCCGCCATGCCGCGCGACGTCCTCGTGATGGGCAATGTGGACCCCGCCGGGGTCCTGACCAGCGGCACGCCCGCGCGCGTGCGCGAGGCGACGCTCGCCCTGATGGCCGCGTGCGGCAAGGCGGAGAACTTCCTCCCCTCCACGGGCTGCGACGTGCCCTACGCCGCGCCGTGGGAAAACATCGAGGCGTTTTTTGCCGCGGTGGAGGAGGCGCAGGCATGAAAGAGGCGGATTTGGTGAAGCTGGCGCTGGAAAACGGCGCGACCAAGGCCGCGGTGATCCCGCAGGACGCGATCGTGCTCAGCGCCACGTTCTTTGACATTTGCAAGGCGAACCAGTGCGGAAACTTCGGAAAGTGCTGGATGTGCCCGCCGGACGTCGGCCCCATCGAGGAGCTGATGGCGCGCGTGCGCTCCTATCCGAAGGGACTGCTCTACCAGACGATCTCGGCCCTGGAGGACAGCTTCGACATCGAGGGCATGGGCGAGGCGGGCGTGCGCCACGCGCAGGTGAGCCAGCGCCTCGAGACCGCAGCCCGTGCGGCGGGCATCGGCGAGCACTTCCACCTCAGCGCCGGCGGCTGCCGGCTCTGTCCCGAGTGCGCCAAGAAGGAGGACCTGCCCTGCCGCCACCCGGACCGCGCCCTGCCGCCCATGGAGGGCGCGGGCATCGACGTCTACAAGACGACAAAGAGCACGGACCTCAAGTACATCAACGGCGCAAACACCGTGACCTTCTTCGGCCTGCTGCTCTACAAGGAGGAGGCATGAGCCGGCTCCTCGTGCGGCGGGGCGCGCAGGTGCGCGCGCTGGAGTTCACCGGGACCCCGCTCGTCTCCGAGGTGCTGCAGGGCGCGAACCTCGCGCCCGCGCAGCCCTGCGGCGGGCGGGGCACCTGCGGAAAGTGCGCGGTGCGCCTCTCCGGCGCGGTGTCCGCGCCCAATGCCGCGGAGGAGCGCGCGGGCCAGCGGCTCTCCTGCCAGGCGCGCCTGCTCGGCGACGCGGAGGTGGAGCTGCCCGAGGCGCGCGCGCAGGAGATCGAGGTCGCGGGCGTTGCGCGGCCGCTGCACCTGAATCCCCTTGCGGGGCGGTACGGCGCGGCGGTGGACATCGGCACGACCACGCTCGCCCTGCGCCTGTACGACCTGCACAGCGGCGCGGCGCTCGGCCAGGCCTCCTGCTGGAATCCCCAGGGCACCGTCGCGGCGGACGTGATGGGCCGCATCGGCGCGGCGCTGGACGGCAAGGGCACGCTCCTGCAGGCGCAGGTGCGCGGCGCGATCGACGAGCTGCTGCGCACGGCGTGCAGCGGGGTCTGCCGGCCGGAGGAGGTCGAAACCCTCGTGCTCGCCGGCAACACGACGATGCTCTACCTTTGGAGCGGGCGCGACCCGGTCTCGCTCTCGGCGGCGCCCTTTGCGGCGGACTGCCTCTTTGGGCAGACGGTCGAGGCGCAGGGGCGCAGCGCGGTGCTGCCGCCCTGCATGAACGCCTTCGTGGGCGCGGACATCACCTGCGCGGTGCTGGCCAGCGGCCTTGCGGAGTCCGACCGGGTGGCCGTGCTCTGCGACATCGGCACAAACGGCGAGATCGCCCTTTGGAAGGGCGGGGAGCTGCTGGTGACCTCCACCGCCGCAGGCCCGGCCTTTGAGGGCGCGGGCATCTCCTGCGGGTGCGGCAGCGTCCCCGGCGCCGTGGACCGGGTTTGGCTGGAGAACGGGCGCATCGCCGCGCGGACCATCGGCGGCCAGGCGGCCGTGGGCGTGTGCGGCTCCGGGCTGATCGACGCGGTGGCAGCCTATCTGCAGACGGGCGACATCGACGAGACCGGCGCGACGGAGGAGGACACCCTCCCCCTGCGGGACGGCGTGGCGCTCCTGCCCAAGGACGTGCGCGCCGTGCAGCTGGCCAAGGCGGCCATCGCCGCCGGGCTCGAGACGCTTCTCAGAAACGCGAACCTCGCGCCCGAGGACGTGGACGACCTCTACATCGCCGGGGGCTTTGGCAGCCACCTGCACATCCCCAGCGCCGTCACGATCGGCCTGCTGCCTGCGGCCCTTGCGGCCAAGGCACGCGCCATCGGCAACGCGTCGCTGGAGGGCGCGTCCCGCCTGCTGCTCAGCCGCGAGGAAGGGGAGAAGGCGCGCGACATCGCCGCGCGCTCGCGGCACGTGGCGCTGGGCGGAAACCCGATGTTCAACGAGCGGTACATCGAGAACATGATGTTCGAATCCAGCGATTGCGACTAAGTGACGAAAAAAGAGAAAAAGGGGCTGCTTTCCGCGCGGAAGGGGGCCCCTTTCCTAAAAGAAGGGGGGAAAAGCAATGCGTTATAAAGAGGACTGGGACAAGGCGAAGGAAAGATTGACCGCATTCTGGCACCAGGAGATCGTGGACCGCTGCTGCGCCGCGATTTATGTATACGAAAACGGCGCCAAGGCGCCGGAGCGCGTCGTGCCCGGCACGGACGAGGAGCGCATGCGCTATTGGACGGACCCGGAGCAGATCATCCAGCGCAACCGCAGGCTCATGGAGAACACCTATTACGCGGGCGAGGCCTTTCCCTGCCTGTTCCTGGACCTGGGCGCGGGCGGCCACGCCGGCTTCTTCAAGGGCGAAAAGCACTACTTCGGCGACTCCATGTGGTTTTTCCCGTCCCTGCAGGACCCGGACGACCTGGAGTTTGACGAAAACAGCTTCCTCTACAAGAAGACGCTGGAGCTGGCGCGCGCCTTTGTCGAGGACAGCAAGGGGGACTACATGGTCTCCATGCCCGACTCTACGGGCAATGCGGACGCCCTCTCCCACCTGATGGGACCGGACGAGCTCCTGCCCGCCATGATCGAGGAGCCCGAGGCCGTCCAGCGCGCGCTGGCCAAGATCCAGGGGGCCTATGAGCGCATCATGCGCGAGGTCTACGACATCGTCCGCGACAACAACGAGGGCGGCAGCTGCATCCAGTGGCTGAGCACCTGGGCGCCCGGCATGCACGCGCAGATGCAGTGCGACATGTCCGTGATGATCTCCAACCCCATGTTTGAGGACTTCATCATGCCGGAGCTGCGCGCGCAGTGCGACCTGCTGGACAACGCGCTCTATCACTTCGACGGCGTGGAGCAGATCCGCCACCTGGACAGCCTGCTCTCCATCCCGCGCCTGCGCGCGATCCAGTGGACGCAGGTGGCCGGCCAGGAGCCCTGCACCGAGCACTTCGCAGAGCTCAAGCGCATCCAGGCGGCCAGGAAGAGCCTGGTCATCCTGGTCACGCCCGACCAGATCCGCCCCATCCTGGAGAACCTCTCCTCCAAGGGGCTGTACCTGATCACCAACGCCGACTCCCGCGACGAGGCGGACCGGATGCTCCGCGACATCGCGGCCTGGACGCACGACTGACGATGCGCCTTTGCGCAGGGAGGAAAAAACGGATGGGCATACTCGTCTGCGGACTCAACGGGAGCGGAAAGAGCACGCTCGGCCGCGCCCTGGCCGCCGCGCTGCGCCTCCGCTTTCTGGACAGCGAGGACCTCTGCTTTCCCGACGGCCGCTTTGACGCGCCGCGCACGCGGGAGGAATTCCTGGCGGCGCTGGACGCCGCGACGCGGGAGGGGGACTTCGTCTTTGCCTCGGTCAAGGGCAACGGTGTGCAGGCGCTGTGCGAGCGCATCTCCCTGGCCATATGGGTGGACGCGCCCCGGGAAACGCGGCTCCAGCGCGTGCGGGAGCGGTCCTTTCGCCGGTTTGGGGAGCGGATGCTCCCGGGCGGGGACCTGCACGCGGCGGAGGAGAAGTTCTTCGCCCAGGTCGCGTCGCGGTCCGACGAGGAGATGCGCGCCTGGGCGGCGCAGCTGCCCTGGCCCGTGCTCCGCGTGGACGGAACGCGCCCTGTGGAGGCGCTCGTCCCGGAGATTTGCACTTGGATTTCCGAAACGACAGGATTGTGAGGAGGATTTTCTGTGGAAAAGACCATGACCAGCCACGAGCGCTTCCAGCGCATGTATGAACACCGGGAGGCGGACCGCGTGCCGGTTCTCGATTCGCCCTGGAGCCAGACCATCGACCGCTGGGTCGAGGAGGGGATGCCCACGCGCGACTACGTCGGCTACTTTGACCTGGACCGCGTGGCCACGATCACCACCGACAACTCGCCGCGCTACCCGCAGCAGATCCTCGAGGAGACGGACGACTACGTCATCGTCAAGACCGCCTGGGGCGTGACGCACAAGACCTGGAAGAAGCACGGCTCCACGCCGGAGTTCCTGGACTTCACCATCACCGACGCGGAAAAGTGGCTCGACGCCAAGAAGCGCATGACCTTTGACCCCTCCCGCGTCAACTGGGACTACCTCAAGCAGAACTACCCCATCTGGAAGCGGGACGGCTATTGGATCAGCGCGCAGATGTGGTTCGGCTTTGACGTCACCCACAGCTGGATGGTCGGCACCGAGCGCTTCCTCATCGCGCTGATCGAGGACCCGGACTGGTGCCGCGACATGTACGAGACGCACATGAAGCTCGACATGCAGCTCCTGGACGCGGTCTGGGACGCGGGATACCACTTTGACGAGGTCTTCTGGTACGACGACATGGGGTATAAGAACAACCAGTTCTTCTCCGTCAAGACCTACCGGGAGATGGACAAGCCCTACCACAAGGCCGCGGCGGACTGGGCGCACGAGAAGGGCGCCAAGGTGCGCATGCACTCCTGCGGCGACGTCAACCCCTTTGTGCCGGAGCTGATCGAGATCGGCGTGGACGCGCTGAACCCGCTGGAGGTCAAGGCCGGCATGAACCCCGTCGCCCTCAAGCAGAAGTACGGCGACAAGCTCGTCTTCCACGGCGGCATCAACGCCGTGCTCTGGAGCAAGCCGGACGAGATCCGCGCCGAGATCGAGCGCGTGGTGCCCGTCATGAAGCAGGGCGGCGGCTACATCTTCGCCTCCGACCACTCCATCCCGGACAACATCAGCCTGGAAAACTTCAAGCTCGTGCTCGAGACGCTGCGCCGCGTGGGCAGCTACTAAGGAGGGGAGAAGCGCATGGCCGTGGACTTTGACCGGGACCGCATGGAAGCGGTCCTGGACGCGCACGAAAGGTGGTGGCGCGGCGAGCTGGACCGCCCCCTGGTGAAGGTCGTCCTGGAGAAGGACCTGCCCCGGGTGCGCGCGCTCTGCCAGGCGAACTGCCACGAGGTGGACCGCCCGGCCGAGGCGGTCGTCGACGCGATCGACGGGGAGCTCAGCCGCTGCACCTTCCTCGGCGACGCCTTCCCGATGGTGGACTTTGCAACCTTCGGGCCGGGGGTGCTCGCGGCGCTGTGCGGTGCCCGGCTGGACAACGCCACCGGCGGCGTCTGGTTCTTCCCGGACAAGGAGCGCCCGATCGAGGAGATCTCCATCCGCTACGACCCGGAAAACCCCTGGGCGCGCCGCATCAAGGACCTCTACCGCGCCGGGCTGGCCAAGTGGGAGGGAAAGGTGCTCCTGGGCCTGCCGGACCTGGGCGGCGTGCTGGACGTGGTGGCGACCTTCCGCGGGAGCGAGAACCTGCTGCTGGACCTCTACGACGCGCCGGAGGAGGTCCTGCGCCTGGCGCAGGAGGCGCAGGAGGCGTGGTACGCGGCGTTTGACGACTTCTGCGCGGTGCTCTCGCCCCAGCGCGGAACGACGCACTGGTCCGGCCTGGCCAGCCGCGAGCCCTCCTACATCCCCCAGTGCGACTTCTGCTACATGATCGGCAACCCGATGTTCCGGGAGTTCGTGCTGCCCACGCTCCGGCGGGACGTCGAGCGCCTGGCCCACAGCATCTACCACCTGGACGGCGTCGGCGAGTTGCGCCACCTGGACGACGTGCTCGCGCTGGAGGCGCTCGAGGCGGTGCAGTGGGTCCCCGGCGACGGCCAGCCGGGCGCGGGGCACTGGATCGACGTCTACCGCCGCATCGCCGCCGCGGGCAAGGGCATGTGGATCGTGGGCGGGCCCAAGGACTACCTGGAGGCCCTGGAGGTCCTGCACGGGACGCCGTACTTTGCCTGCTCCCTGCCCGAGTCGGAGCGGGACTTCGCACAGACGATTCTCAACGCGCGCTGAGGCGCGGAGCCGGACGGCGGAGGCCGCCCGGCCTTTTTTTTTACTTCATGCCTTTAGGCAGTTGAGCGAAGCGAAACAAAAAACCACCCGCTATGCGGGTGGAAAACAAAAAGGTTAAACAAAAACCTCACCAATCTGATACA
>CAJFMX010000027.1 GCA_904393115.1 uncultured Clostridia bacterium
ATACAGCTGCTATTTCGATATTTTTCCTTTTTTCGGTCTTGCTTGCACGCAAAAAACCTGCTCTGGCTTAATTGCCACAGCAGGTTTTTCGACAAGCTGCAGGATCCCGCAAGCGCGGGGTCCTGTTCTTCTTGTGCGAGCCGGGGCACTCACTGCATGTTGGCAAAGCGCTCGACGGCCTTTGTGAAGTTGGCGATGGTCTTGTCCGCGTCGCCGTGCTCGATGCCGTCGCGGACGCAGTGCTGGATGTGCCCCTCCAGCACGACCTGGCCCACGCGGTGCAGGGCGGACTTTGCCGCGTTGATCTGGGAGAGGATGTCCTCACAGGGCACGTCCTCGTCCACCATGCGGTCGATGGCCTGGACCTGGCCGATGATCTTCTTGAGACGGCGGTGCAGGTTTTCGGCGTCCATACATTGCTTCACTGTGCATACCTCCCCCAGGCGTTTGGCTCTATTATCCGCCGCGGCAGGCGGTTTGTCAAGCCGGGCGCCGTCAGACCTCGAAGGGGTTGGGCAGGCCGTGCTCGGCGTTGTAGCAGCCCAGGAGCGAATTGCGGACCATGTCGCTGACGGACTGGTCGGTGTAATACGCCTTGTGGGAGGTCAGGATCACGTTGTTGAACCCGCGCAGCAGGGGGATGAAGCGGTTGTGGATGACGGTGTTCTTCCAATCGTGGTGGTAGAGGCCGACCTCGTCCTCGACCACGTCCAGGCCGGCGGCGCCGACCTTGCCGCTCTCCAGCGCGTCGAGCAGGGCGTTGGTGTCGACGAGGGGGCCGCGCGCCGTGTTGATGAGGACGACGCCGTCCTTCATCTTGGCGAAGGCCTCGCGGTCCAGCAGGTGGAAGTTCTCGTCGGTCAGGGGCATGTGCAGGGTGAGCATGTCGCTCTGGCGCAGGATCGTGTCCAGATCCACGTAGGTGGCGTACTGCTTGACCTCGTCGTTCTCGTAGAGGTCATAGGCGAGGACGCGGCTGCCAAAGCCGTGCAGGTCCCGGATCACGGTGCGGCCGATCTTGCCCGTGCCCAGGACCCCGACGGTGAGGTTCGCCATCTCCATGCCCTGGATGCCGGGGAGGGTGAAGTCGTTCATCTCGTTGCGGCGGAGGATCTGGCGCATGCGCCGGATGCTCATGAGCATGAGCATGAGGGTGTAGTCCGCGACGCAGTTGGAGGAATAGGGCGCGTTGCTGATGCGGATGCCCAGCTCCTTTGCGCGCTTGACGTCCACGTGGTCCACGCCGATGAGGCGGTTGGAGATCATCTTGACGCCCAGGCGCGCGAACTCCTCGACCAGCGCCGCGTCCACGCGCGTGAGCAGGATGCTGATGTACGGATACCCGGCGGCCAGGTGCGCGTTTTCGAGGGTGGGGTCTTCCTCGGTATACCCCAGCTCTATGCCCAGCTCTTTGCAATACTTCTCAAAATAGGGGGCCTCGTCAAACTTGCGGTAGGAATAGGCAAATACCTTCATCTTTCGTCACCTCTGGCAGAATCTTCCCCTAGTATACCACGCAAATGTTAAGAGTAAACGGCGCGGCGAAATCCTTCGCCGCGCCGATGCGCATCGTGGAACGGGCCCTCAGAGGAAGAGCGTGCAGCCCATCTGCCGGAACTCCTCGATCTTCTTCTCCAGGTCCTGCCGTGTGACCTCAAACATCTGCGCGAGGCAGTCGATGCAGAGGTATTTTGTGGCCCCGCGGTTGATGAGCTTGCGGGTCAGGCCCACGTCGTCGCGCCCGAGGGGCCGGCCGCATCTCTCGCACGTCAGCACCGGACCAGCCGGCAGCGGAAGAGCCGGCAGTCGTGCGCGGGGATGACGGGGTTATAGAAGTCGCGCTTGACGCCGATGTCCTCGCCCGTGAGCACGTCCGTCATGGCAAAGCCGTATCCGGAGGCGTAGGGCAGGCCGCAGTCGGCGAAGATACAGGGGATCTCCGAGTCCTGCGTGGAGAGGTTGTAGTAGCCCAGGATGAACTCGCCGTCCGAGAGGTGCTTGAGCAGCGTGAGCGACGTCTCGGGCTGGCGGCTCCAGGGGTGCTCGCCCTCGGGCGGGTTGGGGTTGGTGACCGTCACGCCGTCGAGCTGGACGACGTAGGGCGGGCGCGCCTCCTCGTCCTGGTCGATGGCGATCAGCTGCGGGTTGCGCAGGAGGTCCGCGCAGAAGTCGTTCATGCTGCGCAGGTCGCCGCCCATCATCAGGGGCGCGGAGAGCATGCACCAGAGCGTGAACTGCACGCGGTACTCCGCGTCCGTGCAGACCTTGCCGATGCCCACGTTCCCCTTGCCGTACATGCCGACGGTGAGCATGTCGATGTCGTTAAAGCAGTAGTTTCCGCTGTCGCAGAAGTTGGGCAGCTGGGACTTTGCGATGTTGGTGAAGGAGACGAAGTTGTCCAGGATGTCCCCGGTGGAGCGGTACATGTGCGCGCCGATGGAGCGCATCCAGTGCCAGGGCTCCTGCTGGCCCCAGTTGCAGGCGGAGAAGAGGATCTCGCGGCCGGTGGCCTTGAGCGCCATGCTCATGGTCTGGTAACGCATCTTGCAGTCGCCGTTTGCAGGGAAATTGCAGAAGTCGTACTTGAGGAAGTCCACGCCCCACTCGGCAAAAGTGGCCGCGTCGACGAACTCGTGGTCAAAGCTCGCGGGGTAGCCGGCGCAGGTGCGAACCCCCGCGCAGGAGTACATGCCGAACTTGAGGCCCTTGCTGTGGACGTAGTCGGCCACGGCCTTCATGCCGTGGGGGAACTTTTCGGGGTCGGGGACGAGGCGGCCGTCCGCGCCGCGCTCGCGCAGGGACCAGCAGTCGTCGATGACGAGGTATTCATACCCTGCGTCGCGGTAGCCCTTTTCGACCATGGCGTCCGCCATCTCGCGCACGAGCGCGTCGGAGATGTTTGCGCCGAACGTATTCCAGGAATTCCAGCCCATGGGTGCGGTTCTTGCGATCATGGTTGCACTCCCTCTCTTGTTTTGCATTGCAGGGATAGTGTAGCACAAATTCTCCCTCCGCGCCAGCGGGCGGAGAAAAAATCTTGCAAATCGGGGGCAAGAACGGTATAGTTATACCGTACTGTTTTTTCTCGCGCGGGCCGCGGGCGCCGCGGTACTTTGAGCACAAGGAGCGAAATTCGGCATGGAGAACACACACTTCCTTCCCCCGCACTACAGGCCGAAGCTGGACCTGTACCACACGCAGCTTGCCATCAAGCAGGCCAAGGACGACTTCGAGGACGAGCTTGCCGCGCTCCTCCACCTCTCGCGCGTTTCCGCGCCCCTGTTCGTGGACAAGGCGACGGGCCTGAACGACGACCTCAACGGCGTGGAGAGGCCGGTCGAGTTCGACATCAAGGAACAGCCGGGCATCGCCGTGCAGGTGGTGCAGTCCCTGGCCAAGTGGAAGCGCTACGCGCTGGGCCGCTATGGATACCCCGTGGGCCAGGGCCTCTACACGGACATGAACGCCATCCGCCGGGACGAGATCACCGACAACTTCCACTCCATCTACGTCGACCAGTGGGATTGGGAAAAGGTCATCCGCCGCGAGGACCGCAACCCGGAGTTCCTGAAGGACACGGTGCGCTCCATCCACCGCGCGCTCTACAACACGCTCAAAAAGCTCCGCGCCTCCTTCCCGGAGATCGAGGTCGAGCTCCCCGAGGAGGTCGCCTTCATCGACACAACGGAGCTCGAGGCGCGCTATCCCGATCTCTCCCCTGCCGCGCGCGAGGAGGCCTTTGTGCGTGAGCACGGCGCGGCCTTCTTCCTGGGCATCGGCTGGCCGCTGAAGTCCGGCCTGCCGCACGACGGCCGCGCGCCGGACTACGACGACTGGTCCCTCAACGGCGACCTGGTCTACTACCACAAGGCGCTGGACACGCGCCTGGAGATCTCCTCCATGGGCATCCGCGTGGACGCGGAGTCCATGCTCGCCCAGCTCTCGGCCGCCGGGCAGATGGAGCGCGCCTCCCTGCCCTTCCACAGCGCGCTCATCGACGGCCGGCTGCCGCTGACCATCGGCGGCGGCATCGGCCAGAGCCGCCTGTGCATGCTGCTGCTGGGCAAGGCGCACATCGGCGAGGTGCAGTGCGCGCTCTGGCCGGCGGACGTGGTGGAGCGCTTCTCGGTCGCGGGCGTGCCGCTTCTCTAAAAAAGGGGGGATCTCCATGCACTTTGTGAAAATGCACGGTCTGGGGAACGACTACATCTATGTAGACGAGTTTCTCTACCCCGGCCCGCGGGACGTCGCCGCGGCCGCGCCGCGCGCGAGCGACCGACACACGGGCATCGGCGGGGACGGGCTGGTCCTCATCCAGCCGACCGGCGCGGCCGACTGCCGGATGCGCATGTTCAACGCGGACGGTTCCGAGGGGCGCATGTGCGGCAACGCGATCCGCTGCATCGCCTACTACATGCTCGTGCGCCATCCGGAGCGCTGCAAGGGGGACGCGGTGCGGATCGAGACGCTCTCCGGCCTGCGCGTGGTGACGGCGCAGCGGGACGCGCAGGGGCGCATCCTCTCCCTGCGCGCGGACATGGACGAGCCGGGCTTCTCCGCGCAGAGCATCCCCGTGCTCTCCGACGCGCCGCAGGACGTGGACGTCCCCTTCCGCGGCGGCACGAAAAAGGGCGTCTGCGTGTGCATGGGCAGCCCGCACGTGGTCCTCTTCGTGGACGAGGACCCGATGGAGCTGGACCTGCCGGCCGTCGGGCCCGCGGTGGAGTGCTGCGCCCTCTTCCCCAACCGCGTGAACGTGGAATTCGTGCGCGTGCTCGCGGACGGGAGTTTGCAGATGCGCGTCTGGGAGCGCGGCACGGGCGAGACCATGGCCTGCGGCACGGGCGCCTGCGCCTCGGCGGTCGCGGCGATGTACACCGGGCGCATTGCCGCGCGGGAGGCGACGGTCCACCTGCGGGGCGGCGACCTGTTCATCGAGTGGAACGCGCAGAACAACCGCGTGTACATGACGGGGCCGGCCGCCATCGCCTTTGAGGGCGACTGGCTGGAGGACGGCGAACTCTAAAGCGCGCAAAGGGCGCCTGTCGAGGTTCGGCAGGCGCTCTTTTTTGTTCTCACGCTTCCTCGCGGGGCGGGACGGGCTTCTCCAGGAGGAGCTCGTCAAAGGTCTGGCCGTCGGGGCCTGCGACGCCGCGCCGGAAGCCCGCGCTGCCGTAGCCGTGCCGGTCAAAGACGTGGCGGGCGACCAGGTCCTCCTTGCGGACGGCGATCTCCAGGCGCGCAACGCCGTTTTCCCAGGCCCAGTCGTCCGCCATGCGCAGCAGCAGGCCGCCGATGCCGCGCCGCTCGTGCGAGGGGCGCACGCCGCAGGTCACGCGGGCCGCGTCCGGGGCGGTGCGCACGAGGAGCAGGGCGCCGACGAGCGTTCCCTCCTCCAGCGCGCCAAAGGCGGTGCCGCCCTGCGCGAGCGCCGCGGAGAGCGTTTCGCCGAGGACCTGCTGCGCAGGGGCAAAGGCCATCGCCGCGCCCAGGTCCGTAAGCTGCGGGCCGTCCTGCGCGGTCAGGGGCTGAAAGATCATGAAATTGCCTCCTTTTTTTCTCCCAATGCAGAAAAGGGAGAGCGCGCTGCGCTCTCCCCCGGTTTTCTTGGTTGGGGCCGATTCCTTACACCACGCCCTGGGCGATCATGGCGTCGGCGACCTTCTTGAAGCCCGCGATGTTGGCGCCCGCGACGAAGTTGCCCTCGACGCCGAAGGCCTTGGCGGTCTCGCTGGCGTTGCGGTAGATGCCGACCATGATGCCTTCCAGCTTCTTGTCGACCTCGTCGAAGGTCCAGCTCAGGCGCTGGGAGTTCTGGCTCATCTCCAGGGCGGAGGTGGCCACGCCGCCGGCGTTGGAAGCCTTGCCCGGCGCGTAGAGGATGCCGCTGCCCTGGAAGACCTCGATGGCCTCGGGCGTAGAGGGCATGTTCGCGCCCTCGGCGACGGCCTTGCAGCCATTGGCAACGAGGGTCTTGGCGTCCTCGCCGTCCAGCTCGTTCTGGGTGGCGCAGGGCAGGGCGATGTCGCAGGGGATGGACCAGACGCGCTTGCCCTCCATGTACTGGGCGCCGGCCTTCTTGGCGCAGTAGTCCTTGACGCGGCCGCGCTGCACTTCCTTGATCTCCTTCATGAGCGCAAGGTCGATGCCGTCGGGATCGTAGACGGAGCCGTTGGAGTCGGACATGGAGATGACCTTCGCGCCCAGCTGCATGGCCTTCTCCGCCGCGTAGATGGCGACGTTGCCGGAGCCGGAGATGACGACCTTCTTGCCCGCAAAGTCCATGCCCTTTTCGGCGAGCATCTCGCGGGTGAAGTAGATGAGGCCGTAGCCGGTGGCCTCGGTGCGGGCCAGGGAGCCGCCGTAGGTCAGGCCCTTGCCGGTGAGCACACCCTCGTACTTGCCGGTGATGCGCTTATACTGGCCGTAGAGGTAGCCGATCTCGCGGGCGCCCACGCCGATGTCGCCGGCGGGCACGTCCACGTCCGCGCCGATGTGGCGGTAGAGCTCGGTCATGAAGCTCTGGCAGAAGGCCATGACTTCGCGGTCGGACTTGCCCTTGGGGTCAAAGTCGCTGCCGCCCTTGCCGCCGCCGATGGGAAGGCCGGTCAGGCTGTTCTTGAACACCTGCTCAAAGCCCAGGAACTTGATGACGCCCAGGTTCACCGAGGGGTGCAGGCGCAGGCCGCCCTTGTAGGGGCCGATGGCGGAGTTGAACTGCACGCGGAAGCCGCGGTTGACCTGGACCTGGCCCTTGTCGTCCACCCAGGGCACGCGGAACATCACCACGCGCTCCGGCTCGACGAGGCGCTCGAGCAGGCCGTTCTTCTGGTAAGCGGGGTTGGCGTCCACCGCAAGGCGCAGGGAGTCCAGCACCTCGCGCACCGCCTGATGGAATACGGCCTCGCCCGGGTTGCGGGCGATGACGGTTTCGAGAACGGAATCTACGTAATTCATGTAACCTTCCCTTTCCTGTGCGAGCGGATGGCGACCCCCGCTCTTGATCGTACTGTATTATTATAATGACCGCGGAAGCGATTTGCAAGAATTTTTTTGCTAAGTTTCATGCAATTTCGCGCACGGGCGGAAAGAAGCGGCGGTTCCCCGCGTTTTTGCGCAGGGAACCGCTGCCGGTTATGCAGACTTATGCAAAGCCGATGAATAAAGCTGCGCGGGATCAGGCGATCTCGTCCTGCTCGAGCAGGCGCACGCCCTTGTCGCGCAGAAGGTTCCCCGCGCGCTCGGGCTGGTCGACGCGGAAGATGATGATGGCGTCGTTGCCCACGCGGCGCACGAAGGAATACAGGTACTCCACGGAGATGTCGTTGTCGCGCAGGAGTTGGAGCACCCCGGCGAGCCCGCCGGGCACGTCCGGCACGGCCACGGCCAGAACCTCGGTCAGGTTTGCGGTGTAGCCCTTGTCGCGCACGACCTTGAGCGTCTTCTCGTTGTCGGAGACGATGGCGCGCAGGATTCCGAAGTTCGTCGTGTCGGCGATGGACAGGGCGATCAGGTCCACGCCATTTTCCCCGAGGAGCTGGGTAAAGTCCGTAAGGCTTCCATGGCGGTTCTCGATAAAGACAGAGATCTGCTGGATAAACATGGATGCGGCCTCCTTTCCGTCGATGGGTGGTAAGGGGAACAAGCGCTTTAGAGCAGCTTGCGCTTGTCGATCGTGTGCTGGGTCTTGCCCTGGCTGCGCTCGATGGAGTTGGGCGGCATCAGGCGCAGGTTCACGCCCAGGCCCAGGACCTGCTCGATGGCGCGCTTGACGCGATCCTGCAGGGCCTCGATCTTGCGGACCTCGTCGGAGACGAGCTCCGGCAGCAGCTCGACCTGGACCTCGAGCGTGTCCAGGTTGTGCACGCGGTCCACGATGAGCAGGTAGCGCGGCGCGATGCCCGGGATGCCGGTGATGGCGCTCTCGACCTGGGAGGGGAAGACGTTGACGCCGCGGATGATGAGCATGTCGTCCGTGCGGCCGTGCAGGCGGCGGATGCGCCGGTGGGTGCGGCCGCACTTGCAGGGCTCCGGGATGATGGAGGTCAGGTCGTGGGTGCGGAAGCGGATGGTGGGCATGCCCTCCTTGCCGATGGTGGTGATCGTCAATTCGCCCATCTCGCCGTCGGGCAGGGGCTCGCCGGTGGCGGGGTCGATGATCTCGGGGATGAAGTAGTCCTCCCACATGTGCAGGCCCTCGCGGCCCTCCAGGCACTCCATCGCAACGCCGGGGCCCGCGCTCTCGGTCAGGCCGTAGATGTCCAGGGCCTTGATGCCCAGGAGCTTTTCGATCTCGTCGCGCATGCCCTCGGTCCAGGGCTCGGCGCCGAAGAGGCCCACGCGCAGCTTGAAGTTGGAAAGGTCCATCTTCTGGTCGCGGATGGTCTCGCCCATCATCAGCGCGTAGGAGGGGGTGCAGGCGACGGCGTCGCAGCCCAGGTCCTGCATGAGCATGAGCTGGCGCTTGGTGTTGCCAGCGGAGGTGGGCACGACGGTCGCGCCGATCTTCTCCACGCCGTAATGGAGTCCCAGGCCGCCGGTGAACAGGCCGTAGCCGTAGGAGACCTGCACGGTGTCGTTCTTCGTCACGCCCGCGCAGCCGAGGCAGCGGGCCACGCACTCGGCCCACATCTCGATGTCGTTCTGGGTGTAGCCGGCGACGATGGGCTTGCCGGTCGTGCCGGAGGATGCGTGGATGCGCACGATCTCCGAGCGGGGCGCGGCAAAGGTGCCGTCCGGGTAGTTGTCGCGCAGGTCGCGCTTATCCATGAAGGGCAGGAGCCTAAGGTCCGCAAGGGTGCGGATGTCCTCGGGCTTTACGCCCTGCTTCTGCATCCGCTCGCGGTAGAAGGCGACGTTGGTGTACATGCGGTGGACGGTCTTTTGCAGCCGCTCGAGCTGAATGCGCTCCAGCGACTCGCGGTCGATGGTTTCCATGGGGCGATTCCAGTACATCGGCATATTTCCTCCCTGTGCATTTTCTGTGGGATGCTCTCTCAGGCGTTGTACCCGCTCTCAAAGGCGAGGAGGTTGCTCTCCAGGAAGCGCGCGGGCACGCAGGCGCGCAGCGCGTCCAGCCAGAGCGCCTTGTCAAAGTGCAGTCGGCGGGCCAGGGCGCCGAGGAGCACGACGTTGACCGCGCGGGCGTTGCCGGCCGCTTCCGCCATGGGCAGGGCGTCCAGCGCGACGACGTCCGCGCGCGCCCGGAGCGTTTCCAGGATGTTTTCCGGGTATTTGGCCGCGCCGATGATCACGGGGAGCGGCAGGATGTGCTGGGTGTTGACGACGAGGGTTCCGCCGTCCTTGAGGTACGGCAGGTCCCGCAGGGCTTCCAGCTCCTCGAAGGCGAGCACATAGTCCGCGCCCTTCTGCTCGATCATGGGGGAATAGACCTTCTCCCCCATGCGCACATAGGTGATGACCGAGCCGCCGCGCTGGCTCATGCCGTGGACCTCGGAGACCTTGACGTCGTGCCCGAGGGAAAGGGCCATGTGGCCCAGGATGCGGCTGGCCAGCAGCGTTCCCTGGCCGCCCACGCCGCAGATGACGATGTTCAGGTCCTTGATCTTCTCCGCCATGTTACCTCTCGCCTCCTTTGATCGCGCCGAAGTTGCACATCTCCTTGCACAGGCCGCAGCCGGTGCACAGCGACGCGTCGATGGACACCGAGCCATCCCCGGCCTTGACAAGCGCCGGGCAGCCGATGCGCAGGCACATGCCGCAGCGGCGGCAGACCTCGGCGTCAATCGTGCAGGGCTCGCCCTTCTTCTTGATGAGCAGGGCGCAGGGGCGGCGCGCGATGACGACCGAGGGGCCGTCCTTCCCGCACTCCTCGCGCAGGACCTGCTCAAAGAGCTTCATGTCAAAGGGATCGACCACGCGCACCGAGGGCACGCCGATGGCCTGGCAGAGCTTGACCACGTCCAGCTGCGGGGCGATCTCGCCGCGCACGTTCTGGCCGGTGGTGGGGTTGGGCTGGTGGCCGGTCATGCCGGTGGTGGAGTTGTCCACGATGATGACGGTGGAGTTGCCCTGGTTGTAGACCACGTCCACAAGGCCGGTGATGCCGGAGTGGACGAAGGTCGAGTCGCCGATGACGGCGACGGTGTGCTTGGCAAAGTCGCGGCCGCGCGCCTTCTCCAGGCCCAGGGCCATGCCGATGGAGGCGCCCATGCACACGACGGAATCCACGGCGTTCAGCGGCGGCATGGCGCCCAGCGTGTAGCAGCCGATGTCCGCGGCAACCGTGAGGTTCATCTTCTTGAGGACGTAGAACACCGCGCGGTGCGGGCAGCCGGGGCAGAGCACCGGCGGGCGCTGGGGCACCTCCGGGGTCTCCATGGGTCCGGCGTCCTCCTCCCCGCCGAAGAGGCGGCCGACCTTGCGCACGAAGAGCTCGCCCTGCAGGCCGGTCTTGTCCTTGCCGGAGCAGGGGATGCCCATGGCCTTGATGGCGTCCTCGAAATAGGGCTCCAGCTCCTCGACGACGAGGAGCTGCTCCACCTTGCCGGCAAAGTCGCGGATGAGCGCCTCCGGCAGGGGGTAGACCATGCCGAGCTTGAGCACGGAGGCATTGGGCAGCGCCTCCTTGACGTACTGGTATGCAGAGCCCGAACAGACCACGCCGATCTTGGTGTCGGCCATCTCCACGCGGTTGAGGCCCAGGCTGTCGATCTCCGCCTCCAGGCGCTTTTCGCGCGCCTCCACGGCGACGTGGCGGCCCTTGGCGTAGCCGGGCATCATGACGAACTTGCGCGCGTCCTTTTCATAGGGCGGCAGGGCGGTCTCCTCCCGCTCCCCCTCCTCGACGAGGGAGCGCGCGTGCGCGATGCGCGTCACCAGCCGCAGGAAGACCGGGGTGTCGTACTTCTCGGAGATCTCAAAGGCGCGGCGCGTGAACTCGCGGCACTCGGCGCTGTCCGCGGGCTCGAGCATGGGGATGTGCGCGCTGCGGGCGTAGAAGCGGCTGTCCTGCTCGTTCTGGGAGGAGTGCATGCCGGGGTCGTCCGCCGCGACGACGACAAGGCCCCCGCGCACGCCCGTATAGGCGGCGGTGAAGAGCGGGTCGGCCGCGACGTTGACGCCCACGTGCTTCATGCAGCACAGGGCGCGGGCGCCGCCCATGGACGCGCCGATGGCGACCTCGAGGGCGACCTTCTCATTGGGGGCCCACTCGCAGTAGACCTCCTCCTTTGAGAACTTGGCCATGTTTTCGGTGATCTCGGTCGAGGGCGTTCCGGGATAGGCGACGGCCACGCGCACGCCCGCCTCGTAAGCGCCCCGGGCAACGGCCTCGTTGCCCAACATGAGTTTCTTCATAAGCGTATTTCTCCTTACAATCGATCTTGGAAGCGGGCGGATCAGCGCAGGTCCGTCACGCGCTTGGCCTTGCCCTCAAAGCGCTTGAGCGTGTTGGGGGAGACGAGCGTGACCTTGGCGTCGATCTGCAAAACGACCTTGAGCCGGTCGTGAATCCTGCGGGTGAGGGCCTCGAGCTCGCCGTAGGAGTTGAGCAGCCCCGCGTCCACGAGCTCGACCTTGACCTCGATCTGGTCCATGTAGCCCTTCTTGGTGACGACGATCTCGTAGTGCGGGCCGATGCCCTCCATGCCGATGAGCACGCCCTCGATCTGGGAGGGGAAGACGTTGACGCCGCGGATGATGAGCATGTCGTCCGTGCGGCCGGCGATCTTCTGCATGCGGGTGGTGGTGCGGCCGCACTTGCAGGGGCCGGGCAGGAGCCGCGTGATGTCGTGGGTGCGGTAGCGCAGGAGCGGCAGGGCCTGCTTCATCAGGGGCGTGACCACGAGCTCGCCCCACTCGCCCTCCGGCACGGGCTCGCCCGTTGCGGGGTCGACGACCTCGCAGTAGAAGTAGTCCTCGTTGATGTGCATGCCGCACTTTTCCGTGCAGTCGCCGGAGACGCCCGGGCCGATGAGCTCGCTCATGCCGTAGTTCTCCGTGGCGACGATGCCCCAGCGGCGCTCAAGCTCCGCGCGCATCTCCTCCGTGGAGCCTTCCGCGCCGAAGAGGCCGACGCGCAGCTGGATCTTGTCCATCATGCCCATGCGCTCGGCGACCTCGGCCATGTAGAGCGCATAGGAAGGCGTGGCGACAAGGACCGTCGAGCCAAAGTCCGCCATGAGCTGAATCTGGCGCTCGGTATTGCCCGAGGAGATCGGGACGACCGCGGCGCCGAGCTTGGCCAGGCCAAAGTGCAGCCCCAGCGCGCCGGTGAACAGGCCGTACCCAAAGGAGATCTGCGCGATGTCCTCGCGCGTTGCGCCGCCGGCGGCGCAAAGGCGCGCCACGCACGTGGCCCACATATCGATGTCCTGCTCGGTATAGCCGACGACCGTGGGCTGCCCGGTCGTGCCGGAGGAGGCGTGGATGCGCACGATGTCCTTCATCGGCACGGCGAACAGGCCGTACGGGTAGTTCGCGCGGAAGTCCTCCTTGGTGGTGAAGGGCAGGCGGCGCACGTCGTCCAGGGAGCGGATGTCCTCCGGGCGCACCTTTAAGGCGTCCAGGCGCTCGCGGTACAGGGGCACGCGCTCGTAGACGTAGCGCACGGTCTGCTGAAGCCGTTGGAGCTGCAGGGCGCGCATCTCCTCGCGTCCCATCGTTTCGATCTCGGGTTGAAATATCATGGCTCTTTCCTCTTTTCTGCTTTTCTACCGTTCTGCCGTGGTTCTGCCCGCGCGCTGCAGTCGGCGCGCGGGCAGTTGGGGAAGATAGACTTTATTATACTAAACCGCTGCGCGTTTGAAAAGACCCGCGGCGGCATTTCCCGTCATTTTCCGCTGCCGGCCTCCCCCGCCGCCGCCAGGCGCTGGCGCTGGGCCTCGTACAGGCAGATCGAGGTCGCGCAGGCGAGGTTCAGCGAGGAGGCGGCGCCAAAGATCGGGATGCGGGCCAGCACGTCGCAGGCCTCCTTGCAGGCGCGCGAGAGGCCCACCGTCTCGTTCCCCATCATCAGGAGCGTCGGGCGGCTCAAGTCCACCGCGTCCAGGCTCACCGTGCCGTGCGCGCTCGTGCCGACCCACTGCATGTCCGGGTAGCGCTCGCGCAGGGGGAGCAGGTCCTGCACGCCCTCCAGGCGCACGACCGGCAGGGTGAAGAGCGTGCCGATCGTCGCGCGCACGCAGGCGGGGTCGTAGACGTCCGCGCTGTGGCCGACCATCAGGAGCGCGTCGGCGCCCATGGCGTCCGCCGAGCGGATGATGGAGCCCAGGTTCCCCGGGTTCTGCGTGCGGTCGGTCAGCAGCAGCAGGCCGCTGCGCAGGGCGATGTCCGAGAGGGCGAAGTTCCGGATGCTGCACAGCAGCAGGATCTCCGACGTCTCCTCCCGGTCCGAGAGCTCGGAGAGCAGCGCCTCGGGCAGGACGTAGTGCGCAAGGCGCGGCCGGCGCAGGATTTCCTGCGCCCAGGGCGAGAGCCGGCGCTCCCGCGCGTAGACCACGCCGCGCGCCTCCCAGCCGGGGGTTTGCAGCGCAAGGTTGATGCCCTTTACGCTTTCGACGACGAAAAAGCCCTGGCGGTGCCGCTTGTTGCGGTTGCGCATGGCGGTCTCCAGGAGCTGAAAGGTATCGTTGCGCGAATGGATCTCGATGCGTTCGGCCATACTGATTTCGGTCCTTTCTCCGCGTGCGATGGAATGGACGTGGATTTTCTGATTTTCAGTATAGCACAACGCGCGGCGCAGCACAACTTTTGCCGGAAACCGGGCTGCAAAAAGCCTTGATAAATTTCAAAAACAATATTGACAATTTTTTATCACTTCTATATAATGTCCATGGACGCTGGAAAGCGGAGACGCCCCCCGCGCCCGCCCAGATATGCACCGGCACAGAACGACAGAAAGGAATGAAAATCCTATGGCACGTTTCACTCTCCCCCGCGACCTGTACTACGGTAAGGGCGCCATGGAAGAACTCCGTCAGGCCCTCCAGGGCTACAAGAAGGGCTTCATCGTCGTCGGCGGCCACTCCATGCAGAAGAACGGCTTCCTCAAGAAGCTGGAGGACATCCTGCAGGAGGCGGGCCTTGCGACCCAGGTCTTTGAAGGCGTGGAGCCCGATCCCTCGGTGGAGACCGTCATGCGCGGCGCGCAGGCCATGCGCGACTTTGCGCCCGACGTGATCCTCTCCATCGGCGGCGGCTCGCCCATGGACGCGGCCAAGGCCATGTGGGTGTTCTACGAGCATCCGGAAAAGACCTTCGACGACATCAAGGACCCCTTCACCATCCCGCGCCTGCGTCAGAAGGCGATCTTTGTGGCGATTCCCTCGACCTCGGGCACAGCCTCGGAGGTGACGGCCTTCTCCGTCATCACGGACTACAAGACGCTGGTCAAGTACCCGCTGGCGGACTTCAACATCACGCCGGACATCGCGATCCTGGACGAGGACATCCCGCTGACCATGCCCAAGACCCTGACCGCGCACACCGGCATGGACGCCCTGACCCACGCGACGGAGGCCTATGTCGCGGGCCTGCACTCCGACTTCTCCGACCCGCTGGCGCTCAAGGCGATCCAGATGATCTTCGACTACCTGCCCGCCTCCTACGACGGGGATGCGGCGGCGCGCGGCAAGATGCACGTGGCCCAGTGCCTTGCGGGCATGGCCTTCTCCAACGCGCTGCTGGGCATTGCCCACTCCCTGGCGCACAAGGTCGGCGCGCAGTACGAGATCCCGCACGGCTGCTGCAACGCGATCCTGCTGCCCAACGTCGTCCGCTACAACGCCAAGGCCTGCGCCGCGCGCTACGCGGACATTGCGCGCGCGCTGAACCTGCCCGGCACGACGGATGAGGAGCTCGTCGCCGCCTATGTCGCGGCCGTGGAGGAGCTCAACCGCCGCCTGGACATCGCCCCCACCTTCCGCGAGCACGGCGTGAGCGAGGAGAAGTTCGAGAGCACGCTCGACTTCGTCGCCACCCAGGCCTTCGGCGATCCCTGCACGGGCTCCAACCCCCGCCAGACCAGCCCCGAGGACCTCAAGAAGATCCTGCGCTGCTGCTACGAGGGCAAGAAGGTCGACTTCTAATCCCGCCTTTTCTGCAAAAAGGGAGCCCGCGCGAGGCGTTTTGCCCCGCGCGGGCTCCTCTTTTTTATCTGCCCTGCGCGTGCGCGCGGAAGGCCGCGACGACCGCGGAAACCGTCTCCTCCAGGTTCTGGCCGGCGCAGTCCAGCACGATGTCCGCATTGCGCTCGTAGTGGGGAATGCGCTCGTCGTAGAGCGTGCGCAGGCTCTCGCCCGGGCCCATGGCGATGCCGCGGGTGGCGATGTTGCGCAGCCGGTGCTCGATCTCCGCATAGGGCAGGCGCAGGTAGACCGAAACGCCCGTCCTGCGCAGGTGCGCGATGGCGCGGTCCTCCAGCGCGACGGAGCCGCCGGTGGCCAGGACCGTGCCCTCGCACGCGATGCCGAGGATGACCTCCTCCTCCAGGCGGAGGAAGCCCTCAGTGCCCAGCTCGTTCACGAGGCTCTGCAGGAGCCTGCCGCTGCGCGACTGCAGCACAAGGTCCGTGTCCAGGAAGGGCATGCCCAGCGCCTTGGCGCACAGCACGCCCACCGTGCTCTTGCCGCAGCCCGGCATCCCGATGAGAATTAGGTTTTTCATCTGCCGCACTCCTTCTTTGGGAAAAGCTTTGTCCCCCGAATTATACGCCGCGGCGCGGCGCGAAGAAAGCGCGGGCGTGTAAAATGCGCTTTAGGTGCGAAAGAGCGCGAAGTCGCGCAGGGCCCTGGCGCAGTCCTCCAGCGGGGCGCGGGAGGTGTTGAGCGCCGGGCGCAGCTGGGCGACCGCGGCGTTGTAGGCGCGCATGGCGTCGAGGAAGTCCTCGTGCGCGCTGCTGCGCCAGGCCGGCCGCGCGCGCAGACGGGCGACGAGGTCCTCCTCGTCCGCACAGAGGCCGAGCACGTGCACCGCCGGGAAAAAGGCCGCCATGGGGTTTTGCAGGATGTCCTGCGGCATGCCGCCCAGGAAGAGCATCACGGGCTTGCCGCCCTGGGAGGCGTTGAGCGCCGTCTGCATCCACATGGTGAAGAAGGCGCCGTTGCCCTGGCCGGCAAACTCCTGCCGCCAGAGCAGGTCCCCGTCCAGGGGCAGGAACTCCGTTTCCGGCCGCTGCAGGCGCAGGGCGAGCGTGGACTTGCCCGTGCCCGAGGCCCCGAGCACGACGAACAGGGGCAGGGCCAGGTATTCGTGCTCGCCGCCGCATTCCTCGCAGCGGACGACGCCGCGCCGGCCGAGAAAGCGAACGGTCTTCTTTGTCTGATACAGCCCGCAGTGCGGGCAAACGGATAGAAACATGGCGCACCTCCGAGGATGTTTCTTTGCGCGGTTGAGGATTCCCAGGAGAGTTCTGCGCGCAGGGTGCGGTTTCCTGCAAAAAATGCGCGGAACCCCTTTACAGGATCTTAAAAATCCGGTATACTCTTTGCCGTAGCATGGCGCGCCCCGATGCGGCGGGCGCGGTTTCCGCCTGCGGGCGGGCTTTCCCCACGGAAGAATGGAAGAACGGAAGGGTGGTCAACGCATGAAGTGGGTCTTTTTGTCTCTGTACCTGGCGGCGATCGTAGTCATCGCCGTGATTTCCTCGCGCAAAATCAAGAGTCTGGACGACTATCATCTGGGCGGCAGAAGGATGGGTCCGTGGCTGTCTGCGTTCGCATACGGCACGACCTATTTTTCGGCCGTCATTTTTGTCGGCTACGCGGGCAAGCTCGGCTGGAGTTTCGGCACGGCCTCGACCTGGATCGGCATCGGCAACGCGCTGATCGGCTCGGCGCTGGCCTGGATGGTCCTGGGCAACCGCACGCGCGTGATGACGCAGCGCCTGAATGCTACGACCATGCCGGAGTTCTTCGAAAAGCGCTTTGAGAGCCGGCCGCTGAAGATCGCGGTGGCGCTGGTGATCTTCGTGTTCCTGGTCCCCTACTCGGCCTCGGTCTACCAGGGGCTGGGGTACCTGTTTGAGGCGACGTTCGGCCTGCCGTTTGAGCTGTGCATGGTGATCCTTGCGGCCTTTACGCTGGTCGCGGTGTTCCTGGGCGGATACCTGGGCTCGGCGCTGACGGACGTGGTGCAGGGCGTGATCATGATCGTGGGCATCATTTTGATGATGTTCTTCCTCTTTGGCAAGATGGGCGGCGTGGGCGCAGCGCTGGACCAGCTCGCCTCCATCGACGAGAGCCTGGTCTCCCCCTTGGGCGCGGACCCGAAGAACCTGCTCTGGATGGTGTGCCTGACCTCCTTTGGCGTCTGGGGCCTGCCGCAGATGGTGCACAAGTTCTACGCCATCAAGGACGCGCGGTCGGTGCGCATCGGCGCGGTGGTTTCGACCGCCTTCGCCCTGCTCATCGGCGGGTGCGCGTACTTCTCCGGCGCGTTTTCGCGCGTGGTGCTGGGCATCAGCGACCCGGCGCAGGTCGGCGGCGTGGACATGCTGGTGCCGGAGATGCTCTTTGCCTCCATGCCGGACTGGATGCTGGGCCTGATCCTGGTGCTGGTGCTCTCGGCCTCGATGTCGACGCTGCAGTCGCTGGTCATGGTCTCCTCGTCTGCGATCTCCATCGACCTGGTCAAGGGCGTGTTCCGCCCGGAGATGAGCGACCGCGCGGTCAAGAACCTGATGCGCGGGCTCTGCGCAGCGTTTGTGGTGCTCTCGCTCGTGGTCGCCCTGTCGCAGGTGGCGGAGATCGTGACGCTGATGAGCATGTCCTGGGGCACGGTTGCGGGCTGCATCCTCGGGCCCTACCTGTTCGGCGTGCTGACGAAGCGGGCGAACAAGATCGGCGCGGCGTGCGGCTTTGGCGCGGGGCTCCTCGTATCGGTTGTGCTGACGGCGGCGCTGGGCACGGCGCAGTCGCCCTTCATCGGGTGCATGGCGATGCTGGCCTCGGTGGTGGTGACGCCCGCGGCCTCGCTCCTCGCCCCGCGGCAGGAGGAGGCGCTGCTCAACCGCGCGTTCGCGCGCGGCAGCGCGGCAAAGTGAGCGAGCGCCTGAGGTGGGGTTCCTTCCGCAGCGCAACCGAAAAACGGCGGAAAACGACGGTTTTTCCGCCGTTTTCTTCTGGAAATCCGCTTTACACGCCATGGGAAATCTGATATACTAAAGATAATATGAATTTCTAAAGGGGGAATTCCTGTGCCTGCAGACCCTATATGGGGGCAACTGATTCTTCAAGTCGTGCTCATCGCGATCAACGCCTTCTTCGCTGCGTCGGAGTTTGCGCTGGTCAGCCTCGATGAGAACAAGCTGCGCGCCCAAGCGGAGGAGGGCGACAAATTCGCGGTGCGGATGCTCAAGATGATCTCCTCGCCCAACGGATTCCTGTCCGCCATCCAGATCGCCATCACGCTCGCCGGCTTCCTGAACTCGGCCTTCGCCGCCGACGGCTTTTCCGAGCCGCTGATGAATTGGCTGAGCCAGTTCGGGTTCTTCGCCTCGATGAATCCGTCTGTCCTCAATACCGTCTGTGTCGTCATCATCACGCTGATCCTGTCCTACTTCTCCCTGGTCTTTGGCGAGCTGGCGCCCAAGCGCGTCGCCATGCAGAAGACCGAGGCCGTGGCCCGCGCCGTCAGCGGCGTGATCTTCGGCTTTGCCACCATCACCCGGCCCATCGTATGGCTGCTGTCGGTGTCGACCAACGGCGTGCTGCGCCTGCTGCGCATCGACCCCAACGCCCAGACTGAGGAAATCACCGAGGAAGACATCCGCATGCGCGCGGACATCGCCGAGGAAAAGGGCGCCATCACCGAGGCCGAGGGCGAAATGATCGACAACGTCTTCGAGTTCAACAACCACACGGCCTTTGACGTCATGACCCACCGGACGGACGTCGTGGCCCTGCCGGTTGACGCGACCGACGACGAGATCCTGCGCGTGATCCGCGAATCGGGCCTGTCGCGCATCCCGGTCTACGAAAAGACCATCGACGACGTGATCGGCATCCTGCGCACGCGCGAATACCTGCTCTACCGCGCCATGGACGAATACAAGCCCCTGCGCACCATCCTGCACACGCCCAACTTCGTTCCCGAGACCGTGCGCACGGACGTGCTCTTCCGCTCCATGCAGCAGAAGAAGAACCACATCGCCATCGTCGTGGACGAATACGGCGGCGTGAGCGGCCTGGTGTCCATGGAAGACCTGCTGGAGGAAATCGTCGGCAATATCTACGACGAATACGATCCCCAGGTCGAGCAGGCCGTGACCAAGGTTGGCGACAACCTCTGGCGCGTTTCCGGCATCTGCGAGCTCAGCGTCCTCTCCGAGGCGCTGGACATCGCCCTTCCCCTGGACGAGGACTACGACACGCTCAGCGGTCTGGTCTTCTCCCAGCTCTCCTCCATCCCGCAGGACGGCTCCCATCCGGAGCTGGACGTGGCCGGCCTGCACATCTACGTCGAGGAGATCAGCGACCACCGCGTCGAATGGGCGCAGGTGAGCAAGATCTATCCCGAGGAAGAGGACGAATCGGATGCCGGGGCGGAAAAATCCGCTTCCTAAACCTTCCGGCGCAACAAACGGGCGCCGCGCCTCCCCCGCAGAACGGGGAGGGCGCGGCGCCTTTTTTATTGCAATGGGCTAGTCCAATTCCTCCAGCGTCAGCCGGTAGGAGGGCAGGCATTCCTCGAGGAAGGCGCGCACCTCCGGCATGTCGTAGCGGTCGTGGATCTTTTGCAGGATCTGGTCGGCCACCTTCTCGAACTCGGAGTTGCCGGCCTTGACCTCCTCGATGCAGTGGATGTAGGCGGCGATGGTGTCCGCGGCCTTGACGCGCCGCCACTCCGGGTCTGCCTCCGGGGTGACGAGCATGGGCTCCAGCGCCGGGCGCAGGTCCTCCGGCACGAGCGCGCTGAGCTTTTTGGCGGAGAGCTCCTCGATGTGGCCGAAGGAGGCGCGGATCTCGGGGCTGAAGTACTTGATGGGCGTGGCGATGTCCCCGGTGATGACCTCCGGCGCCTCGTGGAAGGTCGCCAGCGCCGCCGCGCGGTCGGGATTTGCCCCGCCGCCGAAGCGCGCGTTGCGGTAGGCGGCCAGCGCGTAGGCGATCATGGACACCTGCAGGGAGTGCTGGGCCACGTCCTCCTCAAAGGAATTGCGGCGCATGTTCCACCGCCGGATGTGCTTGAGCCGCGCCATGTAGGCGAAAAAGTGGTAGTGCATGGGCTCTCCTCCTCTATGTTTCCCCGTGGAAGGGCTCTTTTTCCATTGTGCCACGGCAAGAGGCGGGCTGTCAACCGCTTTTCCCCCCGCACGCCGCGCGCCCGCGGCCAAACCTTTACGCAAATGTGAAAAATGTGGTATACTAGGGAGAAACAAGGGGGATACAGACTATGACGGAATCCTATGACCGGGCCATGAACCAGGCCATGACCTACCTCGGCGCGCGGGCGCGGTCCGCCAAGCAGATGGCGGACTACCTCGAAAAGAAGGGGCACGACGAGCGCACCATCGCCCAGGTCATGGAAAAGCTCACGGAATACCGCTTCATCGACGACGAGTCCTATGCGCGGCGCTTTGTGGAGGCGCATGCGGGCGCGGACGGCGCCTACCTCCTGCGGCGCAAGATGGTCCAGCGGGGCCTGACGGGCGAGGCCATCGACCGCGCGCTGGAGGAGGTCCCCTTCTCCGCTCAGGTCGAGGCGGCGCGCGCCCTGATCGAAAAGAAGCTGCGCGGCGACGACCGCCCGGACGCCCTGCGCCGCGCCGTACAGGCCGCCATGCGCCGCGGCTTTCCCTATGACGCGGTGCGCGAGGCGGCACAAAACCTTCAGGAGGATGTAGAATGGGAAGAGTAGCCGGTCCCTATGTTCCGGATGAAAACGACCGCGAGCTGCTGCGGATGCTGCACGGCGGGGGCGAGATCTCGGGGGAAGAGATCAGCGAGCGCCTGCACATGACGCGCGCGGCGGTCTGGAAGCGCGTGCAGCGCCTGCGCTCCCTGGGATATTCGATCGAATCCGCGCCGCGGCGGGGCTATTGGCTCGCCGGGGACGTGCTGCGGCCGGACGACATCCTCGCCCAGCTGCACACGCGCTGGCTGGGCCGCACCCTCGTCTGCCAGGACGTGGTGGACTCCACGTTCCACCTGGCGCGGGACCTGGAGGCCGCGGGCGCGCCGGACGGCGCGGTCGCCGTCGCCGGGCAGCAGACGGCCGGGCGCGGCCGCCTGAACCGCACCTGGGCTTCCCCGCCGGACGCGGGGCTGTACTTCAACATCCTGCTGCGGCCAAAGCTGCCGCCGGTGCAGGCCGTGCGCCTGACGCCCGCGGTGGCGGTGGGCGTGTGCGAGGGCCTGCGCGGCATGGGCTTTGACGCGCGCATCAAGTGGCCGAACGACATCGTCATCGGCGCGCGCAAGGTCTGCGGCATGCTGCTGGAGATGGGCGGGGACATGGAGCGCCTGCGCTTCGTCTCGGCGGGGATCGGCATCAACGTCTCCCAAGGCGCGGAGGACTTCCCCGAGGAGCTGCGGGACCGCGCCACCTCCCTTGCGCAGGAGACGGACCGCCGCCTCTCGCGCACGGAGGTGCTGTGCGTGGTCCTGGAGAGCGCGGAGCGCGCCATCGACCTGTGCTACGCGGACTACGGCGCGCTGCTGGAAAACTACCGCGCGCGCTCGGCGACGCTGGGGGCGCGCGTGCGCGCCACGAGCGCGACCGGGGAGGCGAGCATCACGGGCGTCGCCACGGACATCAACGAAAACGGCGAGCTCATCGTGCAGGACGACGCGGGCGCGCCCCACGTGCTCCGGGCCGGGGACGTCTCCATCCGCGGGATGATGGGCTATGTGTAAGGGGGAAAGTCAGATGAAAAAGGGAAACCTCTGCGACGTGGCGGGCCTGCTCGTGGGCCACGCGCAGGACGAGGCGGCCCGCACGGGCTGCACGGTGCTCTTCGCGCCGGGCGGATTTGTCGCGGGCGTGGACGTGCGCGGCGCAGCGCCGGGCACGCGGGAGACGGATCTGCTCCAAAGCGAGGCCATGATGCCCCGCGTCAACGCCATCGTGCTCAGCGGCGGCTCGGCCTACGGCTTGGACGCCTGCTCGGGCGTCATGCGCGCGCTGGAGGCGCGCGGCGAGGGCTTCCAGACGCCTGAGGCGCGCGTGCCCATCGTCTGCGGCGCGGTGCTCTACGACCTTGCGGTCGGCAGCGCGCAGGTGCGGCCGGACGCGGCCATGGGCGAGCGCGCGCTCCTTGCGGCCACGGCGGACCCGGTCTTTGGGCGCGTGGGCGCGGGCACGGGCGCGACGGTCGGCAAGCTCGTGCCCGGCGCGCAGGCGCGGCGCAGCGGCATCGGCTCGGCGTCCGTCGCCCTGCCCGGCGGGGGCACGGTCGCGGCGATGGTCGCGGTCAACGCCTGCGGCGACATCTACGACCCGGAGACCGGGGCCTGCGTGGCCTGCGGCACGGTCGAAGGCCGGCCGGTGCGCGCGCGGGACGCCCTGCAGCTGCGCCAGGGCCTTGCCGGGCAGAACACGACCATCGGCGTCGTGGCGACGGACGTGCGCCTGACAAAGACCGAATGCAACCGCTTGGCGACCGTGGCGCACGACGGGTACGCCCTGGCCATCCGCCCGACGCACACGGTCTCGGACGGGGACACGCTCTTTGCCGTGTCCCTCGGCGAGAAAGAATGCGGCGCGATGGAGCTGCAGGCCGGCGCGGTGGAGGCGGTCTGGCGCGCGATCCTGGACGCGGTACGGCGCGGATCGGAGGGAGAAGCATGTTAAAGGGCTTGGGCTGCGACCTGGTCGAGGTGCGGCGCGTGGCGCGGGGCATGGAGAACCCGCGCTTCCTGGAGCGGGTCTTTACCGAGGGCGAGCGCGAAGCCATCGCGCACAAGGGCGCGAGCGCGGCCGCGGGGCTCTGGGCCGCCAAGGAAGCGGTCAGCAAGGCCCTGGGCACGGGTTTTGTGGGCTTTGCCCTGCGCGACATCGAGATCCTGACGGACGAGGACGGCGCGCCGCACGCCTATCTGCGCGGGGGCGCGCAGGCGCGCCTGGCGGCGCTGGGCGCGCTGTCGATCTGGGTGAGCATCTCGCACGACGGCGGGTTTGCCATGGCCGTGGCCGCGGCGGAATAGACAAGGAGGAAAGCATCCATGCGAGTTCTCACACCGGAGAGAATGCGGGAGATCGAGCGGCGCGCCATCGAGGGCTACGGCATCGACGGGCTGCTGCTCATGGAGCGCGCGGCGCTCGCGCTTGCGGAGGAGGTCCTCTCCTCCCGCGCGGGCGCGGGGCGGCCGCTCCGCGCGCTGCTCGTCTGCGGGTCCGGAAACAACGGCGGGGACGCCTACGCCTGCGCGCGCATGCTGCACTTAAAGGGCGCGCATGTCTGTCTGCTCCCCCTCTGCCCCGTGGAGAAGCTGCCGCCCGACGCGCGCAAGAACGCACAGATCTGCCAGGCGCTCGGGATTCCCGCGGTGGGGCTGGACGCGCTGGAGCGCGACTACGACGCGGTGGTGGACGGGGTGTTCGGGACGGGGCTCTCCCGCGCGCCGGCGGGCGCGTTTGCGCAGGCCATCGCGGGGATCAACCGCGCGGGCGCGCGCGGCGCGCGCATCGTGAGCGTGGACATCCCCTCCGGCATCGACGGCGCGACGGGCCAGCCCCTGGGCGAGGCGGTGCGGGCGGAGACGACCGTGACCTTCCAGTGGGCCAAGCGCGGCCACTTCCTCTACCCGGGGGCCTCGTGCGCCGGCCGCCTGGCCGTCGCGGACATCGGCATCCCGAACCCGGCGCAGGGGTTCCTGCCCGAGGATGCGGAGGTGCTGGACGCCGGGGGCGTGCGTGCGCTTCTCCCCCGCCGCGCGCGCGACGCGCACAAGAACGACTTCGGCCACGCGCTGCTCGTCGCGGGGAGCCGGGGCATGGCGGGCGCGGCGGTGCTGGCGGCCACGGCCTGCATGCGCGCGGGCGCGGGGCTGCTCACGGTGCTGGCGCCGGAGCGCTCGGTGCTGCCGCAGGTGCAAAGCGCGGTCCCGGTGGCCATGTGCCTGCCCCTTGCGGAGGCGGCGGACGGCGCGCTTGCGGACGATGCGGCGGCCCTGTCCGCTGCGCTGACGGGAAAGAGCGCCGTGGGCGTGGGGCCGGGACTCTCCCGCGCGCCGGGGCGGGCCGGGGCGGTTCGCGCCGCGCTCGCAAGCGGCCTTCCGGCCGTGGTGGACGCGGACGGGCTCTACCACCTGGCCGGCGCGCAGGGCTGGCTCGCGCGCGGGGCGCAGACCGTGCTCACGCCGCACCCCGGGGAGATGGCGCGCCTGCTCGGCCGGCCCGTCGCGGACCCGGTGCGCGACGCGGCGGACTACGCGCGGGCGCACGGCTGCACGGTGCTGCTCAAGGGCGCGCTGACGGTCATCGCCGCGCCGGACGGGCGTCTGACGTTCAACTGCATCGGCACGAGCGGCATGGCGACCGCCGGCAGCGGCGACGCGCTGACGGGCATCGTGCTGGCGCTGCTGGCGCAGGGCATGGACGGCTACGACGCGGCGCGCGCGGCGGCCTATCTGCACGCGGAGGCCGGGCTGCGCGCGGAGGCGGCGTTCGGCGCGGCCTCCATGAACGCGCTGGACATGGCGCGCAGCGTTCGGCTTTGACGTTTTTCCGCTGCGGCGCATAGGATAGCTTGCGGGGACGCGACCCCATACTGCGCCCCCGATTGAGATGATGCAATGCTACGCGGCGAGATCTACAGAGCGGCGCTGGACCCCGTGCTCGGCTCGGAACAGGGCGGCACGCGGCCGGTGGTCGTCGTGCAAAACAACGTCGGCAACCGATATTCCCCCACGGTCATCGTTCTTGCGGTGACCTCGCGCATGAACAAAGCGCGCCTGCCCACGCACATCGAGGTGCCCAGCCCCATCGGCGGCCTGCCCCGGGACTCGGTGATCCTGGCCGAGCAGGTGCGGACCCTGGATAAGCAGCGCCTCACGGAGCGCCTTGGCGCATTGCCGGAGAGCGTCATGGCGCAGGTGGACCGCGCGCTGCTGATGAGCCTGGGCATCGGCGCGCGCACGGACTATTGACGCAAAGGAGGGCTAGATTTGAAAAGATGGAACTGGAGAGCGTTTGACTGGAAGCAGGAACTCCGCCTGGACGCGTGGATGGTGGCGGGCCTTCTGCTGATGACGGTGGCGTACAACTACTTCTTCGTGCCCAACCAGATCGCCCCGGGCGGCGTGACGGGCCTGGCCACCATCCTCTACCACCTGTGGGGCCTGCCGGTGGGCCTGATGTCCGCCGTGATCAACGTTCCCCTGTTCCTCCTTTCCTGGAAGCAGATGGGGCGCACGTTCGCCGCGCGCTCGCTGGTCGCGATGATGCTGCTCTCCCTGTTTCTGGACGCCTTCCCCATGTTCGCCATCACCGAGGACCTGCTGCTGGCGACGATCCTGGGCGGCGGAATCCTGGGCGTGGGCCTTGCGCTGGTGCTCATGGGCAACGCCACGACCGGCGGCACGGACCTGGCCTCGGCCATGATCCAGCGCCTTCTGCCGCACGTGAGCTTTGGCATGATCCTGCTCATCATCGAGATCCTGATCGTCTCCTTCTCCGGGCTGGTCTTCGGCGTGCACCTGGCGCTGTACGCGGCGGTGTCGCTCTTCCTCACCTCGCGCATCGTGGACATGCTCCAGGAGGGCGTGGCCTCCTCGCGCCTGTTCTTCATCATCAGCCCGCGCGCGGAGAAAATCGCGCAGCGCATCCTGACGGAGCTGGAGCGCGGCGTCACGGAGCTTGCCGGCCGCGGCGTCTACTCCGGCGCGCAGACGAACGTGCTCTTTTCGGTCGTGGCCAAGCAGGAGGTCCACGCCGTCAAGCAGATCATCCACGACGAGGACCCAAACGCCTTTGTGGTGCTCACCGTCGCAAACGAGACCATGGGCGAGGGCTTCTCCCGCCTGCTGCCCAAGTGAGACGGCCAAAGAGAAAGCGGCGCGGAAGGAAATGCCTTCCGAGCCGCTCCTTTTTTGCCTTAGATGATTTCCAGCTCGTCCTGACCCGGCAGGGGCGTTAGGTTCGCCGCCGGCTTGTCCAGGTAGAAGTAGGCCACGGCGGAGATGTCGTCCTGCAGGGGCAGGTAGCGGCCGCCGCTGCGCCAGCCCAGGGCCTGAATCGTCACGCGGATGTCCTGGGAGAAGGCGATGGGGTCCGGGATGTGCCAGCGGTAGAGGCCAAAGCGCGTCTGCGAGCGGTAGACGCCGTCCGGGCGCAGGACCTGGCACAGGCCCGTATAGGGCGTGGTGAAGGTCTGGTACTCGTGCGTCTTCTGGTTCTCAAAGTTGTAGGAGCCGCAGAAGTAGTCCTCCGTGCCGGTGCCGCAGATGGTGGGGAATTCCTCGTCCCCGTCGAGGAAGAACTTGATCTCGCCCTCGCCCCACCAGCCGCTGTTGTGGACGCCCCAGGCCATGTAGGTGCCGGCGTACAGGCCGCGGCCCTGGATCTTGTCCAAGATCGGGAACTCCTGCTTATAGGGCAGGGGGTTGGCGCGGTGGAACTGCGCGTGGAAGTAGGCGTGGTCCTCCTCCACGGGCTCGAGGGTATAGGTGATCTGGTAGTAGACGGTGCAGCGCTCCGCGCCGCGGTTCTCCAGCGTGACGCGGGCGCGGCGGCGGAAGGGCATCTCCCAATAGGAGTTGAAGGCGGAGCCGGGGTTTACGCACACCGCGAGCGACGAAACCTGCGCATACTCGCCCCAGCCGCAGGCGAAGAAGTCGCCCAGGGGGCACTCCACGGCCGGCACGTCGCTGTCGTCCCAGTAGAAGCGCAGGATCTGGCTGCGCCAGGCGCCCGTGGGCGTGAGCCAGATGTGGCGGATGACGCCGCTGCCCTGGATGTCGGCCAGGGTCAGCGTCTCCCCCGCCTCCAGGTGCAGATAGGGGTTGACCTTCCAGCCGGCGCCCAGATCCCGCGCCGCGTTGCGGGCCGTGCCCGCCTCCAGGGGCGTGCGCGCGCCGCCGGCTCTTTCGCCGGTACGGTTTTCGGGGCTGATGGAGCGCGTTTCAAACTGCGGCAGGCGCGAAAGGCTTTTGAGGTCGAACATGGTTTTCCCTCCTTGGAAGAGAATGGAGTTTTTTGCGGGAACTGCCTTCATGGTACTGCGCCGGGCCGCGCCTGTCAACGCCTGCGCAAACTTTTTCTTTTGGGGCGGCGCTGGGCGCTTGACTTTTTTCGGCGTTTCCCCTACGATAGACATAACCTAGGACTTACCGAAAATTTACACAGATGTACATAGGAGGGACGACAATGCAGGCATTTCACAGAAACGATCCGGCGTTTCAGCTGCGCGGCGATCTGCCCAAGGTGGGCATCCGCCCGGCGATCGACGGCCGGCGCAAGGGCATCCGCGAGGGGCTGGAGGCCCAGACCATGGGCATGGCCAAGGCCGTGGCCGCGCTGATCGAATCCGAGCTCAAGCACCCGTGCGGTCTGCCGGTGGAGTGCGTGATCGCGGATACGACCATCGGCGGCGTTGCGGAGGCTGCGGAGTGCGAGGCGAAGTTTTCGCGGGAAAACGTGGGGCTCACCGTGACGGTTACGCCCTGCTGGTGCTACGGCTCGGAGACGCTGGACATGGATCCCCTGCGCCCGAAGGCGATCTGGGGCTTCAACGGCACGGAGCGGCCGGGCGCGGTGTACCTGGCCTCGGCCCTGGCCGGGCACAACCAGAAGGGGCTCCCCGCCTTCTCCCTCTACAGCCATGACGTGCAGGACGCGGGCGACGGCTCCATCCCCGAGGACGTGCAGGAGAAGCTGCTGCGCTTTGTGCGGGCGGGCCTTGCGGTGGCGACGATGCGCGGCAAGAGCTACCTCGGCATGGGCGGCATGTCCATGGGCATCGCGGGCTCCATCATGAACGCGCCCTTCCTGGAAAAGTACCTCGGCATGCGCATGGAGCAGGTGGACATGGTCGAGTTCGTCCGCCGCTGGGAGGAAGGCATCTACGACCACGAGGAGTTCGAGCTGGCCAAGTCCTGGGTGGACGAATACATCCGCATCGGCTGGGACAAGAACCCCGAGGAGGTCCGCCACAGCCCGGAAAAGCAGCGCGAGGTGCTGGAGACCTGCATCCTGATGACCATGATCGCCCGGGACCTGATGATCGGCAACGAGAAGCTGGCCGCCATGGGCTATGTCGAGGAGAGCTGCGGGCACAACGCCATCGCCGCGGGCTTCCAGGGCCAGCGCCAGTGGACCGACCACTTCCCCAACGGGGACATGATGGAGGCGCTGCTCAACTCCTCCTTTGACTGGAACGGCATCCGCGAGCCCATGATCGTGGCCACGGAGAACGACCACCTCAACGGCCTGGCCATGCTCTTTGGCAAGCTGCTCACGGGCCGGGCGCAGGGCTTTGCGGACGTGCGCACCTACTGGAGCCCCGCCTCCATCGAGCGCGTATCCGGCTGGAAGCCCGAGGGCTACGCGGCAAACGGCATGATCCACCTGATCAACTCCGGCTCCGTGACGCTGGAGGCCACCGGCGCCTGCCAGGTCGACGGCCAGCCCGCCATCAAGCCCTGGTGGACGATCACCCCAGAGGAGGCCAAGGCCTGCCTGGACGAGACGCAGTTCTGCTATGGCGACCTGTTCTACTTCCGCGGGGGCGGATACTCGGCGCACCTGGTCAGCCGCGGCGGCATGCCCGTGACCCTCAGCCGCCTGAACCTGGTGGACGGCCTGGGCCCGGTGCTCCAGATCGCCGAGGGCTGGACCTGCGACGTGCCCAAAGAGGCGCACGACATCCTCGACAAGCGGACCGACCCGACCTGGCCGACGACCTGGTTCGCCCCGCGCCTCACGGGCGAGGGCGCATTCACGGACGTCTACTCCGTCATGGCGCACTGGGGCGCGAACCACGGCGCCTTCAGCTACGGCCACATCGGCGCGGACCTGATCACCCTGGCCTCGATGCTGCGCATCCCGGTGTGCATGCACAACGTGCCCAGGGAGAAGATCTACCGCCCGAGCATGTGGGACGCCTTCGGGACGATGGACCTCGAGGGTGCGGATTTCCGCGCCTGCGCGGCGCTGGGCCCGATCTACGGCCGCGCATAAGGCGCGCTCTCTACCCCAAAAACGCAAGGAAGCCGCATCCTCCAAAGACGGAGGGTGCGGCTTCTTTTTTCTCAAGCACGCTCGTTCAGGGCGAGCAGGCGGCCCGATTCGTCGAAGGAGAAGTCGCAGACGGGCAGGGGCGCGCTCTCTCCCCGCTCCCCCTGCGCGTCGAGCAGCGCCGCGGGCTCGTCATAGGCCTGCATCGTCCCGTCCGCAGCGCGCAGGGTCGCGGTGAAGCCGTCGGCCAGGGCAAAGGCGTAGGAGATCTCCTTGCTGTAGGTATAGCTCGTCCCGTCCGCGGCGAACGCGGCGGCGCTGACGGTCGCGACCACGTCCTGCCCGCGCGCCTGCACATCGAGCAGCACCAGCGCGTCGGCGTCCTCGGGCAGGTCGGCCGGCCCTTGCAGGGGTGCGGCGCACCCTGCGCACAGAAGCAGAAGCGCGGCGAGCAGGCAAAGGCAGATTCGCTGCATGGTTCTTCCTCCTTCTAAAAAAGCCAGCCCGGCAAGGGATTGCCGGGCTGCCGCTCAGATGTCTTAGGGGCGATTGAGGGTGCCGTCGGGGCGGCGGCAGTTGGTCCAGGTGGGCAGCTTCTCGGAGCAGGGGAACTTCTTGGCGAGCTCCTCGTCGATGTCGATGCCCAGGCCGGGCTTGTCGTTGGGGTAGACATAACCCTTCTTGAGCTCAGGGCAGCCGGGGAAGACGTCCAGGGACGCCTGCTTGAAGCCCGCCCACTCCTGGATGCCGAAGTTCCAGCTGGAGACGTCCAGATGGATGTCCGCAGCGTGGCCGACGGGGGAGGTGTCTCCCGGGCCGTGCCAGGCCGTGCGCACGGAGAAGGCCTCGCAGAAGTTGGCCAGCTTCTTGGCGGGGGTGATACCGCCGATCTGGCTGACGTGGCAGCGGATAAAGTCGATGAGCTTGTTCGCGATCAGCGGCGTGAACTCGCGCGGGTTGTTGAACAGCTCGCCCATGGCGATGGGGGTGTGCGTCTGCTTGCGCATGATCTCGAACCACTCGACCTGCTCGGGCGCGAGGGAATCCTCGTAGAAGAACAGGCGGTAGGGCTCCAGCTCCTTGGCCAGGCGCACGGCCTCGATGGGATCGAGGTGCTCGTGGACGTCGTGGCAGAGCTCAACGTTGAAGCCAAAGCGGTTGCGGATGTAGTCAAAGAGCTTGGTCACCGAGAGCTGATAGCCCAGCGGATCGTAGTACGCGCCCTCGCACGCGCCCTCGGGACGCATGGACTCCAGCGCCTGCTGGTAGGCGTTTCCGCCGTAGCCGCCGTGCTGGATGCGCACGACCTGCACGCCGTCCTCGAGGAAGGCCTGCACGCGGTCGCCGACCTCCTCCAGGGTGCGGCCGTCGGCATGGCGGTAGACGCGGGCCGCCTCGCGGACCTTGCCGCCGAGCAGGTCGTACACGGGCATGCCGGCCATCTTGCCCTTGATGTCCCAGAGGGCCTCGTCCACGCCGGAGATGGCGTTGTTGAGCACGGGGCCGTTGCGCCAATAGGCGCTGACCATGCTCATCTGCCAGATGTCCTCGATGCGGGTGACGTCCTTGCCGACGAGCAGGGGCTTCATGTAATTCGTCACCGCATGGGCAACGGTCATCCACCTCTGGGTGTAGGTGGCGCAGCCGATGCCGTACAGGCCGGGCTCCGAGGTGACCACCTTGACGATAACGAGGGGAATCCCTTCCGGTGCGGTGCAAATCGGGTAAATGTCCTTGATCGTTACCATTGTTTTTCCTCCTTGCGGATGTGTTCTGTGTCCCCACCACAGATTCAGTATACACATCGATTTTACCATTTTCAATATCAATTTCCAATGCGGGGGGCGAAATTCTTTTTTGTTGTTTCATGATATGAAACCCCCTTGCGCGCGGGGCGGCGATGCGGTATAGTGAAAGCAAATCGATCACAGGAGGACGCCAATGGCACAACTCTGGGGCATTTTGCGCAGGAAGAACCGCATCTGGCGCGACGCCGTCGTCGAGGCGGAGGGCGACAGCGCTTCTGCGGCGCAGGAGGCGCTGAGCGACCTCTGCTACAAGCTGGACATCGCCCGGCCGATCTGGCTGGACAAGCACGAAAAGGAGGTCGCGCGCTTTGGCCGGACGGCCTTTACGCAGGAGCACTTCCTCGAACCGATCGCCTTTGACAAGTTCGAGATCGAGTTTCTGCGGCCGCACGGTCGGTCGACCGACCCGCGAAACGACTTTGGCACGAACGCATAATTCGCGCCCCGATGCAGATGCTATTCCCGAAACCGTTTACGAGGAGGGAATTGGCATGATGGACCGCATTTCGCTGATACTTGTGATTGTCGGCGCGCTGAACTGGCTCCTTGTGGGGCTGTTCCAGTTTGACCTGGTCTCGTGGATCTTCGGCGGGCAGGCGAACGCCTTCGCGCGCATCCTCTACGCGCTGGTCGGCATTGCGGGGCTGTGGAGCATCTCGCTTCTGTTCCGCCGCCGCGAGCCGGCGGTGCAGCACTAGTCTGCCCGCCGCGGCGCAAAACCGAAACACAAAAGGAGGAGTTTTCCCAATGAAAGAAGTCAAGCTCTACGACGTCGCGCCCGACGTGCTCGACCGCATGGCGCACGGCGGCGTATTCTTCACCGTGCAGGACAAGTCCGGGCGTTGCAACACGATGAACATCGGCTGGGGCAGCCTGTCCTGCTACTGGAACGGGCCGGTCTTCATCGCGCCCATCCGCCACAACCGCTACACCTACGAGCTGCTGCAGAACGCGGACAGCTTCACGGTCTCCGTGCCGCTGGACGACGGCATGAAGGAGGCGCTTGCGCTGGTGGGCACGCGCCACGGCAACGAGGTGGACAAGTACGCGCTGGCGCACCTGACGCCGCTGGACGCGCTGTCGGTCAACGGCAAGGTCATCGGCCAGTGCGCGCTGCACATCGAGTGCCGCATCGCGCTGACGATGCCCATGGACCCCGAGGCGATGGACCCGGCCGTCCGCGAGCGCTGGTACGGCGACGGCGATTTCCACACCCTGTACTTTGGCCAGGTCGTCGCCTGCTACCGCACGGACATCGACGACTGATCCAAAATGCAAAAAAGGACCCGCTTGGCGGGTCCTTCAGCCTGTAGAAAAACCTGCTGTGGCAATTAAGCCAGAGCAGGTTTTTTGCGTGCAAGCAAGACCGAAAAAAGGAAAAATATCGAAATAGCAGCTGTATTTTTTCCCTAATCTTGTTCGTTTGCCGCCATCCGGTGCAGGATGGCGGCAATTCCATTTCCAGGTGGCCAATTTTTTTAGATTCATGGCAGCAAACTTA